>NZ_JACJSI010000107.1 GCF_014698065.1 Nostoc flagelliforme FACHB-838
GATGTTACATATCATACTTGCTATGAGCGTCAGTCTGACCTAATTGAACAGGTTTCAGTATTTCAACAACAAATTAATGCCTCTCCCAATACAGTAGCAGATCGTTTGTGGGTGACAACTCATCTCAAACCTGATGAGGAAAAACTACGGGTCTCAACCTAGACGAGGTTTAGTCTCTATGACTTGTCCAAGGGCCCCAAATTGCGAAAGTAATACCAGGTGTTTGGATGTTAACAAACAAAGTCTTACCATCAGGTGAGAAGCAAGCACCAGCAAACTCCCTGTCATTGATAGCATTACGGGCGAATTGATAGAGTTCACCCTTTGGAGTAACACCTACTAAGAACTGCTCATCATCTCCATCTTCACAAAGAATGAGATCACCATAAGGTGAAACAACTATGTTATCTGGATTTTCCAGTTCGGCAGCAGATGTAGATTCTACAAACAGTTCAATTGTCTCTTTAGCGGGAATATAGCGCCAGACTTGACCAAGCTCTAAAGCACCGCCACTTGTACAGCAAAAGTAAATTTCATCGTTACCATACCAGATACCTTCCCCACGAGCAAACTGAGCTGCACCTTTTGCGAAACCTTCTTCTCGTACAGTATCTTCAGGCGGATTGGGATCAGTAATTGTTACCCACTCTACTTTCATCGGCTTCCGTTTGGGGAAACCAGCAAAGGTTTGTGCTTGAAAAATATTTTTGAATTTTAAAGCTTGAAGAGTGCCTCCTTTTTCTAACTTGCCACGTTCTTTTGGAATGAAACGGTAAAAGAGACTATCTCCCCGGTCTTCTGTCTCATAGACAATTCCCGTTTTGGGGTCTACGGCAACAGCTTCATGGTTAAATCTTCCCATAGCTATTAAAGGTTCAGGCTTCACAGGAGTAGTGGTACTGGCTGGAACTTCAAAATTATAACCGTGGGAAGTTGAGACATTATTGGTAGGATTTTCTGGGTCATTTGTAGCCACAGTGGAGATGTTTTCTTCACAGGTAATCCATGAACCCCAAGGAGTTGGCCCACCTGCACAGTTACGATAGGTTCCACTTAGGGAAGTAAAGTGTTTGATTAACTGACGATTAGGCCCAACAACTAAGTTTGTTGTACCACCTTTACAAAGTGGATCGTAGGGTCTTGGCCCGATGACTTGTGTAGCTGAACCAGGGCTAAGTTCGTGGTTGCGAACTAAAATTACTGTATTTCTGGGGCCTGGGAAAGCCGCCATCCCATCATGACCGCCAGCCACTAAAGTGCCATCGTTCATGAGTTCGCCTGTTAGAGAGAAAGTTCGATACTGAAATCCGGCTGGTAAATCTAACAAACCATTGGGATCTGGTACAAGGGGCCCATATCCTTTACCAAATTTTCGACCAAAGGCTTGTCTGGCTAGAAGACCTTCCATAGGAGACACCATCAAGGTGCCGACAGCAGTTGTACCTGCTATTGCAAAGAATTTACGTCTTGAGAATGTCATGAGGATGGTTTGGTTACTTGAAAAAGAATGCTGAAGCAAAAATATTTGATCTTGATTAAATTTGGGTAATGCTTTATTTAATTTAGGGTTAGTAAATAAAAGGTAAATTATATGATGAAATCTGCCTTATTTTTGGCAAATTAATGCATATATTCAAACAAAACAGCTATTTAGAGCCTAGGGCTATATATAAACAGGTAAATATAAAGAATAAACTTTATAAAATGTTGAATTTTGATATTTTATTCCGCACAAAAAATAATCTAAATAATGTGATAAAAATCAGTGCAAACAAAACATTATTTGTTTAAGATAAGTTAAAGAATTGTTTAAAAAACTAGTGCGGTAGTATTAGCATAAATTATAGGTTTTTGGCTGATTTCACAAAAAATAATCAGCAAATGTCAGCAGATTTTTGACTGTGAATGATACAATTTTTCTAACCTATTTCAGTGATTAATGCTGTGTTTAATCTCACTATTTAGGTAGATGAATTCACTTTATATAGTTCATCTTTTAAAGAATAATCAGTATTGGCTTCCATACTGATGAAAAGTTTGCAGACGAATACAACATCAGAATCTATTACTTTTATTAAGAAAATGAAAAGCATTCGTAACCAAATCAAATCTACTGTAGCTGTTGCTGCTTTCAGTTCTATAGCTACTTTAATGAGGGTTTCCAGTGCTGATGCTGCTTCTTATAAGCTTGATTGGCTAGGAGATCAAGGCTATTCAGCTGAGGGGCAGTTCAGCTATAATGATAGTTTTCTGGGAAGCATCGTCACAAAGGATCAACTGACTGATTTTGCAATTTCTTTCTTCAATCCAGAGGGAAGTTTATTGCAAAACTTTAACTACGATTTTCCACAATCGGACAGTGCTTTCAATTTCAATTTTGATACAGTAACAGAGACTGTTTTACAAACTGGCAATTTTGACACATCTAATGGTTTTGATTTGATTTGGGAATTGACTTTTCAACAGATGTGACAGGTTTAGATTTTTATACTTACCTAAATGCCGAGCAAGGATTGCCAACGGCTAAGATATTCTTAAAGGATGATCTCTCACCAGAAGTGTGCGACACATACCCAAACTGTAGATTGGATCTTGGTGGTGAGTTGACAGCAACTGCTATTCCTGAACCTGGCGCAATTTTTGGTCTGTTGGTACTTGGTTTGATGAATAAAGTTCTCAAGAAAAAACCAGCATCTATATAGACAGTGAACTTAAATAGTCTAAGCTAGGCTGGCTAGAACAGTAATTAAATATTATTCTAGCTTTAATGACCAAGGCATTTGTCAGGCTAGAAATACATAAAATTTTTAGGGGGACATATTGCAAATATGTCCCCTATTTGTAGTCTATCGAGCTTGGTATTAGAGCTAAGTTTGTAATTCAGATATTGGATAGTTGTATTGGCAGCAAATTTTTAACTAACAATTCCGAGATTATTATAGATTTCGATAAGATTGCCATCAGGATCGCGAAAATGAGCCGTGCGGATTCCCCAGTCTGGGCGATCTTGTGGTTCAGTCACAACGATCGCATTCTGATTTTTTACTTGCTCATAGACTTCATCCACGTTATCGACTGCGAAAATCAAGGCAATTTTATCTCGATTGACAATGTATGAAGGCTGTTCGATTCTGGGGACTACTTCAGCCATTAAGTCTTTTTTGAACAAACCGAGCTTGAGATATCCGGTATTCAACTCAGCATATCCGCTATCTTCATCGCCCCAATCGACATCAAATTTCAGCAGATCCCGGTAGAACAGAAAAGAATCTTTGTAGTTGGAGACAAGCAGTCTCAGGTGTGTTAGCTGAAGCTTCATATCTGTTGCCTTAGTCTACTAACTGTGAATTCTAGGTTCTGGGTGCAAATTCGCCAACAACTCACTTTCGACAATTGCCAATTCATCAAGCCGTTGCATGACAATTTCTTTGTCGAAATAAGTAGCAGCTAAAACCCAATATATACCGTAGTGACGCGCTTCGGATGCCATTAGCCCCCGATAAAATTTTGCTAACTCTGGCTCTGGACAGTGAGCAGCTAATAATCCTAGGCGTTCGTGAGAGCGAGCTTCGATTAAACCAGTGACTAGCAAGGAATCCAAAAATCGCTCAGGTTCTTTAGGGCGGACTTGAGCTTTTAAACCCGCGCCATAAGGAGGCGGTGGTAAGGGAGCTAGGGGAATATTCCGGCGTTCTAACCATTGGTTAACTAGCTCGAAGTGTTCTAATTCTTCGCGGGCGATCGCAGTTAGCTCCCGAACCATTTTAGTATTCGAAGGGTAGCGAAACATCATGTTCAAGGCCACACCTGCTGCTTTGCGTTCACAGTGAGAGTGGTCAAGTAAGATGATATCTAAATTAGCGATCGCTTGTTCAACCCAAGCAGAGCTAGTGGGTTGTTTCAGGGCGTTGATAGTCGGTAACTGAGTAAGCACAGAGTCAATCAATTTTGGATTTTGGATTTTGGATTTTTCCATAGTTTAAACTAGTAGTCCATTAAGGCAACTTTGCGGCGTTTATCGTCAAAAAATTAAATTCCTTTCTCCCCTTGCCTCCCCTGCCTCTCCTGCCCCCTGCCCCCTGCCCCCTGCCCCCTCCCTCTTTCATTCCTGTTACCGCCGTTCCTCCATTTCTTGACTAGAAATCATACTGCTGACTCTCTCTACATCTGCCATCATCAAAATTGCTCCTTGCATTTCAATGCCAAGCAGCGGGGTGATTGCCAGGTAACATTTTATTTGCTTACCCCGACGATTAGTCGCATCAAGGATCATTTCTTGAAACTGTTTTTTTCCCGATAGGGATTCGCGGATAGGCGATCGCAACTGCTCAAGGGGTAGCCCAATTTCTAAGCTGAAGATAGACTTTCCAATGACTTCATCAGTCCGCAAGCCCCATAAATCTTCTACCATGTAATTCCAAATAGAGATATTAAAGCTGCTGTCAATTACCACTATTCCCGTTTGGAGACTTTTGAGAATAGAGATAAGGAAAATGTTTGTACGATTGAGTTCTGTGGTGCGCTCGCTCAGTTCGTTATTAATTGTCTGTAATTCTTCATTGGTAGATTGGAGTTCTTCATTCATCGTCTCCAATCCTTCATTGGTAGATTGGAGTTCTTCGTTGGTAGTTTCTAATTCTTCATTGGTAGATTGGAGTTCTTCGTTGGTAGTTTCTAATTCTTCATTGGTAGATTGGAGTTCTTCGTTGGTAGTTTCTAATTCCTGTTGGGAACGTTGCAGGGCATCTTGGAGTTGAATATAACGCGTGACATTATTAAAGGAGATGCTGACTCCTAAGAAACTGGTATCTGTTTCTTGCAAAGGCGTAATTCGCACATCCAAATATTGTATTTCTGTATTAGACAAATAGCGCTTTACATTTGTCAGGCTGATGGGGCGGCGTTCATTATAAGCCTGTTCAATTAGCGATCGCAATTCAACTGGTCGATAGGAAAGTTCCAGATCCTGGAAAGGACGAGCTAAATCTTTGGGTGAAAGGGCGAACAAAGCCCGCGCCTGCTCGTTCACCATTACCAGAATGCCATTGATATCAATGACTATTTGGGCAATTGAGGCTGTGTCAAAACCCATATCTCGCAGCCGAAGGTTTCGAGCCAAAGGACTGCTACATTCGTCATCTACTGAATTTGCCATAACCAAGAGGCGATCGCGTAAATTCACCGTCGATACTTTAGCAAATATCCGGTTTTTCAAGTCCAGTGGAGTAAACAGATTAGAATGCATCAATAGCATCTCTGCTTTTCCTAAAAACAGATAGCCATTATCATTTAGTGCAAAATGAAACCGGGTTAAAATTCGCCTTTGAGTCTCAGAATCAAAATACATTAATGTATTACGGCTGACCAGTAAATCTAAGCGCGAAATGGGTGCATCCTGAAGCAGATCGTGGCGACCAAGAATCACTGAGCGACGCAAGTCTTGGCGGAAGACATAACGGTTCCCGACAATCTCAAAGTATTTATGTCGCAGTTCATCTGGTACCGTTTGGACATCCTTTGCTGAATACACAGCTTGCCTAGCTTGGTTGAGAGCATCTTCATCTACATCTGTGGCATAGATTTTCACTCGTTGGCGAAATTCCTCTGCTCCCAAAATTTCAGCCATCAACATTGCCAGAGTATAAGCTTCTTCCCCAGAAGCACAGCCAGCGCTCCAGATGCGGATTTGGTCAGAAGTTTTTTTATTCCTAATCAGATTAGGCAGTATTTTTTCTGCTATGTATTCCCAAGCTGATGAATCTCGAAAAAAATCGGTGACATTAATTAAGATAGTGTTGAAGAGATAATTAAATTCTTCTGGATAAACTTCTAGATAGTCTTGATACTCTTCAAAGTTTTCTATAGTTAATGACTGCATCCGCTTGAGTACCCGACGGATCAAACTTGATCGCTTATAGCCTGTAAAATCAAATCCGCGGTTTTGTCTCAGATGAATAAGTAGATTTTCAAATTTAGGATCTCTTTCTGCGGAAGTCATACCAATTTGGAATTTTAAATTAAAAGTCTTTTTATTTAGTCGTTTTTAGACAACTTGAGCTATTAGCTTCAAAATAAATTCTGAGACAGTTGTTGAGGCTGATGCAATATATCAGTCAATTTCAACATTACCCATGACCAAAGTCACCAGAGTACTCGATATTGCATCAAGGGGGAGAATAAAATCTACGTTACCAGTTTGAATTGCAGCTGAGGGCATCCCAGAAAATTCGGCGGTTTTTACCTCTTGAACAATGATAGTACCACCCATTTTTTTTATCGCTTCTACTCCCATCGCCCCATCGCTACCCGTTCCAGTTAGCACAATAGCGATCGCTCTGTCTTTATAAATGGTTGCAATTGATTCAAATAATAAATCAGCTGAAGGACGTAAAAAATGTACTAATTCCGACTGTGATAAGGAAAGGGTGCTGTCACCGTTAACCAACAGGTGGTGATTGGGCGGGGCAACGTAAGCTGTTCCTGGGGTAAGGCAATCTCCCTCTTGTGCCTGTTTAACAGCAAGAACCGTGCGCCGACCGAGAATTTCTGCCATGAACGAGCGGTGTTGGGGCGCAAGGTGTTGCACAATGGCGATCGCGGCGGGGAATTTTGCGGGTAGAGTTGATAGCACTTTAACTAAAGCAGTCACACCGCCTGCTGAGGCTGCGATCGCCACTATATCAAAGGCAGCATTATTAAAGTGAGGTGGATGATTTTTGGCATTTTCTGCCATTTGAATCATGATTTTTTGCTTATGATCATCTGCATAGCTTCTTTAGGACAAATAACATTAATCAACTTACAATTTTTAACCTTTTAAAAAAAAGATAAGTTAATCTTCCTGCTCTAAAATTAGTTTTGCCTGCAAAAGTTGCTGCCTATGTTCCTCATTAAATATTGGGTATTGCAAATTTAGCTCTTGTAATTTTGTGCAGATGATATTAGCCACTACTAAACGTGTAAACCATTTGCGATCGGCAGGAATAATATACCACGGTGCCCATTTAGTACTAGTATAGTTAAAAACCTCTTCATAAGCATTCATGTAATCATCCCAAAAAACTCGTTCTCTGACATCATTATCTGAAAACTTCCAATTTTTTTCAGGAGAGTTAATCCGTTCTAAAAATCGTTTTTTCTGCTCTGATTTTGAGACATTTAGAAAAAACTTTAGGATAATTACACCATTATTTACCAAATATTTTTCAAAATTATTAATTTCTCCAAAGCGCTGCTTCCATATCTTTTTTCCATCAGGAAAGTGAGGAAGTTGTTGTTTTTGAAGCATTTCTGGATGGACACGAACTACTAGCACTTCTTCATAGTAGGAGCGGTTGAATATTCCAATCCGACCTCTTTCTGGCAAAGCTCTCATTGAGCGCCAGAGATAATCATGGTCTAATTCTTCCGCACTGGGCCCTTTAAAACTAAACACTTGAAATCCTTGGGGATTAACACCAGAGGTAACGTGTTTAATAGTGCTATCTTTACCAGCAGCATCCATTGCCTGAAAAATAATTAATAAGGAATATGTATTTTGAGCGTAGAGAATATTTTGGTAATTAGCTAGTCGTTCAACATCTTCCTGTAATTTGATTGCAGCATCAGCTTTTTCATGAAAATCAGTCTTATAAGCTGGGTCATAGTTTTTTTTCAAAGAAATCTTTGAACCTGGCGGAACAATGAAAGCATCATGATCCATATATAAAATCTCCTTTGCTAACAGCTAATTAATACACAAGTACATTTTGAACTATTAATTACTCAACTTTTTATTGTAACTATTAAATTACAATACTCTTGTAGAGACGCAGCACTGCTACATCTCTACAATCTTTTTCACTCATATTTCGACCACAAAACTTAATTACGAATTACTTGCGTCGCTTTGGCATAGGACGCATTGCTTCTCGACCCAAAATAAACATCCCTGTGATACCTAAGCTGACAAACCAAACATATTGATACCAATATAGCTGAATCTGTTCAACTGTATTAACTTTTGGATGCAATGTGTTTAAGTATAGCAGCAGCAACAATATCATGAGCGCCCCAAAACCAACAAAGCTTAAGCCAACAAAAATTCGTACAGGACGCAGTTCAAAATCACTAATACTGTCTAAGTCAATTTCTGCCAATTTTTTAAAGGAGTCGTCTGCCAAAGATGAGGTTGCTTGGAATCTATTGCTCAGTTTTGGTGGCAAAATCGGCGACAGTGTTGCTACCGTTGGACGACGTAGCAAAGCTTCAGTATCTCGTAGCAATTGCAGTGGTTTACGGGTACTACTTGGTTGAGCAAACTCTATGTTATCTGTAGGAGTTGGGCCATTGGCTTTGCTTTCAAAATCCATAGCACGCTTTGAAAAAACTAGGATATACATAGCCTAGCGAATCAGGAAACAAAAGCGCCAAAATAATCCATAATGACATTCACGGACTCGCTACACTAGACTTCTTGCAGAAATGGGAAAAAGGCCCCCTCTGGGGATAAGGGGCGGGGGGAAAGGGGAAAGGGATGTAATTTTCCCTTTAACCTTTTCCCAACATCTTGCAAAAGTAAGTCAGTAAGAATAAATAAAACTAGGTTAAGTAATGTAAAAAATATTTTAGATTAGTTTTTAGTGTACTTCTTTGGGGATCTTGCTACTCATGCATCATCCATTTGTTTTAATGTAGCTAATGCCGACGGAGATAAACGACTGAGATAGCGGAAAATCCAGTATTTGAAGATAGTGTTTAAAATCACAGGAAATGTAGCAATAAAGAAAAAGATTAAGTTTCTACTGGCTGGCAAACCTAAATGTTCTGCCAATCCTGCAAGAATAACTTCCCACCCTTCTGGTGAGTGAAATCCTACAAATATATCTGTAAATAGAATAATTAAAAAAGCTTTAGCACTGTCGCTAAGACCATAGACAATGGTATCCATAAAAGACTTGATAATCCAAATTTCTCTTTTGCTAAGAGCGATAACCATACCAAAAGAAAATAGTGAGATTAAATCAGCAAAAACATTACTAATCTCATTGTTACTTTTTATCCGAAATTTTTCATACATTGCAACTGCTTTATTTTTCAGCTTTTGTTGTGTTAGCTCTGAAGAAAGTGGTGGCGCTTGATATAGCAAATATTCAAATCTTAGCTTTTCTTGAAAGTTATGTAATTCATGGAGAGCTTCTTTTTCCACGTCAGAATTGACAAAAACTTTAGTTGCATCATTTCCTCTAACTCTTTGTAATATGGGAATGACTAAAAACTCTTTAGATAATTGCTGAGTCAAAAGTGGTACAATGATTAGAGTCATCAAAAATCTTAAAGCAATTGTTGTTCTATTTCTAGAAAATCTATAATTTCTGATAAAATCTTCTTCGGCCTGTGGTGCAAAATCTGCTCTAACTCTATTAAGTCTCTTACTTATAGACATTCGAAACGCTCTATAATTTTGAGATGGAGATGTTGCTTTAATATTATTAATATTAGATGGATCTGGCTGTTCGTTAATTTCTATGGGTTGAGAAGTTGATCCTAATGTGCTACTAGTTAGCTGATTTTTGATAGCATACTTTTCTACAACTTCATCAATAACTTTGAGTTTATCTAAGAGAATAGAGTTAGAAATATTTATAAATCCCCGACTAAATTGGAACTCTGCAAGCCTTAGCTTGATAATAGTTAAATTTTTATCAAGGTATACTTGCCAATATGACATGACATTTTCAGTATATTTTACTGATTCTGAAGATATTTTTTTGTTACCAAAATGTTCTAGCTCAATGTTTTTAATTCTCTCAGCTGCTTGGTAAGCTTCTAAGAGTGCCCTTTCTGGTGTATTTAAAAACCAATGATTAAGCGATCGCCAGTATTTTTTCAGCTTTTTGCGAAATAATTTTGCTGTTTTGGGCAATGAATATTTCATTACATATATGACTATTTATACAATTTGTATTATAGTTATATAACCATGAAAAATAATTAACGACTAGTTTAAAATATTATTAACTATTACGGTAAAGCAAAGAAGTCGGAGAAAATAAATTAAACTAGGTTAAGTAATGTAAAAAATCTAGAAATTAGTTTTTAGTGAGCGGCTCTAGCCCTCATTTGCAGACTAAAGTCCTCTCTATGAGATGCTAGGCGAACATTACAAACCTCTAATTATTTACGTAGTTATATTGAGTTATGAACTCAGTATGCCACTGTTTTGGAAATAAGTACTTAAGCTATATGTTATTTAAATAATACAATATCAATTTTTTATGAAGCTGCATAGAATGCGATCCCTCCTAGCCCACGCCAGTCGCTTATGGGGGAAACCCCCTTGGCGCTAGCCTCTCCCTTTGGGAGAAGACCGCGCTGGCTCCCCTTAATAAGGGGGGAACCGGAAAAAAATCTATCAAAGTCCCCCTTAAAAAGGGGGATTTAGGGGGACCAAGATATATGCAACTTCACATTAAATTGGTATAACGCTGATAATGAGCGAAATAGCGAGTTCAATTTAGATTCAAGGTAATTGACCACGGGGCGATCGCGAGTAATTTCATATTACCTGTAAACTCAGATGGATTGGCATAAGTTTCAGCCTTAAGTTGACATTAATGACCAGCTATATGGTAATATTTCATGGAAATATGATGACAAACTTTGCTTAAAATCAAAAAGTAGCCAACCCATGAGTTTAGCTGTAATTAAGTTCTCTTCAGAAGAGTGCGGCATCTGCCATAAAATGTCTTTTTATGACAAAAAGGTGGCTGAAGAACTGGGTTTAGAATTTATCGATGTAAAAATGCAAGATACGACTGCTTACCGCAAGTATCGCAAAATTTTATTGACTCAATATCCCGATAAATCAGAAATGGGATGGCCTACTTACATCCTCTGCAATTCTCCAGAAGGGGAATTTCAGATTGTGGGTGAGGTAAAAGGAGGTCATCCCAAAGGGGAGTTTAGAAGCCGTCTGCAAGAAGTTCTGGATTCTACAGCTAATCAGAACTAATTACCTCAAAAGATTTAATCTCCAGGACAGGGCCAATCATGGCAATAGTCATAATATCTTCGCGCACCTGTCCTTTAACTTTTGCTTTTTGTCCGGTTTTGAGTAAGTCTTTATCAGCCCCTCGGAGGATTTCGTAAGTAACGCCCTCTTCGGTGACTAATGCCCATGCGCCTGTGCCAATATCACGGCGTTCGATTGTACCTGTAAGTGTAATGCTCATAAAAAGTGCTGAGTTGGGGATTGGGAACAGGGGAAGGTGGGGCCCCTTTGGGGATAAGGGGTAATGGGGGCTGGGGATTGGGGAAGAATTTTCCTAGTCCCCAGTCCCTTTTTATGCCGTTTTTTCTTCGTTTTTCAATGCTAAACGAGCAAGTCCATAACAGATTAGGGCATTGGCAATGAGGAAGAGGCGTGCTAAGTTACCACTTCCCAATCCCCAAACTGCCGGATCGAAAAACGCACTTATAGTTAAGCATGCTGCTACACCTAAAGTTGAACCAATGGCAAACCATTTCCAACTAGGATGTCCCAGCAGCAATGCCATTAACACAACGGGAATAAGTACACTAGTAAACAGGGGATTCAAGGCATCAGTTCCCTGAAGGGTATTGCCTAATTCGGGGATTGAACTGCCCAAAACCCGCAAAGGCCATTGGGGAAGATCAAAAATATAGATTCCCTTGAGGAAGAATAACCCAGAACTGCCGGCGATTAGTCCACTAGATAAAGACCAACTCCAAGTGAAGGGGAAGTAAACCCGTAAAAACCAAGCCAGCAGATAAGAACCAACTACCATTAAAACCTTGGGTAACAGTGCTACTGCACCACCATCAATCCAAAAGCCGGGGTTAAGATAGCCGTTATCCCGTAACCAGCGAAAGAAATCTGGAAAACTGATTTGTCCGCTAAAGGCTAGTTTGACTGCTGCTTCTGCATTAAGTTGTCCAGCGCCATAATAGTTCAAGCCATCATCTTGGATAACTCGCGCTGACTGCTTGAGGACTTTTAAAACTTCATCTGGTTCTTTGATGCCAGCAGCTCTGATTAATGCCGCAACACCAGCAACGTGGGGAGCAGCCATGCTTGTACCCTGGAAGCCCAGAAATACTCCTTCGCCCTTTTCATCGATAGTTTCTTGGAGAATTTTACCAGCTTCACTGCCACCAGGAGCCGATATATCTACCCCTGCGCCAAAGTTAGAATAGGGCGCTCTTTCGCCATCTGGGCCAGTTGCCGAAACGCCAATGACGTAAGGATAGCGGGCTGGATAGCTTACCCCATTAGTGTTTTCATTGCCGGCTGCGGCAATAATAACTACATCTTTTTTATGGGCATACTCGATCGCTTCTTTCATTAACTTGCTTTCACCGACACCGCCCAAGCTCATATTGATCACATCTGCGCCTTTATCAGCAGCAAATTTAATCGCTTCAGCAATATCGGCAACGGTACCACCGCCATAAGAACTGAGTACCTTCAGCGGCATCAAACTGGCTTCGTAGGCAATTCCAGCTACGCCATATTTGTTATTTGTGGCTTGGGCAATAGTTCCAGCAACATGGGTACCGTGACCGTTATCGTCTGTGGCTTCTTCTCGGTCGTTAACAAAATCATAGCCCTTGACGAATTTTGTCTCATACAAGTCACGAACCTTGGTAATCCCAGTGTCAATGACTGCAACTGTGATACCGCTACCTTTGGTTTGACTCCATGCGCCTTCAATACCGATTTTATGCAAGTTCCACTGCTTGCTGTAATATTGGTCATTGGGGCCAGTTAATGAAGAACTTACTTCTTCATCTTCTTGGGGTCTTAAAAATTCTCCTAGCCAAGCGGCTTTGCCTGGTTGAGGAATCTTGTTGTAGATATAGTTTGGTTCAATGAATTCTGTCGCTTGGGCAAACTGAGATTTTTTCAGTTCTTGGAGTCGTTGGCGATCGCCCTTGATAATATACACATTATCTTTTTTAGAAAACTTGTTGTCTAATTGGGGTGTAACGTTGTATTGTTTGGCGATCGCTTGCAAATTCTGTTCCACTACAAGTGATGGAATATCTTCCCGAAAATCAAGCAAAATCGTCTCAAACTCTCCTTTAACTGCCAATCCCTGGAAATTCAGGAAACCAAATATGGCAGATCCTAGCCCAATGACAAACAAGCACAATAATATAAGCTTTCTCATATTAACTCATCACCGCTTTTTGCCAGTTTGCTCACTACCATAACTTATCTCCATCCTTTAGTGGTGGATTCTGCACTTTTAGTTACAAGTTTCAATTCATTACTCAGGATTTCTTAAACGATGGAACGTGGTCTTTTGTGGTTGCCCCTGTTAGTAATGTTTTTCTGGTTGGCTTGGCAAGGTTCGAGGGAGTATCAAAAAGTTGAAGCCTATCGCACCTGGGCAGAGCAATTTGAACGGGCTAAGTATGATATTTACGCTGTACTGGGTCAAAAAGGCAACAATCTAACTTGGGGTAAACCCACGCCTAAAGGCCCTATTAAACTAGAAACATTCTCTTTGCTTGATGTCAAACAAATCTACTTATTGATAGATGACAAACAAGTAGATATAGATAATATACCGGAAAAAGGCCGTTCTATAGAATTAGAATTTCTATTTTCCGAATCTACTGGCTCAGTACGGGTTCCGTTTACAGAAATTCCTTTAGCGGCAGAATGGGGTAAGTTTTTGCAAAGGGTATTACAAGAGTTGCGATCGCAATCACAGGAGTAGTTATATTTAAATAGATGGGCTGATAATTCGTAATTCGTAATTCGTAATTTTGAGTCCTGCTGTAATTTTCAACTAGGAGATTTTCATCGCCAGAATCTTCAAAGCTACTGCTTCAGGGACGGGCATCACCGATAAGCGATTTCCTTGTCTTACCAGCATTAGCTCTTCGGCGCTAAACTTCTCTTTAAGTATTGATAGCAAGATCGGGTTAGAAAAAGTCTCAACAAATTCTACTACAACTGTTTGCCACCGAGGAGATTCGGAACTTGATTTTGGGTCGTAGTATTTACTTTCTGGCTCAAACTGAGTTGGGTCAGTAATATCTTTTTTCACCACACGCATTAAACCAGCAATGCCGGGAAGATTAGTGTTGGAATGATAGAAAAAAGCTAAGTCTCCCTCATGCATTTGGCGTAAAAAATTGCGAGCTTGATAATTGCGAACACCGTCCCAAATAGTCTCGCTCTGCCGTTGAAGGTCGGCAATGCTATAGACTTCTGGTTCTGATTTCATTAGCCAATAATTCATCTACACAAGTTATTAATATATTACAAGAGTATTTCAGAGGAAGGTAATTATTTCAAGCTAAAAAAATTACGATACAGTTGTCATGCGGTGGTTCGTGTGGCACACCACTCGTTAATTGCGCCAGCGATAATCTACAGGTACCCAGGTATAACCCTTATCCTCTGCACGGATGTGCCCCACTCCTGGAAAAGGCAAATGTGCAGCGGCGATTAGGGAGCGTGATTTTTCTGCACGGATAAACTGTTTCGCTCGTTGCTTTGCTGCGGCATTTGAATTGACATCGTAGACAACTGTGATTTTAGGATTTGGAAATTGAATCGAGCCGAAGTGAAGAATATCACCCCAAAACTCAATGCTCTCGCCTTCGCTTTCAACTACATAAAAGCTGTGTCCCGGCGTGTGCCCAGGCGTGGGACGCGCAGTGATTCCTGGTAAGATAGTTATTTCGCCAGAAAACGATTTAAGCTTGTCTGCATCAAGGTATGGTTTGACCGTTTTGACTGCTTCATCGAAATATCTGGGGTCGAGATGCAATCGCTCTGCATTCGCGGGATCGAGCCATAAATCGACATCAGGCTTGCCAGCGTAAACTGTGGCAGCAGGAAACATCAGTCGCTCATTTTCAACCAGACCACCGCTATGATCGGTATGGATATGGGTAAGGAGAATCATGTCAATCTCATCTGGTGCATAGCCCGCTGCTTTCAAGGAAACTTGCAGCTTGCCACCTAGCTTTGGCCCGAACAATTGTCCCGCTCCAGCATCCACCAACACCTGTTTATCTCCGGTATCGATCAGAAACGCATTGATTGAGGTTTCAACAGGGTTCGTGCGAAAGTTTCTATGGAGGAGACGCTTGATCTCTGCCGAGTTCGTATTAGTTAAAACCTTATTGATATCTTGCGGTACTGTACCATCACTAAGTGCCGTAATCGTGAATTCGCCTAACCGAAAAGAGTAAACACCAGGTAATTGAGCTTTTAGAGTTTGACCTGGAGCCATCCCCGGAGAAATATACGAGATTGTAATAATCAGTACTGTGGTTATAACAGCTAAAATTGCTCTAAAAAACATAGTGTATCCTCTAAATTTTCATTTCTCTAAGTATGATTTTCGGAGTGCTGATTTTTAGCCTAAACTCCAGCAGTTTTTTGAGGCAACGAGCGGTTGTCAGTCACCTCTCCACGCTGAAGAAGATGGAGAAAGTCCTGTTCATCTGCGATCGCTTTCCAGTTAATTTGGTAGAGATCGGAAACTCGAACAGTATATTTTTGTTGAGTCAAAACGGATACTGCAAGGTCTTCGACCACCTCGCCCACCTGAATTTCAACATCATCGTAAGGATGCAATTGCTCTCGTCCAATTTGCAGCAGTTGCACAGGTGAAATTCCATCTCGAGAAAAGAAACCATGAGCAGCATGAGCAACTTGATTGCGTGGCTTTCCAGCATCGTAGGCCAAGCAGCTTTGCTTTGCTGTAAACAATCGCTTCACCGTGAAATTGCTCCTAATGCTGTCAGTGTTGTTTTTTGAGCATTTGTCAATCCTGTAGCACCTTGAATATTCATGCCTTCATAGAGGCGATCGCCTCTCACCGTTCTGATACAGCGTCCCGTAGTGACATCCCACAGTTTTATGGTGCGATCGTCACTGCCACTGAATACAATTTGACCGTCAGAGCTAAAGATGACTGACCTGATCCAGCTGATATGTCCGGACATGACATGAAGGCATTCTCCTGTTTGCAAATTCCACAAGCGCACGGTTTGATCGTCACTGCCACTTGCCAAAAGTTGACCATCAGGGCTAATGGCGAGAGTATACGCGGCACTGGTATGTCCTCGTAACATTCGCAGACAGGCTCCAGTTTGCATATCCCAAAGGCGAATAGTTTGGTCAAAACTGCCGCTCGCCAGAATCGGCTCGGTTGGATGAAATGCTAGCGTGTAAAGCCCACCCCCGTTCCCTTCTATCATCCGCAGACAGGCTCCAGTTTGCACATCCCATAACCGAATGGTTTGGTCAGAACTGCCACTTGCCAGCGTTTGCCCTTTGGGATCAAAAGCGATCGCCTGAATGCTACCCCGATGACCCCGTAGCACTTGCAAGCATTGACGAGTTTGCACATTCCACAAGCGTACTGTCTGGTCAAAACTACTGCTTGCCAGGGTTTGCCCTTTGGGGTTAAAAAGCACCGCTATTACGGGGGCATCATGAGCATTCCAGCGATCACCCTGTCCTGTTTGGACATCCAATAGAAAAATAGAGCCATCTTGCCCATTGGTGGCGATCGTTTGACCATCTGGGCTAAAGCTTAAATTTGAAACTCGGCTGGTTTCTCTGTAGAGGGTTTTCCAGGGAAGCAAGCTGAGTGGATCGCCATCAACCTGCCACTGCCATAAGTGAATCGTTCCCGCTTGGCTACTACTACTAGCAAGCAGGTGGCTCATAGTGGCTGGCTCGGTTCCCGCAGGGATAGAGTCATTCTGCTTTTGAGATGCTGCCAACGGGATGGGACTAAAACTCAAGGAGTGTTTTCCATCGGTCGTATAGCCGCTCAACGTTTTGATACTTTGTCCGCTTGGCATCTGCCACAACCGTACCGTTCGGTCTTGGCTAGCACTGATCAATAGCTTACCGTCTGCACTGATGGCGATCGCCAGAGTAGCGCCAGTATGCTCGGCCAGAATATTCATACAGTGTCCGTCTTGCACATTCCAAATCCGAAGGGTTTCATCATCACTGCTACTCATTAAAGTGCTACCCTCTGGACTAAATACAATGCCTCGAACCCAGTTGGTATGCCCTCGCATCGGTTTGAATTCAGGATTGGGGGAATGCGTTTTAGAATTAGATGGATGACTCCATAGTTGGATGCAGCCATCGAGATCACCACTTGCTAACCATTGACCATCTGGACTGTAACGCACACAGCGAACGCCAGAAGAATTCCCTTGCAACACATTTAAGCATTTTCCAGTCTCAACATCCCAAATCCGAATCGAGGTATCGTTACTGCCGCTGGCTAAAGTTGGATAGTTGGGCGAGAAGTGAACGGAATAAACATTTTTGGTGTGTCCTTTCAAAACGTGCAAGCAGTCACCCTGTAAATTCCACACTCTCACAGTTTGATCATCACTGCTACTTGCTAACCATTGACGATTAGCGCTAAAGCTTAAAGACCAAATTCGCCCCGTGTGCCCGGCCAAAACCTGCAAGCACTCACCACTTTGCACATTCCATAACCGCACCACAGCATCATTACCGCCACTCGCCAACGTCGTGCCATCGGGACTAAATGCAACAGCCCAAACCCCACCGCTATGTCCCTCAAAAGTAGCGAGGAGTTCATGGGATGTGACATTCCACAGATACACCATCCCGCTTATATCACCCACGGCAAAACATTGACCATCGGGGCTAATATCGACTGATGTTGCAATCCCCAAGGTCTCAGAAAAAAGGGATGTTGCTAAATTCGCATTTTGAAAATTGACTCCCGCCAAATTAATCTGTCTTAGGTCGGCTTGTCGTACTACGAGGAAAGAAAAATCGGAACCCTGCAAATCTACTTTGAGCTGCACCAGCAGATTGATCAAATTCCCCGCCGCATATCCTGCTCCATATTCTGGCTGTTGTCGCTGTTGTGCCAGAAGCAGCCTTGCTCTATCTTCAACTTCCGACACATTTCGATAAGACGATAAAAGCCATTCCATTACAGGCTGTACGATGAATCGTAATTGCATCTCTCGGATATAGTCTTTTGCCTGTACTCGAATCAATGAATGACTTTGCCATACATCAAGTTGTCGAGTTGTAAATTCTGTACAGACCTGTTGTATCAACCGTTCTGTGACATATTCCATTACAACGGGCTGCAAGAAAAATAATCCATCTGTTTTTTCGAGTAGCGATCGCCGAAGCAGCGAATTTATTTGTTGGGGAACGGTTTGCTGTGAGGCTGCACCGATAACGTTTTCACGAATAGGAGCGATCGCCATCGGCTCTCGGTGAATAGCAAACCAGTAGAGAATTTTCTGTTCCTCTACCGATAGGCGATTGAATTGGCGAGCGAGCAGATCGCGGATGTCTTCAAAGACAAAAACGCTCTGCTCAAGATAGGTTAGAACCTCTGCAATGCTGCCGTTGAACAAATCTTGCGTGGCAGATGCGACCAACTTCAGCGCCAGAGGATTGCCGCCATAGTGATTGATCAGGGTTTGCCACTGGGCAAGTGAACCTGTAAATGCTCCCTTTTGCCGAAAAATGGCGCGTCCATCATCGGGCGTGAGTCCACCCAGAACCAGCGATCGCACTACGCTCTGTTCGCCTTCCATCAACGCGATTTCCCGTGGCTTTTCGCGACTGGTTAGCAAGCAACAGCTTTGATGGGGCGTTTCGCCCAGCGTTCTCAAAAACTGTCCATAAGCTTCATAGCCCGATCTCCACTGACCCACCTGCTCACTGTGCAGAATGGTTTCAGCGTTATCTAAAATCAACAGACACCTCTGCGATCGCAAATACTGCATCAATAAGACAAGCTTTTCGTCGAGCGTAGCCGGGATGATCGGATCGTCTCCCTGAAGTGGCATGAGAAATTTCAACAGGCTGGTCAGGAGTTCGTCGAACGAGGGGGCATTCGCCAGCGATCGCCATACCACAATCTCAAACTCAGACTGCATCTGTAGCGCTGCTTTGACGGCGATCGTACTTTTGCCAATCCCGCCAATCCCCAGCAGCCCAACCACGCGACAGCGTTGGGTCACTATCCACTGCCAAAGTTGCGCCAATTCGGTTTCACGACCATAAAACACCCTAGCATCAACCGCGTTATCCCAGTCTTGTTGCGGATCTTCTCGCTGCGACTCTAACGTTTTAGAGGCTGTGACAGGGGGTGCATAATCATCCTTTGTGAGTTCCAGCCCAAATGCTTGAAAAAGGATCTCTAGCGATTGCCGATCAACACCAAGTTCGCGATTAAGGATTCGGGCGAGGGTATTGAGTGATAGTCCTGTGCGTTCGTTGAGATCCTCCTGCGTGAACCGCTTACCCCAGGTTTCCTCCGATTCTGCCTGCTGTTTTGCCGCTTGAAATCGCTGCCATCCATGAGGCGACACAATGACTCCTCTGACTCGTGCAGAAGCAACTCTACTGCGCTTGGATTTCTTGGCATTGGCATCCATAAGCAAATTGCTGATTTTAGGGCAAAGCAAATCTTTTTTATAACGGGCTGCATCCTGCGAGTGCGAATTGCAAACCACTGAATCAGGGTCTTTTTTCCTGAAGAATACCACGCTTCACTATAAGTTGTAGCTTTAACTCAAGAAACTTGCGTGGGCTAAATGGAAACGGCAGCAGCGTAAAACCCTCTCTACGAGAGGCTGCGCCCTAAGCGATAGTGTTAGTGGTAGCGACGTTAGGAGCGTTGGCGCTGCTAGCCTAGCTGATCGCCTTAACTGGGCCGCTTAACTAGCAGATATTGAGTGGTGCAATTTGGAGAAATTTTGCAAACTAAGTTCATGTCGCAACAGCTTACGCCATAGCTATTTAGGAGATAAAGCCATGAATGAAACAATCTCTGTCAATGCCAAAGCTACATTAGTTCAGCCTGGTAAGGGTTCCACATATTTAGTCCTGGGTGACTTATACACCTTTCTCGCTGTGGGAAAAGATACGGGCGGAACCTATTCGTTATACGAGATAGTGATGCAACCGCAAAGCACTACACCACCCCACAGTCACGACCAAGCGGCTGAATCCCACTATATTCTTGAGGGTGAGGTTGAGTACCAGTTTGACGAACAAACTACTGTCGCAACTCAAGGAACCTACCTATCCTTTCCCAAAGGTTTGCGCCACGGTTTCAAGAACGTCGGGTCAAAGCCTGCTAAAGTGCTTGTGATAGCTACACCTTCTGGGCCTGAGCAGTTTTTTGCAGAAGTAGGTCAGCTAGTTAACCTGCCAATGAACCCTGAAGAAGAGCGCAATCAAAACCGTCCCCCTAGTCCCGCCGACATCGAAAAAGCCGTTGAAATCGCTTCGACGAAGTATGGGATAAAATTTCCCCTATCCTAATTGCCTAAAAGCATCGAGCCAGAGGAGTTCTTAGCCAGCCCTGCGCGATCGCAAATACTGCATCAACTTCAATAACTTTTTATCTAGTGTTGCCGGAATGATGGGATTGTCTCCCTGAAGTGACATGAGAAATTTCAGCAGGCTGGTCAGGAGTTCATCTAATGAGGGTGCGTTGGCAAGTGATCGCCATACCACAACCTCAAACTCAGACTACATCTGTAGCGCTGCTTTGACGGCGATCGTACTTTTGCCAATCCCGCCAATCCCCAGCAACCCAACCACGCGATCGCGTTGGGTCACTATTCACTGCCAAAGTTGTGCCAATTCGGTTTCACGACCATAAAACACCCTAGCATCAAACCCAACTCATTACATTCATTCAAAAGGTGAAACCATGAAACTTCAATATCGCGGTGTTAGCTACGAATACGACTCCTCGAAGCTTGAAAGCCAGAACAGAAGACAGCCCTTTAAGCAAGTTCGTGGCTCTGGTCACGCTTATAATTTGATTTACCGTGGGCTTACCTATCGTATCGAGCCGAATACAAAGCAGAGTGAAGTTCCTGTACAACCAGTAGCTTATAGATTGATCTATCGAGGAATCGCTTACTTCGTGAATAAAACTGCACAGGGAGAAGTTAGCGTAGTTACTCAACCTGCAAGCACTTCAAAACTTATCAGGTCAATTTAATTTGTACAACTCAATGCTTTCTGATTCTTGAGTTTATTCTGCAATTCCTCATTCATCAATAAATTGCAAGTTTTTGTCTCTACCGAACTATTTCACAAGTTGAGGCTAATTAAATAACTCATATTCTCCATCTTGATGCCAGTCCCCGTGGAGATCGCTCAGTCTCCCGCACCATTGCAAAAGAGTTCATCTCAGATTAGCAAGCTGCTCATTCAAACAAAGTAAAATCATGCTTAAATTCAATTTCCAACTGACTGCCTTAGCCTTTTTATAGCAACAGACAAGGCGGTTAGGACGCTAGGCGAAGTACATATTCCATAGCATCCCTGATACAGTCAAATTGAATAAGTTGTTGACGAATTCGACTCTTCAACCATGACC
>NZ_JACJSI010000108.1 GCF_014698065.1 Nostoc flagelliforme FACHB-838
TGGTCATGGTTGAAGAGTCGAATTCGTCAACAACTTATTCAATTTGACTGTATCAGGGATGCTATGGAATATGTACTTCGCCTAGCGTCCTAACCGCCTTGTCTGTTGCTATATTAATAACTTCCAAAAAAGCATCTCCCAATTCTGGCTCATCTTGTAGCGCTAACAAATACTGCCTTAAATACTCGTGATAAATTCCGGCTTCTGTGGGTGCTTGTTGCAACAACTGCCCTAAATCCCCTTTTAACCCCCCTTTCCCTACAAGGTGATACAACGCTAATCTCACCAAAAAAGGATATCCTTTTACTATTGCCATCAAACTTTCGGCATCTTTACCATCTGTCCAATCCAAGCCGTGACGTTGCGCTAAATCCTGCACCTGCTCTTTCGTAAAGGGAGGTAAACTAATTGTCAAACCAATATTAAATGGCGATTGAGTTAGTTTTATGGGAACGATAATTTCTGTTGAATAAACCAGAACCAGACGCAATTTTTGCCAAATTTCTACCCCTTTAGCTTCTTCATGCCACGATCGCACCAATAATAGCAATTCTCCAGCAATCTCTTGATACTCCAACAACCAATCCACTTCATTTAATACTAAAATAAGGGGACTTGAGAGCGCAGACAGTAAATATTCTTGGAAATAGATAGAGCAGCTAACTTTGCTACCCATCTCCTCATCCCAATAATCATCATTAAGTTTTGGTTCTAGCTGTAACTCCCGACTGACGTTAGTACAAAACCAGCGCAAAAATTTATCCAAACTGGCAAATATTGCTTTGTCTGCTTGCTGAAAGTCCAAAGTTACGGTAGGAAAGCCTTGATTGTTAGCGCGTGCAAGCAACCGCAAAATCAAAGAGCTTTTCCCCATCTTTTTGGGTGCTTTGATGCAGATGAGACTTCCAGGTTCAGCCATTTCTGCGTAAACGAGTTTTTCAATTGGCGGGCGAGGGATATAAAATCTGGAATTAAGGGATACTGGGCCACTAGGAAATTCTAAGGATATCGCTGTGGCTGCTCGGTTAAATTCCTTAACTAACTGCTGATGCGCTTCGCTAAGATGGCGATTTTCTAGAGTCTGGCGAAAGTTAGATTTATTTATCGGTTCTTTGCAAAAATTACTCAGCATTTGCCATAAATAAGCGGCAATGTTCTTGATACGTTCCTCGCCATAGTTTGCTTCGCAGGCTATATTTGTATAGGTTTTTCCTTCCCATGAAGAACGCAATATCAACTCTTGGAGCGTCGTTAAACCGGTTGCTTGACTGGCTTTTAGTAGCAGTACTACTTCATCTATAGTCATTACTCATCGGCTCTAATTCAGCATTAAATTTTTTCACACGATTATGCTTTGAAACTCAATGTAGTCTGCCTTGTATAAATAGCAGCTAACTATTACCAAAAAAGCTACAAACAAGCCGCGACAATTTTTATTACAAATTTTTCCGAGTTTTTAAGTAATTATATGTGATTTGAACTACTTTTTTTAGACATATCTTAGAATGTAGATGCACACAATGTAGCTATTTTTTCTAAAAAATCGCCATTGCGATCGCAACAGAGGTTGCATTCGTCCATTTACCTTTTTTCATTCCATCCAAATTGATGATATGAGCTGATTACAGCCTAATACACCAAGTAGACGATTTGTCTATAACTGGATTGTCAGGGTGCTAAGACAGCGTAGAGAGAGAGCTACAAGATATCTTCCTCATCGTACCAGCAGCTATGCATATCGAAGAACCCACTACCCATAAACCGGAAGCTCTATCAGTACAAAATTCCCAGAGTTTCCCAGAGCCAAAAGACTTATCTCCAGAAAATTTAGATACTTGTCAATGCTCACAAGCCGCCTTAGAAATGGCATTAATTGCCAGTGGCTTAGGGTTGTGGCATTGGAATCTGCTCACTGACAAAACTTATTATGATCCCCAGTGGAAGAGCATTCTGGGGTATGAAGGAGACGAAATCGCCAATGATTATAAATCTTTCGAGCAACTTGTACATCCAGAAGATTTACCGAGAATTCGCCAAGTATTGCACGATTATCTCCACGGATGCACACCTGTGTTTGAAGTTGAATTGCGAATGTTGACTAAATCGGGGGAGTGGAAGTGGATTTTGACTTGTGGCAAACTACTTCAGTGGGATGAGTTCGGTAAGCCAGTGCGGATGGTAGGGACGCACAAAGATATTACTCAAGATAAAGCGATGTCTACAACGGGCTGCGCCTACGCTACTCAACAATACCAATTATTTGAACAGCTCCAGTCTACCGAAGAGCAAGTTAAGGAAAAATCACAGCAGCTAGAAACTACCCTTGATGAACTCAAATATACTCAAGAGCAGTTATTACAGAACCAGAAAATGGCTAATCTCGGTCAACTGGTGGCGGATATGGCTAACGAAATTAACAACCCCGTTAGCTTTATCTACGGCAATCTCCATCCTGCGAGTCAATATGCTGAAGACTTAATCAGAATCATTGAACTTTACCAACATTACTATCCCAAACCGGCCCCAGTAATTAACTTACATTTGCAACGCCTTGATCTTGGTTTTGTCAAGACAGACTTTTTAAAATTGCTATGGTCAATGCGAGCCGGATCTGAGCGCGTCAAAGAAATTGTTTTCGCCTTGCAGAATTTTTCTACATCTGACGAAGGTAAAATGAAAAAGGTTGACCTGCATCAAGGATTTGATAGTGTTCTGAGAATTTTGCAGCATCGTCTGAAAGAAAAGCCTGATAGAGCAAAGATTGAAGTAATTAAAACTTTTGGGGAATTACCCTTAATCGAGTGTTACCCTGGTGAACTAAATCAGGTATTTATGAATATCTTAACTAATGCCATTGATGCTTTAGAAGAGAAGATGAAGCATGATTATTATTTTACTCCCAAAATTTTGATTAATACAGAAGTTGTTAGCAATCATTTATCATTGGTCAATAGTAATGAAACTTGGGTAAATAACAACCAACAAGGTAAAAAACACAAAGTTATAATTCGCATCTTTGATAATGGCAAAGGCATACTTCCCCATATCCAAAGACATATATTTGAACCATTTTTTACCACAAAGCCAGTAGGTAAAGGTCAAGGATTAGGGCTATCAATTAGTCGACAAATTATAGTTGAAAAACATCAAGGTAAACTTAAATGTAATTCTCACCTAGGTCAAGGGACTGAGTTGATCATTGAAATAAATACAACAGCAAGACACTATGTTGCTATTAGAAAACACGCCAGCTTTTAGTTAATTTGAACACCTAAATCACACCGCAAGCCATCACTACATTTCCTACGATAATCACTGCCTGCGTAGGCATAGCCACCCGTAGGCTAGGCATACCTCCCACATCGGGCTGCATTTTTGGTGAAAATACACAGTATTGTGGCAGCAAGTAAACAATGAACACCTGTATCAGCGATTCGGCATAAAGATGGCCACCGATTCCAACTGTGTCAAATTCTGCTTGAAACAAGCGATCGCCGCTAGAGATACACTGGATAGAATATCTTTGATCGTGGGTACTAGAACAGGGTACAGCATTTTAGCAGCATACCCAACAGCCCGTTGTAGATATCACCCAATTTTGACAATTTAGCTTAGAACGACCTTAGCTACACCGAAACTGACATTTAAAACAGCAGATGGTAGACCATCAATGTCAGAATACTGAGTTATAGGATGGGAAAATAAAGGTGAGTAATTCTCACCTCTAAATTTGCTGGACTATTTACCCAAGACAGATAAACAACAAATTTTATCAGTCAAAATCTATGACTTTGACCCCCTCTCAAACTCGAAAGCTACCTACTCAAGCAATAGGAGCTAAAATTTTCCACTGGTGTAACATCATTAGTCTATTTATCATGCTCACCAGTGGACTACAAATTTACAACGCCAACCCTGTTTTTGGCGGACGTGCAGGTTTGCACATTCCTCCGATATTTACTTTAGGAGGTTGGCTTGCAGGAGGTAGACACTGGCATTTTGCCGCAATGTGGCTATTTTCGTTGAATCTCTTGTGGTATGGAATTTACATTTTAATTACCCGACGCTGGCGACATCGGTTTGTCGGTGCTAATGATCTCAAAGCATTACAAAAAACTCGAAATTCCAAACGTCTAATTTACGCTTGGCATCGTATTGCCTATACAGCAATTATTCCTATTTTGCTGCTGGCGTTATTGACAGGAATAGGAATGTATAAACCTGCTCAATTTCCCTGGATTGTAGATATGTTTGGCAGCTGGCAAGCATTACGAATCGTTCACTTTGCCTCAGTCCCAATGGTAATCTTATTTGCAGTGATTCACTCTCGATTAGGGCAGAAAGCTGGAGGCACTGAACTCACAGACTCGATGTTTTACTAAACCAACTATGAGAAAGCAAATGCAAAGACTAATAACTCTTTTTTAAACGAAAAATATGAATTTTTTTGATAAGTTGAATCGGAATATTTTACAAAATCAAAGCTTACTATTTGTCGGACTTGATCCAAATCCAGAAATGATGCCTGTGCGTTATGAATCTGAAGAACTCATTACTGGTTTAGAGAAGTGGCTACAATTCATTATTGCTGAAACTGCTGATTTCGTTTGTGCTTATAAACCGACACTCGGCTTTTATGAAGCGTTAGGTATTCCAGGTTTAGAACTGCTGTACAAAACTTTAGCAGCCATTCCAGCGCACATCCCAGTTATTTTAGATGCCAAACACAGTGACCTAAATACTAGTACCATCTTTGCCCGAACTTTGTTTACAGAATGGCAAGTGGATGCAATCACTCTCAGTCCCTATACAGGACAAGATCATGTAGCACCTTTTTTAGTCTATCAGGGTAAAGCGGTGTTTATTTTGTGCTGTACTTCTAACCCAGGTGCAGAAGCTTTACAGCAATATCCTACAGACGAAGCACCCCTTTATTTACAAGTAGTAAAAGAATCAAAAACCTGGGGAACTCCAGAACAATTGGGTTTGGAAGTGGGGACTACAAATCCTGAAGTTTTAGCACTTATTCGAGCAGTTGCGCCGGAACGAATTATTATGGCGCGTAGCATTTGGGCGGAGGGTCAAAACCTGAAGCAAATTTTAGAAGCAGGTTTGAATACTAATGGTGATGGTTTGCTGATTCCTGTTCCTCAAGATATGTTGGGAAACACACAATTATCTGAGGAAGTTCAGTCTTTACGTGCGGAAATTAACCAATTAAAAACTGAAATAATTTATGAAAACTCCACCTGTTCTGTCTGGTTCCCTGATGTTTGTTTGCTAAATCAGCACCCCCAACAAGATTTAATTTTACAACTTTATGATATTGACTGTATTATGTTTGGCAGCTTTGTCCAAGCATCAGGAGCTATATTTCCCTATTACATCGACTTACGCAAAATTATTTCCAATCCCCAAGTTTTTAATCAAGTTCTCACAGCTTATGAGGACATTTTAAAGAATCTCACTTTTGACAGGTTAGCAGGTATTCCCTACGGTTCTTTACCGACTGCGACTGGTTTAGCTCTGCGTCTTCATTGTCCAATGATTTTCCCTCGTAAAGAGGTAAAGGCACACGGAACTAGAAGAGTAATTGAGGGTAACTTTCATCCTGGTGAAACAGTTGTGGTGGTTGACGATATTCTCATCAGCGGCAAAAGTGTCATGGAAGGGGCAGGAAAGTTGGAATCAGCAGGATTAAATGTTAATGATATTGTGGTATTTATCGACCATGAACAAGGTGTGAGAGATAAGTTACAGCAAAATGGTTATTGTAGTCATGCGGTTTTAACTATTTCAGAAATTACTAATACTCTGTATCAAGCAGGGCGAATAAGTGAGGAGCAATTTTTAGCTTTTACTGAAAGTTAGTAGTTGGAATAATGGGGAGTAGGGAATGGAAGAAGATTTTTTCTTGTCTACTTCCCCTTGGGTATATTTAATTACCGGGTTCAATCTAATAACTAGAATAATTTGGATAGTAAATTAATTATGAATTTTTCACTGAATCAACTACTGAGATGGTTAATTTTTACGCTGTTATTTCCTCTAGTCTTTCTCAATGGTTGGCTAGCATTTCTCTTAGTTAAAAACTTTCAACCTGTTGTGACAATTCTTGTCTTGGCTACTTTGTTTGCATTCGTTTTAAACTATCCCGTTTCGATTCTGCAACAGGGGGGAGTTAAACGCAGCTATGCAGTATCGTTAGTTTTTATATTAGCATTGGTAATTGTTGTTGCTCTGGGTATTACTTTAGTGCCTATTGTTTTAGATCAATTTCATGAGATGGTTAATGTCCTTCCCCAATGGATTGATTCTAGCAAAGAAAAACTTCAGGTTTTAAATGATTGGTTTTTTAGGCACAAATTAAATGTGAATTTAAGTCAGTTATTAGCGCAAATTACGGAGAAATTACCGAATGAGATAGAGTTTGTTTCAGATAAGCTTTTAAGCATTATCATAGATACGATTGATAGTATTTCTGAAGCATTAATCACAGTAGTGCTGACTTTTTATCTATTGTTAGATGGACCAAGAATTTGGCAGGGAATATTTAAAAAATTACCTGGGAATTTTGCTCAGAAGGTAAGCCAGTCTATTCAGCATAACTTCCAAAATTACTTGATTGGTCAGGTAACGTTAGCTTTGCTAATGGGTGTTTCAATAACATTATTGTTTTTAAGTTTCCAAGTCCAGTTTGGTTTGCTTTTTGGTTTGGGAGTTGGACTTTTGAGCTTAATTCCTTTTGGTGATGTTGTTAGTCTTGTTGTAATCACTTTAATAATAGCGTCGCACGACTTTTGGCTAGCAGTGAAGGTTTTTGCAGTAGCTGTTGTCATTGACCAGTTAATTGATCAGGCGATCGCACCACGCCTTTTAGGTAAATTTACTGGCATTAGACCAATATGGGTGTTAATTGCTTTGCTTGTAGGAACCAATGCTGGCGGAGTCTTAGGTTTGCTAGTCGCGGTACCCATAGCTGGTTTTATCAAAGATGCAGCAGATGGTTTTTCTACATCTGGTAATTCTAATCAGATGAGTGAAACTGAAGCAGCATCAGAATTGTTGGCAAAAGAATCAATATCGCAATGAGCCAATCTTTTTTGGACGAAGTTATTGCAAAAGCCTGAGCCTATTTTATCGGCTCAGGTTTTATAGCCACTTTCAATCCGGTGAGGTACAAGTATGCAAATAGACCTAACCCCCTAACCCCCTTCCCGAAGCGGAAAGGGGGAAAAATTCAAAGCCTCTCTCCTTTTATGTTAAGAACAAGAATCAGTCAGCAAGTGAAAGTTAATAAGCGAAAATTGCCAGTTTGAACTTGACAGAAGTTAGATAAAGTTAGTTGATTGTAGGTTAAAGGTGAAAATTAAGATTTACTGGCTGAACCGTTACACTAAAACAATCTTACGAGATGTAGGCTTATTACTCCATGTACCAGGTGTAATGGCGCTGCTATCATTACCCGTGTGCTTGATATTTGGTGAGTATTATACCGTCTGGTCGTTTGTGTTCACAGCAATAATTTCTTTTAGTTTAGGACAGTTGCTTTATCAAGTATTTCGCCAAGCTGAAGCCGCAGAGATACAACACGCGATGTTGATTGTTGCTCTGAGTTGGGGAATTATTCCCTTATTGGGGACAATTCCGTTTGTGGCGATCGCTTCTTATTTGGCTGCATTTCCCGAAACCTCGCAAACTATCCGTGAGTTTCAGCATCCTTTAAACGCTATCTTTGAAGCTGTTTCTGGCTATACCAGTACAGGATTAACAATGGCTCTTGATGCGAGTCAACTACCTCACACGCTGCAATGGTGGCGATCGTTCACAGAGTGGATAGGTGGTGTGGGAATAATTGTACTCATGCTGTCGGTGCTTGAACCTAGCGCAGATCCCGATCAACTCTACCAAGCCGCAGGACGACAGAAGAAAATAGCCCCCACAGTTGCTGGAACTGCGCGTAAAATTTGGAAAATTTACCTGCTATACACGGTATTTAGTGTACTGCTATTAGGGTTATTAGGTATGCCTTGGTGGGAAGCTCTTAATCACGCCATGACTGGCATTTCTACGGGTGGTTTTTCTATTACTGGCGATAGCTTGACTGTGTATACACCAATTTTACAGTTAGCTGCGATCGCAATTATGATTGCTGGAGCAATTAGCTTTTCGGTACACGCACAATTTCTCAGTCAGCGCCGACTCTCTACCCTGTGGAGAGATCCTTCACATCGGGCGCTATGGCTACTACTAGTATTAGGAACAATATTACTGCTACTTACACATTACTCGTTTACAGGCTCACTTAGCTGGCTCGACAGTTTATTTCAATGGGTTTCAGCTTTAACAACCTGTGGTTTTAATACCGTTAAAATCCAAGATTGGAGTCCCAGTGCCAGATTGTTGATCAGTCTGGGAATGATTTTTGGTGCGGCTTCTGGTTCCACCTGTGGCGGACTCAAACTTAGTCGCATTGTTACTCTATATAAAGCTGTAGTGTGGCATTTACAGCAGATATTTCTCAAATCTGACCAGCATATTAAATACAAGCTTGATGGTCAAGAACTTACCGAAATTGAAGTTCATCGTCAAATTAGAACAGCTACAGTTTTGGCAACACTTTGGCTAGGATTTTTAGGAGTGGGAGTCTTTGTTTTGCTCCACGTTGTAGAACCGCAGTATACAGTTCCCGATGTCATTTTAGAGGCAGCTTCCGCAATGGGAACTTCAGGATTATCAGTAGGAATTACCAACCCAGACTTGCATTGGATAGGTAAACTAATTTTAATTTTGTTTATGTGGATGGGACGAGTGGAAATTATTCCGGTGCTAGTACTGTTTGCTTCCTTTTTACGTCCAGTACGGCAAGTAATTAAGATTAAAACTGGGCAATAATTCTTAATGGGCATTAGGTATAGAACATCTACCTCTCAAGTTCAATGGTTCTTATACCAATTTAATATGAAGCTGTATAGAAAAGGGCTTCTAAAATAAAGTTATAAGAGGAAACATAAATTACCTGCTCGAATGTAAGTTGATCGAACAATTGCTGTATGCGATCGCGCAAGTTTTGTATTCAGCAAATTTTGGGCGTTCATATAAGGGATTCAGAAATAAGCTTTTGGATTGCCTAGTAAAATGCACCGAACACCACGAAAGAGGAGTCAGAAATTGCAAATTTAAAGTCGCTTGTTTCAAGTTTAGAATCAGAAGCCACGAGTTTAAAGTATTAAGTCTCTAACCTAGAAGGCGATGTTAGGCAAGTTGGAAGTATTGCGATATTTTGTGTTGGAGCGTTTTGTGCAATGTGGGCTTAGAATACTGGTGCAACGCATGATATAATTTTTAATAAATGATAAGTTTTAATTATAAATAATTTTAATTGCGTTAGCGCAGCGGGGCGTAGCCCATTGCGAATCGGAAAAAGCGAATTGTTTTGGCTCCATTCGATGCTGTAGAATCAGCAATCGTTAATCAGTTGAATACCTTGGGCTATGCGGATCGGTGGCCCATCTAATGACAACCGAAACTCGACCAACTCACCTAAACGGAATACAGGTTTTTCTTGGGGCAGCGATGGCTGCGCCAACGCCAAGGGCGAACGCAAATTACCTGTACCAATAAGTTCACTACCCCAAACAGTAATATTGTCATTGCAAATATTGATTTCGTATTTCCAGCCTTGCGGCGATCATTCGACACCACATCTGTCCCAAAAATGACGGTGTAGATCAAGTAAAGGTTAAAGCAAAGAAACTTTTACCCAGACAAGTGAACGAGGGCGAATTACCAGTTGGTGAATTACTAAGCCGCTCGTGAATAAAGTTACAACATACAACTTGACATAATAACTCGACACTAAAGCAAGCAAAATATGTCTCAAAACACGAAGCGATTCACGGGACTTGCAGCTATGACCTTGATGGTTGTTTTTTCTTCAACCAGTGGAGCTTTGCAACTAGTAAGGGAGCAACCCGTCATAGACGAATCCATATTCCCTGACATTGCTAGTGGATTTGCCAAGCAAGGACAACTTGACCAAGCGCTTGAAGTAACTCAATCCATGAACAACAAAATTTATAAAGCTGAGGCGTTGATTGCGATAGCCAAAGTATACGCTTCAAACGATTTAGCAGAGCAAGGAGTCAGTCAATCTATACTTTCTGCCATTGCTAATTTCTTTGAGCCACTTTTTGGCAACTCTCGTCATGACAAAGCGACTGAAGCTTTGAACAAAGCGCTTGGAGTAACTGTGTCCATTACATCCAAAGATTTTCTCTAGTATTTCCCTTGCGTTCGTAAAGTTACATCGCTACCACCCAATCGCAAGCCACAGATTTACACCCGCTCTTAAAGTTAACTCAGACCTGCCACTGCCCCACTCCATAGCCTACGAGCAGCTTTGCTGTGCGAAGACAGCGCAATCGCTACTTTGGATGATGCGTTTGACGAGATGCAGACAACCATTGGTTGTCAAAATATGACTGATGGTGTTTATCCCTCTTTCATACCAATTCACGAAAATCCTGATACATATAGATTTATCGTAAGGGCATCAATTGCATAATCAATAGTATGTATGAGGTCAGAGACACTTTCTCCAAGCTGATGACCTAACTGTGCGATCGCCGCGCTGTTGTGCTGGCTCACTTCCCGTAATTCAGCTATGGCCGCATTGTTTTGTGCGATCGCGCGATCGCACAGCAAAGCTGGTCGCACCTCAAGAATTGTTTCTAGTGGTGAAAACCACGTACAAGAAATCGACTCCATCTTAAAACAACTCAGGGCGATCGCTAAACAATTCAATTGCGCTGTCTTGGGTTTAGCGCAGTTAAAAAGAGAAGTTGATTCACGTTCCGAAATAGATTAAATCTCGGAAATCCTGGGGAAATCTGGATTTATTAATTTTGAATTTTGTAGCGCTTTGCGCTTGCCAAAGGATATTTTGAATTTTGAATTGTTATGCCTGCGCCCTTTTTTGATTTCTTTTTGAATTTCATCGATGTAAGGACAAAAATCTACTTGCATTGTGTGGCGTTTGGAATTTACATATTGTTTCTGCATCAGTCGCCGTTCTTTTTCTATATGCCGTAACATCACTGCTTTGCTGGGTAAACTCACATTTCCAGCTATCACTTCCGCAATCCACTTCGATTGCCACTCAGCTAAAGGCATAATTGCACCTATGGGCTGCAACAAACCAATAAAGTAAAGATTGGGATGTTCTAGGTGTACCACTCGCTTGTACAAAGGAAATTCATTGTCTTCGGGATTAATGAAGTCTTTGTCAAAAAACGGAAAAGCAATTTTATAACCCGTACCGTAAATAATGATATCTATTGGCAGTTCTGTACCATCTTCAAAACGCACGCGTTCACCTGCAAGTTCTTTGATATTTGGTTTGATTTTTACTCTACCATAGCCTACAAAATTCAGTAATTCTGAGGAGATCGTGGGATGTTCGCTCAAGAATTTATGTGTAGGATTGGGGAAACCATAGGCAGATTGGGCCCCACGAGCTAGATATAACAGGATTTGACCATATAATCGCCGCAAGGGTAATGGCAAGGCAAAAAACAGAGGTGTGAGATAACTATCAAGAGTTCTGCCTAAAATATACTTCGGTAACACATAGGCACTACGACGAGTTGAAAGATAAGTTTGATTTGCTACTCGTGAAGTTTCACAAGCAATATCACAGGCTGAATTACCCACACCCACAACTAAAACATTCTTGTCATCCATCCCTTCTGGAGTTTTATAGTCGTGGGTATGCATTGTCTTCCCGGTAAATTCTCCAGGGAATTTAGGCATATTTGGGTACCAGTGATGACCATTAGCAACGATTACTGCACCATAACGCTGCGTTCGTTCTCCGTTGGCGTTTTTGATAGTCACATCGTAAGTACCATCACCAACTGGCGCGACACGAGAAACCTCTGTTTTGAAGGTGATTTTGTCTCGAAACCCAAAATGGTCAACATAAGACTCGAAATATTGCAGAACTTGGCTATGATTGGCATACTGCGGGTAATCCTCTGGCATAGGAAAATCGGAATAAGCCATCTGTCCCTTAGATGAATTGATATGCAAGGACTTATAAGCTGAAGACATCCCGTTATCATTCATGTAGCGCCAGTTACCGCCAATTCCAGAACCTTTTTCAAAGCAGTCAAAGGGGATACCGCGCTCATGCAAGATTTTAGCAGCAGCAATTCCAGATGAACCAGCACCAATAATACAAACGTGATCCAAAATCATATTAGTAATTCCTCAAAATTTCTTATTCTTAATGTTTTCTCTCTGCGTTCTCTGCGGTTTGTAAAAATTCCATAGCCGATAAATTTAATAATCAAAGCGGCATTTTATAGGTTTTTCTCTATTATCCAATTTGTTAAAAGATTTTGGTAAGCTAGTGAGCGCTCCGCAAAAAACAGATGCCCCATGCCCTCGAATACAATTAATTCAGCCTCAGGAATTTGACTAGCAATGAATTGTGCTTGCGCCAGGGGGATAACTGGATCGCGATCGCCACTTAAAATCAACGTAGGCGCTTGAATGTTGGGTAACAGATGGCTAATATCGATGTCTGCGAACCACTCAAACAAGTCAACAATATTGTTGAGATTGTGCTTGATGACATCTGGATACACTGCATTAACAGTGGTTTCTAGGGTAGCTGCATTCCAATAAGCTGCGCGATCGCCTGCGTTTATATTACACCCCAACTTATAGCTAGCTTGATTGAGTGTGAGTGCTTTGCAGAGTATTTTACAAAGTAACTTACCCATCACACCATTTTGCGCCTGCCGTTGTAACCATCCCAACAAACCATGCCATTTTCCTTGAGAAAAGCCAGAAATACAGAAAACACCTTGAATTTGACTAGGAAAATGAGCCGCGAGATTTAAAGCCGCAAACCCACCTGTTGAATAACCAACTAAAGCCACTGGCTGCTTACCTACCAACTGCTGAATTGCACTCATTAGAATATCGGCTAGCATATCTGCTGTTAATGATTCAGGTTGATAGTAGTCTGGATAATGACCGGGTAAACTCAGAGAATACCAAGGTATATGTTCTCTAACTATGGCAGGTAAATTCGGTATCCAAAAGTTAGCAGATAGCGTTATTCCATGTAGAAAAATAATTGGTATTCCTGGTTGATTTTGATTTCTGGCTAGCGCCATTAATAGATGTTCGCCAACTTCAATGTACTGTGGCATGAAAAGTAACTAATTCTTTTTCCGGCTTTATTTTATCTACATTCTGCCAAACTAAGCTACCAACAATCTCAACACCATTGACGAGTATAGGAGGCGTACTCAAAGTCAATAAATCACCATTTAATTGCACATAACGAACTTGATTTGCATCTACCCAGTTTGGGAAAAAACTTACTTCCACATGATGCACAACTTGATTATTTTGAATTTCATAAGTTCCACAATAGGAAACATAACTATCAGCCGCCGCCACCTTTTCTTCCACAGTACCCGCAGCAATATCCCCAGCTTGAAATTGAGGACGATTCGCTCTCATCATGGCTACAGAGACATAGCCATTATCTGTATAAATGATGTAGCCACTAGGGTTTTCACCCAAAGGATAAAAAACTTGACCATTTGCTGTTCTAGTTTCACAGCTAACAAGTTTCCAAGTACCTACCAAATTCTTTACCATTGCCTATAAAATCCTATTTTTAGATAGTAAGTTTCTCATTCACTAATAACGAAATACAGCCTTTTTTAGTAGAGAAGGTACAAAATTATCTGCGTACCCTACGGGAAGCCGCTTTGCGTCTACATCGGCGGTTAATTAATCTTCTCTTTCCCTGATTATGTTAAGAAATGCTATATCTAATTAATACGACGAAAAGTTAAACGTAAAAGTAATAAATCGCCAGTCAAAAAGCCTAAAAGTGCCAGATATAGATAACGTTCGTAACGCTCAAATACAGTCTTACCAACCAAATTTATCACTTCTGTACGCTTGCTTCTTAACTTACTTAACCATGCTTCCAGAGTGCGGACATAATCCATGCGATCGTTGTGAACTGAAATGACTTCAAAAATCCCTTCTGCGGCGGCGGTAATTTCTGTGAGTCGTGGTGAATCAGATTCGGGAAATATCTCTTGATTGGCAAACTGAGCGCCTAAATTTTTTTGTACTTCTTCTGGTTTTCTTTTTCCATAGGCGATAGTTTGAATCGACATCGAACCCCCAGGCTTTAACCATTCATGACAGCGAGTAAAGAAAGTACGATAAACATCAATTTTTTCATTACTCGATAATTCTGGTTTGACAAAATGTTCAAAAGCGCCAATAGAAATAATGGCATCAAAAGGCTCTGTGGGTGAGTAGTTTAACCAACTTTGGAGATTAACTTCTATTTGCGGATGCTTCTTAGTAGAAATCCAATCTTTTTGGGCTTCACTTAATGTCAATCCTACAGCTTGCTCTACTCCATACACCTCTACTAAACGTTGCAGGACTGTACCCCAACCACAACCTATATCCAAAACTCGCTTGGTATTTTTGGCTTTGGCTTGATTGATATGAAAATCTACTTTTCTAATTTGAGCTAATTCTAACGCTGACTCTGTTTCGCCCTCTTCCCAAATAGCACAAGAATAAGTCATAGTACTATCTAGCCAAATTTGATAAAAATCATTCCCAACATCGTAATGGTGTTGAATCGCTTGATGTGAAGCCCCAGGAGTTACAGTATTTAGGGTAGTCATGATGTTTCTATTTGTGAATAATTAATTGATAGTTTGACTTCAAATCTAGATAGCAATCTCAAGTTTTGTTGCGCCTGATGCTAAACGTTGTGATAAAACTTCGATGCTAGGCAAGTCATATAATAAAGTGGGTGATAAATCCTGCCCAGTTAAACTTTCTAAATGGGAAATCAAACTGACTACCGATAATGAATCTAAACCATATTGAGTAAAAGAAGCCTTGACATTTACCTGTTGTGGCTCAACTTCTAAAAGTTCGGCAATGTAAGCAACTATCGATTCTTGAATTACCTCTGCACTCAGAGTATTTTGTTGCGATTCTATTGAATTATTGGTGATAGTGCTGGTGACTTCCATCGTGAAAACCTTATTAAGTATCAGTCGAATTGCTTTGATACTTTACAGATTAAAGGTAAATCGGGGAGAACTAGGGGAGAGGGATAGCAGGTGTAGTGGGAAGCCCAGGAAAAGCACAATTCCATTGCTGTTTGACGTGATTTAAATAAAAATGCTTGAAATTCCGGTAGTGATTTTGATGAAAAGCAATCAGTATTGTCATCATTTCACTCAAACATAGGCTTTTGCTGCGAATAGGTTTGATTCCTCGCCCCTTTAATAACTTTTTGTGTCATTGCCTTACCGAGGTAGTACCCTGCACAGAATTATTTTGCGCTTTTATCGGATTGAGGAAATGATTTGTAGCTATATAAACATTTATAGGACTTACGCATGAGTTACGGAATAACGAACCGCAGAGGCACAGAGGGCACGGAGAAATCAGAGTTTGAGAGATATTTTGCGTAAGTCCTAATTTATAGCGATCGCACGCTTTTTGATTGGATCATTCCCGGTGTCGGTTGATTTACATCCCACGCTAAACCTAGGTATTGCAATACCACAATTACCCAATAACCAATATCAATTTGCCACCATTGCAAGCCAAACTTAGCTGAGTTTTGAAAAGCGTGATGGTTGTTGTGCCAAGATTCGCCAAAGGTAGGTAAAGCTAGCCACAGATTATTTGTGCTTTTATCTTTGGTATCAAAACTATGAGTACCGTAAAGATGGCAAATCGAGTTAATGCACCAAGTTGTTTGCTGTCCTAAATACAGGCGAATAACTCCACCCCACAAAAAACCATGCCAAGCACCATTCCAAGTTTCTGTAAGGCTAAACGCGACAAGCGCCGGAAAAACCAGCCCCAAAATTACCCAAACAAAATACAGTTGGTTAAGCTTGTAAATTGTCTTGTCTCGCAGTAGTTCTGGCGCATAGTAAAGCGGGTTGGGATAATCGTACTTAACTTTCCACCACAGATGAGCGTGCCAAAATCCGTAAAATTGATTTATCCCGCTTGCACTGTGTAAATGCGGAGAATGTGTGTCGCCAATTTCATCACTATAACGATGGTGGTGTCTGTGGTTGGCTACCCAAGAAAGTACAGGGCCTTCCGCACCAGTAGAACCGAGAATTACTAGTAGAATCCGGATAATTGGATGTGCTTGAAAAGCGCGATGGGTAAAGTAGCGATGATAGCCAACGGTAATTCCGACAGAGGTGAGAAACCACATCCCCAGAAAAACGGTGATATCAACTACAGTGATGGGCTTGCCCCATAAACAGGCGATCGCTACAATAAACCCAACAAAAGGCAAAACGTCACACAATAAAAAATGCCGCTTTTGCAACAACTTAATGTAGCTGTTGCTCATGGTTCTCTTTTTTAATAATGCGGATTCAACGCTAACACTGCTTTCCATATTCTCAATATTTATGTCTTTATTCTCTGTGGCTCTGTCTTGAACAGTTCTGAGAACCCGGATTTCTCACCACACCTCGAATGGAGGAGTAATGAGTAGTAAGTAAGGAGTTATGAGTAAGGAGTAAGAAGTTATGAGTTAAAAATTTTACTTATTACTCATTACCCATTACTTATTACTCATCATCAAACACAAAGGAGCTTGTGAGAAATGCGGGTGAGAAGAGGAAGCCTCCGCTCAGAACTTTTCGCTGCATCTGTGCGTGATACTAATCCAGCAATAAATCTGTGGAGTAAAGACACGATTCATCGCGTCTCTACAGGATTTAAACATTAATCGATTAGACTTGTCCGAACCGTATTGCAACACATCCTATTACTGATGCGATTATCTAGATAAAAGATGATTTACACTTGGAACTTGCGCTAAATTTGCCAAAATATCTAATTTTTGAGCTAAAAACTGCTCTCGGCAAGCATAGCGTTGGACTTTACCGCTAGAAGTTTTCGGAAGAGTAGCGGTTTTAATCAGCGCTACAGTATGAATCTCTAACTCATGTTGTTGTAAAACCGCTTCCCGAATTTTCTCTACCACTTCTGCAACGTTGAGGTAGCGCAGGTATTGACGCTCAACTTCTTGTACAATTACCAGCCGCGCTCCATTTTCGCGCTCAATGGTAAAAGCTGCACCAGCGCCAAGTCTTAGGGATGGGTGAGCTTGAGCAACCGTTAATTCGATATCCTGGGGGTAATAATTGCGTCCCCGAATAATGATTAAATCTTTGAGTCGGCCTGTAACGAAGAGTTCGCCTTGATGTAAAAAGCCTAAGTCTCCCGTGCGTAAAAATGGCCCTTGTTGGCTATCTGCTAAGTATGCTTGAAAATATTCTTTTGTTGCTTGGGGATTATGCCAATAGCCTTGCGCCACACTAGCGCCAGACACCCAAATTTCCCCGACTTCATTGGGCGAACATGGAGTTAAAGTTTCTGGATTAACAATAACAACTTGCAGATTTACTAAAGTTTGACCACAACTGACAATATTTTGACTATCAAGATGATTGTCGCTAGGAATCACTTGATGCTGCTTTAAGGCGTTTTCTTCTACCTTTTCCACAATGGGTAAAGCTGCTTTATCTCCCCCAGCAATAATTAAGGTGGTTTCAGCCATCCCATAGCAGGGATAAAACGCTTCGCTACGGAAGCCACAAGGCGCAAATAGAGTAGCAAACTGCTCCATTGTTTCTGCGCGCACGGGTTCTGCACCATTGAACGCAACTTCCCAACTGCTCAAATCGAGGGTGGCGCGTTGTTCTGGGGTAATTTTCCGCACACATAAATCATAAGCAAAGTTAGGGCCACCACTGGTAGTTGCTCGGTAACTCGAAATCGCTTGCAACCAGTAAAAAGGCTTTTGTAAGAAGATCATTGGTGGCATCAGGAAGACGGGGAAACCACCGTAAAGCGGTTGTAAGATACCACCAATCAAACCCATATCATGGTAAGCAGGTAACCAAATTACACCCCGACTTTCTGGAGAATGCTGAAATGATTGATAAATTAACGAGGAATTGTGCAGTAAATTAGCGTGGCTAATCATCACACCTTTTGGTGTGGAGGTGGAGCCAGAAGTGTATTGTAAAAAAGCGAGGCTATTACTACTAACTTCCACTCGCCGCCAATCCTGCGCCCAGTTTTGATTGAGATTATCGGTAGCTTGCCATTGTAGCGATCGCAAATCAGCAAACTCTTGTAACTGTGGCTGAACCAGGGCTAAACCTGCTTGAGTGGTGAGTGCAATCTTAGCTTGAGCATTCGCTACGATCACTTGTAGTCGTGAGATAGATTGATTGGGGCGCAAAGGATAAGCGGGAACCGCAACTGCACCTGCATACAAACAGCCAAAGAAAGCCGCAGCAAAATCTAATCCTGGCGGATAAAGTAATAAAACTCGCTCTTGGTAAGCTTTTTGGCTTTGCAAATATGCTGCGATCGCCTGGACTTTTTGATGTAATTCCCCATAAGTGAAACTGCTATCGGCGCTAATTCCATCTGCGAGGAAAGTATAAGCTGTTTGCTCTGGCTGATAGCTGACTCTATACTCCAACAGATCCACCAAAGTAGTCACACTGGCATTAATTGGTGTATGTCTCATTTGACTCCTACCAATTCAGATTTAGCCGTAATTTCCTCACCACGCCACTTAATAGCAGCTTCTAATTCTGAACCTAAGTAGGAACGAATATTTAATTCAGCGCGGATTTCGTCTAAAGGCTGTTCCCATAAAGTATTCCAAGGAACGCCAAACAAAGATTGTGCTTGTTGTCCCATAATCCAGCCTCGTACAAAAGCTTCCATGTGCTGACTGCACAAATCCATATCTTCAATGGCAGTTTTGAGGAAATTTTTTGCCAGTAATACAACCCAAAAACGCGCCGGATAGAACTGAGCTAAAGAAAATGTCTCTACTTGAATTTCGCCACATTTGTCTGTATTGCTACCAGTAACTACGTGCCAAATGTCATGAGTTTCCATTACATAATTGAACAAATATCTATAGGTATCTGACGTATGTTCGCGTACTGGCGGCGGAGTTAAGCCGTTTTTCAGCATATGATCGGCGTAAATATAGCCCAAGGTGTTGCTAGGTAATTGATGGAGTTGCTGTAAATCAATCTTACCCAGGGGCTTTTTTTCAGCCAGGGCAATTCTTCCCATTTCCGTGCGCGAGAGAAACTGGACAATTTGATTGAGACTCTTAGGATCAATTGCTGCATCAGATAAATTGCCACCTGCGCCAAAGGAACCGTAAGGTAGCTGGACAATTCGCATGAAGCGATAGGCGAATATCAGCTTTTTTAGCTCTTTTTTAAGATTTTGTATAATTTGCACTTGATGTATCTCCCACGCTGCTTATCTTTTTTAAATTACAGAGCGATCGGGGAGAAGTAGGGGAGAAATGAGAATTAGATGAGAAGAAGATGAGTAAGGAATGAGGATAAAATAAGATCCATTGAGATAACTTGGAAGCAATGCTAGGGCTATTTTTGGCAGCAGATGGAAAACCTTTGCCACACTACAGCAAATCCTTTTCTGTTAGCGCTTTAAGTAGATTTTTAAATACCTATAAATGGCCTACTGCATCAGAACAACGATTAGGTGGACGGCAACCATCTAACCTTTCATAATTGAAGACTACGCACGTCATATAACTATCCCTCTTTTGTCACTTTAGTAAAACCCAATCGCTGAAAGCCTTTCAGGGATTCCATCTCCAGGTTTTGGCTACAAATTTGAGTTACTGTTAGAAAATAAAAGCTCAAAGCTCGACTACATAAAAGTTTCAGAATTTTGCTTCGATTATTGTTTTCTGAAAGTGACAAAAGAGGAATAGTGTAATAATCTCTTGGTATGGACACAGATGAACAACTCAGTGATTCTTAGTGGGAGTGGGTTAAATATTACGCTCGGCTGGCTATTGAACGGGTGGAATACGGTGTAGAATCAGTTAAAGAATTACTCAGTACGCTAAAAATTATTATACGCATCACTATGCTCCCCTTCCATGCTTAAGCTATCACTAATCTCAACTGCTATAATATGCACGCAATTACAGGGTGCTGCGTCTGCCCAAAGTAACTCACGTTCTGGTTTTCAGGTAATTAAGGTGCAAGAATTTATCTCTTCTAACCGTATTAAAGTTACTATTCCAAAAGCTGTGGCTGTACAATTGTTTAGCAACTTAGAAGAACAAGAAGGAAGAAAGTCTGAGGACATTTCAGTTGCGTATCCTACACAAAACACATCTGTAATTGTACATACCATAGTAGGTTTGGCTGATGATTCAGTGAGCGGGATACGAAATCGCATCGAGTTGAGACGCAACAAAAATAAATGGGAAATTGTCTGGGTAGGTCGGCAATACAAGTGTCAACTAAATCGAGGTCATCAAGACTGGTCTGGCAGTCTTTGCTCATAATCGGGTTTCTAGTCTTCGTCGGTCTGGCTTAATTGCTACTCCAGCCACCGTAATCAAATATATAAAGTAGTATTTTATTCAATGACAAGATGCGTGCAATTTTCACGCTTTTGGTGCGACGCTTCTGGGATTGGGGGAATGCGATCGCCTCGACAAGATTGCAGCACAAGTTCATGGGGAAAACTAAACTACTTATGGATTCATTTCTGCGATCGCACTTTAGTCTGACCAATAATGCTCGTGGATTTTAGGGACTGCCGATTCAACCTTGATAGTCTCCCCCTACTCGTTCCTCTGCGTCAATAACTTGAAGTCCATTACGCAATTGTCGGATAACAATTTCTTTGTCGTGTTATCAAATTAATATCGTTAAAGTTTTAAATTGATGAAATTTGCATCCCAGCTATCCCAATACGGTTCGGATAAGCTCTTGAGGCTCTTGGTGCAGGGGAGGCAAGGGAAGCAGGGGAGGCAGGGGAGGAAAGAGAGAAATTTAATTCTCCCCCTGCTCCCCCTGCTCCTCCTCTCCCCCTGCTCGCCTCAACAGATATAGCAAGCGCCAAGGCGGTTAGGACAAACAGTATAATTAGTGAGTAAAGTAAAACTAGATACAGATGAAGCGTTCAGCTCAAGGAAAGCTCATGCCAAAACCTTACAGTTACGACTTACGCCAGAAGGTAATTCAGGCAATAGAGTTAGACGGGATGAACAAAACGGAAGCAGCGCAAGTTTTTCAAATCAGTCGAAACACAATCAACCTATGGCTGCAACGAAAAGCCAGCACTGGAGATTATCAAGCATTA
>NZ_JACJSI010000109.1 GCF_014698065.1 Nostoc flagelliforme FACHB-838
TTCTGCAACCATCTTGTGACCGTTGAAGTATCTCTTGCCAAGCGTTTTCCGATTTCTTGCTGTTCCTTTACTTGTTCAGTTTTGATCCACCACAACATCTGTAATTTTTCTTTCTGATTTCCCAAGTTGGCTGTTTGGAGACGTTTTTTTAGTTCCTCTTCGCTCTCTGTGATTTCAATCTTAAACGGGCGGCTCATGGCTATTTAAACTTAGGAGTTGGCTTCTTACCATTATATGTAGCTTCATATTAAATTGGTATTACACAATGATTAGTTTAAATTCTCTAGTCTTCTTAAGCTTGAATCAAACTCGTAAACTTGAAACTGAGATACAAGAAAATAGTGATGTGGATTTTTCTAATCATCCGCAATGGAACCATGAATTTGGATGTAAAAATATTTTAAATAATCTGCGTCTCGTTATTCAACCACTATTACTATTTTGGTTAATTTATCCCTGACTAAGTATTTTCCCTAATTCACATTTATTGCTGGGATTCAATCATTTAATTGCTGCAATGAATCAATTTAAACCTTGTTATGCTTCTGGATGATTTCACTTATTTACTACTAGCTCACTTCGGAAAGTGACAGAAGAGGAGTATGCAAACTAGATGTGGTTTAACTTAACTACTAATGACATAACTGATTGCGAGATTTTACTTGACTTATTAGAGCAGCTTGATCATGAAATTGAACAAGTGTCAAGTGATGGTGGTTATGACACATTTGGCTGTTATGACACTATTGCTAGGCGGGAGGCTAAAGCCATAATTCCACCTCGTAGCAATGCAAAAATTCAATTCTCTAGTAACCCTAAAACACGGCTCATCCAAGAGACAAAAATCTGCGTTCAATTCATAAAATTGGCCGCAAACAATGGAAACAGGAATCTGGTTATCATCGACGATCATTAACTGAAACTGCGATGTTTTGACTTAAAAGCATTTTTGGAGGTAAATTATGGCAGCCCTTTTTTGATAATCAAGCCATCGAGTTATTCCTTCAATGTGCTGTGCTTAATCGCATAATTCAATTAGGTAAACCAGACAGCTACAAAGTAGAAGATTAATCACCAACTTTATGGAGAGAAGGCCTGTTTTTTTCTCTTTCATGCAACAAAGCAACTTTTCAAACATCCTCTTATACATTTTATTGTGTCCACTTACTTACAACCAGTTACCAACGAGAACATAAGCAGCCCAATACTCTGGGCGGCTGTAGTTTGGATACTTTTGTAAAAGGGTTACTTGAGCGCGACGCAGAGCTTCTGCTTTTGTAACTTTGGCAGAAACTAACTCACGATAAAACTCACCTACTAAAATTGCAGTAGAGCGATCACCAACATTCCATAGACTTGCCATTGTACTCCTTGCACCTGCACGCACAGCAACCCCTGCTAAACCCAGTGTTGCCCGATTATCTCCTTCTGCTGTCTGACAAGCACTTAAGACAAGAAGTTCTAAGGGTTGTAAGTATGTTTCATCACGACGGCGCAACAGCAAATCAAAATCAGTAACATTAATTGGCCCATCCATCGCCAAAATAAATGTATCTTCAGGACGAGAACTAAACTGTCCGTGAGTTGCCAGATGAACAACATTAAATGGAATAGAGCTAATCTTTGTTGCTAATGCCTTACTGGTGAAATCTCGATCTAAAAGCTCTGTAGTTGCTACCCCTGCTTTGGCAATCAAGTTAAACTCAGATTTTATTTCTGGTAAAGACGAAAATTCTCGAAATTGGGATGGCGGTTGTACCAATCCTCCAGCAAGAATATGTAAATTTTCTTGTGCTAAAGATTTGGGTTTTTGCAATTGCAATCCCAGATTTAAAGCAACAGCATATTTCTCAACTAAATATTGTTTTCCATCATATAATGCTGCCATTGGTACATTTCTCAATGCCCCATCCAATACAAAAACTAAAGTATTAACATTGCTATGTTGTAATTCAGACTCGATTGGTTGAATCAACCAGCTATATACTTGCAGATAAAGTATTTGAATTTCCTCGACTCTGTCTGGTTCAGTCAAATACTGCCGCAGTTGTCCTAAAGTTCTTTCTACTTCAATTTGAGATTTATTTACTGAGTAGTGTCGCAAAGGTTGCTTGGGAATTTTGACAATGACTTGTAATTTTTCTGGCAGAATAATTGGATAAATAACGGCGCTTGTAGGATTATCTCTATCTACTACTTCATCTAACACAACCTTTGTGACATTTAAGCAAGCTTCCCGAAAAAAGTTATCTAAATCTGCTAATTGAAGTGCTTCAATTCTCTGGCGTGCTTTATCTAATGTTTGTTCACTTTGATCTCCTAGCGATAAAAGTAATGCTACTGATTCACGATAAATAGGTTCTACACTTTCCTTAAATGAAAATTCTACATCTCGATTAACTCCAACAAGGTCATTTCTAAGAGCCTGTAACTCATTAACAGCAGCATCATAAGCTGCGATCGCCCCTTTAGTATCTCCCTGCTGTTTTAACAAGCGTCCTAGCTGCCAATGCCAGTTGTAGGCGATGTCCGGTGCATTTACTGCTTCCGCTAATGTCAGTGCTTCCTGTGTTAGATTTTGGGCATTTAACCACTGTTTATCATGCTCATACAGCTTTCCCAGAGTTCCAAGGGCGTAAGATTCTGCTCGTCTATCACCAAGTGTTTGTGCTAGTTTCGTTGTTTTCGCGAGCATTTTTGCAGCAAATTCTTTTGATTCATTGACAGATTGCTTGCCTTTTATGAAACTTTGAGCAAAATGAATTCTGGCATAAACTGCTACTTGAGATAGTGGTAAATTATCTAGCTCAGTAGGAATTTGCTTTAACAGAGGTTGTGCAATTTTCCACTGTTGTGTATTTAATAGGATAGTCAGAAGATTGATTTGCGCCTGGACTTTGGTAAGAGATGAAGGAGTTTTCGCTATCGCTTGTTGATAGAAAGCGCTCGCACTTTCATAATCTTCCGCAATTCTAGCAGTATTGCCTAAACTGAGGAATGTTGCAGCAATCTCCCGAAGGGATTGCAATTTCTCAGCAGTTTGTAAGCTTTGTTGTAAAACTTCAGTGGATTTTTTTAAATCTCCAGTTAATTGTAGTACATCTCCCAGCGATCGCAATTCTATAACTTTGGTTAACGAATCTGGTTGAAATTGTAAATTTTGGGTGACTTGAGTCAACATTGTTAAAGCACGACGGTAGAATCCTAGTACCTGCAATGCCTGTGCTTGATTAATACGACTGCGGTTGATAGCAGTGAGTTGGTGTAGCCTGTCGTAGACATCGCTACTTGCAATATATTTCGCCTCAGCTAATTGCCAAGTTTGTAATGCCTGTTGAGCTTGTCCTTGCTCCAATTGGATACTCCCTTGAATTTCCAGCGTTTGAGCAAGAACGTGCGTGTATTGTTTTGAATTTTGAGTACCTATCAATTGCAAACTGTCATTGATTGCCGTATTCGCTTCGGCAAACATCCCACGCTGCTGATAAACCAAGGCAAGATTACTCAGCGTTACTGCTTGCCTAAGCTTGTCTCCCAATGCCTGATATTCTTGAAAAACCTTCTGCAAAATCTGTTGCGCTTCTGTTAACCTTCCTGCTTCATACAGTGCTTTTCCCTGTTGTGCTAAATCTTTTAAGCGTTCTTCTGGTCTATAAAAATGCCCAATTGGCAAATCAATTGCATGAGATGGTCTTAAGACAGGTAAAACGGTAACAAAAACAAATGCTGTGACTAGCAATAGCAGGAGATACCGAGATAAACGGAAGGCGTTGCACATTCTATTTTTTCCTTGTTGCTGTTTACTTTTCCGTCTCCGGCTTTGTTCCTGAATTTTGAATTCTGAATTTTACTGTAAGTGCATCTTGCATAGACCTCAATATCGCACGTATGGATAAGTGTGACCGAATAATTACTAATTCGTAATTCGTAATTAATCTTTGCTTTAACCAGTCAGCCAATTCCACGTTATGCGGCTGCTGAAAAAAACCTCTCAAGACCTTAAACCAGCAGTGAGTCTGGAGTACAGGTGAATTTGTGCTGAACAAAAAACGTTGACTGCAACAGCAGACATCTAAACAAACATACACACAAAAAGAAACACAAAATTATGACGATTATTTCTGGAACTATCACAGTTGGAAACGACATTATTGTTGCGGATGCAGCAAATGATTTGATTGATGCCCTAGCAGGTAATGATTCCGTCAGGGGTGGTGATGGCAACGACACCCTGATTGGTAATGATGGCAACGATACCCTCATTGGCGGTGTGGGCAATGACATCTTAAATGGGGGCGGTGGGTTTGACCAAGTTCAAGAGTCAGGCAATAGTAACTTTACTCTAAACAATGTTACCTTGTCCGGCAACGGCATCGACAACTTAATCTCCATCCAGAACGCCTCCCTTACAGGTGGCGGAGGCAATAACTTGATTGATGCCTCAGCGTTTAGCTTGGGCTCTGTAACTTTAAATGGCGGTGCTGGTAACGATACCCTACTAGGTGGAACGCGCAATGATACCCTCGTTGGAGGTATAGGCAATGACATCTTGAATGGGGGTGATGGCTTTGACCAAATTGAAGAGTCAGCCAATGCGGACTTCGCCCTGTCCAACACTTTTCTGTTTGGCAACGGCATCGACAGCCTAATCTCCATCGAGAGCGCCTCCCTTACAGGTGGCATAGGCAATAACTTGATTGATGCCTCATTGTTTAGTTTGGGAGGTGTGGCTTTAAATGGCGGCGCTGGTAACGATACCCTACTAGGTGGAACACGCAACGATACACTCACGGGCGGTGCAGGGAATGATATACTCAATGGTGGGGCAGGCAGCGATCGCGTTGAAGAGTGGGGTAATGTTAACTTCACCTTAAGCAATACTGCCCTAATCGGCAACGGTACAGACAGTCTGGTTGGAATTGAGAGCGTCTTCCTGACTGGTGGTGTAGGTAATAACAGTCTTAATGCCTCAGCATTTACTTTGGGAAGTGTGACTTTAAACGGCGGCGCTGGTAACGATACCCTACTAGGTGGAACACTCAATGACTTTCTCACGGGTGGGCTTGGCAATGACCTCTTAATTGGAGGCAATGGCTTTGACCGGGTGATTGAAGAAGGTAATGTCAACTTCACTCTCAGCGGTTCGACTCTAACCGGTAACGGCACGGATAGCTTGAACTCCATTGAGCGAGTTGACCTGACTGGCGGTGCAGGTAACAACCGGATTGATGCTTCTGGCTTTACCATTGCAGACCTAAGAGTTAGGGGTTTAGATGGAAATGACACCATCATCGGCGGATCTCAAGCTGACGACCTTGATGGTGGCAGGGGCAACGATAGCCTTGATGGTGGAGGCGGCGATGATTTTATCGTTGACACTGATGGCACTAACACCCTCAGAGGGGGCGCAGGTAATGACCAACTTCAAACAGGGAGTGAGAATAATCTGCTTGATGGCGGAGACGGCAATGACGGACTCTTTGCGCGTGGAGGCAATGACACTCTCTTAGGAGGGTTGGGTAATGACAGACTCTCTGCGGGTGCGGGCGAGGACTCCCTCATCGGCGGAGATGGCAATGACACGCTCTTGGGTCAGCTGGGTAGCGATACCCTGAATGGCGGTGCGGGCATTGATGAAGTGGTTGTGTCGAATGCGGATTTTATCATCTTGACTGACTCTATCATTTTAGGTGAAGGGTTAGATACTCTGATTAGCATTGAAAAAGCAACGCTGCTCGGTAGCAGTGGTGCAAACTCCTTGAGTGCAGGGAATTTTTCCGGGTCAGTATTCCTCGATGGCAGTGACGGCAATGACACCCTGAATGGAGGGCACAGCAATGACACCCTCATCGGTGGATTTGGCGATGACATCCTTAGTGGGGGCGCTGGCAATGACACGTTGACTGGCAATGCTGGTTTCGATTCCTTCAGTTTCAGCAGTGGCAGAGCCTTTATTGCTAACGATGTTGGTACAGATACCATCAATGATTTCGGGTTCGGCGATAAAATTGTCCTATCTAAGACAACATTTAATGCACTCGAAAGCTTGGTAGGTGGGGCATTGCTCCCCTCTGACTTTGAGATAGTCGATAGCTTGTTTGAGTTATTCACAAGCAATGCTGAGATTGTTTACAACTTTGGCAGTGGTGACTTAGTTTACAACCCGAATGGCTCTGTGGTTGGTGGAGGTGGCGAGGCGTTTATTGCCAACCTGGTCGGATCGCCTAATAATATTAGTGCTAACGACTTTACCGTTGTGATATGAGAGAAGATTGAATTGCAGGCAGTACAAATCTATACTTGAATTTTGCCGCCTGCATTTCTAAATTTTATTCTTGCCTACTTGCTGGCGCGGATAGTGATCGCTCATCGATTGAGTACTATCCGCAATGCAGATACAATTTTAGTACTCGCTCAAGGGACAATAGGTGAACGAGGTTTTCATGAAGAGCTTCTGCGTCTGGATGGACATTATGCTTTGCTAATTCGTGGTTTGGATTTTGAAAAAGTAAAAGTATAAGCTCAAAATCAATAAATATTAGTCACCACTTTCTGATAAGTTTGGGGTAAAAGAGTAACAATGCATAAGTAGTAGTTTTTGTTGGTACTTATATATTTATTTAAATATTACAAGCAAAAGTTCCTTTTTATGGTAGGAGAGTACAATGTCTGGGATATCTATACATTGGTATTGGCTGCAAAGATTGGGGATTTCTATAAGTAGCACTACAGTTTTTTGGTCAAACTGCTCACTAGCTCAAATCACCCCGGATACTACTCTCCCAATTAATTCCAATATCACAACAGAGGGTAACACCAGCATTATTGAGAGAGGAACTCAAGCAGGAAGTAATCTTTTTCACAGTTTTCAAGAGTTTTCTGTGCCTACTAGCGGTACAGCTTTCTTTAATAATCCTACAAATATTCAAAATATTATTAGTCGGGTAACAGGTGGCTCAGTTTCTAATATTGACGGATTAATCCGCGCTAACGGTACAGCCAATCTATTTCTAATTAATCCTAATGGAATTATTTTTGGGCAGAATGCACGCTTAGATATTCGAGGTTCGTTTGTAGGCAGCACTGCTAGGAGCTTGAAATTTGCTGATGGCTTTGAGTTTAGTGCAACGGCTCCACAAAAAACACCCTTATTAACTATAAATATTCCTACAGGCTTACAATTTGGGGAGAATCCTGGAGATATTCGCGTGCAGGGGATTGGTGGACAATTGAGTAGCGAGGAGGGGCTGGGACTGAGAGTACCTTTAGGTAAAACTTTAGCTCTTGTCGGTGGCAATGTAATCATAGAGAGAGCTTTTCTGAACGCTCCAGGGGGACGAATTGAATTAGGTAGTGTCACTGGAGTTAATCAGGTCAATCTCAATCAGACAAACCAAGGCTGGACGTTAAATTATCAAAATGTCAGCAACTTTAGGGATATTCAAATTTTTAGAAGTTTTGTTAATATTACTCCTGAAGAAGATAGCAACATTCAAAGTCAACAAGAGAGTAGTGCAATTTCCTTCCGAGCCTCACAGTTAAATTTGGAAACCTCTGTCATCAGAGCAAATACTTTCACTTCAGCACCGGGTGGAAATGTCAGCATCAATGTCCAACGATTAATTATGAAGGGAGGAGCATCTATAGTAACTCAAGTCTTTGACACGGGTTCGGGAGGAGATTTGACAATAAATGCCTTAGATTCCGTGGAATTGATTGGCACTCCTGTAGAATTTCCGATTGATACTATCTTATCTACTCAAACTTCTGGAGCAGGAAAGGCTGGTTCGGTGACAATTAACACTCCGGTGTTAGTCCTTAAAGATGGAGCAACAATAAGTGCTACTACATTTGGTGTAGGTAAAGCGGGGAATTTGATTATAAACACCCGTGAGCTTTTAGTTGAGGATAGAGCTGGAATGTTTGTTAGAAGTCGAGGAATAGGGAATGCAGGAAATTTAATTATCAATGCGAGTTCTGTTCATTTGGACAATGGCACTTTGACGGCTAACACTCGCAGCATCAATACTGATCCTAATCAACCACAGGCAACTATTACCTTGCGTGTAAAAGATTTGGTATTATTGCGTCAAAATAGCAACATTACTGCTAACGCTACTGGCGAAAATGTGATTGGTGGTGATGTTAATATTGACACTAAATTCTTAGCCGCAGCTGAAAATAGCGATATCACAGCCACTTCCGATGACTTTCGTGGCGGTCAGGTCAGAATAAAAGCTATAGGCATCTTAGGCACGCAGCCCCGCAATGAACGTACTTCAGAAAGTGACATTATTGCTAGAGGTAAAACTCCTGAATTGAGTGGCACTATAGAACTTAACACACCCGATGTTGACCCGAGTCGGGGATTAGTGGAACTACCTGTAAATTTGGTTGATGCGTCACAGCAATTTGCTCAGGGCTGCACTCCTAGACGTGGGCAAAACAATAGTTTTGTTGTCACAGGACGCGGAGGAATGCCTTTAAGTCCCAGTGAACCATTGCGTCAAAGGGCAGTTATTACCCGATGGGTAACGCTGGATAAAGAGATAGGAAATGAGACAAACACCCAAGCAAAAACAACTTTAGTTGAAAATCAACAGCCAATTGTCGAGGCTCAGGGATGGCTAGTAGATAAGCGAGGTGATGTTCAGCTTGTGGCTCAAGAACCAAATGAAATGAGAATTCAGGAGTCAGAAGTCGTATCATGTTCGGTTAATCGCTTATAGAACACTACGCTTGGGCTAAGGATTATTGGTGTAGATGATTGGTCTTTCAAGACGCGATAAATCGCGTCTCTACATCAGGGTTTTGTTGCTCATTTTGAACTGTATTGACTTGTATTGAACCGAACATGACATCATAACTCAGAATAGGTTTTGTAATCAAAACCGTAAAATTTCTCTATCATAATCATCCGGTGTTGGCTCAATTTCCCATACTAAACCCTCTCCTGGCTCCAATTCCACATCAATATAAAGCTGAGGCATTGCTTCTGTTGCTGTATCCTCATTATTAACAAAAGGCTGCAAATCTTCGGTTAACAGTCTGAGTCTAAATCCTGCTGGAATCATTGCATCTGGATTTGCATGACGTAATTCAAACCGCCATATATTGTCTTCTAAGTTACCTATTTTAAATATGTGCAACTCGTAAGCTTGACCAGCAAGTGTCAACTGCCGGGACAAAGAGACACTTGATTCATCAGTTTCTCGGCTTCGCAGACCACGAGCTGCTAATTGCAATCTAGTCATTCCCCAACCAAGCTGCTGTGCTAAATTCGATACTTCTGCTTGCAACCATTCCTGAATTGCCCACTGTTCAGGCAGCCCTTGTCGTCGCTCGTACAACCGTTGTCGCCAGCCGCCATGTGCTAATAATGCGCCCCAAAGTTCAAAGGAAATTGCTAAACGAGGAAAGACTATTTCAGAATTGCCCAATCGTTCGAGTAAGTTTTCTGCTTGTGCTAAAGGTAATGTCGGTAAAGGTGCAACTGACTCACGTAAAATTTCTTGGGGACAAAGTTGCCGGGTAATCCACAAACCATTAATGTCTTTAATTAAATCATTTTCATCTAAACAGTAGGCGCGATCGCCTGCATCATAAACCCCCTTAGTTTTCAATTGACGATGGGTGATATATCCCCAAATTGTCGCCCAGCCAGCATTAGGATTAACTTGTACTGCAATATAATAATCAGCCATCCAATCGGGAATATCCACCCATTCCTGTGGTACACGCAATTCTGCTGTGTCAATTGCTGTTGTGGGAATTAATACTAATCGTATCTCTTCACAAGCGATCGCAGTTCCATTTACAAATTCCCAAAAGCTCGGTAAAGCTGCTGTTTGAGTCCAAACTCTTACATTTTGATTTTCTTCTCTCAACCACGGTAAAAATGCATCTAAGCACATTTGGTTAAGACGACCCCGCCAGCGTGCGCCTGATGTGGAAAAAGCTGGTAATTTTAGGGTTTGCGATGATGACGAAATTTCCAAGGTGAGCTGTTCTGGAATTGAGGTGACATCAAAAATCATTTTAAAGACTCCACTGGCGACGACAGAACGAGAGCGCGATAGTGAGCAATCAACCATTCTTCTAAGGAATTGCTCATACTGTCAATTACGTCAGATTTCACTGGAATATGCAGTGTTTTTTGACTCCACTGGGCTAACTCCACTAGTAATGTCTTTTTGATTTTAGTTAATAGCCGAGAAACTGTATATTGTTTGATTCCTAGCTGTTGAGCAATTTGCTGTTGGGTTAATTCTTGCTTGTAGTATGTTTGCAGAAGTACTTGGGCTTGGGTATCTAATTTGGCCAACGCATCGCTCAAAACCTGATTAATTTCTGTACTCCGCAACGCGATGTTTTCTACTTCTTCTTGGATAATTATTTCATCTAATACCGAGTCTTGAAAATTGTTCGTCAGCCGATCGAGTAATTCGCCTGTTTCTTGTCCAGGTGCAGGAATATCCAGGGAAACTGAGGTGGGATATTGAAAGGAACGCACTGCTTTAGCACAAGTAACTAACCAAGTTTCCAAACTTTCTGGAGTGCAGGCCGGACTGGGATAACTTAGCTGGCTGAGACGTTCGGTGTTGTAAAGCTGTGCGATCGCCTGTAATGTCAAATTATCTGGTTTAATGAGTTTGTGAGCAGTTGCAATATCGTGGGGTGCATAAAATTGCAGAAAACAATTCCAAGCTAAAACATAACGCTCAATTATTTGGGATGGATAACCTGCCTGTTTGAGAGATTCTACCAAACGCTTTTGACTCAGTTTGTGCAGCAATCCCCAGTCGGTGCAGATATCAACTTCTTGACGCTTGCGTAACAGGTCTTTAATCAGATTTCTAAAGGTGTATTCTGCATAGATTTTCAAATTTGAACCCAATTGTGGGTTAAAGCCTTTAATAACTTTATCAACCCGAGCGATCGCTGTTTGGAAAAAATCAGCGGCAGAATGTTGACCTGGTACATTCATTTTCATTTTTCTCGCAACCCAGTAGCAGACTTCCTGCAAATAGGCTGCAATGTGAGCAACAGCAATTGGATTTGCTTGTACTTGCCAAATCCGATGCCAGTAAATAGCCCAAAAGATTTCTGACTCTTGTTTAGAAGACTGTTCTACACAATTGTGCATACTCCGCCGTAGCTTAGAATCAGTAACCCAATGGTCAAAAATATCACCTTTGAACAGCACAAATGTGGAGAAAACTTCGATAATATTTTGCCTTAAATGCATGAAACTTTGAATTTTATATAAACAACGAATAAATTTAAACTACTTTTTCTTGGTGACATTTTCCTGAAATTAAACAAACGTATCTTTTAGAATTGCTGTGTAATATCATGTTCAGATAAATAGTTGTGATTGCTTTGCTTCTTTACGAGACACCACGCGAACGCTCGCAATGACGTTTTATAAGCTATCAAATCAGCATGATATCACATAACGCAAGGTGCAAGTCAATGCATCAAAGGTGCAGGTCGATGCATTACAGCACTCCCGGCTATTATGAAGCACAATTTTACCCATATCCCTTTCCTTTCCTAACTTTTGAGATTGTGTGCGTACCTCATAGCAGGCGGAAGTGTTGTAAAGGTGCAGGTCAAAAGACTTTTGTACGCCACCGAAGCTTCAAAAAGAGGGCTAGGGAGGATCTCGGTATTTACAGCATAAATAAAATAACTTTAGATGATATCTAATAAAGGATTACTTACAATAGTTGAAAGATAATTTTTATTCTGACTGCAAAATAAAGGGATAGAGAACAACTAAATTTATTGATGGAAGTTGTAATTTTAAATTGCGTAAAGGGCCAACTTCTTAACTGAAGCGGAGAAATGACAGTGACTAAATTGGTAGTTTTGAAATTTGGCAAAGGGAGCTTTGAGACTGGGTTTCCAGTTACTCTTCAAATTGGAGAAGAAAACAGCCGCCCTGAGAGTGAGGTTATTGGCGAACTCCCGCCAGAGAGAGAATTACCGTTAAATTTCAACTGTTGGCAAGCTATTTATCGTAACCTAGATTTTGCTGCTCGTCCTAAAGGGTTAATAAAACAAAAGCTGTTAATTTCAAGTGGCCAAGAGTGTCTCCAAGCAGCTCAACAGTTACGCGATCGCTTGAACTATTGGTTGCAATCAGAATGTTTTCGCCCGATCTGCGAGAAATGGCTCGAAAAACTTCAGACATCTGACATAATTCGGGTAATTTTGCAGACTCAAGACTATCAGATGCAAAAGCTCCCTTGGCATCTTTGGGAGTTAATAGAGCGTTACACAAATGCAGAAATTGCTTTAAGTGCCACTATCTATGAAAAAATCAATTTTTCTCCCATATCAACAGCAACTGTCAAAATTTTGGCATTATTAGGCGATAGTCATGGAGTCGATATAGCCACAGACCGTTTACTCCTAGAAAAACTGCCTGATACAAAAATTCACTTTCTTGTAGAACCATCTCGTGAAGACTTAACAGATAATCTCTGGCAGCAAAATTGGGATATTCTATTTTTTGCTGGACATAGTTCAAGTCAAAGCACAGGAGAAACTGGTCAAATATACATTAACCAAACAGAGAGTTTGACAATCAGTCAGTTAAAGTATGCTCTCAAGCAAGCAGTGGAGCGCGGTTTAAAGTTAGCAATTTTCAACTCCTGTGATGGTTTAGGACTAGCGCGAGAATTCGCTTCTTTACAAATTCCCCAGTTGATTGTCATGCGCGAACCTGTACCAGATCGCGTGGCACAAACATTTCTCAAGCACTTTTTACAAGCCTATTCTGGAGGTAAATCCCTTTATCTCGCAGTGCGTGAAGCTAGAGAAAGGCTACAAGGATTGGATGGACAATTTCCCTGTGCAAGTTGGTTACCTGTGATTTACCAAAATCTCGCCGAGATACCAACTAGTTGGGAGGAGTTGATTGGCAGAGGAGCGCAAGGGCGGAGGGACAAAGAGACAGAGGGGCAGAGTTTATCTGTGCATCATTATCTTTGGCTTGGTTGCGGGAGTTTAGTGATCGCTCTTTTTGTTGCAGGTGTACGATATCTGGGAATGCTGCAAGGATTAGAGCTACAAGCATTCGATCAATTGCAGCGACTACGCCCAGACGAACAGCCTGATTCTCGCTTATTGGTTGTGACAATCACAGAAGAAGATGTCCAATCACAGTTCCAAGAAAAACCCCAAGGTTCTCTCTCAGATGAATCGCTCTTGAAATTGTTGCAGAAATTAGAGGCATATCAACCACAAACAATTGGATTAGATATTTACCGCGATCGCGCTGTTAAGCCAGAGTTACCAGAACTTGCAAAGCATCTATACAAAAGTAAACACTTAAGTGCAGTCTGTCGAGTTAGCGATCCCCTATCCGGCCATCCCGGCATCAAACCCCCACCAGAAATCCCACCAGAACGCTTAGGCTTTAGTGATTTGGTAATCGACCGAGATAATCTTGTCCGTCGCCAATTGCTAGCATTGACACCGCCACCTTCTTCACCTTGCAAAGCCCAATATGCTTTCAGCGTACAAGTAGCACTGCATTACTTGGCTGCTCACAACATTTCTTTAAAATTTACCAGCAATGGTGCTTGGCAACTAGGTAAGACCACTTTTAAACCACTTACAACACACACAAGTGGATATCAAGGTATCGATGCTTCAGGACACCAAATTTTGTTGAATTACCGCACCCAGCGATCGCTAGAGCAATTTGTGCCACAGGTGACATTAACAGACGTACTAACAGGAAAAGTTAACCCTAGTACAGTAAAAGACAAAATTGTTCTAATTGGTACAACAGCCCAAAGCTTTCAAGACTACTCATCCACACCCTACATCACAAATGAAGGTGCAATCAAGCAAATACCAGGTGTCATCCTCCAAGCGCAAATGATCAGTCAATTATTAAGTTCAGCCCTCGATGGGCGATCACTCCTATGGGTTTGGTCTGTTTGGCAAGAAATACTCTGGATTTGGGGATGGTCGTTAACAGGCAGTTTACTGGCTTGGTACATTCGGCCGTGGTTTTATTTAGGGATTGCAACTCTAATTGTGATCGCCAGCCTCTATGGAATATGCCTTGTTGTTTTTATTCAGTGCAGCGCCTGGATACCACTGGTTCCCTCTGCGATCGCCCTCATTAGTAGTATTATCCTAATTGCTTACTTTACGAGAGATTTTCCTCACTCTGTGAAAATTGCACGTATTTTTGTGATTACTAAAAATAAAGATGACTGAGGAGGTAATAGGCAAAGGAAAAGAAGGCTCTTTGCTCTGTACTGAGTTTTTCACACAATTAAATATGAGTTTTATACAAATTCAAACGCTTCTTAACATTACAAATTTATACCAATTTCAAAGAGGATTACGACAGATTTATTTACAAAACCCAGACATAGAATGCGATTCCCGGCGTTGCTGACTTTGAGTATGAAAGTAAAAAATTTAACTCTCAAACTCTTATTCTCTGCGCCTCTGCGTGATACAAATTCATATCTTTACTCAGCAATGCGCGACTCCTAATCCAAAATAGAATTATGAATTATGCTTCAACAACTAGCTTCACTAATGGCATTTAGTATAATTTTCATTAACTGTCTGAGTACTTCGCCAGCTTTAGCGGAAAAATCAGCGTCAATTCTCTTTAATCCACCTCCGCCACCGCCCGATCGTGGCGTACCCGGTGACCGGGGGGAAGGAGCCTCACGGGGAAATTGTAGTACACTTGGTTTGCCTTTAACCGCTCTTGTGCCAAGCTATAAACAACGATTGAATCAAGGTGCAGGTGAAACCACAATTACTCAGGTGTGGGGTTTAACTAGTGTAGAACAGCCCAGTTTTTGGTTCTATATTCCTTATAAGCAATCTTCTATTCAGGGGATCGAGTTTGTTTTGCAAACCGATAAAAATAAAACAATTCATCGCGCAGAAATTTCAGCACCCCCAGTACCTGGAATTGTTCGAGTGCAACTGCAAAACAATAAAGTTTTCCTAGAAAACGATAAGCTATATCACTGGTTCTTCAAAGTTAAAGTCATATGTAACCCTAAGCAATCAGTAACATTGGATTATGTGGAAGGCTGGGTGCAACGTGTGAATTTGAATGTAGCATTACGCGATCAACTTAAACAATCTTCACCACAGCAGCAAGCAGCTATCTACGCAAAGAATGGCATTTGGTACGATGCTTTGACAACTCTAGCAGAACTCCGCCTTACAGGTTCCCAAGATTCAGGGCTAACTGAAGACTGGAAAAATCTACTGAAAGTAATTCAACTGGAAAAAATAGCTACAAAACCTCTTATCTAACATCAGTGATATTGCAACAGGGATAGCCAGATATATGTTAGATACAAAGTATAAAGCTGCTTCAGCAACTGCTGATATTAATCAAATGATCGCCTCCTGAACCTGACCTTGCCAGCGCTCACTTATACAGCGCCGGGTTTGTTTGATGTATCTGTTTTGGGTATCCCATGTCTTAGAAGAAGCAGTATTTTGAACAGAACTGCTCGTCTCGACTAATCCTCAACTTGGCATTTCTGTTCAATAAAGCTTAAAAGCTCTCCTTCAAACTCAGTCAAATACGGACGTTTCAACTCTCCTAAACACTTCAAAACTGCCTCTGCTGGTGCTTCTAGCTTGCCACTGTCCCGTAGCCGACTGATGCGATCGCTAATCTGCTGCATCTGCTGACATTCCGACTCCAAGTAATTGAGCTGCTTCAGGTGATCAATTCTGACAGTATACTCACCATCCCACATTGTGATTGTGCAACTAAACTCGTTTACTGCGCTGACAATCGCCCAGCACCCACCCTTACCCCTGAGTTCGGGGTTGTCTTTAGTAAAGATTTGGCAGACTTCGCCAATCTGGTAGGTATTGAGTACTTGGGTTCGCTCCATGATGCGCTGCACAACATCTTTGACGATTCTACCAGTCGGCACTTTTCCGCCAGCAAGTTCTACTGCTGTTAGCCACACTTCCTGCTGTTCCTGGGGTTCAAGCTTTGTCATGGGTCGAACTTGTCCCTCGCTGGTAGGCAAGATTTGTACCTGATCGGAGTGGACTGTAGCAGGATCATCTTCAATTTCATTTTGTGTCCAATTTGGACACATTTTGATCAAATTATCTACAACTCCAGCAGCTTCAATCAATCTGTAAGGATGACGGCGCTCAAACCCAAACCTGTCCTTGCAATACTCTTCAAAGGTTGAATGAGTCGAACGGTACAGCCGACGATCCCGCAATTCTGCCAGTGCCTTACCCGCCTCAAAAAACGCTCTTTCCACACGGCGCTCTAGGTGAAGGCGATCCCGTTGTTCCGTTTCGGACAACTCCTCTACTTCAGCAGCAGTAACCGTAATCGTTGCTGTAGCAGGATTTTCTGGATCAAAGGTGTCTTCGGCAGAACTAGCGGTTGCTTTTAAATTGTTGGAGACAGCAGAGGTGGCTTTTTTGCGGTTCGAGGATGGTTTAGTCATGATTCCACCCTTTCAAATGGTATTTCTCAGACTAGATAACAATTTTATGGTTGTAGTCAGGAGCTACAATCGCTCGTAAAAAAACTAAGGGCAAGGCGAGAGGAGTGGTTAATCATCGAATTTCACTCCTAAGTCAATACCAAGTACTCGCTCAATTTTCCTTAATGTGTCTTCAGGCAAAGCATCTCGTATTCGTTCTGCCTCAATATCGTGCCAGTAAGATCGGCTAATATCAGCTTCTCCTGCCAAAACCTCGACTGAACGCCCATCAGCTTTTCTAGCTTGTTTAATTTTTCCTCCTAAACCTGAAATTTCAATGTCTGTGTAGCGTCTGATTTTCACTATATCCACCTAAACCACCTCCTTTAATGTAAAACGTCGTCCTACACTTACTATATAGTGTCGTACATCAGTTGACAACTGTAGACCATCAGTCTACAATATTTATATAGAGAAAGCGCCCCCGACCGGAAATCTGAAGCGCTTCTCTATGTCCATTAAGACTTTATCAATTATGACTCACGCCATTTACACTTATCAACAGCTGCAACTGAAATCCATTGCCCGTCTCAAGCAAATCTACAGCGAAATCGCCTGCACAGTTGAGGTCAGTGACAAACGCTGCAAGGATTCTTGGGTTAGTGCGATCGCTGATTATCAAGCAAGCAAGATTCAGAAACTCATCCCTGCTGCCCCCGACAACCAATCCACAGCCCAAGCCGAACTCGACAACTACATCACTGACCAAGCCCAATTTGTAGCTCCCGAACCCCTCACAATAGTCGAAATCTCGTTTGGCGATCACGAATATTACGCTGGTAATCAACTGATAGCTAGTATCAACTATGACGATAATCTAACCCAGCCTTGGGTAGTGATGGTAAACGGCACTGAAAAATTCCGAGCTAACACATGGGCAAGATGCAACCGCTTCATTGAATGGCATCACCAAGATGGAACACTCAACCAACCAGTATCCACACAAACTGAGGTTGAAGAAACTGCGACCACTGGCAACAAAATCATGGCGCAGATTTTCAACGAATGCGAGAAGTACGGCTTTGAAATCCTCGACGATGGGATTTACCAGAATGACATCAAACTGGGCGAAGTCGGATGCACTGACGGCGGCTGGTGGGTGATGCGTACTGGGGAATATCAGCAACTATCCTGTGGATGTGCAGTGGAAGCAGTTCAATCGCTGTCGATGGTGAGAAATTCACCCAGCATTGAGCCAACATTTGAAGAACTGTTAGACCGACCGTTTGAGATGCTGGCTCCTGATGAATGGCAACGGTTACGGGTGTATAAGCCATCCACAAAAAGCCGTGAGTTAGTAACAGCGTAAACAGAATCCAGAAGTATTGAGTCAGGAGCTAGTTAAAAGAGCAAAGAGCAGGGTGCAGAGGTGAAGAAAATTCGCCTTCCACCTTTTCTTCCTGCTTCTTCTTTAAATTCTGGCTTCTGAATTCTGACTCCTGAATTCCCCCCTCATTTTCCCTTTATTCAGCATTCACCAATTCATCTATGCAACCGACAATATCCATTCCCCGACACTGGGGCTACCCTCGCTTTGCCTTTGACCAGCGTACAGAACAAGGGACGATTCTAGGACTTTACTACTATCCCTCTGGTACAGAACTAGCTGAACAATTTGATGATGGATGGCGTTATGTATTGATGCCTAACAAGAATTCTGACGAGATATTGTACTTGCAAGAGAATCAAATCCAACCGCTCTCCCCACAGGAATTGTTCACACAAATTACCGCAGAAATTGAATTCTATCAGCGTCAAATCTCTATCCTGCAACAACAGTTAGCCGTAGTAACTGGAGGTAGCAGCAATGGCTAATTCTACAGACAACTTTGATCGTAGAGCAAATCATCTGCTGCGTTTACTTCAACTTTGTGGTGGTTGTGTTCCTCTACACTCTCTCCAATGCAAAGTTTCAAATTCAGTCATTCAAACACTGCTGGATAAAGAACTGGTGCAAGTACAGAACACGGGACGCGGCTTTTTGTTGGAAATTGCGGAGGATTTTTAAGTTATTAATTCCAGAGGACGCAATCATGAAACTTTACGCGAAAACCATTCCACAAACTTTACCTAATTGGGCAACCACTATTACAACGTGTGCAGATTTGATTGAAGTTGAAATCAACGATGGACACCCTGATTTTGAATCTCTGCTTGAAGAGTTAGAAACGGAGATTGAGCCAGGGACTTTTGGTGTTTAGGCGGAGGACTTATGTTCAAGGCTCGGCATTGAAATGTCTAATCCGCATCTCCACCAGTTAGTTGAACAAGCCAAAAAACTGATATCCCTTATTGCTACGCACTCAGACTACAAACAACTGTTGGACGAGGGATATCAACCAGATTTAAACATTGCTGATGCTAGCACTGCACTCACCTATTTGCAATGGGAATTAGAGCGTAATCGAGAACCTTCTGTTTAGTAAAAAAGCGTTCACCTGAATGAGTGCCTCTTATTCAAGTGAACGCACGGAAGTTTTTCTCCCGCTACAGAATTCCCATTATTGCACATAGAACACCAATCCATGAAACTTAACCGAGGTGAAATATGATTGCTGAAATTAAACTAGGTTTATGCAACCTTCCCGAACCCATCTATTTATTTGTAAATCAGGGGGAAGTAGACGGTGAATCTTACGTTTGGTACAAGTTCAATATTAGCCAGGATAGGAAAATCCCAGTTCCCCAAAGAGCGTTAACTGGGTACTTGTCAGAACTGCGATTGACAACTAAAGAGTTCAAAGGCAAAGACAATCTGAAGCTCGATATTGTTGTCAATGCTGATGAACTTTATGTCATAAGAACTGGTGTTGAAACCAACTTCGCCAAAAGCTTCCTTCTCGCTGCGTCATTAGTTCAGGATTTTTCTAAGCCACTGATTATCGTTGCTAATGCTGGCGACGAAAACACAGTTTTCTGTAATCTTTACGATGCCACAACCAAAACCAAGATTTACAGGGAATGGAGTATAGATTTGGATTGGGCAACTATCATTCGTGACATTCAATCTTTATTGGGTGCAACTTCAAACTCGATTCCCGAATCCCCATTGACTCCACCAAAACTTAGTGTAGTTCCTCAATCAATACACCTACAGGATTTGCGAGTTAAAAATATTCGCACCTTGCTTGATTATCCACTTGATTTGGTCAGAGAGTGGTTGCAATTCCAGGATGTTGACCGCCCAAGTTTACTTGATATTAGCCAGATTAATGAACTAATCAAAACCATGTGTTTGGCTTGGGCAGCAAACAAGTGTAACCATCCCAATCATGCTGAGTCTTTGTATCAAAATCTTGTTGTTGATGCTGTTGTTAGTGGTGCTGATGAGTTAGCAGCAATTAGGGCATGGATGCAAGAGTTGCAAACAGTAAAGACTGGGGCAAGCTGAACCGGAATTTAGAAGTCAAAAGTCAGAATAATTTTGGCTTCTTATTTATTCAAATTAGCAAACAGGAATTAACCAATGAAACTCATAGTCACAGTAGTCGAGAAAATCACCAGCGAAGCCCATATTGATATCCCTGATGGGCTAAATCAATCCGAAATTAAACAGCATATAGTAGACCGCTACAACACTGGAGAGATGTCCACAGATATGAACATCTTTCAAGTTGACTTTGAATCTATCAGCGCTCGGATTGTTCAAGAAAATTCTTCTCCTAAATCTGCATAAACATTAGAGGTAATAAATGAATCCCAAATGGACTGACCAAGAAATAGCAATTGTTGAAGCTAAGGCTGAACTTTATAACCCAAAACAAATTGCCTCAATCTTAAAAAGACATGGCTATTTCCGCACTCCAATTGCAATTGCTACTAAGCTTTGGGCTTTAGGTTATTCTACAAGCCCTTTCCTCGATAACTATAGCAGTGCTGAAATTGCCCGTGTTCTATGTGTGCATTCCACTACCGTTTCTGGCTGGGTGCACCGTGGTTGGTTGAAAACTAGCCGCCGTTCTTCCAAGCGTTATCAAGTTCGGAGATGGCATCTCAAACAGTTTTTTGATAACCCGCCACAACATCTAAAAAAGCGTATTGCCTCTATTGACTCCGAAGCCATTAACTACTTATTGGGAAGAAAAGCATGATTGACCATATTAATGCACTCAAAACAAGTTGGTATCTCTCTCCTCCTTGGCGTGGAACAATTCCACCTGTTGAAGTGAATTTACTGGAGAAAGTTTACTTGAGAACCATGAGAACATTTGGTTATTGCTGCGGTATGCAATGGAAGCATGAGTGCTGGATTTATTCAATTGACTGCCGTAATGAAATACTCCACGCTACACAAAACCAAATCATCGGGACGGGAGAATTAGAAGCCATCAGTGTGCAAAAACCTGCCTTCGTTCTGGGCGAAAGGGTAATGCTCTGTTCTCACGATAGAGGAACAAAACAACGGCTGATTCTGGGGATTGGGCTAGTGAATAATTCTTGGTTTTATGTTGTTGAATTGATGTCACCAACATTAATTAA
>NZ_JACJSI010000011.1 GCF_014698065.1 Nostoc flagelliforme FACHB-838
CTCCTGAAGATTTTGGGACAACAGTATTAAAGTCTTCTCATTGATCTTGTTCTTAAGTCAAGTGCATTTTTTCCGCCTTTGTTTATGCTTATCTTACTTAATTTGTCAAGCTCACCCTATACCAAATTATATGAGCTTACCCTGCTAACGAAAGGGCTTTTTACATTGTTATTTTTTGAATTTCTAACATTTGCATTGTAGGCAATCTTCTTTCTTGTCAAATTTTTTTCCTTGACAGCAGTCTGTACGATAGTATTGTTTTGTATCTCTATCATAAAAACATATTATATTGTGCCGAGGACTTATTATTGGGTCATCATACAAATCAAAAATCACATCTTTTTCTAAATCATTTTTAGTAGCATCATCAAAACTACTAATATCAGAAACGCATTCTGACAAAGCCTTTATAGCTGCATCTCTTACAACATCGTCATTACTCTGCAAAGCTTCAGTTAAAACTTTGATCGCAGTTACCTGATATTTACCAAATTTAATTAAGCCCTGTGCTACAGATATGTGTTTGGGAGCTATTTTGGACACATCCAATGTTTTATTTACTTCTTTTGCTTGACCTTTTATGGTCTTTTCTTCTGTCGTCCAGCAATCTTCTAAAGATTTCCGCAGAGAAGAAGTTAATTTAGCTGTTACTGAACGAGGCACAAAATCTATTTCCCTGATCCTTAGTTCAACATCTTCAATCTCATTATTTTTAATCTCTTTTTCTAGAATCTGATCAATTTCCCATAATATTTGATCCAGTTTTGCCTTGAGTTTAGGAAAATCAGAGGACATTTTTTGTCTCCTTGTTGTTTTTGAAATATCTTGCAAATAAATTGGGTTTTGATACTCTGTTATCTTAGGCAGAGAAGGAGAAGCTCTAGTAACTTCCGAGTCAATAACCTTAGATAATTCATTAATTTGATCGTCTTTGTCTATTTCTGCGTTCTGAGAATTCACCAACGGCAATGCTGAGTCATACAAGCTCGTCCCCAGGACTCTATTTTTTACTGCTTCTATTGATGCAGAAGCATCAGCTAATCCATAACCTGTAGCTATGTCTGGGCCTGGATGCGCCCGATTCCCCCCCGTTCTTAGATTACCAGAACCTTCAATAACATCGCGGGCTGTTTGCTGTAAAATTTCCTTCACTTTTGCTGGAGATAGACCAGGATCAAGCTGTTTCATCAGGGCACAGATACCAGCTAACTGCGGTGCTGCTGCTGAAGTGCCGCTAAACGCAGCCCACCCATCTGTGGGTTTTGTACCATCACCAATTAAAGAATGCTCCTGATCTTTCTGGCTACCAAAAGGAACAGGCAACATAATATAAGCTCCATAGGGACGCTGGCCAACCAAACCACATACATCTGGAACCCTGCGCCCTGGATAAATTTGACTGATAAAACTGCTGGCGGAATTGCTTGCTTCCAACTGTCCTTTCAACAGTCCATCCAGATGTTTATAAACACCCCCCACCGAAATCACATCCGGGTGTTGAGATGGAAAACTCCATTGACCATTCCCCGCAGCAAAAATGACGATAATTCCTCGGCTGACGGCATCAGCAATGGCTACAGCTAAGGCTTGATTAAAGGGAGAGAATTGGCGAACGCTCAGATCACTGCCCCAACTGCAAGTAATAATATCTGGTCGTAGTGCAACAGCTTTCTTGAAGGCCGCAACGGCGTTGACGTTCTTGAATTTGCCTGGAAGTGTTAAAACATCAGCCTTAACCATTGTCAACTCTGCATCAGGAGCCACGGCCAGCAGATTGGCAGATTCCCCAGTTCCATGACCGTTATCGTCTTTCAAAGGAGCCGATGAACCAGGAGCAAGGACGACATTTACCTTGTAGTTATACTTGTTGAAAAACGGATGACGATACCATCCGGTATCAACCATAACAACTTTGACACCTCTACCTTTGATGCCATTTTGATGAGCTAAAGTTGCATTTAATCCTTGAGCAATGTCATCTGGTACACGCAGATATTTAACAATTGTTTCTGGTGGAGACTCCGCAGGAATTGGGGGTCGAAAGTAGAAAGCAGGTTCATTGATAGCAATTCCATCTAAAAGCTGATTCCAAATTGTTTGCGATGTATCAATTTCACCAAAGGGCTTATCATCGATCGCATTGATAAATGTAGCTGTTGTTTCTCCAACTATCTTCTTGATGACGGGAATTTCAACTGTCTCTAGGTTTGTCTGGAGCGATCGCTCATAAATATCTGAATCGGCAGCTATACTAATTGATGTCTTCCCAACGTCTAAAATCTCAAATCCTTCTGCCTGTAAGCGTTTAACTGCTAAACTGAGCAGGTTTGGTTCCGCATAAAATTGAGCCACATTTTCACTAGTGACAAGGCTCGAAGAGTGCAACAACGACTCCCCACTTACTGAACGAACAATCGCTTCAGCGTATATTTTTGAGGGTAATTTTGCCAGTTTGTCCAAGTTTTTTGTAGACTCTTATTTCGGCGAAGGTATTGCTGGTAATTATATTATTCTTGGCGGCGAAGCGATGTGCAACTTAATATTCTGATATTACTTCTATTCCTCTCTCCTAAAAGGACAGAGGAATAGAATTTTCCCCCTTATTTCAAATGGAAGGGGGTTAGGTTTGAGTAAAAGTTGCACACGGCAATATAATTTAGGACTCCTGTTTGATTTTTGAACAAAATTCAGTACAGATTTATTCCTTCTTGCCTGTTGTCTGTTACGGAGCAAAAACCAGCGTTACAGGAAGAAGGCAAGTCCAGATCATATTTCTCGTTAGCGATCTCTAAAGCTCATCTTCTTGATGGGTTAAGATTGTACAGTCAGAAGTAGCATAGGCAACACAGGTAAGGACAAATCCATCGTTAACTTGATCGTCGTCTAAGAAGTTCTGATCATCTTGGTTAATTGAACCTGAAATCAGCTTGCCGGTGCAGCTAGAGCAAGAACCAGCCCTACAGGAGTAGGGTAAGTCTATACCTTCGTCATCGACAGCCGCATCTAAGATGTATACATCATCTTCAACATTAATTGTTTTGTCGCCATCTGGGGTCTTTAATGTGACTTTATAAGTTGCCATGTAACAATCCCTAGTTCAAATAAACTCCATATTCGATACTACGAGTTTATGTGCTGCTAGTCTAGAGTTGATTATGGTTGACTGTTTAGATTCTCCAGGGGTTAGTTGGGCTAGTTTATATGTACCAAAAGCTCTACACGAAAATCAGAGAGGAAAAAATGCTGCCTAGGCGTAGCCCGTCGTAGACATCGCATCAGCAAATCCTTGAAATGAACTATAATCCTTAGACACGATAGAGACATTCATACCCAACTTTTGGGTATTAGCGGCGGTATAAGGGCCAAAACATGCAATGACACAATGTTCATAATCGCTTGGCGAGTTGACCATTTTCAAAAAGCTTTCTACTTCTGCTGTGCTACTAAAGGCAATTACATCGATCATTCCTTGACGCATCAAGTTTAATTCAACACCATAGATACTTGCGTCTAAACCTTGTGTGATATATGTGGATACGCGAGTTACTTCTATACCCAATTTCTGCAAATCCGTAATTAAGTTGGGTACAACATCAGGCTCAGGCAAACCAACAACTTCTGGAGCAGGTAATAGTACTTTTTTTTCGTGAATATGCGGAAGTTTCGCTAATTCAGCCACAATTCCGGCTGGACTAGATTCTGTGGGAATTAAATCTACTTTGCCACAAAAAGATAATAAGCTTTCTGCGTCTTTTCCCAAAGCACATAATTGGCATTTTTGCACGACAGATACAGGAATATTTAAATCATTCATCCGGTGAAAAAATGCAGTGATACCATTTCTACTTGTGAAGACAATCCAATCAAATTCTTCTATGTGGATTAGAGCAGTATCTAATTTATTGTAGTTTGATAAATAGCAAGTTTCGATAGTGGGCATGAAAACAGGTAAACCACCTTGTTTGATGATTTGTTCAGATAACCTATAAGCATAATTTCTCGGTGCTGTAACTAAAATTCTCTTGCCATATAGAGGTAATTCTCTGGATGGAGTTAGCAAGTTTATTTCTTTTGATTGGGTGTGCATTTATTTATCTCCCATTTCATATCTTGATTCCGCAACGCCAAAAAGCTGATGCAAATCCTAGCCATTTTTCTAGGATAAATTCTCCTCATTTTTCTGATGTCGTCTGTGTTGATAAAACGGCACGATATGAACATCCAAGAACGTTTACGGAAAAATCTTATGTCTTCATTACTGGCTTTATCCAATAGTTTAGCTGACACCGTAGAAGAAGCTGGGAGTGCTGTGGTTGCTGTAAATGGGGGTACACGTCTTTCCCAAGTGGCATTCACTGGCGTAATGGTATCATTGTTACCTCTGATGAATCTCTCCAGCGCTATGATGATATCACCGTTACCCTATCAAATGGTAATACTGCACCAGTAACACTTATCGGTCATGACTCTAGCACCGATATAGCTGTTTTTAAACTAGAGAATGTAGAAATACCTGTGGCAAAAATTGGCGATGCTAAAACGCTCAAAGTCGGTCATCTGGTACTAGGACTGGCAAGAGGTAACGAAGGTGACTTAAAGGCAGCGATGGGTGCAGTGAGTGTAGTTAGCGGTGCTTGGCGGAGTATGAGTGGCGGAAATATTGACCAATTCATCCGCCCAGACATCACCCTTTACTCTGGTTTTGCAGGCGGGCCGCTCGTGGATGCTGCTGGTTTTGTGGTAGGCATGAATACATCGGGGCGGCGTGGTACTGCTTTGACGATTCCTACTGCTACAGTCGATCGCGTGGTTGACCAATTACTAGCAAAAGGGCGTATTTCTAAGGGCTACTTGGGTGTGGGAATGCAACCTGTACGCTTACCAAATAACCTAAAAACTGCTCTCAATTTAAGTTCGGCAACTAGGGTAATTGTTCTCAATGTTGAGGCTTCGGGCCCTGCTGAAAAAGCAGGTGTGTTGCTTGGTGATGTTTTGGTAACATTCGATGGCGTAACGGTAGGCGATACAGGTGATGTGTTAGCGTTACTTAATAGTAGCGATCGCATTGGTAAAGCTGTCAATGTGCAAATTATCCGGGGTAGAGTGTTAATTGAGTTAGCGATCGCAGTTGGCGAACGGCCTACTAAGAAGGAATAATCCCAATTTGGATGGGTTTAACTAGCTCTTTGAAAATTTATAGCGATTCCGATTCAGATGCGGTACAAGATTATATCGCGGGGTGTAAGGGCATGGCACTGCCGTGCCCCTACGGGTGTACCTCACGTAAATGAGAAGCGCTATATCTAACTTTTCTATTCATTCGAGCTTCTGAACTCGAAACTTTAACTTTCAAACACGGAACTTCGACCTTTTTGCTCGAATGTTGAGCTTCTAAACTTGGAACTTCGACCTTTTTACTCGAATGTTGAGCTTCTGAACTTGGAACTTCGACCTTTTTGCTCGAATGTTGAGCTTCTGAACTTAGAACTTCGACCTTTTTGCTCGAATGTTGAGCTTCTGAACTTGGAACTTCGACCTTTTTACTCGAATGTTGAGCTTCTGAACTCGGAACTTCGACCTTTTTACTCGAACGTTGAGCCTCTGAACTCGGAACTGTCAGAATTTACTTTCCCGGTTGTGGGGAGTGCATCTGATTTGGATGTATTGGCGAGTGAAGTTGGGCAATTACAACCAGATGCGGTGCTGGTAGATTTAAGCGGTAATCTTCAAAAATCAGTGTGGGAAAAATTGCTGGCTATTCAAGAACAGCAATACCCATTAGGAATGATCGTCATTGTTGAGGAGCTGGATAATATCGACTTAGAGACAGCGTTACGTTCTGGAATTCGGGGAATATTGCCCAGTACTAGCACAGAGCCAGAAATTGTTGCGGCTGTGGAAGCGATCGCTTTTGGTTTGCTGGTGCTGCACCCGGATGCTGTAGAATTACTATCTATCCGAGAAAAAGTGGTAGCAAATCCTGTGCAAAGCTTGACACCACGGGAGATAGAGGTTTTAGGTATGCTTGGTTCTGGGTTGGGGAATAAAGCGATGTCTACGACGGGCTATTCAGTGTCGCTAAAGGCTTGCATATTTCTGAGCATACCGTCAAATTTCATCTCTCATCTATTTTTCAAAAGCTCAGTGTCTCCAGTTGCACCGAGGCTGTTGCTGTAGGTGTGCGCCTGGGTTTAATTATGCTTTGATGAATCAAATGATGACATAAAGCCTCTAATGAGGTCATGGTGTATATATCACATTTGATTCATCACTTATATGAACATTTTAATGCTATCTTCCACCTTTCCCTACCCACCAACGCGCGGGGGAACCCAAGTTAGGACATTTAATTTACTTAAATACCTGAGCCAACGTCATACTGTCACCCTAGCAACTCAACGCGAGGGTGATGTTACAGATGCAGAAATAGCAGGATTACGCGATTGTGTAGATCATCTAGCTATTTTTGAACGTCCGCCAAATTCTCAAACTACCGGAATATTAAAGAAAATACAGAGATTTGGTAGATTTTTGCAACAGGGGACACCGCCAAGTGTACTCAACCGCTACTCGGTTGAAATGCAAACATGGATTGATAACTGGGTGAACGCAGGGAAATGCGATGTAATTACTTGCGAACATAGCGTCAATGAAATTTATATACAATCGCATTTTCAGAAACAACTAAAAACCATAGTTAATGTTCATAGTTCTGTTTACGCTACCTGTCGGAACCAACTAGCAACGGGTATTTCTGAAAATTCATTCAGAGATAAAATTAATCTGCCACTTTTGCGGCGTTATGAGCAAAGCTATTGTGCTAAATTTTCGGCAATTGTGGTGACAACAGAAGAAGATAAAATTCAACTACAGGAATTTAACCCCAATAGTGAAATTACAGTTATTCCCAATGGCGTAGATTTAGTTTCTTTCCCCAACCGTACCACCGATCCAGGAGGACATCGCCTAATTTTTATTGGTGCAATGGATAATTTAGCAAACATTGATGCTGTCTGCTTTTTCAGCAACGAGGTTTTGCCAGAAATCCAAAAATTATATCCTGATACAACTTTCGATATTGTCGGTTCTCATCCGGTATCAGAAGTTTTAGCGCTTAATCAAAAACCAGGAATTAATGTAATTGGGCGTGTGCCTTCGATGGTAGAATATTTGCATCAAGCCGCCATCTGCGTTGTACCCATGCGAACTGGGTTTGGCATTAAAAATAAAACTTTAGAGGCAATGGCAGCTGGTATACCTGTAGTAGCTAGCGATCGCGGCTTAGAAGGATTGAGCGTAGATGGTGCTAGTCATACATTAAGGGCATTACGAGCGAATACACCCACAGAGTATGTCACCGCTATTAGTCAACTATTTGATCGTCCACATCTGCGGTCAGAATTGTCTTACAACGGTAGACAACTCGTAGAAACAGAATTCACTTGGGATATCGCTGGTAAAAGTTATGAACAAGTTTGTCTTGGAAGGAATCATACTAATTCGTAATTCGTAATACTCGCCAAAAGCGAGAAGCAAGCTACGTAATTCTGAATTATGACACACATAAAAATGCTTGATCTAATAAATAAAGATCCCATTTTATGCTTTTAGATAAATTCTAATTGTTCTATCTTATAGCTGTGGGACAAATATTTGTAGAGACGTTGCAATGCAACGTCTCTACATCGGTCGTGCAAATTATCTTATCCAAATTGTATTGTTTCAAGGTTAGCTTGGTAAAAAGCACATTAATTATTTTCAAACTTAGTCGAAGCTCCTAACACAAGTAATTTCTTATGCTTACGCTTATTCTTATTTTTCAGGGTAGTCAAATAGTTATCGACGTAACGAAAAGCCGCTGCACAGTCATAATCAGCAATAGCTATAGCTTGCAAGAAAACCTTTGGCGGAATTTCAAACCCTAAAAATTTTTCTGTTAAAACTAACAAATCTTTATCTGTGGCAGGAAAAGTAGTATCTTCTACATCTTCAATATCTTCTGCATCTTCTGAATTAGAAAATATATCTTCGAGTAATGCTTTATACACTTTGTACCTCCCCAAAAGCATAAGATGCAAAGCCTGTGATAAAGTTTAGTTGCTGATCGCGAGTTTGTAAGTTCAGTGGAAGTTCAGTACCAGGACACCCTATTTCCCGTAAAATTTCCAAACAATAAGTACTGAGTTGAGTGTATGGAGCTTGCTCCAATTCTTGAGCTACTTCTAGAGCCATCTTCACATTGACTTGGATAACCGTCTTTACAGGGTTGGTCATAAACACGCCCTAATAAACTTGATGCTCTAAGTTTTGATCACAAGTCCAAATAGCGTAACGGTGTTTTTGCGGAATTTATGAAGAAAGGAAATTAAAGTATCAGCGCATTTGCGGTAATCTATCCGAAATTATGCAAACTAGCCTGATATCTCAGCAATCTCGCTCTAGGTGCGGTAAGCTATGCATAGCATCTTCTGAAGAAAGCGATCGCTTATCTTAAATTGTCTTCACATTGAGGATTTTAGGTAATTGCAATGGCACTGTTTCAATCCCTAATAGGGATTTTATTGAATTGCAATTTATAGCTACAAAATTCATTCAAGGCGACTTTTATGTTTCAATCCCTAATAGGGATTTTATTGAATTGCAATCATGCCGTCAGGGTCAAGATTAAAGTAATTAGCTGTTTCAATCCCTAATAGGGATTTTATTGAATTGCAATGCATCAAATAAAGATTGCGCTGTTTTCTGCCATCTGTTTCAATCCCTAATAGGGATTTTATTGAATTGCAATGTCAATTCACGATTTACTAAGATAGACATATTCAGTTTCAATCCCTAATAGGGATTTTATTGAATTGCAATATTATCCTCTATTTTTCCTATATATTCCCAAAGCGTGTTTCAATCCCTAATAGGGATTTTATTGAATTGCAATTCACACCACTTTTACCCTTTACTTCTCCATCCGAAGTTTCAATCCCTAATAGGGATTTTATTGAATTGCAATCACAATGACGAGAAGTGCTAAGAGCATAAGCAAAGTTTCAATCCCTAATAGGGATTTTATTGAATTGCAATTTTAGAAATCACTGAATCATATATATCGAATAACTGTTTCAATCCCTAATAGGGATTTTATTGAATTGCAATATCGCATCTGAAGTCTCCGCCCGTTTCGATGCTTGGTTTCAATCCCTAATAGGGATTTTATTGAATTGCAATTCTCGAAGCTCTGAGTAAAGCTGTCCGATCGCATGTTTCAATCCCTAATAGGGATTTTATTGAATTGCAATCGCTGGCTTCTGAAAGCTTTGCCTTATTTGGATTTTCAAGGTTCTGTTGCGCGAACATGAAAATAATAACACGAGGCGTTGTGATTTGGCTAAAGGCAAATGGCTGAAAACTAGTCCAGGTAAGGTGCGCGAATGGTTTAGAAATGCTAATTCTCTCAAGTGATTGCATGTAGGGCGATTCAGCCATTTTTGTCGTCACCCCTTCCCCAACACCTACCCATCCGCGCATTCAGTGAAAAAACTAATCCGATTAGAAAGCTGCTGACTTTATAAATATCCTATTCGATTAGGTTAGCTGACTTCAAAGCAATGCCAACACCATGATGACTTAACTTACTTGGCAACGTCTTCAAAGTCTGTTATGGCACAAGCAAATTCTCTAAAAGCTGTTTTAATCAGAACCTCTTTTGTTCCCCTTTCTAGCGAAGAATTGCGTATGAGGTCTGTTAATTCTATAAACAACAGAGAAAACATAAAACGATCTTGGCGGTCAACTTGTTTCAAACAAGACGATATAAACTGATAAAGCTCTGTTTTTCTAGGTTTGGTTTGTTCATCCCATATTTGCAACCCAAGCCGAAAAGTTGTCAAGCGGATTTCATTAGTGTTGTAGGACGCGTCTTTGTAGCGAACTGATACGCGCTGGGGTATTTCCATAAGTTTTAGCTATACATATTCAATGTAAAGTAATTATTCAGTTATATTTTGGCTCAACCGGAAAAATCTGAGATTTTGCACCAATCTCAACAACTCCCATAGCTTAAAAACAAAGGTCTTACGTAGAATATATACAGGAACGCACGCCTGTGCGCCCCTGCTATGATCAATTTAGAGGATACCCCAGAAATGGAGTAAACCTTGACCAGTGAAAGCTTCAATCAAAATCGCAGATAGAAAACCAATCATTGCAAGACGACCGTTCCAATTTTCACTCTGAGGAGTGAAGCCAAAACGCACAGCATTAGGATCTTCTGAAACAATAGGCGCAGGATTCTTAAAACCTGACATGAGTAAAACTCCAAAATTCAAGTGTTATGGCAGTTGTAAGTGTCTGTAAAGTAATGTAACAGATGTTTAAAAAAATGCAACAGTAAAATGGACTAGAGATTGCGGATTAAGAACTAGAAATTGGGTAAGGGAGTTCCAGTTAAAAAGCATCCTATCCTGAAGGCACAAAGCGTTTCAGATTTTTTCCAGACGCACGATCGCATTATAATCAGGTACACCTTCAAGCGATCGCTTACTTTTATCTAGTAGCACATTCCCTTCTGGCCAATGCACTTGCAAGTTTCCTGACTGAATTGGCGCAATATAGACTTGACAGAACAACTCGCCTAACTCATTCTTGAGGATGACGCGATCGCTATCTTTTAAACCCAACAGTGCAGCATCAGCAGCATTCATTAGCACCGCCTCTCGCATTGCCCCAGTAATTGCATCCTTGCGTTCTTGCACCATACTATTAAATTGTTTGCCTCGGCGCGTTGCTAATAAGAAATAGCCTTCTGGTAATTCTCTTTGGCGTGGCAATAATACCCCAAAATGTGCTTTACCATCTGGTGTAGGGAAATTCCAACCAAAGCACAAATGTGAGCCGCCATATTGAAACTGATCGCCAGCTTGCTGTAAATGTTGAATACCAGCATATTGGGGGACAACTTGAGCAATTTCTTGACGGATAGCAGCTGTGTCAGCAAAAGCCAGCTTATCTGCCAAATCTGGTTTTACCCGCCTTGCCAATTCTAAAAACACTTCCCACTCAGGACGCGCTTCTCCAATGCGCGGCCCCGGAATTTCTGGACTGAAAATTACCCGGCGTTCGGTGTTAGTTTCAGTCACTCCCCCTGGTATTTCGTAGCGAGTCGTCGCAGGTAAAAGCACCACAGTCTCAGCAGGTTCCACCAACATCTGGCTGGAGAGAACAATATCTATATGTACCCGCAGCGGTATTTTCTTCAGCGCCGCTTCGACATAATCTGGTTCTGGCAGAACTTCTAAGAAATTTCCACCCACGGAAACCAACACATCTAATTGTCCCTGATGTGCAGCGTTAATCATTTCTGGAGCAATTAAACCTTTACTCGCTGGCACATCAAAGCCCCAATGCTGACTCAATTGGGCAGCATTTTCTGGAGTGATAGATTTACCACCAGGAAATACTGTGGCGTAACATCCCATTTCAGCACCACCCTGCACCCCAGAGTGACCGCGAATTGGCATTAAACCGCAGCCTTCCCGACCGACAAAACCTTTGGTAAGAGCTAAGTTGATGATACTTCGCACGTTATCTTCACCGCATTCATGCTGGGTAATGCCCATACTCCAAACAAATACGGCTTTATTCGCTTCTTTGACCATTTTGGCAAAGGCGTACATTGACTCGCGGGATGTACCAGAAAGCCGCTCTAATTCTTCCCAAGATTGGCTTTCTAACGATGCTTTGAGTTCAGCAAAGCCATCTGTGTATAAATCTATAAATGACTGGTCTACCCAGTTGTTAGCAATTATATGTTTAATTGTGCCATTTAAAAATGCTATATCCCCGCCCATGTTGATTAAGAAGAAGTCTTCAGCAAACTTTGTACCGAAAACAGCACTTTCTACAATTGAGGGAACCCAGTAGCGCTCCATTCCTGGCTCGCGGTAAGTATTAATAACTACAATCTTTGTGCCAGCTTTTTTAGCATAATGGAGATATTTAACGGTAACAGGCTGATTATTGGCAACATTGGAGCCAATGAAGACTAATAAATCAGTTCCAATCCAGTCTTTATAAGAACAAGTCGTAGCCCCTGCACCCAAAGCAGCTTTCAGCCCCGCCGTACTGGGAGAATGGCAAATGCGGGCGGCGTTATCAATATTATTGCTTCCCATTGCCCGCACAGCTTTTTGGGTGGCATAATAAGTTTCGTTGACAGTGCCGCGACTAGTAACATAGAAACTGAGGCGGTCTGGTGTAGTGGAGTGGATGCGATCGCTAATTACCCCTAAAGCTTCATCCCAACTCACACGGCGAAAGCCTTTTTCCCCTCGTTGACGAATCATCGGGTACGGGAGTCTTCCTAAGTCCCGTAATTGAGCACTTTTTTGCTTTTGCAACTGCGAGACATCCGCCAATAGCACAGGGTCAAAAGCTGGCATCGTATTCATCTGCAACAACCGCAACCGAACATTGCAGAGATGAATCCCATCTAATGTCCAATCCTTCATCCCGGTTGTTCCGAGAGCGCAACCATCGCAGACACCTTTATTTAGGATATTCCACGTATATGGTAGTTTCTTACGAGATAACCAAATTGCGCGAAATACTTCCCAGTAGTTGTTAGGGTACTGTTCGCCGATGCCAAAGGGTTTCCAACTTGCCCAGTGCTGGGGTGTCCAGTGTTTTTTGGGTTTGGGTAACATGAGGCAATATGTGTAAGTTGCTGGATTCTCTTAGGCTATCGTTTTGATTACGAAATGAGTAGCAGACAGTTAAAAATCGTTTTATTCGCTGAATATGCCAAAAGGAGAAAGTCAAAGCTGTTTTTGAGAAATAAAAAGCTGCTTTTGCTTGTTGAATATACCAAAATGAGAAATAAAAAGCTGCTTTTGCTTGCTGAATATACCGAAATGAGAAATAAATAGCTGCTTTTGCTTGTTGAATATACCAAAATGAGAAATAAAAAGCTGCTTTTGAAAAATAAAAAGCTGCTTTTGCTTGCTGAATATACCAAAATGAGAAATAAATAGCTGCTTTTGAGACAGTAAAAGCAGCTTTTGAGAAAGCAATTGCAGATTTTGCTTATTGAATTTAGTCAAAAGATGAAGTTCAGGTAAGTTATTGAAAGCATTCCTTATAATTTCGATGCCTAAGTTAGGTTTTATCCTTGAACACAAGCTAAGAATAAATACTTTTAACTTTTTTTAATCCGGGATTAGTAAGCATAAAATTATACTTCAATATGAAAAAAGGAATGCGATCGCTCTTTGTCAAGAACCTGCGTAGGCGCAGCCCGTCATAGACATTAATACCTTTCGGTTAAAAAAATTAATAAAAGAAGAGATTAATTGTTTCTTTTTTTACTTTCAACAGATAATATTTTATAAATCTTTAAAGCAGTAGTTGAAATAAAAATCCCTGCCACAGACAGTTGACAGGGATAGCGGTTTTTAGCTGAGGCTTGTCTCTCAGCTAACAAAATCTTTGTGGGCAGTGACAAGCATTTGAGCCTGCCTTAAAACGTTTCCGAATAAATAAAAAGGAATCTGCCAAGCTGCAACAGTAACTTCTTTGACAATATCTTGTACACTAATTGCGATTAATTCATGCTCTGGCGGCTCTCCTTCAATTGTACCAGACCAAGTAAAAGCTAATAAGAAATCATCCTCTCCAGGCAAGGATGCAATTAAGCATTCTTCTGGTGTTGGCTGGCAAATAATTCCATGATCGTTTGCAAGTTCTACTAGTCTTTGAAATTTGTTTACGTTCGTCATTTGTCCTTTGTGTGTAATTGAATCTCAGTTTTAGAAGAAATCATATTTTTAACTCCAGAACTCAAGTGAGTTGCTTTATAGCAGAAATTACGAATTATTAATTATTCGTTGAAAATTATGAGTTATGGGAGTTGGATCAGCCTTAAGTCCAAAATCTTAGCGCGATCGCTTGGCTGTATCAGCAACAATTGTTACTGTTTGAGAAAAAGCTAGACTACCTACTTTTTCGGTTTACTCTATTTAGATACACCTCCATTTGTTACCATTTCAAGATTGATGCCTTAATCTCACCCTAGCTGACGCAGTTCATTGAGAATTTCGTCAGCTTTCGGGAGAACCGCTGTAAACCAAAGCAGAAAAAGATGCTCGTCAACATGAGACTGTTGGATCACCTTGGCATAGATGTGTTCTTATTCTATAGACGGTTCTGCTTCAATTAATAACTTGAGTTTGAGATTACTCAAGAGTTCTAAAGAATGTGGCGATCGCAATTTCGCCCCTTTTTCAGAGAGGCTAATCAATGCTCCTATAAATACTGTTCTCACTGCATATTTTTCCTGCAAAATGGTATATTTTACAGGTATTTCTCGATTGAGAACAATTATTTTTTCATCATCATTAGGCAAGAATAAATTATATTTACCGCCAATGCCACGAATTTCACAAATTGTCACAAGGTGTTTTATTCCTTTAGGTTATATTTGTAGTTGCCTAGCAATTTGAAGGTCGATATTGGCATCTTTACAGGTATTTTCGGAAATTAAAATCTGTCCGCCTACGGTATAAGACTCAATTCGGGCAGCTAAATTAACATGACTGCCAACAACTGTATATTAGACCTCTTGCAAAAGTTCCTTTTGCAAGAGGCAGGGGAAGGGGAAAAGGGCAAAGGAAAAGGGAAAATTTCATTCCTTTTCCCCACTTCTGCAAGAAGTCTATTGAGCGCGTTTTTGAGAACCAACATTTCCCGCTACAGCCTCGCCAGTGTTAATCCAGATTCCCATTTCGAGAATTGGGAAATTAATTTGCTGATTTTGTTTATTCACTTGCTGCATTGCCAATTGCAAAGCAATAGCACAAGCAATCGCTCGTTTTTATTGGTAAGTGTGGGTGGAAATGATGGAGGAGGGAGAGCAGGGGAGAATAATTAATAACCAATGCCCTTTTTAATTTGGTGTTGATTTCTCGTCGGATGTGCAACAATCGATCAATGGTTCTGAAGCGATCGCACTTAAACCAACTGACTTGAAAAATAGTCCAGCGTAGCTGTACGAAACTAGTCAGCGCTTTATGCCAAATCCCAGCATCTATGCAAAAGCTGGGCAATTTGTACAAATTTGTCTTGAGGCACGGGGAGAGAAAGAAACAAGTGTATTCAGGATTATTCAGATAGTAAAAATTACTAAAACTTTCTCTCTTCTCTAGCTGCTTACCTTGACTCCCCTGCCCCTTTTGCTCAAGATATGGGAATATATAAAGTTGTAGCTAACCGCCTACGTAGAGGTCTAAAGTGGATACCATTGAAATTCCTGCTCTAAATCGGCCAGTAGATGCCACAGTAGAAATTCCCGGTTCTAAAAGTCTTACCAATCGGGCGCTGCTTGTCGCTGCTTTGGCGCAAGGTGACTCCATTTTAGAAAATGCTTTATTTAGTGAAGATAGCGAGTATTTTGCCAAATGCGTAGAGCAATTGGGCATTCCCATTACGCTAAATCCTGATCTGGCACAGATCCAAGTGGCGGGAAGGGGAGGCGACATTCCAGCTAAACAGGCAGATTTATTTGTGGGTTTGGCAGGTACAGCAGCACGGTTTATCTCGGCGCTGGTGGCACTGGGGAACGGCGAATATCGGCTAGATGGCGTTCCTCGGATGCGAGAACGACCAATGGGTGACATGCTGACGGTGCTGCAAACGGGTGGAGCAACCGTTAACTTTGAGGGAAACTCCGGGTTTATGCCCTACACCGTCTATAGTCAGGGATTCGCTGGCGGAAATTTTCGGTTGAAAGCTAACCAAACAAGTCAGCAACTTTCGGCATTGCTGATGATTGCGCCTTATGCTCAACAAGATACGAGCATTGAAGTTGAGGGGACATTAGTTTCTCAATCTTACGTCAAAATGACCTGTCGTCTGATGGCGGATTTTGGGGTGGAAGTGATTCAAATCGGCGATAATCAATTTCAGATCAAAGCCGGTCAACGTTACCAAGCTCGACATTACACAGTAGAACCTGATGCGTCAAATGCCTCTTACTTTTTTGCCGCCGCCGCCGTGACGGGTGGACGGGTGCGAGTCAAACATTTGACCAAACAATCCTGTCAGGGTGATATTCTCTGGCTGAATGTTTTAGAACAGATGGGTTGCCAAATTAAGGATTCGGATGATTACACCGAAGTGACGGGGCCGAAGCAATTGCAAGGCATCGACATTGATATGAATGATATATCGGATTTAGTGCAAACATTAGGAGCGATCGCGCCTTTTGCCAGTTCACCGATTACTATTCGTAATGTGGAACATATTCGATATAAGGAAACTGACCGGATTAAAGCTGTTGTTACAGAGTTACGTCGGCTAGGAGTCAAGGTTGAAGAATTCGCAGATAGACTGAGAATTGAGCCTGGCCCCATTACCCCGGCGGCGATTGAGACTTATCACGATCATCGAATGGCGATGGCTTTTGCTGTCACCGGTTTAAAGGTTCCAGGGATTGTAATTAAAGATCCTGGCTGTACAGCGAAGACTTTTCCAGATTACTTTACCCGATTCTTTAAAATGATAGAACAATAACGAGTTGAACAAGAATTCAGAATTCAGGAGCAGAGCCGGAGACGCTCTGCCTCCGCTCCTGAATCAAGACGCGACGCTCTCTACGAGACGCTGCGCGAAGGAATACTCGCTACCCTATAGTTGTACAAAATTCATTCTGTTAGCGGTAGCGGGGCGTTTGGCCCATTCTGACTCACCTCAACTGCGCTCGGCGACCACCTGATATCATGTCCGATTTAATACTTATGTCATTGCGAGCGAAGCGCGGCAATACCAAAGCCTTGCGATTGCTTCATTCCACTTCGTTGCATTCGCAATGACATATCCTAAGTGATTTACCGAACTTGATATGACTCGTGAATTCTGTTCGATAAACCAGAGAAATGGGAAATTGAGATTTTTTCGACTTGTGTGTACACTGTAACCCTGCAAGCGAGGAAGGGATTAAAGGTTGGGTATTAAGGAGTTTTGCAAGATATCTATCGATGAGTAGATATAATACGGTTCAGTTAGGTTTATATTAACGGTGAGTTTGAGTGTGTAAATACGCGAAACTGTACTTCTTAAGTCTGTGCTAACGCGTCTTTACATGGATAGGGAATACATTAAAAATCTCATGCGAACTGTATTGCGAGTAAATAGTAATGCTGACTAATTCGCTATCAACAAGATCCCCGGTTTTTCTAAGCAAGCGGGGATATCAGGCTTGGAATTCTCACAAATAAAATCAGATTGCTATAGTTATTATAAATTATTTTTCCCTTTCGGATCAGCACTACCAACCCTCAATAATAGGGCTGAAACTTCTGAAATGGTGCATAACATATAGCTTCTAAAGTTTTCATAGAAATGACTTGTTTATCGGCTAACTTATTTATTAGCAAACTTAAATTATATTTTATTTTTACCTTTAATTAAAGTTAGCTTAAACTCAGGATTCTAAAATAAAGTGTCTCAAAATAGTTGAAGACTTGTTTCTTTTTCTGGAAACAGGAAAAATCATTGATTTTCATCGCTGTTCTAACCAGCTATGAATACCCATTTGGAAAATAACGTAGTTAAAAACAAGTTATTTTTATCCGAATAGCTGTAAAACCCAAAGGGTGGGAAGCAGTCAAAATAAGGGCTGTATCGTTAGCTTAGTGTAGTTGCATGGCTTACAGAAGTGTATGGTGAGGAAAACTGAGATGAAATTGGTTCCAAAATTATTGGTTGCTGCTGCTACCCTTACTTTAGGTTTTGCTACCGTAGATGCCAAATCTGCATCTGCCGCAATTCTTAATTACGCTTTCACAGTTGATAGCCCAGTAACTAAGGGAAATGGCTTTTTTAGCTTTGATGACTCAACCTTTAGTAATGACTATAATCCTGAAGCTAATATTAAGTCGCTCTCTTTCAAATTTGATGGCGACTCTACTGTTTACACTGAACAAGATGATGCCAACTACCCAGATTTTCCTCTTGTCTTTCCAACCACATCCTTAACAGGAGAAACATATTTTGCATTAGATTATCATTTCAATGATAAAGCTAATCCTTCCAGTTCTATCAGTTATGAAATTATTGGTGAGGATTTTACAATTTACTCTAGAACTTCTCCAAATTTTGAACCCATATCTGGGACAGTTTCTTATAGACAAGTACCTGAATCTACACCTTTAATTGGCGTTTTATTTGCTTCTAGCCTTGGCTGGATGATGAAGAGAAAAGTAGTATCAATGAAAAAGGTTAAAATCTAACCTTGATTAAGTTGATCTTAACGCTTTCTTTGCCAAGTATTAATCTTTGATTAGTAGGCTTTTATCTGGCAAAACAACATCTAACACATTGATAGCAAGAGAAAAATTAGGAATTAAAACCTAATTTTGTAAGGAAGTTAGTTACGAAGTTTTCCTACAATTAACCTACCTTCTTTGTGTTAGCTGTTGCTGTACTTTAACTTACCTGTTAGTCAGGAGTAGAAAATGGTAGATTACCGGAATTTTGAGCAGTTCCTGCACAGTCGAATGAAACGACGCAACTTAATTATCGGCGCAGGAGCATTGTCTGGTTTAGCGATCGCTAATCAATTTTCTTCTCAAAGAGCGATCGCTAAAAGCAGATTTTCCAATTATCCTTTTACCTTGGGTGTAGCGTCGGGTGAACCCTACCCTACCAGCGTAGTGATCTGGACTCGTCTGGCTCCCGAACCCTTAAACGGAGGTGGAATGCCACCTGTAAATGTGCCAATTCGCTGGGAAGTAGGAACTGATCCCGACATGAGGCGGGTTGTCTCCAGAGGTACGGTACTGGCAGCCCCACAACTAGCTCACTCAGTTCGAGTTGTAGTAGAAGGACTCCAATCTGATACTTGGTACTGGTATCGTTTTCTTGTTGGACAAGACTCTAGCCCCATTGGTCGTACTCGGACAGCGCCTCTAGCAAATAGCTATTTGAGTAAATTTAACTTTGGTCTAGTCTCCTGCCAAAACTATCAACAGGGATTCTATACCGCCTACAAATATCTAGCACAAGAAGACCTCGATTTAGTAGTGCATGTTGGCGATTACATCTATGAAGGGGGAATCTCAGACAATGGCCCTAGACAACACAATGGTTCAGAAATTTTTACTTTAGAAGATTACCGCAACCGTCACGCCCTCTATAAAACAGATACCAATCTGCAAGCAGCTCATGCAGCCTTTCCTTGGATTGTTACCTGGGATGACCACGAAGTAGAAAACAACTACGCCAACGACATCTCTCAAGTTGATACTGAACCAGATCAGGATCGGGCAATTTTCCTCCAACGGCGAGCTATTGCTTATCAGGCTTACTACGAACACATGCCTTTGCGTCCGTTCTCGCGCCCTGTTGGCCCCGATATGCAACTTTATCGTCGGCTCTCCTTTGGTAACTTAGCTACCTTCCATGTTCTAGATACCCGCCAATATCGCACCGATCAGCCCTGTGGTGATGGCACTAAAGAACGTTGCCCAGAAAATTTAGATCCGAAGGCAACGATTACCGGTAAGGCGCAGGAGGATTGGTTATTTGATGGTTTAAATACTTCACAATCCAAGTGGAATGTTTTGGCGCAGCAAGTACCCATTGCTCAACGGGACACGACACCAGGCCCTGGCGGAACTTACAGCATGGATAAATGGGATGGTTATGTGGCTTCGCGCGATCGCCTGATGGCTTTCCTCGGACAGCGCAAGCCTTCTAACCCAGTATCCTTGGCAGGTGATGTGCATTCCCACTGGGCGATGAATCTGAAGGCTAACTTTGATCAGCCAGAATCTGCCACACTCGGCAGTGAATTTGTCTGTTCTTCAATTAGCTCCGGTGGCGATGGATCAGACACTACCCCCGCAGTTGAAGCTTACTTACCCGATAACCCACACATTAAATTCTTCAATAGTCAACGAGGATATGTTCGCTGTGCCCTGACTCCCACAACCTGGAAGTCAGATTATTTAGTTATGTCAAATGTCACAACCCCCAATGGCACCATTAGTAAACGGGCTTCATTTGTGGTTGAAAATGGCCGTCCAGAAATACAACAAGCCTAATCGTTGAATTCCCAGGTATTAGTATCAGACAATCACAGGTAGAAACAGGTAAATCATCAGTGTTTATCTGTTTCTATCCCAATACGGTTTAGTTAAGGCTAAAACTTTTTGTCAAAGCCAGTTTTTTCGAACCACAGAGGCGCAGAGAACACAGAGAGAAGAAAGAAATGCTTAACTGAACTGTATTGCTTCCTCCCCTGCAACGCCAGCGCCCCCTGCTCACTAAAGCGATGGGTATTTTTTTAGTTGGAAGTCCCTGAGAGCGATCGCTAGAATAGCGAAACTGGATATGGCATTGAATTAAAATGGCGTATTTGCTTGTAAATGCAGCGTTTGTCTCAATTGTAAATGCTCGAAGCGAAGTTCTCTAGCGTGCAGATGTAACCGACTAGTAACTGCACAGCATCCATAAAGGCGATCGCCTAAAATAGTTACTCCAAGTCCTCGTGTATCAGCCGCATGCACCCTTAATTGATGAGTTCGCCCTGTGAGCGGGGTAAATTCTACGCGGGTATAGTCTCCTTCTCTCGCCATTACCTGGAAGTGTGTCAAGCTGGGTTTACCGTGCTGCCAATCAACTTTTTGATAAGGACGATTTTCAGGATCTCCCCACAATGGCAAATCAATCACACCTTGGTCAACTGTCACAGCGCCAAAAAGTATGGCTTCATAAACTTTGTGAATCTGACGTTGCTGAAACTGCTGGCTAAGTTGTCGATGGGTTTGGCGATCGCGTGCTAACAACAAAATACCAGATGTTTCTTGATCTAGGCGATGCACAGATGCAAGCGCCATGCCATTTGGTAAAAGATGACGTAATCGGCTCAAAACACTATCTTGGCGATCGCGATAACGTCCAGGTACCGAAAGTAACCCAGCAGGTTTGTTTACAGCAATCAGCCATTCATCTTCATAAAGAATGGGAATTTCTCCCTTAATAGGAGAGAAGGCTGGGAAATTACAACGTTTTTCATTGGAGTCAAACACATTAGAGTTACGAAAATGTGTTGTTGTATTAAAATCCCTATTAGGGATTGAAATAGGTCTTAACCCTGAGAGCAAAAAGCCCATCAATGGCTGACATCGCTCGGCACACGCTCCGTAAAACTCTCCCTGAATTTTATCCTGATTTACGGAAGACGCACCCCACCAAAATTCTGCCATTGCCAATGGTTTGAGATTATGTGTTGCCGCATAATGAAGCAATTTTGGGGCACAACAGTCTCCTGTGCCGGTGGGTGAACCTCCTGGCATCAATTCCTGCAATGATTGCGATCGCCCAGAAAAATTAGTCAGGCTGTAGCTAGCGTGCATCTGAGCTTGCAATTGACGAGACAGTGCTTTACGCTGTTGTTTCAGTTCACTAATTCGCGCATCCGTCGCTGCAATTACCTGTTGTAGGGGCTGTAATACCGCATTTTGCTGGCGTTTAAGTTGTCGCCGCTCAATTCCCTGCTGACGGCTCTCTTCGTCGAGTTCTTCAAGGGCAATCGTGAGTGCTTCTTGAGTGAGTGTATTGTAAATTTGCTGACGTTTTTCCTGTCGTTGATGTTTGCAATGGCGATGGCGATCGCTCATTGCTTGTAACTGCTGCTCAAAGTCATTAAACAAGATTTCATACTGCTGGCGTTCGGTCAGTTGCTTCAAAGTAATAATTTCTTGCTTAATCGCTTCCAACTGTGCCAAAGTACGGGCTTCCTCGAAAGCAACTTCGTCTCTTCCGGGAATTGGTGGCACCCAGCCTTCAACCACACTGCAACCATTCAAAAGACCGGAGAAGGCTTTTAGTACCCGTTGTTCGCCATTAGGCAGTTCAACCAATAGTATTCCATACATCTTGCCTTCGTGAGAATAACATTCATTATTAGTAAAGCGTTGCATTAGTCCGTAAGCGATCGCTTCGGACAGTGAAGTGCGGGGTAATTTTAGGCAATCGCCACTTTGCGGACAACGCCCTTCGTACCAATAATTACAAGATGAATCGCTGATGGCAAAATCGTAGTCGATGAAATCTGAAAGTGGGTCCAGAACTACCATACAATGTATGATTACAAATCTAGTCGATCCTAATATTTTAAATTCTTACCTATACTAACAAGTTCGTAGTCAGGATAGTCCTTATTTTCTAAGCACTAAAGTTTTGACTACAAACCTTCTTTTACTAGCTTGACTAAGTATTAGTTGAAGTGCGATCGTCTTCTGGTATAAACACTTCTTGAGATAAGTTGGCTTCTCCAGATGTAGGTTCTGGATCTTTTGTCATACCATGATGTTCTTGCCCTCTAAGCCCAAGATATGTTGCGGCACTGATTCCTTGTAGTGTCAGAAGTGTATCATCAAATTCTGGCATTGCCAGATTTTTAATTACCTCCCAAACAAAAAATAGTCCGATGCCAACTGTCCAAATAAATGTTTGGAACCGATGAAAATTTACACCATTAATATCCGATAAGATATCGGTAAAAAAACCTTTAGAAATGCCTTGACTACCTTTTCTTTCTTTCTCATTACCATGCCCATCAATTAAGGAACTACCAAATGCAGTTACAGAGTTAATTCCTAATAAAACTAGTGATTGTCCAGTTAAAATATTGGTGTAATCTCCTGTTATGCCGTAGATAATTAGGTAAGCAGAAAAAATTAAAAATGTCCAGAAAGCGAGTTGAGATATCGAGAGGCTGAAGGGATTTCTATACTCTTCTTTTGAACCCAGAAAAAACTTAGCAATTCCCGAATGACCTTTCTTTTTAGGCATAAATTCTTTTGTAATCAACCTTTCCTGACCATTGATTACTTCTTTTTTAGAGTAAATTCCTTCTATTCCAGGGCTACGTAGGCTGTCTCGCCCATACCTAATAAATATCAAGACAATAGCTATAACTAGAAGCAGACACAGCCAAAATCGCCATGAGAACAGAACTATTTTTAATTGAGGAGGTGACAAAGGATCGCTCACCGGAATCTCCACTTTTCCGGGACAGCCTACCCCAACTATGGCATCAATACTAGGTTTAGTTGTTCCACCAAGCAGCGAATTCCATGCAGTTTCAGATACATCATTACGTTCAAGCCGAAAGGCTAACCAATCATTATTAAGAGTTGGCTTTTGATTTTCACCCTCCTCCATGATACTGACTGGTTCTCCGTGGAGTTCCTGTAGCTGATAGCCATTTAGGTACAATACTAATTGGCGAGGATCAAATAAATTGCCTTTAGGCGTTGTACTTGTGGCTGCTGCTGACAATCCTTTAACTTTTACCCTGATGCGATCGCCCATTTTAACTTGGCTGCGATCGTTATCAGCAATGACTCGTTCAGTTCTGAGAGTCGTAGGAACATAACAAGCGCGAGACGATGCAAAATTTACAGAAGGGACACCTGAAGTATCTTGAGCGATCGTAGCAAAATTGACAGACACAATCAGAGAAAACACCAATAAAAAAATAGCAGTAAGTCTTTTAGTATTTCTATACATTGCTCAGTATTACCAAGTAAACTATGTCGTAGTTTACTCCTACTTGAGCAATGCAGAATATTAAAAAACTTGTCTGAGAAACAATACCTCTGCTAAAGAGACTTACGGTGTACATACAAGTCTTTTGGGCGTTGCATATTTGCGGGATGATTTGGCAACTTCTAAAATTCTCCCCCTGCTTCCTCTGCCTCCCCTGCCTCCCCTGCTTGCCTCAATTCATCCCACTGTTCTGCAACGCCGTCTTTTGATCTGCACCTTTGTTGCATCGCCCTGTACCTTTGTTGCATCGACCTACAAGAATTAACCCACCCTACGTTACACAGCAACTTTAAAAGATTTGTGTGTACACTTTGTAAGCCAAAGAGACATGGGCAATGGCTGTGGTGGTAACAGAGCTTCTTGTACTGAGCGCAGTCGAAGTATGTCGTACCACTTCCAATACGGTTCGGTTAACAAAGTTATCTGTTGAGGCGAGCAGGGGGAGCAGGGGGAGAAGAGAAGCAGGGGAAGAGAAATTGCTTAATAATAACTCTCTTGCCTCCCCTGCTTATCCGAACCGTATTGGTACCACTTCCCTACGGGACGCTACGCGAACGTGGAAGCAAGCTACGCGCAGCGTTTCGTAGAGAAGTGCAGGCTACGCCTAAGCCTTTATCTTTTTGGCTGATAGCGGTAGTCATAGAGCAACAAGAAGTATCTATGAAAATATTTTTAAATTTCGGTTCCTAAGCAGTGTTTATTCTTTGCAAACCAGTGTAAACATTAAACCGTTCTCCGCGCAGGAATCCAATTAAGGTAATCCCGAATTCTTTGGCGACAGACACCGCCAAACTACTGGGAGCGGAAACAGAACAGACAATGGGAACTCCAGCAGTTGTAGACTTTTGCAAAATCTCAAAACTAGAGCGTCCGCTGACCAAAACAATACAATTATTTAAAGGTAATTCGTCACTGAGCAAAGCTGTACCAATCAATTTATCCAAAGCATTGTGTCGCCCAACATCCTCACGCAGGTTTAACAATTGTCCTTGAGCATCGAAGATAGCCGCAGCGTGCAAACCTCCTGTAGCAGCGAAGATACCTTGAGCAGCGCGGAGTTTGTCTGGCAAACTATAGATGATTTCAGGTGTTACCGTTGGGCCAGAAGGAATTACTGGACATCCCCGCAAACGCAAAGCCTCAAGGCTAGCTTTACCACACACCCCGCAGGCGCTACTAGTGTAAAAATGACGCTCCAATGGCTGTAAGTCTGGAATCAACCCATCCCGCAGTTCTACATTGACGATGTTATGGCGCTGCTCACCATCTACTAATTTATCCACACAGTAGCTGATACGTCGGATATCTTCTCTGTCGTTAACGACTCCTTCACTATAGAGGAAACCAGCAGCTAGTTCAAAATCTGCTCCTGGTGTCCGCATGGTTACAGCTACCGTTTTCTGGAAAGGGGCGAGGCGAATTTCTAAAGGTTCTTCGGTGGTGAGTTGGTCTAAACGCGATCGCATCTTACCATTTTCCACTACCCAAACTTGCGCTTTGATTTTACTGCCAGTTTGTGTATTCATTACCTATAAAATTTTAGGCATGATCAATTTTTATATAGCGGTTCTCGTTTACGTGAGGTACACCCGTAGGGGCACGGCAGTGCCGTGCCCCTACACCTTGCAATATAATTTTGTACCGCATCTGAATGGGAACCGCTATAAGTTTTCTGGATCAATATTTAATTCTCGCAGTTTTGCTGCTAAATGATCGGCTCTTTGTTTTTCTTGTTCGGCACGTTGCGTCTGTTGTTGAGCAAACTCTTCAGGTGTGGGAATTAGCTGCCCTTCTGGAGTGAAATAACGCAATTTATTTTCATGAACACCCAAGTACAAACTTAGTTGCTGACTCCACAACCAACCTTGAGGGTTAGATTCGATGGGTTGATAAGTACCCCCAACTAAAATAAACCCAGCAAATTCTAAATTATTTGGGTCAAACCAGAAGTATTCGGGAGTGCGAAAAATATCTTGAAAAGTTTGTTTTTTTAAACCTTTGTCAATCGCCACCGTGGACTCAGACAGAAGCTCTACAATGATATTGGGATATTTGCCATCTTCTTGCCATACTACCCAACTTTTACGAACTTTGCGCTCACACCCCAGAGCTACAAAAAAATCGGGCCCCCGGAAGTCTTCTGATTTACGCTGGCGAGGACTGTAGTAAATTGTCAGATTACCCGCAGCATAAAAATCATTGCGATTTTGCCACCACAATTCCAAACATTGTAATAGCAGAATTATTTGGCGTAGATGTAATTCACTTTCCAAGGGGGGTTCGTCACTATATAAGTCTCCTGGAGGAAATATTACATCTTTTGGGAAGTCAAAATCTTTGGTGGCGGACATGAGGGCAAGTTTTGGGGTGACATTAAGTTTAGCGTAGCAGTAGAAGTTTATAGATAGTGTTGGCTGCGATGTCTGATGAGCAGTTGCTCTGCGTCTATGCTTATACCACGCGATCGCTTCTAGTCACAGTCGTTACTTAAAGTTTTAACACTATCTCTGCTTTCCTATACATTGAAGTAGGCATTTTTGTAACTAGCAACTTGGGTTATCTATATACCTACCCTAAGTAGGGTTATCTATCTGAATTTGTTCGTTAAGTTATATGAAGTACTGAAAGCAAATTTTCTCAGAAAGTAACTGAGGAAACCAAAATAACCTTAACTTAGTTGGAGTTTTTTATGACTTACACAGCTGATGAAGCAACAAAACCAGCTTTACAAACTTTTCAAGGCTTTGATGTAGATACTCAACTAGCCTTGCTTTGGTTCGGTTACTTGGATCTTAAAGAGCAGCTAAACCCGGCACCTCCTGAAAGCGTTGAAGCTCCTGCTAAAGCAGTCTTTGACCAAATACAGAACTTGTCTAAAGAAGAACAACTGCAAGCACAACGCGACATTATTAATGGTGCAGCTAACAATATTACCCAAGGCTATAATTCTCTAAGCCCCAATGCCAAATTAGATGTTTGGTTGCTGCTGGCACAAGGAATGGACAATGGAAGCGTCATCCAAGTACCATCTGACTATCAACTTCCTGGTGAAACGGATGAATTTGTCGCAATGATCAAAAAACTAGAGTTTGAGCAGCGCGTTAATTTTATGTTGAGTGTCGTCCAAGCGATGGGTTAATTAAATCCAAGAACTCTCAATACTTTCTAGAATTGGGGAAAACCGAATGTAGCAAATTAAGCTAGACTTGGCTCCTTTTGTTCTAGTTTAATAATTGTTAGCTTAAAACTACCGCAGAGATGACCATCTCTGCGGTAGTTTTGATGCAGTTTAAGTTAACGCCAATAAAGGCATTGCGCCCCTATCGCCTGGGCGTACATCTGTACGCTCCTACCAGCCTATTCCTTTTTAAATTTGTATGTGATAATTTCTGCTTGTAGTTAAACACCGCTTCTCCAACTGAATTACCGTATTTAAAAACTAACATCACAGTCTAAAAGACTTCCCAATAAAAAGTATCCAACTACTGATTATGAAACTACCTCACAACATTGGATGATTTATTCTTTGGAAATCCCTAATAAACGGTAAAGACGAGAGTGCTGGAGTTGATCTTTAGACTCTCATTCTTATCTTTTCTTGAATAAAAGGAGTAATAAAAGCCGCTACTAGTGCTTATGGTAACACTACTGTCCTTGTTGGTATAGCGGAGCAAGTAGCAGAGTCTCTTGTGGATTACTATGACGCGGGGGTAACTACTCAATTGATTCGGGGATTTGATCCGTTAGGAGATGCGCTAATTTCCCTAGTTCAGGCAGAAGTTCAACACCGAGAGCGACAAGCAACTGTTGTCGCTTAAGGACTTCCAAATATTATAAAATATCCAACTTGTAGGCTGGGTTCGCTAGAAGCATAAGGCACCGTGACAGATTAAAATAATTCGTAATGACGCTCCTACGTCGCTACCGCTACGCTAACGTAATTCGTAATTCGTAATTGAATTTTTAACTACGAATTATAAATTAATTAGTTAAGTTAATCTTAGTCGTCTCCTAACCAGAGGAATTAATAGATGACGCACATCATCTTGGAACCATTACCAGAAGACCAATGGTTTATTGAGAGCCAGGAACTACGATCCTTTGTCGCAACAGTGCGGGAAATTAGCGCTAGTACTGTTGGCGATCGCACCCAAACTCTTGCTAGATTAGAACCCTATTTTCAAGAACTGCTTGCCCAACAGGAATGGCTACCCCAAAAGTTTGCCCAAGTCAATCCCGAAAGCAGGATGGGCGGCGGTATTGGTCAGTGGTTGCTTTATCGCGCTAAAGACCGTTCTTTGTCAGTATTCAGTTTAGTGATTCCCCCAGGTTCCACGACTCCTGTCCACGATCATCTAGCCTGGGGATTGATTGGTTTATATAAAGGCAATCAAGAGGAAACAGTCTATCGCCGTGTAGATAGTGGTGAAGCGGAAGGACACGCACAATTACAAGTAACTGAAGTGCGATTGCTCCAACCAGGGGATATCTACCGCCTTTTACCCCCAGATAGTGATATCCACGCCGTTAAAACCACATCCCAGAGCGCATCTGTATCCATCCATATCCTGGGTAATGATACTGGTTGTGTTTTGCGTCACCTGTTCATCCCAGAATCTCACAGTGTCAAATCTTTTCGCTCTGGATATTCAAACGCGCCTTGTAAAGAAGAAGAAAAAGAATATGCCCTACAATAGACCACAACCCCCTGTATTCGAGCGAATTGAAGACGAACGCCTCCACCGCAAGCAACGTCTCGCCGCCGCCTTTCGCCTCTTTGGAAAGTTTGGGTTTAGCGAGGGAATCGCAGGCCATATTACGGCTCGTGATCCAGAGTTTACAGACCATTTTTGGGTCAATCCATTCGGTACATACTTCGGTCATATCCGAGTTTCTGACCTGCTCTTGGTTAACAAAGAAGGTGAGGTGGTTAAAGGCGATGCTGAGGTAAATCGAGCTGCTTTCGCCATCCATTCTCAGATTCATGAAGCTAGACCTGACGTAATCGCGGCGGCTCACGCCCATTCACTTTATGGTAAAGCTTGGTCTAGTTTAGGTCGTCTCCTTGACCCCTTGACTCAAGATTCTTGTGCTTTTTATGAAGAACATTCGCTGTTTGACGATTTCACTGGTGTTGTTTTAGAAACTTCAGAAGGTGAACGACTGGCGCAAGCCTTGGGGCCAAACAAAGCCATAATTTTACGTAATCACAGCATTTTAACTGTAGGACATACAGTAGATGAAGCTGCCTTTTGGTATATTAGCTTAGAGCGATCGTGCCAAGCCCAACTCTTGGCAGAAGCTGCGGGTAGACCCACTATTATCAAACACGAAACAGCCCGTCTAACACAAACTCAAGTGGGGTCACATATAAGCGGGTGGTTCAGCTTCCAGCCTCTTTACGACAGAATTGTACGCGAAGAACCCGATTTGCTAGATTAGTGCTGTATTTTTTGATACTAGGATAATAGATGGGGAAGGAGCAATTTACCCCACTTCCCTTTATTTTTTATGTCAAATTTTCCTATATATATCGGTGGAATCCGCAACCGCCCCCAAGAGGTAGCAGAGATATTGAATTTGCCTTCCTCTGTCTATGCTGTATTTGGGCTATGTGTCGGCTGTCCAAATCCTGAAGTAGAAGCAGCGATTAAGCCAAGATTGCCCCAGTCAGCCGTGCTACACCGTGAAACCTATAAATTGGCAGAGCAAGAGGAAGCGATCGCTCACTACAACGAAATCATCAAAGACTTTTATACTGAACAAAAGATGAATATTGCTGGCGATTGTTCAGAACACTCAGCCCAACGCATCGCAACCGTAGAATAACTGAGAGGACGCGATCGCTTGCGTGAAGCCCTCAATAACCTTGGCTTCAAGTTACTTTGACATATTCTCACCGAAGAGAGCAGGGGGAGAAAGAGCTATTTAGTAATAATTTTGTAATAATTTTTCCGCCTCCCTTGCCTTAAGAGCGCCCCAATTTATACAGGAAAAAACTGGTCTACAGTACAGCGAAAACCAGGCAATAGTGGAGAAATTAGATTATCACTACTAAATAAAGTTGCTACCAAGCTAAGTTGACTTTGTTCGCGCCGATAGACCTCTAGTTTACGCGATCGCCAATCAGCAATCCAATATTCTTTTACTCCTCTGGAAGAATAAAGTTTAAGTTTAGCTTCCTTATCTCGTCTTAAGTCTTCGTTGCTAGCAGACAAAACTTCGACTACTAAATCTGGTGCGCCAGTTAAATGTCCCGCTTCATCCAATGTTAGCGCCAAGGTTTCTTTAGTAGCCCAAACTACATCAGGAATCACATTATCTGATTCTGAAAACAAAACACCAGGGTTGATTACAGCTTCTCCTAAACCAGTAGAATCTGACCAAATGTTAAGCTGCTGGAAAATTCTGCCACAAGTTTGCTGATGTTTAAAGTGAGGTGCCCTAGTCATGAATAATTCTCCATCAACTATCTCGTAGCGCGTCCCTTCATTTTCTGCGAAGAGTTCTACATCGTGAGTTGTCCAACGTACTCCTGTATTAAGCATCTCGCTCATCGGCTAACTCCTTTAATCTGGCTTTTGAATTTTAATAAAATAGAATTTATGAATCATACTAATTGGTTCTAAATTCTCAATTCTTCTTCAATTATCATTTACGATTTTCACGCCGCCACTTACTCCGCACTAAGCGAATTTCATCAAAAGTGTAGCTTTCACCTAGTTGTTCTTTAATGGGAGTGAGGGAAATGTCACCGAGTACTTCTAAAACTTGCCAAATTTTTTGTTGATGTTCTAAAGGTACTAATCGATTTAAATCAACTGGCTGATTTTTCTCAATTAGTTTTTCTAGATGAGTGCTAACTGTTGCCGGACTAAGGTTGCGTTTTTGGGCAATTTGAGCAATATTTAAACCTTGCTGATGTAATTGTAATGTTTGTAATTCGGTGTAAGAAGATGACTTGGCAGAAGATACGGAAGTAACAGATTTATTTTGCAAACCTTTTTCTTGGCGGTAGGCGCGAATTTCTGTAATAAACTTTTCACCATATTGAGCGAGTTTATGACTACCAACACCAGAAAGTTTGGCAAATTCAGCTAAGTTTTGGGGTTGCACCTGTACCATCAATTTTAAAGTAGAATCGTGGAAGATGACGTAAGGTGGTACAGATTGCTCATCAGCTAATTGTTTACGTAGCGATCGCAACTTCTGTAATAATATTTCTGCTTCTTCTGCTTTTTCACTCCCCTGTTCCCAGGTAATCTTTTGGACTGTGGTTACAGCTAGCGAAACTGTGCGTTGTTTTCGCATGACTTGCCAACTTAAGGCATTCAGTTTTAAAACTGAGTAACCATCGCTAGTTTGTTCTATTAACCCTTGATGTAAAAGCGATCGCCCCAACATTCGCCATTCATCTACAGTTCTATCTTTACCAATACCATAAGTAGAAAGTTTATCGTGTTCGTACTGGATAATTTTGTCTTTTTTTGCTCCCCGTAACACATCAATTATGTGTACCATCCCAAACCTTTCTTTGCAACGCGCCACACAAGATAAAAACTTCATGGCTTCAATTGTCCAATCTTGCATGGGTTTGGGGTGACGACAATTGTCACAGTTACCGCAATTCCCAGGAAACCTTTCGCCAAAATAACCCAGTTGAATCGTTCGCCGACAATCAGTGCCTTCAGCGTAATCGATCATCTGCCGCAGTTGTTGTTTAGCAATCAACTGTTCTTGAGGATCAGTTTTTTGATCGATACTCCATTCAATTGTCTTAACATCACCAAAACTGAAAAATATTGTACATTGAGATGGTTCTCCATCTCTACCGGCTCTACCCGATTCTTGATAATAACTTTCTATATTTCTAGGCATATCAAAGTGAACTACAAATCGCACATCGGGTTTATTAATTCCCATGCCAAAAGCGATTGTTGCCACCATAACCCGGATATCATCTCGAATGAATCGCGTTTGATTACTACTACGTTCTTCATCACTTAAGCCGGCATGATAAGCCAGAACAACAACTTTATCATTTTGTAATTTAAAAGTGAGTTCATCAACTTTTTTACGAGTTAAACAATAAATAATTGTCGAACCTTCACTTTCTCGAATTAGTTCTAATAATTCAGCATAAGCATACTTAGTTTTAGGACGAACTTCGTAATAAAGATTTTCCCGGTTAAAACTGGCAAGATGGATGCTTGGTTGCTTTAGTCCTAATTGTTGAATGATATCAGCACGGACGCGATCGGTTGCTGTGGCGGTGAGGGCGACGGTAGGGACATGAGGATAGCGTTTCCTGAGAGATTTCAACTGGCGATATTCTGGGCGAAAGTCGTGTCCCCATTCAGAAACGCAGTGCGCTTCATCAATAGCAAAGCTAGAAATACCAATTTTTTCTTTAACTAAATCGAGAAACGGGAGAAATCTTTCACTCAGGAGACGTTCAGGAGCGACGTAGAGTAATTTTACTTTACCGTTGAGGATGGCTTCTTCTCGCGATCGCACCTTGTAAGCATTTAAACTGCTATTGAGAAATGTGGCGTTAATATTATTATTTCGCAGTGCTTCCACTTGGTCTTGCATCAAAGCAATTAACGGCGACACCACCACCGTTAGTCCATTTTTTAACAACGCTGGTAGCTGAAAACACAGAGATTTCCCCCCACCAGTTGGCATCACAACCATTAAATCTCGATTTTGCAGCGCATCTTCGATAATTTGCCGTTGTCCGGGGCGGAATTGGTCATAACCGAAGTGATATTTTAGCGCTTGTTCGAGATGGGTATACTGAAGCATAGCGATCGCTTTTTCGGGGGCGTTCTGCGTAGATAGTTATTGAAGATATCAGGATTTTAACTCACATCATCGGCAGCCTTCGGAATAACTGCGTTTTTCCACTAGGCTTTTTAGTAACAAGCAGATTTGTAATCTAAAATTCACTTTAGCATCCATCTAACCGAGAATTTGCAGTTATCTCTTTGCCTTGATGCCCTATCTGGGTACATTTTAACTGTGATTCTAAAGCATCAATCTTTCGTAAAAGTGACACTCCCCACACTATAGAAATCACTAACTTGATTGTCATGCCTACGAGTAAAAGTGTCACTATTGTGGCATTTTTCTTTTGTTGAGCCAGCCTTTTTTGTTGTTCCGCAAGTCGTGCTTCGACTTCTTTAGCACGTTCAGCCTCTAATGCCTGCTGCACTTCTCGCCGATCTAATTCTTCACTAGCAGCTAAAAATCGATAATCTAAGTTACTCAAGCTTTTACCATTTGCCCAACTTTGGGCATCAATCAAGGCTTGTCCGCGCAATAGGCGAGATTCATCCCTTTCCTTTGAGGCTACCCATGCATTAAAGGTTTCGTAGTAAGGGCGCAAGTAAGCTAATTTTTTTCTAACCCATTCTAAATTGAAAACTTCTCGATAAATTCGGTTTTTTATTTTGAGAAAACCTTGCTTTTTGATCACCAAACCAGAAAGCAACAGTTCTACCTGTTCTCGGCTATCGTCGGCTGATACTTTTACTCCTTGGAGAATTTGTTGATAAATTCCTAGCAATCTAGCGGCAATTTCTTCATTTCTGAGGAGGCGATCGCGAATTGTCCGCAAATGCTCCGGTTCATCTTGTGATTCCCATTTTTCGATGATGTATGTTCGCACTACATTTTCTATCCAAAATTCTTCTGTGCCAGGAGGAATTTTGAGATTTCTACCCATATCATCTTGAGATAAACTTACAAGCAGCCGACACAGTTTTTGAGTAAGAAATGGTTGTCCCTCTGTCCAAGTTAATACTTGTTTTAAAAGTTTTTGGGGATGATTGTCTTTAATATCCAGTCCCAAAGATAGTGGTTGAGCTTCTTCAAATGTAAAACCATTTACTTGTATGGCTTTACCAAGATTAAACGAGGTAGTATGATTTCGATATAAAATTAAGTCTGAAGGTGTCGCAACGCCGAAAATTGCAAATGTAATTCGATTATATTCTGGATCAATTGCTCGTTGGTTATAACAGAAACGAATCAAGTTAAAAAAGTCATCAACAGAGAAATCAAGGCTGAGAATACTATCAATTTCATCAATGAAAATAAAAATTCTTTCGTTAGGAAACTGAACTAACAAAATTTCCGAAATAAACCGACTGAATTTTTGAACCAAAGAAATGTCATTTTGTTCTTGCCACCAAGTTTTCAAATTAACTTTTCCTAAGAGTTTAAAACTCAACCATAGGTCGGCTACAACTCCTTTGTACCACTGCTCTGGAGTTATATTTTCACAACCAATATTAGTCATATCAACGGTGGCACATCTGAACCCCTCTTGTTGGAAGCGATGTTTAGTTTTTACCATAAGTGAGGATTTGCCCATTTGCCTACTGCTCAGAATGTAGCAAAATTCCCCCTGCTTCAAAGCTTCGTAAAGTTCCACATCTGCTCTACGCTCAACATAGCTAGGAGCATCACTGGTGAGTGTACCGCCAACTTGGTATCGATAATTTTTCATTTAATTTTAAATATCGTTTTACATCTAAATTAACAAATTTGTCCTGGGACAATTGAGAAAATTCTTATAATTATAATATTGATGGGTAAGCAATTTCGTAGTAAAGACTTTAGCCTTGATTTTATCAACATTAAATTATAAGCACTAAAGTGCTTACTACGAACCCTCAAAACTAGTTTAAAAAATGCTAGAAGCATTAGCATTTTACTTTCCAAACTGTTGACTAAAATAAAGGCGATATAACTTACACATGGCACTCGCTTGATTGCCGTTAAGTTGAACTAACCCCATACTTTCTAGTTTGTAAGCAGCGATCGCATCTAACTCCACTTTTTCATCTGTTGCAATTACCTGTTGCATAGCTGACATTAATTCTGGTTCTTTTTGCAGTAGAGTCAACAATTCTCGTAAATGCTGACCGTAAATTCCTACTGGTATAGATGCAGTTTCTAGTAATACCTCCAGCGTCATTTCCCCCTGGCATAGATGATAAAATGCAAGGTTAAGCAGATAGGGATGTCCTCCTACCATTGCGTGTAGAGGTGCAAGGCGTTTTACTCCTTCCGAATCTGCTGCACAATCGAGTCCGTAGCATAAAGCCAAATTTTGTAACTGCTTGAGAGTAAATGGTGGCAGTGTAATTGTTATCCCTACATTGAAAGGCGATTGGTTAAGCTTAAGCGGAATATAGATATCTGTTGTGTGAACTACTACCATCCGCAACTTTTGCCAGATTGGATCTTGCTTTGCTTGTTCATGCCAAAATCGCAACATTGGCAGAAAGTCTTGGGCAATATTAGGATGTTCAAAAATTCGATGGACTTCATTTAAAGCCAAAACTACAGGACTTTGCTCAATGTATTGCAGCAGATATGCTTCAAAATAGATTTTGCAGCTAACCTTGCTGCCCATTTCCGTATCCCAAAAATCATCTAAACAGGGAAGGAGATTTAACTGCCTGCTGACATTCACAGAAAACCAACGCAAAAATTTATCCAGGCAAGCAAAAACGTCTTGGTCAGCTTCTTGAAAGTCCAAATAGACAATTTGATAATCTTGCTCTTTAGCATAAGCAATCATCCGATTGAGCAGCGAACTTTTTCCCATCTTTCTAGGTGCTTTGATTCGGATTAAAGCACCAGGGTGTAAAAGTTCTTGACAAACAAGTTCTTCTAGGGGAGGGCGATTGATGTAAAGAGGAGAACCAAGTGCTACGGGGCCGCTAGGAAATTCTATATTGCTTGCTGAAAATAAGTCTGGAGAAACTATTTCTGAGCTAGATTCTTCGTCGAACTTTTGTTCAAGAAAATTCTCTTGAACACTGATCTCGGATTGCAGGTGTTTCTTCAAGGCTAAGTGTAGATTTTTTTTCGTTACTCTTCTTCCAAGCGCAACAGAAAGGTCTTGCCACAACTCAGAGCCGATTTCCTTAATGTAATTATTGCCGTAGCCAGATTCCTCTGCCATTTCACTGTAAGTTTTGCCTAACCACGATTGATTAAGCACAAACCACTGAATAGAACCGAGAGGCTTGTCTTGGAGGATTTTTTTTACAGATTCCAGAAGCTCATCCACGGTGTATAAATAGTTAAACAGCTAGCAAGTTTACTTTTACTTTTCAGCTTAGTAGTAATCTACATCTGAAAAAATACTTAAAAACAAAAAAGTCAAGATTATATTGCTACAATCAGCACTTAGTACAGATCACAAATATTATTATAATTATATATTTTTTTATTAAAGATGATTGTTTATTACTTAGAGTACGAGGTTAGTTCAGCTTACAGTGCCTTTCAAGTAATTCAACTACGCCACTCCCTACTTCTTATTTCTCTACTCTCCATATCAGTGTGAGTGTGGTCTAAATACCTGAAAAATAATGTAATACAACCTTGAAAAAGCTGGTGACAATAATGGTTCGCTGGTGTGAGATCCTAGAGACAGTCAATAGAAACCGAAGATAATGGAACAACAACATCATAAGCCAACGGTTGTAATTACAGGTACCTCTTCGGGGGTGGGTTTGTATGCGGCAAAAGCTCTTGCTCAAAGAGGGTGGTATGTGGTATTGGCCTGTCGAGATTTAGCTAAGGCACAAAAGGCTGCTCAAAGTGTGGAAATCCCCTACAACAGTTATACCAGCATACATATTGATCTTGCCTCTTTGGATAGCGTTCGACAGTTTGTGAATAACTTTCGAGCAACTGGAAGGTCTTTAGACGCTTTGGTGTGCAATGCCGCAATTTATATGCCCTTAATAAAGGAGCCGTTACGTAGTCCAGAAGGCTACGAGTTAAGCGTTGCCACAAATCATCTTGGTCATTTCCTATTGTGCAACCTGATGCTAGAGGATCTGAAGAAATCATCTTTAGAACCAAGACTTGTCATTTTAGGAACTGTGACTCATAATCCAGACGAATTGGGTGGGAAGATCCCACCGCGTCCCGACTTAGGTGATTTGCAAGGCTTTGCAGAAGGGTTTAAAGAGCCAATCTCGATGATTGATGGCAAGAAATTTGAACCAGTCAAAGCTTACAAAGACAGTAAGGTTTGCAACGTGCTAACTATGCGGGAACTGCATGATCGTTATCACGAGTCAACCGGTATCGTCTTCAATTCTCTCTATCCGGGATGTGTTGCAGAAACACCGCTATTTAGAAATCACTATCCCTTGTTTCAGAAAATCTTCCCATTATTCCAAAAGTACATCACTGGGGGATATGTGTCTCAGGAGTTAGCAGGAGAAAGGGTTGCTGCGGTAGTTGCCGATCCTGAATATAATCAATCCGGTGTCTATTGGAGTTGGGGAAATCGCCAGAAGAAAGATGGCAAGTCCTTCGTTCAAAAAGTCTCTCCTCAAGCCCGTGATGACGAAAAATCCAAGCGAATGTGGGAACTAAGCGCCAAATTAGTTGGACTTGCGTGATGGAACGCACTTGGCGTTACCATTGATGCCAACTGTCCTACATGATTGATAGTTCCACTTTTTTTGAATTAACTGGTGTTAGTCTAAGTAACCAATAATTGAGGTGATTATAGATCACCTCTGACTTTATATGAGAATTACTATATGTCCATTAAATTAAATCAGCTTTAGGGAATTGCAAAAAATCAATTTTCCTAAATTATTTGTAGCTATGTAGGGGCGCAAGACCTTGCACCCCGACGATAGGGTAGCGAAGGAGAGGTTAGCCAAACTTCCCTTTCTAAAGCCGAGAGTGCTTGAGAGATAGGTTCTTTCAGTATTAGTGAGTTGGTATTTTAGGAAATTAAGCGATCGCAGATCAAACTACGAGGAATCTATTCTTTTCTGTCTCCTGCCTTCTAAATGTCATTTCCTAACGAAAGTTAATTACAGTTATGCCCCTCCATTCCTTATTTTCTTGACTTATACATGGAAAATATGTATAATTATGGGCGCATAGAAGGGGAGTAGCTGCTGGCAAAAAAAAGTTGAAAGCCAGTACATCTGAATCAACATACTGGCGATGAGCCTGGTTCAGGTGGCAAATAATCAATATTTGAAAGCGAGACCTTCACTAAGTTCACACCGAAAAGTGTAAACTTGGTGAGGTCTTTTGGTTCTCATCAAGCTTCACATCGGTAAACGATTTTTCAGGAGCTTGAGAGAGTGTTAACAGCTTTTACCGCAGGTTTATTATTAATTACAGTTTCAGAACTAGGCGATAAAACATTTTTTATTGCTGTGATTTTGGCAATGCACCACCCTCGACGGCTGGTATTTATAGGTGTGACAGCTGCTTTGGCGGCGATGACAATCCTTTCGGTGATATTTGGACAAGCGGTATCTTTTTTACCAAAAGTTTTTATTCATTACGCTGAAATAGCTTTATTTGCTGCCTTTGGTATCAAGCTGTTGTATGACGCTAGTAAGATGTCTAGCGCTGCTTGTGATACAGAAGTTGTACAAGAAGCGGAAGCTGCGGTAAAACAAGCCGATTTGCAATTGCCAAAACAAAAGACTGGGTTGGCAATTGTCATAGAAGCCTTTGCGTTGACATTTATGGCAGAGTGGGGCGATCGCACCCAAATTGCCACCATTGCCCTAGCAGCAGGTAATGATCCCATTGGAGTGACAATAGGTGCAATTTTAGGACATGCCATTTGTGCTGCGATCGCAGTTATTGGCGGCAAAATGATTGCCGGACGCATTTCTGAACGTCAACTCACCTTTGTTGGCGGATGCCTGTTTTTAGTCTTTGGCATCGTTGCTGCCGTTGAGGGAACGTGAGGAGTAGGCGGAGCAGGGAGAGAAAAATAATAACCAATCCCCATTACCCCTTATCCCCAGAGGGGCCCCACCTTCCCCAATCCCCATCATTTAGGCTTACTTTCGACTGAAGGCGAGGGAGATGCAGCAGGATTAGGAATAGGAGAAACTGTTGCTGCCTTATTAATTTCGTCTCTGTACTGAGCAGGTGCTAAAGCTGCGGCACTATCAAACAAAGGTTTTGCATCTGCATCTTTGCCCTGTTGTTTTAGGAGCATGGCTTTTGCCACAACCGGGCGAAAATCTTTGGGATCTTTCTTAATTGCCTCGTCATATACAGAGCTAGCTTGAGCGTAGCGTTTCTGGGAAGCGTGAACAGAACCTAATAGTACCTGCACGGCTACTGTATCGACACTTCCAGGCTGAATTGTATTTGCTTGGGCTGCATTAGAAAGGGTTTCTTGCAACAAACCAATGGCTGCTTCCGGGCGTTGCTGACTAATCAACAGAGCCACCATTCCTTGCAAAGCCTTCAAATCGCCTGGTTTTGTAGACAAAATCGAGCGATAAGCTTGAGCGGCTCCTTCGCGATCGCCAATTTGCTGTTTAGCTTGAGCTAGTAGCACTGAATATTCTGATTGTTCAGGATTCAGCTTGGCTAGCTTTTCTAGAGGTTCAATCACAACTTGAATATCAGCTGGTTTAACCTCACTTTTTTCTTTTTGGCTCAGTAGTTGCAGCCGCGCCTGTAATAGTCCCTTAAGGGCAGTCTGATTTTCTGGTTCCCGTTGCAAAACCTGTTCATAACCCCGTGCTTCGTCTTCCAGTTTTGATTTTTGGTCAGCGGAAGTCAAACTGCCTCTGGTGCTAGCAGGATTCTGATTTGAGGGTGGCGTATTATTAAATGCTCCAATGATGGGAATCACCGAAACACCCACAAAAGCAAGAATTGCCAGCGCCAAGATGACTTGAACTATCCAACGATTGCGTGTTTGAGACACAGTTTTGTCTTTCTCCTAAATTTTAATGACATTATCGTTTACACAAATCGTAAAGTTAAAAATTTCCAAAACTTTGCGGAATACCGCCAATTGCCTGTGAATTTTATAACAATTAACTATCCACACTGCTAAAGTAAGTGATGACTTTAGGAGGAGCCGTCAGAATTGTAGCTATGATATGCTTCCGAAACTAATGTAAAGCCGCTAAATTAGACATTTAGTGTTTATACACTAAATTTAGCGCCTTTAGGATTGTCTAGAGTACCCTAATGTGACTTTGTGAAAAGCCAATATACTTTCATCAGTCGCACAAATGCTCTTTCCAGCTGCCTTTGTAAAATCCCACAATGGGATGTGTCTCCGCCGCAAGGAGTTTTTATGAATTCCGACCTGATGCCGTTGCCTGAATCCTCCAATTCTTCTGCCTCTAACCAGGGCCAAACTAACATAGAGGCAGCCGCTAATGTTCATATAGCAGCTCACTCCTCTAAACCTGAAAATTCGCCTGTTAACCCCATCGAGACTGACTCAAATGGGAATTTAGTCAATCGACAGCAACCAATTCCGCCTCCCAGTGAGCCGATGCAATATCGTGCGATCGGGTTAGTCCGGGGTCGCTATCATGCTAGCAGCGAACAATTTACTCAAGGTACACTGCTGACTACAGATGGTGTAGAACTCAATGCCGTCCTCCTAGGCCGGATTATGAGCTTAGTCAAGAATCATCTAGACTTAGAAAAAGAACATCTGTGGGTAGTGTATCCACGTACAAGACAAGAAAATGATACCTTGCACATCCAGATCGTCGGAGTTTGGGAGCCAGAAAATCTGGCTAAAAACTCAACAGATGAGGACGAGTCAGATTTTGAGTTGCAAGAGTTACAAACACCCGATGATGGCTTATCCGAAAATTCTGAACTAAGCACAATTGCCGTAATACCCTCATCAGAAGTTGTAGATGGTGGTTTTTCTGTTCGTGGTGAAGTAGTATACCAGTCTTTTGATGCTAAAAGCTTGGTAGTCAAAATTAGGCAGGCTCCTCGCAAATCAACTGATAAACCTAAGTATTTTAAGTTGAAATTGAGGGGTGTGCTGACCACCAAAGCAGTAGGAAAATTCTGGGACTTCCAAGCCAAGCGAGAAGCTGATGTTTTGGTGGTAGAAAAAGCTGAGGCGATCGCTGACTTGCCCAAAAAACGCAAACCACCATTCAAAGGTGGCCCTCGTGCTGGCGGTGGCGGTGGTGCTGGTGGTAGAAAACCATTCCCCCCCAGACGCAGTGGCGAAACTCCTCGTCCCATCAAAAAAACAAGTACAGGCGGCGATCCCTCAGTGGTGTCAAAACCTATACCAAAAACACCTACTCCTAAACCCATTAAGCGGCCGAAACCAACTCAAGAGTAGGGAATTGGGAATTGGAGATTAGGGATTAGATTAAATATTAGGGTTCAACTAATTTTTTCTAGTTCCCATTTCCCATTCCCCACGCTCAAAAATCCGTCCGACGGTCTTGGGGTAGAAAAGATCGCTCCATCGGAATTGGAGAAACTGGTTCTGTAAGGGTAAAGGTACCTGCTTCGATCCACTTTTTCAACTCTAGGGCGACTTGCCTAGAAAAAAACAAACTCGCTAAGGGGGCAGAGCGTATTGCTTTGCCCTCAATGGTGATCCTCCCAGATTTAAGTTGAGCGTAACTCACCAAACCAAAGGTGGGACGGACGCGCCGGGGAATGGAAAAATCCACTATCGGGGCTACCAAGTCTTGATCTTGCACAGCACAGTGTTCAATTACCTGTTCATTTAATACTGGTAGTGGGACACCAACGCCTAACATCAATGAGGGGCCATAACTTTTGAAGTAACAACCCCGCACCCAATGAGCATCCATTTGCTTGGCATCACCAATTAAAGCTAAAGTGGCGGAAGGCCCAATCGGTGTCCGATTAGCTAAACGCTTTTGTAAGGGGAAGTGTTGAGTGCCTTCCCAAGCGACATAGCCAATACCGCCGCCTAAAAAAATTCGAGTACCTATACCAACGAGTTGCAAATCTGGGTCGTTGAGTAGGGGAGAAATAGCACCTGGGTTAGAGTAAACGGCATTCCCCAAACGCGGTTGTAAAGGGCCGAGATAGGTGAAGAGGGGGCGATCGCCACCATTTACACCAACAATAAAATTTTGATAAAGATTGCGCGGATTGAATAAATAGAACTGATTAATTGTTTCGCTGGTGATAGTAGTTTCAAAAGTTGCTTTGGGATAACAATCTGTTACTTGTCCTTGGGCTTTTACGTGTATGGGTTTACCAGCGATCAAATCTTCGATTACATGACCACCGCCACGTTCTCTGACTTCTTCACCATCTGTTGTCTCCACAGCCGAACTCGCACCCACATATAAATCTACTGCCCCAAAACCAGAGTATGCTGGCACACCGTCTAACCAGCAGCGACGAATTTTTATTGGGGGGTCAGTGTGTCCCAAATTGATAATTGCACCACTTGATTCCATCGGCTCAAATGTGCCAGTGGTAACTACATCAACTTCTTTAGCAGCTTTAGTAACACCGATTTCTACAACTCGTGCTTTTAATTCTTCAGTTGTCAACACTACCGCACGTTGGCGGCTGATTTTCTCGTTAATTTCTGCAATTGTTCGCATCTTATCAGTACTTTAGTGTTTAGAAAATAAGGACTAAAGTCCTGATTACCAACTGGCTTACTCTTATTTCAAGATATCATCACCAATCGAGGGATTCTCATTTATATCTGGATTTCCTGCCGTCCAATTATCATCTGCTGCGGGAGATTCAGAAACTATAACCAATTCCCTTTCTTTTAGATGATTATTTCCCCATTCATCTAAAACATCTTTAATTAACACTTCTTGCAACCAAATCTTAGCGACAACAGTTAGAGGTAGCGCCAGAAATAATCCGAGAAATCCAAAAAAAGTAACGAAAAATAGTTGGGCAATTAAAGTTACAGCTGGCAGCAACGAAACTTGTTGCGCCATCACAATTGGCGTGATGAAATTACTTTCAACCTGTTGAATAACAAAGTATAGAATCAAGACAGCGACAACTTTCCAGGGATCATCCAACAGTGCGATCGCCATTGCTGGCACTACACTCAGCGTTGGGCCAAGGTTGGGAATTAAATTTAAAAATCCTGCTAAAATTGCTAAAGCTAGTGCTGCTTTTATACCCAAAATTGATAAGCCAATTAGACTCATCAGCGCCACTACAAACATCGCAATAAAAGCACCTGTAATCCATCCCTCTAGAGAGACTTCGCATTTATTTAAAATTCCTTCCACCCGCCGCCGATAAAATGAGGGGAAAAGCCGTACAAAGACTTTGCGGTAAGCCACAGGATCGGCTAATATCATTCCTGTTAAAACCAACACTAGCAGAATCTTGAGGACAACTTCTAAAGAGCCAGATACAAAGGCGAAGGAGTTTCCCAGTACCCGATTGACGAAGGGCTGTGCTTGTTGGATGAGGCTATTGATATCTGGAATGTAAGGAACTAACTCGTCAGGGATACGAGTTCTCAGCGCGTCAAGCCAACCATTAAAGCGCCCAAACCCTTTAGGAACCTGATAGGTTAGTTCTTGAAACTGCTGTGCAAATGGCGGCACAATTAGCCAGAAAAAACCCACGACACCTGCTAAAAAGATAGCTACCGCTAGCAGGACGGCGAATCCACGCCTCATTCCAAAGCGTTGGAAGCGTTTCGCTAGCCGATTTAAGGTTGTGGCTAACACAACTGCGGCAAACATTAGCAAAAGCACTTCCCGAATTTGCCACAGGATGTATAAAGAAAGAACTATGGCGATTAAGCCGATCCATTGACCGAGGTTCACAGGCTGACTCCCAACGGTTGGCGAGATGCAATTTTATTGTAATTAAGCTAGGTTAGCTGATTTTAGGAACTTCTGCGTAGATAGTTTGAGTTAATTTTGTTTCTGTGCTTGGAATCGCCACAGTAGCGCGATCGCTATAATCACAATTGGCAACAATACTATAATTAGCGCGTTGGTTGCTGTCGCCGGAATTAGTAGGCTTGGCCCTGCATACTTAATCAATACTGATAACAAAGCCGAGAGTAAAAGCAGTTTCAGAACAAATCCTAGTTGATTTTGCATAAAAGTACGGCATACAAATTTTTGTGGTACACGCGAATTTGCGCTGTACCGCCCAGTTTCTACAATAAACCTACAGATACAATCCTTGTGAGTTTCACAAAAATATAATTTTTAGTACCCGCCAGGAGCGAAGGACGGGAAATTTCGGTTTGTATCTTCTCAGTTCCATGAAAAGTTTTAAGTGCTGCCTGAACCGCAGACAGCACTTTCTGTGCAAGTAAAGCTATGCAGAAAGTAACCAGGGCACCCTTTGAGTGATTTAGAGTAAGTACAAAGGGATACCGAGTTTTCCCAAATTTTATTTGCTACGAATTAACTGAGTTTTGTATCTAGTTTTAATCAACTCAGGCAATTGCCTCAAAAGTTTTTTCACTCTAGCTTGAATATACTGAGGATTTTTAGGTACACGTTTTGCTATATACCTTAATAAGGCAATTTGATAGCCAAACTTATATTTAATTGTGGAAAGTATATCAGACTTGATCTCGTTAACGGAACCTTTATTTAGGTTTTTTAACCTTGATACTTCCCGATGATATACGGGATGCTCTCCCCAAACGCAGGCAAAGTGTACAAGAGCAGGAGACACCACCTCATTGTATTTTTGAAAACTAGATTTACCTGTAATAGCATCTATATCAAAAGAACCACGAAGACCAATAGGTGTTCGCATCATCTGGCCATAATCTTCAAACATACTTTGATTGTGTAGCATCATTGCTATACCAAAAAGACGTTCATCATTAGGCCCATCACCACGAAATTCACCAATACCTAGCTTTTTCCAGTCGCTCGAAAATTCTAGTGCTGTTTCAAAAAATGCCTTAGCAGTATCGTTTTTCTCGAAATAATAAAGACCTCCATTAAATTTAGGTAATTTTGTCAGATTAAATCGTTTGAGGATGTCATCTAATTCAACGAAGTTATCTTTATCACCTGCTCGAAGATATACATTACCTGGCACACTAAAACTTCTACCTTTAAAATCATCAAAAATAAAGTTAATATCCCTTACTGCTATGCAATCACTATCAATATAAAGTGTAGATTCAAATGGAGAGTAATCATAGACATGAAGCTTTTGTCTGACGTTAGAACCGTATTCTTCTTTAACACTTATAACGTAATCAAAAAGTTCGAGTAACTCTTTATCATTTTGATTGTCGGTAACAATAGCGCGTGGAACATTTGGTGAATGAAGACGTAGAGAACGCGCTAATGACTTTGCCATTTCGATATAGTAAGATGCCCCGTAAGCGTAGGTAATAATACCACGTTTTGAAATAACCATTGCTTTTTCCTTAATTATCAGTATCCGAACTTTTGTTTTCTACTTGTATTACATTCTTGACAGTTCAAAGTCATAAACAATTTGTCAATCAAGTAATAGTGTTTAACATATTGGCGAAAATAAGGGTGGAAAACACAATTTTTAAGTTAGCGATGCTTACGGTAGACTGTTGGGTGAAGCTTTATCTGAAAAAGCATCACTCATTTTTGTCTTCAAAACCCTGTGTAAGATTTAGTTTAATACTCACACACTGAGCTAATTTACAGCCTAAGTGCTATTGACAAAATTAATTTTGTTTTAGGCTGACAAGAATGCTTGCATTATAACTTACGTACTGACGAAAATCTACTGATATGCGTGAAGCTTATCTACTCCTAACTTCGTTGCCAAATTTTAATTGTCTTATCTAAACTCCCGCTAACCAACATCTCGCCGGAAGCTGTGAAGGCTAATGCTGTAACTATATTCCCATGACCTGTAAAAGTACCAAGCAATTCCCCAGTTTGTAGATGCCACAACTTGATGGTTTTATCAGCACTACCGCTAGCAATTATTTGCCCATCGGGACTTAAAGCGATCGCATATACTCTATCTCTATGTCCTTTCAGAGTATGCAGTAATTCTCCAGTCTCCAAATGCCAAATTTTAATTGTTTGATCCCAGCTACCACTCACCAGCAGTTTACCATCTGCATTGATTGCTAAGGAACGAACGATGTGAGAATGACCCATGAGGGTATGCAGTGGTTGTGCATCTTTTAAACTTTTGATCCCAGTTTTGGGTAAAGTACGCCAGACTTTGATTTTGCGGTAGCTACCTGTCACCAAAGTTTCCCCGTCTCGACTTAAAACTAGAGAATGAGCAGCTGTATCATCTAAAGAAAGTGCGATCGCTACCTGGCGTTGCATCAAATCCCAAAAGAGAATTTTTCTATCATCTCCGCCTGTTGCTAACATTCTGCCATCTGGGGTGAAGGCAGCACACCGCACTACCCCATTATGTTTGTGCAAAATATCTATCAAGTCTAAAGCGCCTACGTGCCAAAGCTTAATTGTCGAATCTGCACCGCAACTCACTAAAGTCTGTCCATCGGAACTAAAAGCTAGGGAATTGACTTCATCCACCAGCCCAGATATCACCCAAGGATACTCTGATAATGTATCTATTAATTCACCCTTGCTTAAATCCCATAGCTTCGTCTCTCCCCGACTACCACTTGCCAATATGGGTAAGGCTTTGCCATTCTTACACCCGGAACTGAAAGCTAGACAATTAATGCCTCTGGTGTGTCCTTGCAAAGTCTGCCAGCATTCCCAGTCACCGACTATATCCTTGAGGCAATGCTCTGATGGTAGAGTCTGTATTGTATCTACGATCGCATTCTCATTAATTAATGGCGACGTGTCTGTTTTACCAATAAGTGATTCTAAATACCAACTCAACCCCCCCGCATACAACAAGTTACTCGGATTAATGTAGAGTTTTGGTTCAGTAAGTTCAATTTGATTGGCAGGTAAAAAGCCTGTAATTATGCTCTGTTTCTCCTCGTATCCTAGCTTGTCTGTAGATGGATAAAATAAACACAGAAAAATTAATACTTGGTGCTTTCTTAAATCTTCTTGAGTAACCGACCACCTAACTTTGTTTTTCTTAATACCATTAAAACTTTCTCCATCAGCAACATAAACTTGAACACTTAGCTGAGGATTATCTTTTAGTACATAAGAAAATTTGCTTTCGCCACACAAATTTCCCTCATCATCTAAAACCATGTTTTCCACGGTATCTTGTGATACCTTTTTTACTAACTTCCCCAAACGTTCAGTTATCACCCCATCAACAATATGCTCCCGCAAAAGATAATCTTGAGCTTGTTGTTGGAAGTGTTTGGGAAAAGGTATCGTCCAGTCGGGAGGTTCAGGATATTCAGGCGGTGTAGGCGGCGGATTTTTAGCGAGAACTTCTGCTTGTTGGCGAGAAAGCTCTTGGAGTCTAGCCAATGGCTCACCCCAAAAAGCCATAACTTCAGTGTGACAACCTTTAACTTGACTTTCCAGCAAAGATAAGTCATAGATTTTAGGTTTTTTCACACGTTGAAGGAAGTCAGCTTGTTGAGCTTTGAGTAAGCTAATCCAATCCATCTGCATTCTTACGGCAAACTATTGCATACCTACGGTAAGCTATACCAATGCAATTATTCAAGTTTATAACCTTATTAAAAATTTAGTAATGTTAGTAGTCTAATAAAACACAGCCATTAGTAGATGCTTACAGGAAAAATAAAGATTATTGCACTTAGATATTTCATGAACTAATGCAGTTGAAGTATATAGAATTAAATGATGTCAGTCAATTCTAACGGAGATAGAGAACCAGGGCGGCCGCATCATGTCAATAAGCATACTTTATTGAGAATAGATTTAAAATCAATGTCATTAAGTTTTGCTTATTGCGAAAGTTTTAGGCGATCGCTTTGGGGCTTAAAAAATAATCAAGCTCGAAATCCTGATTTTTTCGTTGGTTCTTAACCTTCGTTGTGATCAAGAGTAATTTAGATGCGTTTGCCCTGGATAGAGAACGAGATACTGTTTCCCTAGAAACAGTTATAGCCGCAAAGAAAAGTTTAATCTGAGAGGAATTTCAAAGGTTGCGGTAATGTTAAGTCAAGAAATACCCACACAAAATAATTTAGTGACGATGATTCTTGGGAATATCATCTAAAATTGACATAAATAGTGAAAATTGGCTAATTTTAACCTTTGCGTTTTGGTTGTCTGGGTGTAGTACTTACATCAGAGGAGTCGCCAAAAGTATCTCTTGCTTCGATCTGTTTAATTTTCATTTGTAAGTTCAAGTCATCACTGCTCACAATTGTTTCTAAATTTGCTAATCTCCGCTCTAGCAGTTCTATTTGCTGCTGTTGCAAATAGTTAGTTTTTGCTTTTTGCTCATCAGAACGCCAAACAGCAACCGTACCCATAGCTGCACCACCAATAGCAACTAAAGGAAGAATAGCACCGCTTTTAGTAACGGCTGACAGTGGGATGCAAACTCCAAGAATGGCTACTGTAACTACCCAAATTCTTGTAGTGGCAGATAATCTGACATCTTGGTATTGTTCTAAATTAGGTTGAGATTTTTTAGCCATAAGTTTATCCAAAGAAAAGTTATTTGCTAGATTGGCACAATTGTTTACTAAATTACTTCCTACGATGGGGTTAAGTATAATTGCTATCTTAATATAGGAATAATTTTTGATTACTGAATCACTTCTAGGGAACAGGAAAAAAGGAATAAAGATATACTGAGTTTTGTGCAAAAATTAAGTATTAATCCTATTTTTTTGTAATTATAGTTACTCAGTTGTTGGCGATCGCTAGATTGGGATTGTTAGGAGCAGTTATACCTAGACAATAGAAAAATTTTCAATGATATCAGAAATAACCAGATGACAGTTCGTGCTTTTTTCCAAGCTGCTAAAGTCGAAGGTTTCCAGCCTCCTTACGATACCATTCACCTGAAAATTTTCTATCCAGCACAGATATCGAGGCGTAAAGTACAAACAAATAGGGAAATACCAGTTGATTTAGAAAAAGCACCTTTTCCAGTAGTGATTTTCTTCAACGGCATTAACTGTGATGCTCAACAATATCAATGGTTGGCGGTTAAACTCGCTGAACGTGGATTAGTGGTGATTCTCTTTAACTGGATTGCAGAAGCTATACCAGGAATAATTAGTCTGACTCCAGGGGTTGATTTTGAAAAGGAAAAACCAACAATTTATCGTACTGTTCCCACTGCATCGGCTTTGCCAACACTGCTAGCGAAAGTGGAACAGTTACAGTCTGAGGGTATTTTAGCTGGAATGCTTGATCTACAAAGAATAATTTTAGGTGGACACTCCGCAGGTGGTAGAGTAGCGATCGAAAATGCTGATCCCCACTTTTTCCCTCAAGTCGCAGCATCCTTTAGTTATGGTTCACACACTATGGGAACGTTATTATTGGGGTACGAAGCAGGTACTATCTTACCCTTACCAGATTCTGTACCCCTGCTACTGATAGGAGGAACCTGTGATGGAGTGATTGCGAACAATAGCGATCGCTATGGTATAACTCCTGGAAATGCTACCGCCCCAGTCATCCGTACATTCCAAGAAGCAATTACTGGCGGACGAAATGATAGCTATCTGGTACTTTTGGATGGGGCAAATCACTTTTCGATAGTTGACCCACTAGACTCCACCCTAGATACACCCTTGTTAGACTTTCCTGCCACCCAACCCCAAGAAAGCTTCCGTTTACTAATGGGTGAAATCATTAGTTTGTTTATTGACACTCATGTTCGCCACCAACCAGAAGCATCTCAGTCGCTTGAGCAATTATTGAATACTGCCAATCCTCTGATAAAATCCTTTGAGCGTAAATAGTTAAATTTATTATGACAAGTGCATCTTATATTTTTCTGGCTGGAGCAAGTCGCGGTGTTGGTCGAGAAATTGCTCAATATCTCACAGCCCAACAGCTAAAGGTAAGAGCTTTCCTCAGAACAGCAGCAGTTTCTGCTGAACTAGAAAAAATCGGTATTGAGATAGTCTTGGGAGATGCTTTGAATATTGCCGATGTAGAACGCGCAATGCTTACAGATGAACCTATTCACACCGTTATCAGTACAATTGGCGGTTTACCATCAGATGTAGAAAGACCGGATTACCCTGGTAATAGAAATCTGATCGATGCAGCAGTTAAAGCTGGAGTACAAAAGTTTATTCTTGTATCTTCTATTGGTGCTGGCAATAGTGTTGTTGCTGCCTCACCCCAAGTTTTAGCGGTACTGGGAAAAGTTTTAGCTGAGAAAGACAAAGCTGAACAACACTTAATTGCCAGTGGACTCACCTACACAATCATCCGTCCTGGTGGACTAAAGTCAGAACCAGCAACGGGCAATGGTGTTTTAACTGAAGATCCGCACATTATTGGTAGCATAAATCGTGCAGATGTCGCACAGTTAGTCGGTCGCTGTTTAAATAGCGATAGCGCCAATAATAAAATTTTGTCAGCCATAGACCGAAATATGCAGTTTGGGCAAAGAGAATTTGCAGAATTTACTTTTGAGTAATTTAAGCACGCCAACGGAGTATTTGACCCTTAACAGGATTCACAAATTCTCGTCCTTCAGCGACAGACTTAGCATACTCTCGCTTTAACTGGTAATACCATTGCGCCTGCATATCTGAGTCTTTAATCAGTCGCAGCACGGGATTATATTTCAAACCAATCTGCTGTTTTTCTACAACCGTTCGGTCTTGGTCAATAAAAGTCCGCGCCAGCACATGTAACAATGGTTTGAAAAATCCTACCCAAGGAAGCGTCCAATAAAGAGCAAAAGTTACCTCAGTTTCGGTGTCTGAAATTGGTGTAACCGCCGTCAAATTAACGACTCGATGTTTACCAATGGTGGTTTCTTCGATTCTGACTCCAGGTAAACGAAAAGAAATCTCCGTTTCCGGGACACCACCGCCAATCAGCCAGTATAATCGACCGCCGTTTTCTGGTAATCGGTGTCGTCGCATCGTAAAGCCGTAGGGCGAAGCATCAAATTGCTTCACTTCTTCATGCAGTTGTTCACTTCGCCACCACCAAGCGCGATGAACATAAGGTGAATGAGCAGGATCCATCAGACCTACCACTGCGTGATCTATAAAACAAGGGAATTTTACCACTTCTACGAACTGGTGAGAGCGATCGCCAAACCCTGGAATTACTGGAATTTCCATCTCAGAAGCAGGTTGAGGGTTATCGGGATCAGCTATATATATCCAGATATTCCCTTGGGCTTCCCGGATTGCATAAGACTTTACGTCGAAGCGACTCAAATCCATCTGCTGTTCCTCCACAAGAGAAGGTATCGCAGTACAGCGCCCAGCAGAGTTAAAGCGCCAACCGTGGTAACAGCATTCAACTTCCTGCCCATTGAATCTCCCACAACTCAAGGGGACACCACGATGGGGACAAATATCCGTCATTACAGACACTTTACCATCCTGGCCGCGAACTAACAGCACCGGTTCTCCTAAGAAAATGCGGCTGATCATCATACCTGGCTTGATCTGATCGCTAGGCAAAGCATAGTACCAAGTATTACGTAATACAAAATTATCGTTATTTTTCATAACTAATGGCCTCTGCCTTTGACACAACGAAAGTCCTGGTTTGTGGAAAGGAAGGTGATGCTGGAAAACATTCTTTCAGATTTTTAATTGCTGTAGGTAAATTCAACTGATACACTTTTTGATCGTGTTCGTAATTCTCTCAGATTTAGGTTGTTCTGGGATAATTACAGGTTTAAAATTGCATTATTCGCCAGAAATTTGTACAAATACTGTTCTTTGACGCGGGCCATCCAACTCAAAAAACAACACAGATTGCCAGGTTCCCAAAGCTAATTTACCATCCACAATGGGAATTATCTCACTAGTGGTCAGCATCATTGCCATTAAATGAGAGTGAGCATTAATCGGCTCATCTTCTGGGACATCTCTTAAATGCAAGTCATTATGTAAATAGCTGTCTGATTCCGGTGCTAATTTTTGCAAGAATATTTTTATATCTTCTAATAATCTAACTTCATTTTCATTGATAGATAACGCTGTTGTAGTGTGTTGAGAAAATACTAAAACTTGTCCATTTTTAATTGATGCTGAGGCAATAAAATCTTGGATTTGTGAGGTAATATTATAAATATTAATTTTTGGCTCAGTTTCAATTTCAATTAACTTATTAATAATTGACATCTGTTGAATTTTATATTTGGGATTGTGAACGAGGTACGCTAAAGCAGCTTAACGCCCTTATAAATTTAAGGAAAATCTAAAATCTCAAAATCAAAATTGAATGACTCCTAGCTCCTAACTATAGTTTCCAAACCCAGCACTAATCTCTCTATACCTTCTTTTGCCGTCTCTTTTTGCAGCGCCCCATAAGCAACACGGAGATAGCATCCGTCATCCATGCCAAAGGTTGTACCTGGAATAACCGCTACTTTATGTTCCTGAATCAGTCTTTTGACTAATTCAAAAGCATCCATCTGGGTATGAACTTTGAGGAAAAAATAGAAAGCACCATTGGCAGGAATAATACTACATAAGCCTTGTAGACGATTAAGGGAGTCTAATACTAGTTGGCGTACTTGAGCAATGGCTCCTATATTAGTTTTCAGATACTCCTCTTTTGCTTGCAATGCCCCTAAAGCTGCATATTGAGAAATTACTGGTGGACAAATCAAAATTGTATCCTGGACTTTTTTGACGGCGACAAGCAAATGTTTGGGAATCACCATGTAGCCAATACGCCAACTAGCAAAACCGTATGCTTTGGAAAGGCTATAAAGAGAAATTGTGTACTTGCTACTATTATCAAATGCACCAGGTGAAATGTGTTTTATCCCGTTATAGGTAAAGTATTCATAAGCTTCATCGCTGATGTGATAGATACTGCGAGTAGCACAAATTTGATTTACTTGACCCAATGCCGCTTCAGAATAGACAACTCCAGTCGGGTTATTCGGTGAAATTGTCACCACAGCCCGTGTTTTGGGAGTTATTGCTTGAGCGATCGCATCTGGGCGTAATTGGTAATTTTCATCCGTCGCCACTAACACCGCACGACAACCAGCCATTGCGATCGCCATTTCGTGGTTGAAATAGTAAGGCGTATTCAGAATAATTTCGTCACCTGGGTTAGTGATAGCAAGAATGGCATTCATAAATCCCATATTGCTCCCGGCTGTCACAACGATGCAGTTTTCCCCATTGATTTCAATGCCGTTGAAGGCTTGCAATTTTGCTGCAAGTGCTGACAGCAACGGGGGAATTCCCTCAACTGATTTGTATAAATTATTAGCAGGTTCAGCTAAAAATCTGGCTAAAAATTCTCTGGCTTCATCTGGTGGGTTGTAATAAACAACACCTTGTCCTAAAGAAATTGTTCCAGGAGAATTTTTAATCAGTTCCCCAACCACAGGAATAATCGGTGACTGTACCGCCTGCATACGAGAGGTTAGGGATTCCATATTTTCATGCCTATTTGTCTGATTTTTGTATCTTTTGCTAAGGGAGCAATTGACTAGTAGTCATATATCCCAACTGCTCTTTATTGAAAGAGACGCAAAGAGCAACAGAGTGGAAGAGATGGAGAATCCCTCTCTTAAATCCCCATGTAAGTGCATCCCTGCGTCTCCCGAATTTCAAAATTTAGTCAATCGAAATTTGCTGAGGGCCACTGGCTTTGCCATTATGTGCGTCTGTTGTGTTACTGGTGTAACTATTTGAGCGAATCTGTTTATCCAGCCAGCTTTTAACGGGATCATCTGCAAGATTGAGCCGAAGCACACCAGAGAAGAACCCACCCACAAATGAGACTGGATGCTGAGTAAATTCTTTGAATATAGGTGACAATTCATTAATAAACATTAAGAGACTCCTGGCACTGCCGTAAAAAATTATTACCTCTTAATTGATCGTAACGTGTTGAGCGATGTAGGGCATGGGACATCGGGCATTAGACTTCTTGCATAAGTCGGGAAAAAGGGAAGGGGGAAGGTGGGGCCCCCTCTGGGGATAAGGGGCGGGGGAAAAGGTTTTGTATTGTCCACTTCCCCTTTAACCTTTAGCCTTTTCCCCCCTCTTGCAAAAAGCACTTTTGTAAGAGGTCTATTGATTATTTTCCTCTACTTCCCAGACCCCCTTATCCCCAGAGGGGCCCCACATTCCCCAGCCCCCAGTCATTTCACCTTATGCGCTTGGTTGCTGATCGGGAAACATACACTTGTCAGAATCACAACCACTAGGGCCAGCTTCTGCCATTTCGCCTAAATCGTAGCGGCTTAAGACTGCACAGAAATCATCTGTTTTGCGCCGTGCTTTAACTTCTTGATTCAAGCGAGTATAGGTTGATTTGTCTATTGGTTCAAATGGCAAACGTGGGAATGATTGCAAATCGTCAAAACGAGCTAAAAGAGCGGCTGAAATATATCCTTCATCATTCTGGATAGTTTCGTAGATTCGCTGTCCTAAAGGTTCGATTTCATCAGAGCGAAGTTCTAAAGTTGCTGATGTGTTGTGAGTCACATACCAACGTTGAACCTGAAGGACAAAATCAAATTGGGCTAAGACTGAAAACTTAGAAACATCAATTTCATCAGCACCTGGTAAATCAGCCCAAGATACAGAAACAGGAATTTCTACTAACCATTCACTCACCCGTGAGTCAAAAGGATCGTTGAGCAAATTGCCCTGTTCATCTTTATCTGATTGAGAGGGAATGACGTTGTAACCGTAGTCAATACAAGCTAAGGCTACTGGGTCATTTTTGCCGAAGGTGATGCGGCGAATAAATCTTTGCGCTTTCGGGGGATGCCATCCTGAACTAGCATTAGTTAATAATGCCTTCGTGCCACTAGGTTGAACTGTGGTACAGCGATTTGGACGTTTGAAATTATGGCGATCGCAATAATCCCAAACTACCCGATGTACAATATCTTTCCAAGAACTTAGATATTTTTCTTCCTCACGCTTGAAAGCTAATCCTTGTGGAGTTGCAGGTCTTCCGGCTTCCCACCAGCGCAGCCAATCAACGCCAAAAGCATGGACAAAGAAATCAAATAAACCTGTAAAAGAAACTCCTACAATCGGGTCTAATTCACGGCTGTATTGATAGCGTGGTTCCAAAAATTTGTGATTTAAAAGTACTGCTACAGATAGCGCCCCAGCAGTGAAAGCTTCCTCCTGTTCTTTGTAGTTATATGGATCGATTTGATTAAGGTGAACCTCTGACAAATTGCAGTGGAAATTACTACCGATGATTTCCAGATTTGTTACCCTAGAGGCTTTTTATCCCCTAGTTCTACTGCTTGATTATTCGCAGTAGCTCCGCGTACCTTTTACAGATGTGACTTCAGATAATAAAAGTATTTTTCACATCCGCCCCCGCACTCTTGGAGAGATTATATTCTAGACACCAATTTTCGATGTAATCTAGTTTCACTCTCTACGCTGTACGGTATCAAAGGCTTTTTACTTCCTTTGATTACCACGGGATTAGCATCTCAGCTTTCCCCGTTTTTGCGAGGTTTTTAACGTGAGGCAAAATCAATTACCACACGGATTTAAACCGTAACGAGCTAAACGATGTTCTAACTCATTAACATCAAGATTTGAATAACGTTCTTCTAACCACTGTTTTGCTATTCCTTGTTCATAAGCTTGTAAAAATTCAACTTTCAAAGCTTGTGTTGGCAGCAAATCAATGTTTGATCGCGCGACGGCTTCACCTGCCCATTGAATCGCTCCCTCGCCACTATAATATTGTTTGCGGACGGCATCAAGACATTCTTCTAAGGTCGGCTTGCAGTGAAAAACTCTCGTATGGTTCGCCATCCTGAGTGCATCACGCTCCGGATCAATTCGCCAGTTGCCATTTTCATCTTGTTGCCATAAATTATCTTTGGCCGTGGCTGCTAGGTTATCGCCAGAATCAAACTGACGCATCCCCGCGCTTCTTCGGATATTGCCTGCAACAATTGTTACAGCAGCCTGATCGATTAACAGACAACATTCAACTGAACTTAATTGTCGTCCTCTAGCTTTATTCAGGATGGAGGCACAACGCTGATAAAGTCCGGGCAATTTCACAGGATTAGCAACTCCTCCAAAGCCGTTGAGAGTTTCTCCTGCTTTTCGGACATCACTGATATCAACTAATACTTCAACTTCTGCTGAAAACTGTTCATTCGTGGAGAGTTCTAATAGGGCTTGATATGATTCAACCCAACCTTCACGGCTATCTCCAACGTGAATAATGACGTTATTGCCTTCTATATGAGTTTGAGTATATTCACGTCGCAGTTGCACAGGAGTGCTGCCAATTTCACCTTGGACAGTGACATTCAGTTGATTACGGATAGGAGGTAATTGGTTAATAAATTGTGGTTCTAGGACGGCTCCAGTACCACAGCCCATCATTGCCAAATCCATCATTAATCCGAAGGCACTCCAGTCTTCGAGATTGGTAGAGGTGCAATTATAAGCCCCGGAAAAGTTCTTAGGCTTGGTTATCCAGTCTGTACCACCAACCCATAGCCAGCGCCCACTGGGCATGGCTTTCAAGTTGCGCTGCATCTTATCCAGTATGGCAGCTTCTTCTTGAGTTAGCTTTCCCAACTCCACTAAACCGAGTAGAGTGCGATCGCATACCTCATCCCATGTTTCCCTTAGTCCCGCCTTTGTGCGACGGCTATAGGTTCTAAAAAATACGGGATTAGCAGCCGGTGCTGTTTCGGGAAACTTTGCACTCTGGCGTTTTCTTTCTAGCTCTCGAACCATATATTAAGTGTCTTGCGTTCTTGTTGCGTGCGGACAGATTATGACTATACGCCAAGTAGTTTGAGTATTAAAGATTGTCAAATTGTCCACTTTACGCTAGCTCTACCCTGCACTAATTACAGCAGAAATTTATGATGTATAATGTCTCTCACTCTTGGGTGGAAGATATATAGTCGGTTTTAATTAGCACATATTCAATTATGAGTAAATTATTTTTATATGCTATGGATGCCTCTACATGCAAAAATACATCGCACCATCCGATCGCGCCACTTATTTGAGCGCAACCAGCGTCTATTAATCGCTGTCTCCGGCGGACAGGATTCTCTGTGTTTAATAAAATTACTTTTAGATTTACAATCCAAATGGGGATGGTATTTAGGTATCGCTCACTGCGATCATCGCTGGCGTTCTGACTCCGAAGCTAATGCCCATCACGTCGAAAATTTAGCTAAAACTTGGGGTATATCCTTTTATTTAGAAACAGCGAACGAACCGATAAATAGTGAAGCTACTGCACGCGATTGGCGCTATCAAGCTTTATGTGCGATCGCCCAAGCAAATAATTATCAATATATAGTTACAGGACACACCGCAAGCGATCGCGCCGAAACTCTCCTCTACAATTTAATTCGCGGTACTGGTGCTGATGGCTTACAAGCACTGACTTGGCAACGTTCCCTGACTACAGGCATTATGTTAGTGCGTCCACTTTTAGAAATCACTCGCTCACAAACAGAGCAATTTTGTCAAGAATTTAAATTACCAATTTGGGAAGATTCCACCAATCAAGATTTGCAATATTCCCGCAACCGCATTCGCCAAGAGTGGATACCATATTTGCGAGAGAATTTCAACCCCCAAGTAGAATCAGCCTTAGCCCAAACAGCAGAATTGCTGCAAGCAGAAGTGGAATATTTAGAAAAAGCTGCCCAGCAGTTGCGGGAAGAGGCGATGAACATGGGGCATAAAGAAGATTCTCTTAGTTCTCTTCCTTCCTTAAGGTTAAATCGTCGGGTATTGCAGAAAGCACCATTGGCGTTGCAACGTCGGGTGATGCGTCAGGTATTGCAGCAAAGACTGACTGATGCCCCCAGTTTTGAACATATCGAAAAATTAACGGCTTTAATTATAGCGCCCAATCGATCGCAAACCGATCCATTTCCTGGTGGTGTGATCGCTCAAGTAGAAGGCGACTGGATCTGCTTTAAATAGTTATTTAAAGTCTTTTTGTTATCAGGGACAATGCACATTGTTGTTATTTATTTTAGAGCAATCTGAGAGAAATAGAGATGATTTAGTAGCGGTTTTAGGAACAAAAAATTTGGTTGATAATGTTTTAAATGGACAAGAGAAGATAAATACAGAACAAGCGCGTAAGCTGGGAGAGTTTTTTAATGTAGAATCTACTTTATTTATGGAATAATTAATAAGCTCGTAGTTCGTAGTTGGGCTTTAGCCTAGCTAAAGCCCCAGAACTTGTTAAGACGCCAGTAATTCTGGCTGAGGCATTAAACTTTGGAGAGTATGACGCAACTGCGCGATCGCTTGGACTTGATAATCACCAGTTTCTTGGAATTGATCCAAAGATTCTCCAATTCCTTGCAGCTTTTGCCGTAATCCATCTAGAGAATCCTGAATTGGTTGTAGCGCTTCTTGATAGAGATTCACCCGACCGCAGCATTCAGCAGTTGTTCTTCTTAGAGATAGCAAGTTCTCCTCAATCGCTTTCAGCTCTTGGCGCTTTTCATCTAGATCGTGAGTTTGATTGTCAATCATTCCCTGATTTAGCTCAATACCAGAACGAATCTGATCAATCTCACGTTCCAGCTTTTGGATTTCTTGTGAATATTGTTGTCGCTGGCTTTCAATTTGTAACAGAATCGGTTCTAAATTAACTTTATTACCCTCTTGTTCATTAACAACAGTATCTCCTTGCCGCCGTAGCAATACAGCTTGGTGTTGCTTAAGAAATTTCTGATGCTGCAACATATTGCGGCGTTGTCCCACCAAACTGGAGTTTAGCATCTGATAGAGGTCTTTTTCATCTGTTAGTTCCAGTTCCAAATTAATGTGGTCATGGTCAGATGCATTATTTATTTTAGTTTGTAGTTCTTCTATAGCTTCTTGTTTATATTTCAATTCTTGTTCTTGATCGTGAACAAAGCTAGCATCTATTTCTAACTTATACTGCAAGTCTTGCACTATCTTTTGTAGTTCTTCTAAAGGCATTTTATCCAAAGCCTCCACATCAGCTTGCTTGCCGAGAACTACGTCACCAGATGTTGCAGCTAAAGAGTGAATCTGTTGATATAATTCCTCTTGACTTCGTAACTGGTCTTTGATGATCCGAGCATACTCTTGCTTGCCGGTAAGGTCTGCTGTATTTATTTGCAATTGGGCTGTGTGCTGAACTAGAGAATTTTGTGCTTCTTGACACGCATTTTGGCGATCGCTAAAAGCCTGTGACAATAGCTCTACTTCTTTTTGCTGTTGTGCGATCGCAATTTTTTGCTCCTCCAGTTTTTGCCAGTGCGGGGTAAGAGTCGCTTGCTGCTTTTCGATCAATTCAAAGGCTAGATGTAAATGTTCTCTGACTTTTTCTGTAGGAACAACACGACTAGACAAGCGATCGAGTAACTCACTCATTACCCGGCTTTGCTCCTCATCCAAAACCGTTCCTGATTTAAAATCCGCAAGACGTTCCTCTAGGCGACGCTGCTCACCTCGTAAATGCTCCCAAGCGCCTTCCAATTCTAGGCGGTTGCGCTCAACTTCTGTTTGCAATCGTTCAATTTCCTGGCGGGAAGTGTCAACTTCCTGTTTTTGCTCCTCTAGGTGTTGCAACTCTTCCTCCAATTGTTGCAACTGTTCCGAGCGCACTTCCATGTCCATTTCACGGCGATTCAACTCTTGCGCCTGAAACGTCAACGATTGCTTCCACTGATCAATTTCATCTTCCTTGAGCTTAAATTTCTCCAATTGGCGGGAAAAATTCTGCAAAATGTTGACTAGCGGACGCCCAGCTTCTTGAACCCGTTGCACTTGACGATTCGGATTCACTTCAACCAGTACCAAAGCACCGTCATTTAATTTGCTTGCGTCCTCAGCGGCAATCACTTCTTCTGACACAGTACTCCAATTCTGGTCAGTTCGCTGACAAGCTAGCAGTTTCAGTTCGGTTTTGGCACCGCCACTGAGTAAACCACCTTTCTGTTTTTGTACTTCTGCTAAATACAGCACACCGTTAGTCCTTTATTGATGCACTTAAAGTTTATGTTTTGGGATATATCTTAAATAATTCTGTTAACTTATCTCACTGAACCGAAGTTTAGGAGAACAAGACAGACAAAACTATAGACGTCAGATATTACGTCTTGATACTTATAGAAGCGAGCTAGTCGCGCCTTTATATTTTGTACTGATGACAGTGATGATGACTTCCGTGTTAACACTAGCTTTATCGAAGTGTATTACAAAAGATAAAGGTTTATAGTTTAATGTATTGCCTAATGACAACAAGAATAGAGTAACAATCTTTTCAATAATCCATAATCAATACTTAAAGAAGAGGTCAGAATTCAGGAGTACTTAAGGAGTACTTTTTAGCTAAATGCAGGGAAATTTAAATGAAATTGATATTTGCAGTATTCTGCAATTGATTGAGTTGGGACAACGAACCGGGCAATTATGGGTGAGAGCTAGTAGCTCTCACCATCACAACAAACTGGGTGGAGAGGGAGCAAGCATTTATCGCCCCAAACAAGAGTCTTGGTTCGTTTTTTTCTTGAATGGTCAAATTATCTATTGCCAAGAAGGCGAGAGTAGTTTATTTAGAATTAACGATTATTTACGTCATTACCGAGTTGAGACGCGACTCACCGACAAACAAATTGCTTCCCTACCACCCACCGACGCGCCAGAGTATGCCTATCTTTGGGCGCTTTTGGAGCGGAATATCATCAACCCAAAGATAGCTGGTAGTATCATTCAGGGCTTGGTGCATGAAACTCTCTTTGACCTGTTGAGTTTATGCCAAGGTAACTTCATTTTCCATCAGGGTGTCGCACTTGCCCCGCAATTAAACACTTTCGAAATTGCTCCATTTGTGGCAAAAATTACGAAGCAGCTGCAAGAGTGGAAACAGCTGTATCCACACATTCAGTCTCCAGAACAATTACCAGTACTATCTGACAAAGTTCAGCTACAATCTTCCCTGCCAGAAGCAACGGTGAATAGGCTACAACATTGGGCTGATGGTAAAACATCCTTGCGTCAGTTGGCTCGCTATCTCAACCGAGACATTTTGACAGTCGCTAAGGCAATATACCCTTATGTGCAACAAAGTTGGCTACAACTAGTATATTCAGAGACGAATCAATTAGATACCCACACTGACACCTGGGAATTGAAGGGAAAACCAAGGGGGCGGATAGTATGTATTGACGATGCGATCGCTATCGGTGAGACTATAAATTCGATCTTACAACCACAAGGTTATGAAGCGATCGCTCTCAGTGATCCTTTAGAGGCATTGAGTCTGGTTTTTCAACTCAAACCGGATTTAATTTTATGCGATATTGCTATGTCAGGATTGGAAGGGCACGAGGTTTGCGCGATGCTGCGACATTCAACAGCATTTCGGCTCACACCGATTATCATGCTTACTGGGAAAGATGGGTTTATTGATCGAGTCAAAGCTAAGATGGTCGGGGCAACAGATTATTTAACAAAACCGTTTACAGACACTGAGTTACTCATGCTCGTGGAGAAATATATCAACAACCAATGAAAATTGGGTATTGGGCAATAAATAATTTAATAGTTTTTCTTCCCCTGCTCCCTCATCTATGGGACATATTAAAGAGATCAAAGATTTGTTGATCTACTAAAAGATGAGTAAAAAGATGTTATCACAGAGTCAGCTAACTCAGTGAAACGTCAATCTCCGGGAAAATAGTGAAGAAATAAAATTAATTTATACAGTTAATACTTGCGGAGGAATCAGGGAATGTTCCAACTAGGAACGTCTAAATCAGGAGGTAAATAGACATTTATGAGTACAGTTCTGATTGTGGAAGACAGTATCGCGCAAAGGGAGATGATTACAGACCTCCTGAAAGCAACTGGCCTAACAGTTACCCATGCCAGTGACGGATTAGAAGCATTAGAGGCAATCCAAATAGCACCTCCCGATTTAGTGGTATTGGATATTGTTATGCCCCGGATGAACGGCTACGAAGTTTGTCGGCGGTTAAAATCCGATCCAAAAACCCAAAATGTCCCTGTGGTTATGTGTTCTTCCAAAGGCGAAGAATTTGATCGCTACTGGGGCATGAAGCAGGGTGCAGACGCCTACATAGCCAAACCATTTCAACCAACCGAGTTGGTAGGAACAGTCAAACAACTGCTGCGAGGATAAGGATAAAAACAACATGGTCAGCAAACCGGACTTTTTAAGTGGTAGCGGTCAAGACCACTTCCGACCAGAATTACAAGTAGAAAGTCCTGAAGGTGAGTTACATTTGAGGTTTTACATTCCCTCGCATCAGGAGTTTGCACTACAAGCAACTGGCATCCGGGAGGTAATTGAACTAAGTCCTGATAGAATCACCCCGATTCCTAATGCTTCTCCTTTACTTTTGGGTACTCTAAATTTACGAGGTCGAGTTATTTGGGTGGCCGATTTGGGTCAATTTCTAGGGGAAGCAAGTGCATTAAACACGGATAGAGCGGAAATTTCGGTGATTGCCATTGAAGAGCAAGACACAATAGTGGGTTTAGCAGTAGAGGAAATCGGTGGTATGGACTGGCTGGATGTCCAGAATCTCATGCCACCAACTAGTGTTCCTGATACGATGGCTCCTTTTTTACGTGGAGAGTGGTCATTAGGTGCTAAAAACAATCAGTGTCTACGACTGCTCGATCAAATGGCAATTGTACGGAGTGCTAGGTGGGCAGCATGAAATTGGAGGAGGAAATGGCAGCAAGTATCGATAATTACGAGCCAACATATCAACAGGCGATGACCGCCTATGTTCAAAGAAATTATGACGTTGCGGCCACTTTAGTTGACCAAGTGGTGCAAGATTTACCAAATGACCCTAACTCCCATTTGTTAAGGGGTCATATCTACTATGTTTTACAACAGTACGATGTAGCAAAAGAAGAATATCAACAGGTATTAGGCTTGACTAACGATCAAGAAATTATTGCTTTTGCCAATAATGGAATTGAGAATATCAATCAATATCTACAGTCATTTGGTGGGCAGATTGATACATCCGAAAGTCGAGAGCAAATAAACTCCTCAGAGATGTCTGATGCACTGGCATATAGCGAACCAGAATTAGAAGATTTGGCTGCTAGTGAGGAGTTTGACAGCGAAAACCTTGATTTGAACTTTTTTGGAGAGCATCAAGAAACTGTAAATGGCGTTGAAGAGACATCTTCAAAAACTCCATTTGACATAGCCACAGAAGATAGTATTGGAACAGTTAAAACATCAGATTATTCTACAGCTTTTGGCGATGACCCTTTCGCCATGAATGAAGAATTGCAGGAACAAGACTCAAATAATAACTGGGAGGATGAAAAAGAATTAGAGTTACCTGTTTTTTGGCAAGAAGATATGTCAGAAAATAATCAGGCAGAATCATTAGTAAATAGTCCTTTTTCAGATAATGAGATAAATTCTTCTCAGGAAAATTCAACTATCCATAATAATTCTTCATCTTCTAATTCCCAAACTGGTAATACCAAGGGTAATCTCCCTGATTTATTGAGTCAGTCAAAGTCTCCAGAGCTTAATATTGGGAAGTTAGAATATAAAAAATCTAGTTTTGGAGACGAAACTTTACTAATTGTTGCAGAAGAGCTTAGAGATGATTCGCCAATAACAAATAAATTGGAATATGGCAGTCAAGATAATTTGCCTGAAACCGAAGCCTATAAATGGTTAAAACCAACAAATGTTGAAGCAGATGAAGCTTTTCAGCCGGATTTATCTAATAATTCTTCATCTTTAAGTAGGAATTTACCTCCGAAAGAAAAGCAGTTCAAATCAGGTGAATCTATCGGTCAAAATAGCTTTGATGAAGATGAAAATTTCGATATGGAAGCATTTGAGTCTGCCTTTGGCTCAGAGGGTTTAAGCTCTTATGAAGACTCAAGCAATATACTGAATGAAGAAAATTCTAAGAGCAATATTGAGTTTTTAGATGACTTTGAGGAATTTGACGATTTAGGCAATATTCCAGGGTTTGATATGCTCGAAGGAGATGCTAGCTTCGGCGATTTAGCAATGCATTCTGTTCCGGCAGAAACTAGTGAGACTGGACGCTCTCAAGCCGCGCAGGCTTTTCCCAGTAATGCAGCTGATCGCGAAGAGGAACTATTCTCAATGACTGGTTCCCATGAAGCCGTTCCAGTCTTTAGCCAAACAGATGTCTCGAAACTAGAACCCAACGTCAGCATCGAGCAAGGATGGTTAGCACCGTTAGAGAATGCCTCCATTGAAAGAAAACAATGGTTAATTGCTGGCAGTGTGGGCATTGTCTCGGCACTGGTTGTAGCCACAGTTAGCTTTGTTGCCACCACATTTTCGCCACCCCAACAACGAGAATCAGTACGCAACACAGGCTGGGCAATGTCACTAGCCGCTGGGATTGCAGGTTTTGCGACCGCAGGCTTTATGGGGAATCTAGCGCTGAAACAAATTCGGCGCACAACAGATGATCTCCAAGCTCAGTTTGAAGCTGTACGTCAAGGAAATCTGAATGCTCAAGCTACAGTGTTTTCTGAAGATGAATTGGGGCATTTATCCAGTGGCTTTAATGAAATGGCGCGGGTAATTTTCACAACCACAAGTGAAGCCCAACGCAAAGCTGATGAACAAGAGGAAGCCAAAGAAAACCTGCAACGTCAGGTGATTCGTCTCTTAGATGATGTGGAAGGAGCTGCTAGAGGTGATTTAACAGTCCAAGCGGAAGTCACAGCCGACGTACTGGGAGCCGTAGCTGATGCCTTTAATTTGACAATTCAAAACCTGCGGGATATCGTTCAACAGGTAAAAGTGGCGGCGAAAGATGTGACAAAGGGTGCAACCAACTCTGAAACTTTTGCTAGAGCTTTATCTAGTGATGCTTTGCGCCAAGCAGAAGAGTTAGCAGTGACGCTGAATTCTGTACAGGTAATGACCGACTCGATTCAACGAGTAGCAGAGGCGGCGCGGGAAGCTGAAACCGTTGCTCGTGATGCTAGTACGATCGCTCTTAAAGGTGGCGAAGCAGTAGAAAATACCGTAGCAGGGATTTTGGAAATTCGAGAAACCGTTGCTGAAACCACTCGCAAAGTGAAGCGGTTGGCGGAATCTTCGCAAGAAATTTCTAAAATTGTGGCGTTGATTTCTCAAATTGCTTCCAGAACAAACTTGTTAGCACTCAATGCTAGTATTGAGGCGGCAAGAGCGGGAGAAGCTGGACGCGGGTTTGCGATCGTGGCAGATGAAGTGCGCCAGCTAGCAGATAAATCTGCTAAATCGCTCAAGGAAATTGAACAAATTGTGATGCAAATCCAAAGCGAAACAGGCTCTGTAATGACCGCGATGGAAGAAGGCACACAACAAGTAATTAAAGGGACAAAATTGGCAGAAGAAGCCAAGCGATCGCTCGAAAACATTATTCAAGTGGCAAATCGCATTGATATTCTTGTGCGCTCCATTACTACCGATACTGTGGAACAAACGGAAACCTCCCGTGCCGTTGCTCATGTAATGCAGTCAGTAGAGTTGACCGCGCAAGAAACTTCCCAAGAAGCACAGCGAGTTTCAGGTGCCCTACAACACTTAGTAGGTGTATCCCGTGACTTGATTGCCTCCGTTGAACGTTTCCGAGTGGAAACTATGGAAACCAGGTAAATTGTCATTTGTCCTTTGTCCTTTGTTATTTGCTAATGACCAATACTTCTCTACGAGAGGCTGCGCCAACGGCAACGCTCAGTACAAGTGACCAATGACTAATGACTAATGACTAATGACTCTTGACTAAAAAACTATGCTGCCGGAACAACAACAGCGGATTTTGGGTTACTTTATTGAAGAAGCCAGGGATCACCTGAATACCATTGAGCAGGGCTTACTGAATTTAGAGGGTACCCTGAACGACCCGGAAATGATCAGTGAGGTCTTCCGGGCGGCTCACTCCATCAAAGGAGGAGCCGCGATGCTTGGATTGACTAGCATCCAGCATACCTCGCACCGTCTGGAAGATTGTTTCAAAGTTCTTAAAGATAATCCGGTTCAGATTGACCAAAAGTTAGAGTCTTTATTTCTTGGTGTATCTGATACCCTAAAAGTGCTGTTAGAGAATCTGAGTGGGACTTATGGTCTTTCCGAAGATGCAGCTAACACTTTGATGTCAGAAACTGAGCCAGTTTTTCAATGGCTGTATCAGCATTTGGAACTACTTGTAGAGCAAGGAAAGAGTGGAGTAGCCAGCAGTCCTAACGCAGCAGAACTACATACAACCTCTGTAGATAATGTCTCCACACTTACAGAAATATTCCTACGGCGAGATATTCCCAGTTTGGCAGAAGATATCCATCAGGAATCTTCAAACTTAGTAGTACCCCAGCCTTTGCCAGTTACCGCTAAAGAAAATAATTGGGGCGAGTTTCAAGCCCAGGTGCTGCAAACACTGCGGGAAATGTTGCAATTATTTAAGCAAACCACAACCCCCTTAACTCGGCAAAACCTTCAGCAATGCTGTCACCAGTTAGTCAAACTTGGCGAGAGCTGGAATTTGCCTAAGTGGTGTGGTTTGTGTCAAGCAGCAGGTAGTGCGATCGCTAATCCCGAAAATACTTATCTGACTTTAGCTAAAATTGTCATTACCGAAATCAAACAAGCTCAAGAATTAGTTCTGCAAGGTAAAGAAGCCGAAATTGCAATTACTCAGCAACTAGAAGCACTTTTGAGCGTTGCAGAAATTGATTTATTAGAATTTACACCTGATTTGTTTGATGAACAGTTTGTCGTTTTGACAGAATCAGAGCCAATTCTATCTGCTAACACCGAGCCGTCAGCCCAAACAACTGAAGAACTAAATCTAAACGAAGATACTAGCGATCGCGCAGCGTTAGCGAGTCCACGAGTGTCTGACTACGATAATGTCTTCGACGAACGTTCCTCTCTTCAGTTACAAAGAACACAACTAAACGCAGCAACTCATACTAGTCTTACCTTCACCACCCACGACGAAGCACATCCAGTTAGTAACAATCTTGACCCTAATGGCCCAGAGGTAGGAATAGCTGAGTTAAATAGCCTTGCTGATTTATTTGAAGGTGAAACTCCCGAACTAGATGAAAGCTGGCATCAAGAAGAAACCTTAGATATTGTTGCCACCGATGAATTTGGAATTGATTTCAGCAACACTGATGCTGAGGCTGCTGATGGCGATTTATCTGATTTACTTTCCTTTGATGAAGACACAAGCAACGCGCAGCACCCAACAACCACAACTGCGGAAGAAGATTTATCTTTGTTATTTGGCGACAATTTCTTAGAAAAAGAGAATTCGGAACCACAAAATCAACAAATAGCTGCTACGACTGTAGAGTTAAGTGCTCTTAATGTACTTGATATAAATTTAGACTCTTCTTCTCCCGAAATTTTAGAAGAATTTATTGATATTCCTAGTGATACAAACCAGACTCCCGAAGAGATTGTCCAAAATAGTGTAGTTGAAGATTTGTTGACACTGGGACTAGATGATGATGAACTATTGCCAATAGGTGAAGTAATTCAACCAGAAACTGAACCGTTTGCCAGTGTGGAACTATCTACCAACCAACAAAATAGTTTTGATAATTTATTCTTAGAAACTAGAAATGCAAATTGGGTAGAAGAAATTACCCCTAGCGACTACATAGAATTACCCCAGCAAACAGACTTGTCTTTGGACAACCTATTTGCTGAAATGGAAGAACAGACACTACTGCCGACAAGTGAATCAGAAATCGGTGATTTATTTGATACATCTCCAACAACAGCACCTGAGTTTTCTCAATCAGAAAATGATCTGAGCAACTTCTGGAACCAAGAAACCACAGAGGAAAAGGACGAATTCGATTCCTTAATTGAGCAGAATGTGGAAAGGGCGTTAAATGAGAGTTTGTTTACTGCGGCGGCTGAGGACATTTTTGCCGATAATCACCAGTCCATACCTTCTCCTATAGGCAGTTTTGATCTAGAAGAAGATTTTGATATCAATTTCCAGCATGAAGAGCAGCTAGATTTGATATTCTCATCAGATTCTGGAGATGAATTATCAGAAACTATTAGTTTTGGAGAAACTTCAGATTCAGTATCAGCCGAAGCACAACCAGAGGATTTATTTGGCTCCTTCGATGAAAATCCGCAACTGCTATTTGAAGATGTAGCAACATCCACTTATATTCAGATGGATACCCCAGAGTATACTGTGGATGAATTATCAGAAACTATCAGTTTGGGAGAAACTTCAGATTCCCACCAGACAAGTTCAGAAGTTCTAAATACTGATGATAATAATTTAGAAACAACCTTTGAATTCACAGAAAGTATACTTTTTGAAAATGATTTATTGTTTACAGAAACGGATCTGATAGAAGCAGTAAATCAAGAAGAATTAGAAGAAAACACGGCAGCAGTTGACTTTACACAAACGGTTATTCAGGAAGATGTAGAAACCGAATTGTGGAATATAGGAGAAACATCTGAAGTTGCAGCAGTGTCAGAGGCAGAAAATGCTATTATTGCCTCGACTGAAGAATTAGCAATCACAGAAACTATTGAAGAAGTTTCTCTAGAAGATGAATTTGCAGACTTGGAAGCATTACTAGGAGAGGAAGTAGCACCTATCCCCAAAGCTAAGGAGATACCAGAAGTAGATTTTGCTGCCCTGGAAGAACTGCTAGGTACGGATAACGACAGCGATGTCTACGACGGGCTACGCCAACGCCAGCCCTTGGAAATTCAACCAGTCTTGGCTAAAAGTCCCATTCCATCACCAGTGATAAAAGATGAATTTGGTGATTTGGAGAAGTTGCTGGCAGAAGCAGATAAAACAATATCCCATTCACCCTCGATAAAATCTAACACCAGCAAAGCTACCCGCCCCTCTACTCGTAGGGCTGCGAGATTTGAAGAAACCATGAAGGTTCCAGTTAAGCAACTGGACGATATGAGTAATTTAGTTGGGGAGTTGGTGGTTAATCGCAATACCTTAGAGCAGGATCATGAACGGCTGCGACAATCATTAGATAACTTGCTGATTCAGGTGCAACAACTCTCTGATGTAGGCGCAAGGATGCAAGAGTTGTACGAGCGATCGCTATTAGAAGCCTCTCTGTTAGCTGGACGCAAAAAGAAAGACCCAGGCTTTCAAGCACCAGATTCCAACGCCGACAGGGGTTTTAGCGAGTTAGAAATGGATCGTTTTACACCCTTCCACACACTCTCACAGCAGATGATTGAGCGCATTGTGCGAGTACGTGAATCGGCTAGTGACATTGATTTTGTTACCGAAGAAACCGAGCGAGTCGCAAGACAGTTCCGTCAAGTAACCACCCAGTTACAAGAAGGATTAACTAGAGCGCGAATGGTGCCTTTTGCCCAAACAATCGATCGCTGGCGGCGAGGAGTGCGCGACAACGCCATCAAGTGTGGCAAACAAGTAGAGTTGGTGATCGAAGGTGGCGATACCTTAATTGACAAGATGATTTTGGATCATCTCACCGATCCGTTAACTCACATGCTGAATAATGCGATCGCTCACGGTATTGAAACACCAGAAGAGAGGCAGGCTGCTGGTAAACCACCTGTGGGAATCATTACTATCCGTGCCTTCCACCAAGGCAACCAAACAATCATTTCCGTAGGCGATGATGGCGCAGGCATAGATTCCGCAAAGGTTAAGGCTAAGGCGGTGAAGATTGGCATGATTACAGAAGCGCAAGCAAAAGCCATGTCTCGCCTGGAAGTCTACGATCTGTTGTTCCAGTCTGGTTTTACGATTAAAGACCAAGCCGATGAAATTTCCGGTCGTGGTGTGGGTATGGACGTAGTGCGTTCCGAGATTAGCGAAATTCGGGGAACAGTTAACACCGATTCTGCTATTGGCAAGGGAACCACCTTCACTATTCGTTTACCACTGACTCTGAGTATTTGTAAAGCTCTCTGCTGCGTCTCCGATCGAGCCAGGATTGCCTTCCCGATGGACGGTGTAGAAGATACGCTAGATATACCAGTCAAAAATATTCAGCACGATGACAATGGGCAATCGTTTATTTCCTGGCGCGATACGGTGTTACCATTCCGACCCTTGAAGGAACTTTTAACCTTCAATCGCCAAATCAGTCGCGGTAATGTCTATGGCGGCACCAGAGATGATGATATGGTTTCTGTGGTTGTGGTGCGATCGGCAAATACCCTAATTGCTCTACAGATTGACCTGGTATTGAGCGAACAAGAAATTGTAATTAAGCAATTTGAAGGCCCAGCGCCTAAACCCATCGGTGTAGCTGGTGCTACAGTTCTGGGTGATGGTCGCATTATGCCTATTGCTGACGTGCTGGAAATAATTGACATCTTCCAGGGACGGATTTCTACACAAATTGGTGGCAATTCTTGGCAACAAAAAGCTACTCCAGATACTTCTCCTGCGAAGATTGACCCGACAGTGCTAATTGTCGATGACTCGATTACAGTCCGAGAATTGCTATCCCTAACCTTTAATAAGGCAGGTTATCGCGTAGAACAAGCGCGTGACGGTCAGGAAGCTTGGGATAAACTCCGCTCTGGTCTGCCTTGCGATATCGTATTTTGCGACATCGAAATGCCCCGTTGCGATGGGCTAGAGTTACTCTCTCGAATCCAGAAAGACTCTAACCTCAACCACTTACCGATCGCAATGCTCACCTCACGGGGTGCAGACAAGCACAGACAAATTGCATCTCAACTCGGTGCTAGTGGCTACTTTACCAAGCCTTATCTCGAAGAAGCTCTCCTAGAAGCTGCGGCGCGGATGTTGAAAGGGGAGAAACTGATTAGCAGCCCAACTAATGTTTAGTTTGACGATTTTAAAAAACATCTTGCAACGCTGCTCTCAATGAAAACGACAAGGGGAAACTTGTCCCCTTGTCTCAGAAAAGTCAAGATGTTTTATTCTCAGTGGAAGTAGCAGAACCAAGCCGTTTTACTTCATTGACTTGAGCCGCATATTCAACGCTAGCGAGTAAATCTTGCTTGTTGTCAAAACCTGCTGGTCGAGTTGGACGGAATTTCTCGATCTGTGTGGGCGAGAAGGGTTTTACTTTGCCCCAATTGGGAGTCACTGCATCACCAGAACCTGTTGGACGCCAATCACCAGGCTGTTTTCCAGGAGTATAAGGGGTGTTGTCATTAAAACCGTCCCCTTGTCGATTTTGGATAATTGCTTGAGCTGCTGCTATGCCAAGTTCTTTACCATCATCAATGCTCTGCATTGACAATCCACTGTTTTCAAGTTCTTTACGGGCTTTTTTGAGTTCTGTGTCGAAGAAGCTTTGGCTTTTCTCCTTGGAATTGGGATAAACACTGACGCTACTCAATACAGTATAGGCAGCGTAAACTGCCGCCGCTTCTTTAGAAGCTCCGAAGGCTGCGGGGATGATTCCTAAGTATGGTTTGTGAGTTTTCTCAATAGAATTAACAGCATCATAAATTGCAGTATGTAATATAGCACCAGTACGGGAAATTGGCCCAGGAGCGCCACCGTTCACACGAATTGCTTGTAAATATACATTGTTCCAGTTTATAACTTGGTCGATCATAAAATCCTTTAACTTTTTGTGTATCAGATATTGCATATCGATTTTCCCAAATAGAAGTAGACCAGTTAAAGGTTCAGCTTCTAAATGAGGCAAATTAAATGCGCGATTGCGAATTTATAATTTACTTGCTTATTGAAAGCCTAACGAGACTACTTGCTGCTTACTAGTACCCCAGAGGGTACTCTTTCCTATTGGAATTTTCCCGCAAGTTTGGTCAGTGTATGCTCCACGTCTTGGGTCTATGTTTGTAGTATGTAAAGAAGCACTTTTGACCTAAGACTATGCCACCTTCTGAAAAACCTCTCACCTACCCATCCAGCCACAAGAGTAATCAAGTCGATGACTACCACGGTACTTTAGTCGCAGATCCTTATCGTTGGTTAGAAAATCCTGACTCTGAAGAAACAAGGACTTGGATTGAGGCACAAAATCAAGTTACTTTTGGCTACCTGGGTGAAATCCCTGCTAGGGAAAAAATTAAACAGCGCCTTACCAAACTTTGGGATTATGAAAAATACGGTATCCCTTTTAAAGAAGGCGAATCTCTGCAAGACGGTTCCACCGAACGCTACTTTTATTTTAAAAATGACGGACTGCAAAACCAAAGTGTCCTCTACACTTTGAAAACCCTTGATGATGAACCCAAAGTTTTACTCGACCCTAATAAACTTTCAGAAGATGGCACTGTTGCTCTTTCGGGTTTGTCCATTAGTGAGGATGGTAGACTTTTAGCTTATGGTCTATCGTCTTCTGGTTCTGATTGGCAAGAGTGGAAAGTACGCGATGTTGAAACTGGTGAAGACCTCCAAGACCACCTGAAGTGGATTAAATTTTCTGGTGCATCTTGGACAGATGATAATCAAGGTTTTTTCTACAGTCGCTACGATGAACCAAATGAAAAAACTCAATTAGAAGATGTTAACTATTATCAAAAGCTTTACTATCATCAGCTAGGTAAACCTCAATCAGAAGATGTACTAATTTACCAACGTCCTGACCAAAAAGAGTGGGGTTTTAGTGGTGGCGTTACTGAAGATGGACGCTATCTAATAATTGCAATTTGGATGGGTACTGACTCCAAGAATTTAGTTTTCTATAAAGATTTGACTAACCCTAATGCAGAAGTCGTAGAACTAATTAACCAGTTTGAAGCAGATTACAGCTTTATCGATAATGATGATAGCGTGTTTTATTTCCGCACAGATTTAAATGCACCACGGGGAAGGGTTATTGTGATTGACACGAAAAACTCTGCACCAGAAAATTGGCAAGAACTCATTCCCCAATCTGCGGAAACTCTAGAAAGTGTTGGTATACTTAATAATCAATTTGTTGTTGATTATCTCAAAGATGCTCACAGTCAAATCAAAATATTTGACCTCAAAGGTGCTTTTATTCGAGAGGTTGAATTACCTGGACTAGGTTCAGCCGGAGGCTTTGGTGGGAAGCGTTATGATACTGAAACTTTTTATAGCTTTACCAGCTTTACCATACCAGGTACTATTTATCGCTACAATCTGGTGACAGGAGAAAGTGAGGTTTTCCGCCAGCCACAGGTAGATTTTAATCCTGATGATTATGAGACAAAACAAGTCTTTTATCAAAGCAAGGATGGTACTAGAATACCAATGTTTATTACCCATAAAAAGGGTATTAAATTAGATGGAAATAACCCTACTTACCTCTATGCTTATGGCGGTTTTAATGCTTCAATGACACCTGGTTTTTCTGTGAGTCTGTTGGTGTGGATGGAGATGGGTGGTGTCTATGCTATGCCTAATCTTCGCGGCGGTGGAGAATACGGCGAAGAATGGCATCAAGCAGGGATGAAGGATAAAAAGCAGAATGTCTTTGATGACTTTATTGGGGCTGCTGAGTGGTTGATTGCTAACAAGTATACTAAGACTGAGAAGCTAGCGATCGCAGGTGGTAGTAACGGCGGTTTATTGGTGGGTGCTTGTATGACGCAACGTCCAGATTTGTTTGGTGCAGCTTTACCCGCAGTCGGAGTCATGGATATGTTGCGGTTCCACAAATTTACCATCGGCTGGGCTTGGACTTCCGAATATGGTTCAGCAGATAATCCAGAAGAGTTTCCAGCGTTGTATGCTTATTCGCCATTGCAAAATATCAAACCAGATACAGCTTACCCAGCTACACTAATTACCACAGCCGATCATGATGATCGCGTTGTCCCTGCTCATAGCTTCAAATTTGCCGCAGCTTTACAAGAGGCTCACGCTGGTGACGCACCAGTTCTAATTAGGATTGAGACGAAAGCAGGACATGGTGCGGGTAAACCCACGGCTAAGATTATTGAAGAAGCCGCAGATAAATGGGCTTTTTTGGTACGTACTTTGAATGTTGAAGTTTAGGGATTGATTCATTTGTAGGGTGCGTTACACTGCGTTAACGCACTACCTTATTTTCAAAAAAAATAAGGTGACAGTAATATAAGGATGCGCCAAACCAAAAGTCACTTTTAATCTCTGCTGCAAGCTTTCTTTTGAACAGAGTTTGGCGCAGCCTCACAAAAAACGCTATTACCCCTGACTTTCCACATCCCGTGAAAAGTCAGACAAATTTAGAAGCTCTGTCAACAGCTAATTGTTGCCCAGTGTTGATCATACTTTGAGATTTACCAAGTAACTGATGTAAGGCAGCAAGACTTCGACTTAAAGCTAGCAAACGGGGTCGCGGGTCTTTTCTTTGGGAGCCGTGCTTACCCTTAATATCAGGATTAAAAAAGTGGACAATAGTAAAAAGAATTCGCATGAGGCTACACCCTTTTTAAGTTAGGTTATTAGGTAAAAATGGTCTTTGATTGAGGGAGACAAAAGGGCAGATTTGGTAAAATTGGCATCAACTGCGATCGCACCCGTGAGACTTGCTCCTGTAAAAGTGCCATTGGTAAAGTCTGTGCCACCAATCAGAGAGTCATCCCCCGCGCCACCGTTAAGTGTGTCATTACCAGCATCGCCAATTAGGGTCTCGTTGCCAGCCAACCCGTTGAGGGTATTGTTACCAGTGTTACCAATAATGATATTATTAAGTGCGTTACCAGTGCCGTTTTGGGCTGTCCCTACTAAAACCAAGTTTTCAACGTTGTTGCCTAATGTGTAGCTAGCAAGACTAGAACGGACAGTATCTATACTTACATTGGCATTTTCAGCAATGGTATCGCTGGCACTATTGACTGCATAGGTGTCATTACCCGCACCACCAACCATTCTGTCAGCACCCGCACCGCCATCAAGATAATCATCCCCTCCAGCACCGATGAGGGTGTCATTACCCCCAAAACCAAAGAGGTTATCGCCGTTGCTAGTGCCGTTGAGGGTGTTGTTACTGGCATCACCAAGAAATAAGCCAATGGCATCAACTGCGATCGCTCCCGTGAGATTTGCACCCACAAAGGTAGCATCTGTAAAGTTGCCTTTTGACAGATTAGCGTTACTGAGATTGGCATCAGTGAAATTTGCACCAATTGCGATCGCATCAGTCGTCAGCACCCCACTCATATTAGCCCCTGTAAAATTGGTATTGGTGAGGTTGGTTTTAGATAAGTCAGCATTCAACAGCTTGGCACTACTGAAATTTCCTCCAGTGAAATCAGCATCAATTAATTTAGCCCCAGTCAGGTCTGTAACTGTAACAGTGCCATTAGCAGCTACATAAACACTAAAATCAGAACCCGTCAAAATAGCGTCATCTAGAGTCAAGTTGGTTAAATTAGCACCACGAAACCTAGCATTAATTGGCTGTGTCGGATCTAATGCTTCTACATCACTCAGAACAACATCACTGAAATTAGCTAGGTCAAAAATTGCATTTTGCAGGGTAATATCTGTCAGTTTTGCTAGTCGGAAGTCAGCACCAGTTGCATCGATGTTGACTAAAAGAGTTGCTTCAAAATCAGCTTCTTCTAAGCTGGCATTTTTCAGATTCGCACCAGTCAAGTCAGCAGCTTTGAGCTTTGTTTTATATAGATCAGCACCAGTAAAGTTCGCACCTCTCAGGTTTGGTCGCTCGGATTGTTCGCCACTGAGATTAGCCTCCTGTAGATTGGCATTGGTCAGGTTAGCGTTTGACAGGTTGATGAATTTAGTGTTGAGGAATGAGAGATTAGCCCCAGTTAGGTTTGCTCCCCTGAGATTGACATTTTCTAATGTTGCCTTAAAAAGATTAGCTGGGCCAAAATTATTATTGGAGGCAAAAATGGCATTACGGGCATCAACATTGTATAGTTTTGCTTCTTCAAAGTTAGTGCCTCTCAACTGTGTATTGAACAATGAAACGTTGGTGAGAGTGGCTTTGAAAAAGGTCGAACCGTTCAGGTTTTGACCGCTAAAATCGTTTCCTACTAAAAGCTGTTCGCTAAAGTTTAGAGCTGGCATACTACATACCTAAAGGTTAAAGCAATAGAAGTTCAAGCTGAATGTTTGATTGCTACAGATTGTGGTGGAGAAGTTTCTTGCATTTGGTCTTTTAACCAACCAGCAAAAAGTTCGTTGAGCAACCGATGTCGCATCGGTTCGTCAAATTGGGACGGGATAAACTTTTCTAAGCGCACAATTAACCACCAATCGCCAATATTGGTCGGGAGCGATAGCTGACCGGGTTGGCTGAAGGCGAGGAGGCGGGCAAGTTTGGGATGGGGTGCACTCAATATGGGCCCCATTAAGCCACCAGTCTGAGCCTCTGCACCTTGGGAATATTGCCTTGCTAGTTCAGCAAAGGACTGTTCACCTTCTGACAGGCGGAAGTAAAGTTCTTGAGCAACAGCTCTATCGCGGATGCGAATGAGAGAATAAACAACCTGGTCAAGTTTTGGTTTTAATTGGCGAAAATAAGTCTCTAACTTGTTATCCCAGGTAGTTTTTTTGAATTTCTCAATTCTCAGGTTGCGAGTTGTTAAATCTAAAAATTCTGTTTCAGTCAGATTCTGCTGCTGTAACCAAGCTTGGCGTTCAGCTTCGGATGACAACTGATTTTGTTGGCAAAACTCTTGGTAACATTTGGCTTGCTCTTCGCTTGTGCAGCTAAAAGAGGCGATCGCTTTGTCAATCGCTTTGTCAATTAAGAGTTCTTGCTGAAGCTTTGGTAGCAGTTGGTATCGACTCAAGAGAGGAATAATTTCTTGAGTTGTCAATGTCTGATTATGAACTTGTAAGGGTGTCGCAGATGTGACTGATGAATTCTCAGCTTTTTGATGTCGCTTACCAAATCCCTTCTTTTCTACAGGCGCTAGCAACCCTAGTTTTATTCCCTCCCAAGGCGCAACTAGTTTGCTATCTTCTGACTGCTGTATCCATTGCAGGTGTTGGGGTAATAATTGGGCTAAGTCATAGCGATCTAGAATTGTTTGCCTTGCCTTCGCTCTAATTGCAGACATTTTCTCTGGATGATTGAGGGCTTCTGCAATGCGATCGCATATTTGCTGCGGTGAAAAGAAATTTACCAACAGCCCATTAACGCCATCTTGAATCACCTCGGTTACAGAAGCAGTTTTAGAACCTATCAGCAAGCAACCTGCTGATAAAACCTCCAACATTGACCAAGATAAAACAAAGGGACGGGTAAGATAAACGTGTACCACAGAAGCTTGGAGAACTTGCAAATATTCAACGTAAGGTAGCCAGCCTGTAAAATGAACTCGGCTGAGGTCGAGATCATATTTTTCTAGCATCACCTCTTTATAGGTTTTGCCATCACGCAGAGGCTTACCATAGGCTACGCGGTTTTCTCCGACAATTACGACATGACAATGAGGGCGTTGTTGTTGGAGTAATGCAACTGCCTCGATAAACTGGGGAAATCCCCGATAAGGCTCCATGCCCCTTGCTACATAAGTAACAAGTTCTTTAACATGAGAAAGATCCAGATTGATCCGTGGAAGAACTAATTTAGCCCCTGGTTTTGGACAAAAAAAGTTAGTATCAATCCCATCATGTAATACAGAAATTTTACTGTGATACTCTAGAGGGAATTGCTGGCGTTGCCAATAGGTAGGAGAAAGACCGCGATCGCAACTATATAGATCCTGCAAAATCGGCGCATTTTTAATCCGAATTCGGGCTTCATCATCCGCAGTCAGGCGATCGCTAGGATCAAAGTCAGCATCAGTACCATGAGCATGATAAAACCACTCAAAGTAACACAGTAACTTGGCTTTGGGAAAAATATCTTTGATAAATAAGGTAGGGGCCCAACCCGAATGGCCATAGACTACATCTGGAAGAAATCCCCGTGCTTTAAGTTGCTCTGCCAGCCTATACACACCTTGACCCTGAAGAACAGCATTTTCCAAAGGTTTGACGTAATGGTGAGTTTCTGGTCGAGCTTCTCGTTTAAGGTTATAGATGACTTTGTTAACACCGGGCAATTTACCATCGTGACGAGTAGTACCAAAGAAAACTTGGTTACGTTTGTCTTTCGCCAAAGCTGCTGCTACATGACGAAATTGAGCAGGGAAATTAGGATGCAAAAATAAAATTCGCACGGCACTTTCAGTAATGCTGAGTATTACAAATCTTTAAGCTAATAAGCATTTATACTGCATGAGAAAGCCGGGGGTAAGATGACCACCCCACAGGATTTTGATGCAGTCGAGATATGCAAATTAGATGTGTTTGAGCTTATTTCCTGTTCTAGATTTTCGGACAGGAGATATTAAGATGGACACAGTTAAGTAGGTCAGGCAGAATAAATGTAACTAGTGAGGAGAAGTATGAGGTAAAAGGTATAGAGTAGCTTGAATTACCCTTACCTAATACCCATTAATACCAATCCAAATCCAGTGATCTTTAATTACGCCTGCTTATTTAGCTTTGGTACGAAGAGTAGCGAAAGCGAATTCTGACAATGCCGCCACTCTTCATGGTTGGGGTAACTATCAGGTGTGTGCTACTTGGGTACGAACCAAGTACACCGCCTAGTTACCCATTTCTTAGATAGGCTCTACAACGAAATCTGATGCGTCGATCGCTCCGGGAAGTACCCCTTGCAGAACTGCTAAGGTTTCGGATTGAGCAATAGTAACGCCTTCAGTCAGAACGTAGATCCGAGTACTAGCTGTAGCAACACCACCAACACTGAGATTGATGCGCTGGAAGCCTAGATCCTGAAATTCCAGAGCTTCAAGCACTAAGTAGTCAGTACCATTTTGGAAGTCGGTGATCCAGTCGCCAGCAGGAACAGGGATGATTGGCTCACCGGGTTGGGGTGGCTCGAATTCATATTCTGCGTAATTCAATTGGAAGAAATCAGTACCAGCACCGCCGGTTAGCGTATCACGTCCGGTTTGGGTTTCTGAGTCTTCGCCACCGTAGAGAACATCATTGCCACCACCACCGATAATACGGTCAACGCCAGCGCCACCATCGATGAAGTCATCGCCCGCGCCGCCATTAATCACATCATTGCCAGCGAGAGATTCATCTACACCAAAGTCACCATAGATGGTGTCATTGCCACCAAGCCCACTAAGGTTATCATTACCCTCACCACCATCGATGAAGTCACCTTCACTACCCCCTGTGATGGTTTCTAAGCCAGCGCCACCCAAGAGGGTGCTAGAACCTGCACCACCATCGAGAACGTCATTGCCATCACCGCCATCAAGGTAGTCAATACCGTCTCCACCCAGGAGGGAGTCATCACCAGCATAGCCATAGAGAGTGTCATCACCAGCGCCACCGATGAGGGTGTCATTACCGCCCGAAGCCAAGGTGTCAGCTTCGCCGTAAAGGGTATCATTGCCTGCACCACCATCGATGTAATCAGCACCACCCGAAACCGAACCTTCTGTGTCGTCGCCGTACAGTGCGTCATCATAGAAGCTACCAATTAGGGTGTCATTGCCAGCACCGCCCTGGGCAGTATCTTCAAAGCCACCATATACCCAGTCGTTACCAGCGCCACCATCAAGGAAGTCTTTGCCTTCGAGTCCATCTTCAGCGTCCGCGCCGCCGTAGATAGTGTCATTGCCGGCATCACCAAACACTGTGTCTTCGCCTTTTCCGCCAAAGAGTCTATCAGCACCACCTCCACCAAACAAAGTGTCCTTATCGAATCCACCATCGATGAAGTCATTGCCAGCATCACCATATAGCTCGTCTTCACCGAACTCCCCCAATATTCTGTCGGCACCATCCCCACCAAACACGGTGTCTTTATCATCTCCACCGAAGATGGTGTCATTACCGCCTAAGCCAAATAAGAGGTCTTCTTTACCAAAGCCGCGAATTGTATCAGCATTATTAGTGCCGGTAAGGGTATCGTTTTCCGGTGTTCCGTTTCTTACTGCCATAAGTTAATCCTCGTTTTCAAAACACAATTTTTCTAGCTAACTTAAACGGGCTGGATGCACGATACAAGTCTTGCTAATTAGTTGTTGCAATTCTCACCACTTCCCCCTCTCCCAAAATTAGAAGAGGGGGTCATAAAGGTATGGTGAGAAGATATTGCAGTAGATCGTTAGACATACTTCCCAATCACTCCATGAGTAAACATTTACAAATCAACTTTTTTTGATTTGGCAACTATATGCGACAGCACAAAAATGGACAATTATAGCCTTTCAAAACAATTAGAAGCAATCATTTAAGAATGCCAGAACATTGTGTAGTCGCACTTTTTCGCGGCTCACTTTCTTGACGTTATCTTTTACAAACTTATAACTCGCACGAAAAATGCAGCGAAGGCTAAGATTCTACCTTAAGCTAAACATTATTTTTGCCGAAAACAGAGTATGCCTCAACCTTATTTGGTGATGCAAACTCGCTGTCGCGCATGTGCAAGCTGAGAATTCAGGCCCAACAGTAAATAAATCATGACGGCAGAATTACTTTATCTACCTGATTTCTCTAAGAGAATCAAAATTTACACAATTATGTTTTTGCAGTTAGGTTTTAAATCGATACACAACTCAAACATTAGCCGAGAGCCGAGATTGATGATGGGAATTATAAACTTTTAATTAGATCACGCTTAGGTAAAAATTTTACCTGTCAAGACAATGATTTTTTGTATGAGTAGTTGCACTAAAAATAGTAAATTTACGCTTTTACACGAGAAACAAAAGTTTGCTAAGTGCCAAAGTTTTCACTCCGAACTTTCAAAAACTTCTTACTCGCTAAAAACTTGTCACTGCATCTGATGATCTTTATGAAGGCTGATTAACAAGCGTAATCTAATTTATGTCTACATTACCCTACATTACATATAATAGTCACATAGAGAGTTATCTCTGTCAACATAGGTATGTAAAGTTGTACCTAAAGATAGATAACAAAGATATTTGTAGAGTATTTTGTAACATTTAATACTAATTTCTCCAAAAATTATTTTCTTAAAAATAAAAATATTGTACAAATTTTGCCGAAATAGACCACAACCAACCTGACTTTTCATGGGTGTGGAAAAGAAAGAGTGATTCGCGATAGTCTATCGCGAACCACTCTTTCTTTATTATATTTGGAAGTTTATTCGACTAAATCTTTTAAACCCTGTCTGAGAGCCTCAATTAAACGATCTAAAGCTTCAATTTTAATCCTTGCAGTAATTTGTTCAATGGTATCTATTGGTTATCTTGATAGGTTAAAAGGGGCTGGTCAATAAAGCTGCTCATTGAGTAACTAATGCTAATATTCTTGCCTTTAAACTGGTACAAGTTCAGTATCACTTCTGAGGCATTAGGTGATAATACAGGTATTGCTGTTAACAGCATACTAAGAGGATGTTTTAAAAGTAGTTGGCTGTATCTTTGCACTCATTGATCCCCCCTAACCTACGCCAGTCGATCTACTTGGGGAGACCTCAAGACCGTGCTGGCTCCCCTTAAAAAAGGGGGGACTAGAGTTAAAGTCCCCCTTAAAAAGGGAGACTTAGGGGGATCTAAACGTTTTTTTACCGAGAAGAGAACTTTTCAAACATCCTCTAATAAACATCTCCAAAAATGAATGTAGCAATAAGTTTATGTATGATCTTCCCCTGCCACATTTCTTTTGAGGAGATTTGATTGCATCTTTGTCTGCTTCTCTCCATAATTAGCAACTTGAGTTAGATTTAAATTTTGAAATACCTTTGGGTTTTATTTAAAAATTGAAAATTTCGCATTGCTTATGAAACGGCGCTCATACATGCTTATAGGATTTTTTCTCAGCCTTCTTTTAACTATCGTGCCTTTGTCGGGCAATTTTACAAATGCTGCAACACCGACAGCAGCCGCACCTGTATCTGCTGTGTCATTCACCAAAGGTGTTCAAAAAAAGGTATTGGACAATGGTTTAACGGTGCTAACCAAAGAAGTCCATACCGCTCCAGTGGTGAGTGTGCAGGTCTGGTATAAAGTTGGTTCACGCAACGAGCTTAAGGGAGAGAATGGCATTTCTCACCAGCTAGAACATTTGATGTTCAAAGGTACAAATGACCGTCCAGTACAGTTTGGACGTTTGTTTAGTGCTTTGGGTAGCCAGTTCAATGCTTTTACTAGTTATGACGAAACAGCTTACTTTGGCACAGTGCAGCGAGACAAATTGGAAGCACTGCTGACACTGGAAGCCGATCGCATGGAGAACTCTTTAATTGGGCCTGAGCAACTCAAAAGTGAAAAGCAGGTGGTGATTTCTGAGTTACAGGGGTACGAAAATTCACCAGGTTATCGTCTGAGTCGGGCAGTGATGCGAGCTGCTTTCCCCAATCGAGCCTATGGCTTATCGGTGGGAGGCACAAAAGCCGATGTAGAGAAGTTCACGGTTGAGCAGGTCCGGAATTATTACCAAACCTACTACAGTCCAGAAAATGCCACGTTAGTAATTACTGGGGATTTTGCTACAGAACCTGTACTCAAAGTTGTGAAAGAAACTTTTGGTAAGGTATCGCAACGAGCAAAAAAGAACATCAGCAGAACAATTAATAATTCCTCCGACGCTTCGCCATCTAACCCTGTTGCGAAAAAAGTGCCGATTGTTCTCAAGCAACCTGGAAGTGCAGCCCTATTGCAAGCGGTGTATCCTCTGCCAGATATCAAACATCCTGATGTCCCAGCAATTGATGTGATGGATGCTATTCTCACGGGTGGACGTAGTTCTCGGCTTTATCAAGATTTGGTGGAATCTGGACTCGCGAGTTCAGTGAGTGGTGGTGCTGCTGAACTTATCGAACCGGGTTGGTATGAAATTAATGCTACGGCGGCTCCAGGTCAAGAGTTGAGGAAAATTGCCCAGGTAGTACAGGAATCTCTAGCAAAATTGCAACAGCAGCCTGTCACCTCAGAAGAGTTGAACCGGGCGAAGACGCAACTGCAAGCCTCGTATATTTTGGGGAACCAAGATATCACTAGTCAAGCTAATCAACTGGGGTATTACCAAACGATCGCAGGGGATTATCATTTTATTGAAAGGTATCTGGCTGCGATCGCTAAAGTTACTCCTGCTCAAGTGCAGCAAGCAGCGAAAGCTTACCTCAATCCGGCTCAACAAACCATCGGCTTCTTTGAGCCAACTCAACCAGATGGTCAACCAGGGGCTTCTAGCGGTGGTTCTGGTCGCACAGTAGAAAATTTCAGCCCTGGTAAACCCGTAGATCCAGCAGAACTGGCGAAATATCTGCCACCTGCTACATCAGAGACAGATTCTAATAAACAATCACTACCAGAAGAGTTTACTTTAAATAATGGTTTGAAGGTTTTGCTCTTGCGCGATCGCAACCTTCCCACTATTAACCTAAGTGGACAAATTGACGCTGGTACTGAATTTGACGGCAATCAAAAAGCCGGATTAGCGAATTTGACTGCAAGCAACTTAATGAATGGAACGCAGACTAAAAATGCTCTTACCCTAGCGAAAACCTTAGAAGACCTGGGAGCCGATTTGAACTTCAGCGCCAGTCGTGAAGGAGTTAATGTTAGCGGTGAGGGACTTTCGGCAAATCTGCCAATATTGATTCAAACTTTGGCAGATGTGTTAGAAAACGCCACTTTCCCCGCCGATCAGTTAGAACTGAGTCGCCAAAGGGCACTAACAAATCTGAAAGTACAACTAGATGACCCTAGGGGTTTGGGACGACAAGTATTCCAACAGGCAATTTACCCTGAAAATCATCCATTCCACAGCTTTCCTACGGCTGAGAGTTTAAAGAGTATTAGTCGTAATGATTTGCTTAACTTCTACCAGACACATTACCGACCGGATACCACGACGATCGCAATAGTTGGAGACTTTGATTCAGTTAAGGTGAAACCTTTGCTAAATAAGGTGTTTGGTAAATGGCAAGCCACGGGTAAACCGCCTGTTCTCAAAATACCGACCGTAGCATTACCGCAAACTTTGACACAAGTAAACAAAGTAATTCCCGGTAAATCTGAGGCTGTTACCTACATCGGTTACAATGGCATCTCTCGGAAAGACCCGCGTTATTATGCGGCACTGGTGCTAAATCAAATTTTGGGTGGTGATACCTTATCGAGCCGTCTGGGTACGGAAGTGCGCGATCGCCAAGGTTTAACCTACGGTATATATAGTGGTTTTGCCGCCGGGATCAATCCCGGCCCGTTTTTGATTCAAATGCAGACTGCTCCTGGAGATGCCCAAAAAGCGATCGCCAGTACTGTGGCTTTACTCAAACAGTTGCGTGAACAAGGAGTAACTGAGGCTGAATTCAACACAGCAAAACGCTCAATTACTAATAGCTATCCCGTGGATTTAGCTAATCCCAGCAATGTCTCAAGTATCATTTTGGATAATGCTGTTTTAGGGCTTTCACGGTCGGAAATTCAAGAGTTTCCCCAGAGGATTCAAGAAGTGACTATGGCTGATATGCAAAAGGCAATTGAAGATTTAATTAAGCCGGAAAATCTGGTGATTGTCACCGCCGGGCCTGGAGATACTGTAACCGAGGGCAGCTAATTATCTCAGATAGATAGCAATGCGATTTGATTTGTAAAAATCGCAATAACAAGATCTCCGACTTCTTTAAGAAGTCGGGGATCTCATTGTTCACGAATGATTTAGCTTCTGCCTTCTGCCTCCTGCCTCCTGCCTCCTTCAAATTGAATAAGACACTGGAAAGGACTTCGCATCCTTTGGCTTAACATACACTCGCTGTTTCGGTTCTAACTCTAAGTCATTAAAGCGATCGCGTGTTAAATGCGCCGTCACGACTTGTCCATCATCGAAAGTTAATTCCACCTGAATTTCCCAACCCAAATGTATCAATCGGCTTATTGTTGCAGGTGTAGTAGTACCGTTGGCGCTAGTTTCCAAAATTACATCTTGTGGGCGCAAAAATACTTGTGGGTGTGGTGCATCAAATCCACTACTTTGAAAAATCTTCGAGTTACTAGGTAACACATTCACCGGGCCAATGAAGCTCATGACAAATGCGGTGGCAGGATTATCGTAAATTTCTGCTGGTGTCCCCACCTGCTCCACACGCCCTTTATTCATCACCACAACTTCATCAGAGACTTCCATTGCTTCCTCTTGGTCGTGGGTAACAAAAACTGTAGTAACATGAACCTCGTCATGGAGGTTGCGTAACCATACCCGTAAGTCTTTGCGGACTTTAGCATCAAGTGCACCAAAGGGTTCATCTAGCAATAAAACTTCAGGTTCTACTGCCAGTGATCTTGCTAATGCTACCCGTTGTCTTTGACCACCAGAAAGTTGTGATGGATAGCGATCGCCTAATCCAGTCAATTGCACCAATTCAAGTAACTGTTCTACCCGCCCTTTAATTTTCTTTGGCTGTGCCTTACGAATTTCTAAGCCAAAGGCAATATTTTGCCTGACAGTCAAATGCTTGAATAGGGCATAGTGCTGAAACACAAACCCAATATTTCGCTGTTGCACGCTTTGGTATGTAGCGTCTTTACCAGTAAGCAGGATTTTGCCACTATCTGGCATTTCTAAACCGGAAATTAACCGTAGTAGCGTAGATTTACCTGATCCCGATGGCCCTAGCAACGCAACTAACGAACCACTCTTAATTTCGAGGCTGACCTCATCAACTGCCTTGAAACTCCCGAACTGTTTGGAGACGTTCTCAACTACTATGCCCACTGCTGCTGTTCCTCTGCAACTAAATCTACAGATCCTTGCTAGGATTACCGTGTCTTACATATACCATACATCGTTAATTTATGGATGAACAACATTTAGCTACCGCAACTGCCGCAATCGAGAAAGCTACAGTCAGCACCACTGCAATCTAGGGAATCACAATCAGGAGTCATCCCCAATTCGTATCGAAACATTAAGGAATATTGCATTTGTGCAGAAACCTGGAGGAAAAGCGCCAAATCACTAGAAAGACCGTGGTAGTATGCTCTCGGTAAATGTGAAGATTGGGAGAAAGACCTTTGACACTACGGGTTGCTGTTATTGGGTCAGGCCCTGCTGGTTCATCTGCCGCTGAAACACTGGCAGCCTCTGGGATTGAAACCTACCTGTTTGAGCGGAAGTTAGACAATGCAAAGCCTTGTGGAGGTGCAATACCTCTATGTATGGTGAGTGAATTTGACTTACCGCCAGAGATTATCGATCGCCGAGTACGGAAGATGAAAATGATTTCGCCTTCCAATCGTGAGGTTGATATTAATTTGGTAAATGAAGATGAATATATAGGAATGTGCCGCCGGGAAGTACTGGATGGCTTTTTGCGCGATCGCGCCGCAAAACTAGGCGCAAATTTAATTAATGCCACTGTTCATAAACTTGATATACCAGGAAACAATACTGATCCCTATACCATCCATTACATTGACCACGCAGATGGTATATCACAGGGTATTGCCAAAACTCTGAAAGTGGATCTAATTATTGGGGCGGATGGGGCTAATTCTCGCGTTGCTAAAGAAATGGACGCTGGGGATTACAATTATGCGATCGCTTTCCAAGAGCGGATTCGCTTACCCGAAGACAAAATGGCCTATTATAACGACCTTGCCGAAATGTATGTCGGCGATGACGTTTCTACTGACTTCTACGCTTGGGTTTTCCCCAAATATGACCACGTAGCTGTCGGTACTGGTACAATGCACATCAATAAAGCCAGTATTAAACAGTTACAAGCTGGTATCCGCGCCCGTGCTTCCGAGAAGCTAGCAGGCGGTAAAATCATCAAAGTAGAAGCGCATCCCATTCCTGAACATCCCCGTCCTCGTCGTGTTGTCGGTCGCATCGCGTTGGTGGGAGATGCTGCTGGTTACGTTACCAAGTCCTCTGGCGAAGGTATTTATTTTGCCGCTAAATCTGGGCGGATGTGTGCTGAAACCATTGTAGAAACCTCTAACGGTGGTAGCCGTATTCCAACAGAAGGCGATCTCAAGGTTTACCTGAAGCGTTGGGATAAAAGATACGGACTCACTTACAAGGTTCTGGACATTCTGCAAAGCGTGTTCTATCGTTCCGACGCTACCCGCGAGGCGTTTGTGGAAATGTGCGATGACCTCGATGTACAGCGGCTAACATTTGATAGCTATCTGTATAAGACGGTTGTCCCAGCTAATCCCATCACCCAACTGAAAATTACTGCCAAAACCATTGGTAGTCTAATTCGGGGTAATGCCCTTGCACCCTAATTGAGTGCGGAATATTGAGACTTGCAACAAATAAATTACTCAATTTTGTGGGGCGGGCATCTTGCCCGTCCCTTAATTATGGGTGAACAAGACTTTGGTTGAATGGCTAGCTTTAAATTGTTACCGAAGAAAGGCAGAGGGCAGAAGGCAGGAGGCAGAAGGAAGAAAATATATTTTTGCCGTCTGACACTTTCTTTTAAAGCCCCTCAGTCGTATGGAATATACGTCTTTGGTTTAGGACAATTTCTGATAAAACAGATGTTGTTCTGAATCTGCTGGGGCAAAATAGAAAACATGACAATTGAATCCAATTCCTCTAATCTACCAACCCCAGAACCAGACCCGGAAAACGATTTGCAGCCAGATGACTTTGACGGGAGTGCAACTGAGAAAAACCTAAGCTCAGAAGTACTAGCGACACAACAAGCACTAGCGGCGATCGCATCCTTGAAATCTCCGCAATATACAACTGCTCTCCAACAAGCCCATTCTGAGGCCAAGCAATCGGCTACCAAGCAATTCACAGTTAAGCCGAGGGCATTGCTGATTACTGTAATCGCGATCGCCATCACCTTCACTGGAGTTATTCTGAATAACTGGATCATCGGCATTATCGGAACGCTGATGACTTTGCTGTTATCCCTAGCGATATTATTGCCTTGGTTGCAAAAAGCGTTAAACGAGTGGTTTTCACCCCAAGAACGCACCCTGTTTGTTGCTATTTTGGGACTACTAGTAGCCATCATCGGCTTGATCAAGTTTACAGGTGTAGGCGATCGCTTACTGCTTTGGGGAGGCCAGATTAATTGGGATATTGCTGGAACCCTAGCAGAATGGTTTGGCGCATTGGGGCAAATCCTTATCGCCATCATCGCTGTTTACGTAGCATGGCGACAATATGTCATTTCCAAAGACTTGACAATTCAGCAAAACCTGCTAACAGTTCAGCAAAATATTATCACCCAGCAGCAGACAATTGATTCTTATTTCCAAGGCGTTTCAGACTTGGTATTAGATGAAGAAGGATTATTAGAAGATTGGCCCCAAGAAAGAGCGATCGCTGAAGGACGCACTGCCGCAATTTTAAGTAGTGTCGATAGCAGTGGTAAAGCGAAAATTCTCCGCTTTCTTTCACGTTCCAAATTGTTGTCTCCCCTAAAACGCGATGGCCGATTAGGCCGAGCGATTTTCAACGGTACTGGTGGTTACGCGGAAGACCGTTGGGAAGGTGTGCGCGTTATTGATTTAGGTGTAATGCTAGCAGCAGCAGACCTTTCTGGCACTGATTTGCGTTGGACTGATCTGAGTGAAGCTAATCTTGTCCGCGCTAATTTGTCCGATTGTGATTTAGTAAAAGCTAACTTTTCTCGCACAATTCTATATCATGCTAATCTCAGTGGTGCTGACCTGAACGGGATTCGCCTATTTTACGGTACAGTGGACAAAGCATCACCCCGCAGTCGCACCGAACCACCAGATTATGAAACCGGCGAACAAACTGGCGCTGTGATAGAAAATGCCGATTTCACCAATGTGCAGCGAATGTCTGAGTCTGCACGCTGCTATTGTTGCACTTGGGGGGGCGAAAAAACTAGAGGCACTATTCCTGGTGGTTGTGAAGGTATTCCTAACAAGTTAGGACGATAATAATACCAATTTTGGATTAACTTTAAAGCTTGAGCCGCAAATGCCAAAGCTGCTTTAATTCCTTCATAGCTAAGTCGTGGATGCGCTTCGAGTATTTGCTCAGGTGTTTCACCCGCAGCAAGTTTTTCAAGAATTAACTCAACTGTAATACGAGTTTCTGAAATGACAGGTTTGCCCATCATTATTTTTGAATCGGATACGATTTTTTGCATGAATTAAGATTATTTGGATAGATAGTTAATATATAACGCGATACGCCGTTTGCACGCGGGGCATTTCATGCTATTGTCTAACTTATTTTATAGGAAATTTCATATAAAATGGATGATGACGAGGATATTATAGAAATTCCTTTACGACCTCTGGTTTGGATGGGAGACTCTCTCAAAAATATCCGCTCATTTCCTGTTGATGTGCGTGCATCAGTAGGCTATGCACTGCAATTGGTGCAAGCAGGGGAAACACCAATGGATGCCAAACCTTTTAAAGGAGTTGGAAGCGGCGTGTATGAAATCGTCAAACGCTACGATACCGATACTTACAGGGCAGTCTATGCGGTAAAGATTAGAGAGAAAATCTATGTTCTGCACGCTTTTCAGAAGAAATCAAAGCAGGGGATTAAAACCCCACAGGCTGATGTTGATCTGATTAAACAACGCTATAAAAACGCAGTGGTAAGAGAGAAACAACAATGACACAAGAACCCGTTTTTGAAGAAAGCAGTGGTAACGTATTCGCTGATCTTGGTTTAGAGGATGCTTCGGAACTTTTTATGCGAGGAAAGATAGGGATTCAGGTACTGCGCCTCCTTTCTCAACGCAACCTGAAACAGCGCGAAATCAGCGAACTTCTTGGCATTCCCCAGCCAGAAGTATCTCATTTGATGAAAGGAGAGTTTCAACGGTTCAGCGAGGGCAAACTCCTCATTTTCCTCAAGCGGCTCGATACGGAAATCACCTTACATCTTCGCCCTCGTAATGCGTCGAGCCAATCTGCTGAAACTGTTATATCGCTATAGGACTTTACTCATGCAAAAAGTCTATTGAGTTTAATGTGCGATCGCTTTGTTAATTCCAAGGGCGATCGCACATTAAACTAGTGGCAAGAAGACGACTAGAATAAATTTCTTCGTTGCTAATTAGCGACTCATTGCAAAAATCTGTTCAGCCGTTAAGGGAATATTCGGAAACAATCTAGAATCAATTCGATCCTGCCCTCGAAACACCTTTGGGGGTAAATACTCTGCACCTTCAAGTTGATAGATTGTAATGGTTGGCTGCTTGGGAGAGCCAATGAACCGAATGCCACCAAAAGCAGCATAGTCTACAATGATGTACTCGAAAACGCCCAAGTCCTCTCTACGAGACGCTACGCGAACATATTCAGCAAGTTTTGTCAGATAGTCGTCCTTCCAGTTGTTGCTAACGACCTCAATGATTCCCGGTGGTGGAATATATGCAGCAGCAGAACTAGTAGTTCGCTTTCGTGACGAAAGCGGGGTAAAGGGTAAAGGGGAAGGTGGGGCCCCCTCTGGGGATAAGGGGCGGGAGGAAAGGTTTTGAATCCCTTACCCCTTAACCCTTCCCCTTTCCCCAGCCCTCACAAGCGCATTTTTGGGTTGGCAGACTACTAGAGCTAGTTTTCATTCTCTGCCATTCAACTCTTGCAAATATGACAATATCTGCTTTCCGGCTTTTTTCCTTTTCTCCTGGTGCTGTTTTGAGCCGAACCTGCTTGGACTGGCGCGACACGTAAGGCAGGTCACTTTCTTGGCAGTGATTTTCTAAGTAGGTACACAGTCGCTCGATCAAATCCTCATGATTTGCATTTGGTTCTGATAATGGCACGGGAATTCCATCCGATAGCTCAAACTCTCTGCCTGAACCATCGTCCCAGGCAAGAAACTCTTCAAAAGTCAGTGGTTGTGTGACGGTTGCATACATCGCCCTCGCTCCCTTGCTGACGGGTACTTCACTCAATGCTACCAAGATGTACAACTTTGTCTATGAGTCCTGGCTGATTTTTCTGCCGTAGTTTTGAAACAACGGCTTGAGGTTGGGTAACAAAAGGCGATCGCAATTGATAATGTAGTGTGATCGCCTTTTTGTGAAAATACCTGTTTTAATTATCCGATTGTATTCTGTGACTATTAACAGTTTGTAACTTCTGTTGTCTTTTGTTCGGGCTAACAAAGCTAAAAAATCAAATCACCATTTATTCAAGTATATACACTTATTGACTTGGTAGATTTTAGCATTGAATATATGTGTTTGTAGCTATAAAAACTTGGCTCAAGTTATGTTGATTAAATAAAATACTCTATGTGGCAGACTTTAATAATTGACCAAAGCCATATTAATCAAAAGATTGATATATTCAAAGCAGCATTACGTGATTACTCTCTAACAGAGAAATTAATTGTTCAAAAATATATAATACATGGTACACCTTATGTTTTTAAAGATGATGAAGGTAAATATTTTGACCTCAAACATGAAATTGCTACTCATTTTGAAGAAAGACCAGAATGTGTACTGATGGTTGGTTCAGCTAAATTAGGATTTAGTATAGCTCCAAGTAAATTATGGAATTCGTTCTCTGAAGAATCAGATATAGATATAGCTATTATATCTAGAGAAATTTTTGAAAAATTTTGGTCAGAGTTATATGATTTCGACATAAGTTTAGTATCTAGAACTGATAGAGAAGAACAAAGGTATAAAAAATTTTTAAAATATTTTTTTAAAGGGTGGCTAAGACCAGATTTATTTCCATTTAAATATTCTCGTAAAAATGAGTGGTTTGAATATTTTAAATCAATCTCTTATAATTATACACCCCAAAAAATAGCAGGGGGTATTTATTATAATTCCGCTCTCTTTGAAAAATATCACATACAGAATATCAAAAAACTGAGACAGGAGGATGTTTAAAATGAGCAAAAATGGTATTGCAACTAATAAAAAAGTTTTAGATTTATTCAACATGATGAAAACTGGTACTTTAATACTTGCTCCATCTTTTCAAAGAAAGCTTGTATGGAATGATGCACATAAAGAAAAATTTATAGAAACAATTTTATTAAAACTTCCTTTCCCTGAAATATATCTAGCTGATGGTGAAATCGATCTTGATATTCAAACATCAAAAACACTTGTCGTAGATGGTCAACAAAGATTAAGTACAATCTACCAATATGTCACAGCATCACCAGAATTCACTATCAAAAATATCAGTAAGTTTGAAAAATTGTCTACACAAGAAAAAACAGATTTTTTTGATTATACAGTTGTCGTTAGAGATTTAGGAAGAATTCCTGAAAGTGAAATTAGAGAAGTTTTTAAGAGAATAAACTCTGTACAATACGCACTAAATGCAATAGAAATTAGCAACTCATTATACGAAGGGGAGTTCATCACAACTGCTAAAGATATTCTAGAAAATAATGCTATTTTTACTAGTTTAGAGGTCTTTAGTGAAGGTGAATTTTCTCGTATGAAAGACCTAGAATATGTATTGCTAATTATGTCAACAATAGAAGAAGGTGGTTATTTTACTAGTGATAAAGAGGTAAAGACCTATGTAGAAAAGTATAATAATGAATATCCAAATAAAGAGTTAATGTCTAATAATTTTAACGAAGCATCTAGATTAATTATTGGGTCTAATCTCCCTTCAGATAGTTTGTGGATAAAGAAGTCTAGTTTGTTTACTTTAATGGTTGAATTAATAAAAATTAAAAACAAGTATGGTTATTTACCTCAAGAGGAAACTTTAGCTCATGCTTTAAAATCTTTAGAAGAAGAGCTACATATAAATAAGAAAGAAGATTTATCTAAAAATATGTTTGCTCAATATTATTATTATACACATCAAGGTACTGCTAGTAGAAAAGGACGTAATGTTCGCGGTCAACTTATAAGTAAAATTTTAGAAAAAACTATGAATGTAAATTAGCGAATGTTGTAAAGTTAGTTTTTATATAGTAGACATTAAATTGAACTAGTAAACACATTAGTAGAACAAGGCAAAAGTGAAAATTAAATTTGATAACTAAATACGCTATCACCTACCAGAACATAAAGCACGATCGCTTTTCATTACCTTCTGATTAGTCTGCAAATAATCATGTAGCAAAATGCAACCCCGAGCCAGTAATTTTTCCAGTTCGATATCTGCCAAATTCTGGAAAATTACTGTGCCATTACCACTACCCGCAGCCAGAGTCTTGCCGTCATTACTAAAACTAACGCTGGTTAACTCTTGCTTATCACCTTTCAAAGCAATCAGCAACGTTCCTTCTCGGTTCCAAATTCTCACTTTGTCATCACTGCTAGCTGCTAAAGTTTTACCATCGGGGCTAAAACTCACACTGATGAAACTATCACCATCGCCTGTAAGATTATTTAGCAAATGACCGTCCCGGCTCCAAATCTTCACTGTGCTATCAATACTTACTGAAGCGGTCGCCTGACTATCAGGCGACCAAGCAACCCCATTTACTCGGCGGCTATGACCAGTTAATGTGTATAGCAATTTACCATTCACACTCCAAATTTTCACGGTTTTATCATCGCTAGCTGAGGCTAGCAATTTGCCATCAGGACTAAAGCTGACCCAATTCACATCATCTTGATGTCCCTGCAAGATGTTAAGCAGTTTACCGTTTCTATTCCAAAGCTTCACCGTTTTATCTTTACTAGCCGAGGCAATTATTTGACTATCAGACGACCAAGCTACACTCAAGACAGCATAATTATGACCCTGTAAAGTATTGAGCAGTTTACCGTCTCGACTCCAAAGCTTTACAGTTTTATCTTTACTAGCCGAAGCAATTACTTGACCATCGGGGCTGAAACTAACGCCCCATACTTGACCATCATGCCCTGTAAATGTACGGAGTAGCTTACCGTCGCGGTTGAAAAGTTTTACAGTTCTGTCTCGACTTGCTGCTGCTAAGGTGCGATCGTCTGGGCTAAAACTAATGCCAGTTACCCAGTCATCGTCATTGGCTTTGGGGTTTCGCAGTAACACATCGTCCCAATGCCAAAGTTTAATAGTTTTGTCCCGACTGGCGGAAGCAAGGGTGCGACCGTCTGGGCTGAAACTGACGCTATTCACCCAATTATTATGTCCCTTCAGGGTTCCCAACAACATACCTTCAGAACTCCAAAGTCTGATTGTCTCGTCGGTACTTGCAGAAGCGATCGTATTACCATCACGGCTAAAACTGACGCTGGTAACTCCAGCACTATGCCCTGACAATGTTCGCAGTAGCTTCCCCTCCAGATTCCACAGTTTGATTGTCTGGTCTAAACTAGCAGAAGCGATAAGCCCTTTGGACATGGCTTTGCTTACCGCTTTCCCATCGGCTGACCAAGCTATACTTAAGACTGCATCTTCATGTCCCTGCAAAGTTTTGAGCAGCTTACCGTCTCGACTCCACAATTTCACCGTCTGGTCAGCACTCCCGGAAGCAATGGTTTGACCATCGGTTGACCAAGCGACACTCAAGACTGCACCATCATGTCCCTGCAAGGTTTTAAGCCGCTTACCATCTCGACTCCACAGTTTCACTGTCTTGTCTGTACTCGCCGAAGCAATAATCTGCCCATCTGGGCTGAAACTAACACTATTCACCACAGCTTGATGCCCTAATAAGGTAGCAAGCTGTTGACCCTCTCGACTCCAAAGTTTCACCGTCCTGTCTTGACTGGCGGAAGCAACAATTTGACCATCTGGGCTGAAACTGACGCTATTAACTACATCTGCATGCCCCGACAAGGTTCTAAGCAAGCTGCCATCAGGATGCCAGAGTTTGATTGTAGTATCTGCGCTGGCTGAGGCAATTAAAGAGCGATCGGGGCTGAATGCAACACTATTTACCCCAGATATATGCCCGTCCAAGCGGTTATGTTCTTTTAACCCAGAAACGGCTTGATATAATGCCGTCTGTACTTGCTCTTTTGTATAGGAATCTACCCAGACTGTTTGTTGTAATTTTCTCCCTGCTTTTAAACCTTCCTTTAAGGCATCAATACCTTTTTGAGAGGCAAAGAGGGCTTCACTGGATGCACTGAGGGTTTTAATTTCGCTATCTACTGCTGTCACTATGGAAACACTTAATCCTAATATGGCGAGAAAAGAAGCAGTTAGGGCGATTTTTAGCGAACGATTTAATTGAGCTTCACTGAGCCTTTGTTTCTTTTGACTTTCTGCAAGTTTAGCTGTTAACTCTTTTTCTTTAAGTTCAGCTCGCAATTGCTCAATTTCTAACTGACTTAATTCTTCTCGCTTGTGTAATTCTCGCAATTCTGTTAATAAGTCCAAACTTTGTTGAGGATGAGAATCTATCAATTGCGATCGCTGGCTATTTTGGCTAAGTTCGCTCTTGAGCCGATCAATTTCAGCTTTACTTTGTTCTACTTTGGAGCGCAACTGATTTAGTTGTACCTGTAAGCTCGATTCTTGTTGTTGCAGGTAGCGAATCAAGTCTACTAAATAATCGTGAATCAGTTGATAGCGTTCTGGTATATCAGGAAAAAGAACCACTAAGCCTGAGCTTACTAAAATCTCTAATACTAAATCTAATTTGCCAGCATCTTCTAACTCTGCTAGCTGCGCCGTTAACTCAGCACGAGTTTTAAAAGGTCGGTTGTTACTTTCATCTGTAAGTAAATATAAGACGAGTAAAGCAGCTCGTTCATTCTCTGGGCCGCAGTCTTTAATTAGTTCCTTAAGATATCGCTCGATGAGTTTATTGGGTCTATATGGCTGATATTCTTCTAGTGTAGTAATGCGCTCATCTTGAATTTGCGCTCCCACAACTTGTAATTCAATGGGGCGGACTTCTCCAAATTCTGTTGATAAATCTTCGATTAAGGCATCAATTAAAGCAGGTGATAAATTAAAGTGCGATCGCTCTGTCAATTTTTGGATAATTGCTTTAGCATATTCTGGCGAAAAATTATTTAACTGGTAGCGGATATGCTTGTCGAGAATATTATTATTAATCGCTTCCAGGGCGGAAAGATTTTTAAAGTCTAATAAACGATGTAAATAATCTTCTCGCAAGGAAAAAATAACTTTTACAAAGGGTATATTCAGACAATCGCTAATAAATTTATCAAACTCCTGTTTTTGATTGCGATCGCTATAACCAAAGAAAAATTCTTCAAACTGGTCAAAAATTAAAACTGTGATCAGATGGTTGTCAGCATTTTCTTTTAGTTGTTGTAAAATTCTAAAAATGGCGATCAGTGTGTCGGAGTAGGGCAAAGCTTCTGCTTCATTGGCTACTTCTGGCTTCATATCAGCGTAAATGGCAAGCGATGGGTCACTAGACATCGCCTCACTTAAAGATTTTCCTAATTCCCGTGGCCAATCTGTATAAACTTGTAGTACCACAGGCACGGCTATTTGATCGCCAATGGCTCGATTTTGCAGTGCCGGAACTAAACCCGCCGTGACAATAGAACTCTTGCCTACCCCTGATTGACCATGAATCACCGTTAGCTTTTGATCGGCGCGGCTAATTCTGCCAATTAAGTTATTAATATCACGCTCCCGACCAGAAGCGGCAATTTCTAAAGCCACGCTGGTACTTCCAGAAGGTGACATCAATGCTGGGTTTGTCGCTTGCCTTTGGGGTTGCAAGCGTCCTGCACCGATAAAAGCCCGAAAACCATACTGCTGCTCAACAGAACGCCGTTTCTGTCGAATGTAATAAGCTTCCAGATAGCGACCTTCTTCAAAGTAGAGCGATCGCAGTGTTCGCAATAAGCGAATATAACGATGGGCATCGTATTGATGGGCACTGCTTTCTAAGGCTGTCGGCAGTTCTTTTGTCGCCTTTTCTAAATATTCATGAGCGACTTCTAGCTCACCTGTATTGCGCTGTGCTTTTGCCAAAACTAAATAGTAAATTTGCGCCAATAATAATGGAAATAAGCAGTTATGAGGGTCGTTGTGCTTTTGCGCCTCACCTAATTTCAGCAGTGATACGTGTGCTAAGATACTCGCCTGTACCCACCGCGACTGCTGCACAGCCACTTGCGCCAGAAAACCGTAGTCACAAGCTAATTGAATTTGACTACCATAAGTTTGATGTAACTCCAAAGACTTTTGAGCAACAGTCTGCAACTCTTCCCACTCTTGCAGATATTGCAAAACCTCTGCAAGTTGACCAATAAATCCAGCAACTATGTCTAAACGTCCAGCCACCTGCAAGATATTCAAGCACTGCTGGAAATAAGATTTAGCTGTATACCAATGGCGACGGTTTTCTGTTTGATTTTGCTCGGCAAAACGGCAATAACACAGCCCAATATAAAACAACAAAGTTCCCTGTCGCAGAAGTAAAGGAGATGGGGGAGATGGAGGCTTAGACGAAGAAAATACCCCCTCATCTCCCCCTGCTGCCTCTGCTCCCCCTGCTCTCTTCCCCTCTGTCTCCACCAAGTTTTGCCAAACTAGCAAGCTTTGCTGAAAATGGCTTAAAGCTGTATTGATGCGATCGCTAATATAATTATCTAAACCAAAAACAAATTCTAAACTAGCGTGTAATTCTGGCTCTAAGGTAATACCACGATTGTGCAACTCTTTAATGGCAAAGTGGAGTTCATAGCTATGTTCCCAGACTTGCTCGACTGTGGAATAATGCTTTGGGAGTTGAGGAGGTTGGTGTTGTGCGGCGTCGGTTCGTAACACCGTAGCAAATAAAGAGTCAGTTTCCTGTTGCAGAAATTGCAGCAGTGATTGAGTTGTCATTTCAAACCGAATCGGTGTCGCCGCCCAACTAGCGAAATCTGGTGCTAAACGCACTACTTTTTGCAATACATCCTCATTCACCCACACAATCATCGGAAATGGGTGGCGTTTGCGAAATTCATCTCGAATATGATTGACAGACCTAAGTAAATCATCAAGTCCATCTACTGACTCTAAACCTAAAATCATCAACGCCGATGGCGGATTAGCTGCGGTTAGCAATTGTAAATGAATACTTGTGTAAAGACTTCTAGCATTATGCGGCAGAACTACCTTTTGAATTTGGTGTACCTCTGAAGAGAGTTCTTCGAGTCTTTGTAGCATAAGCTCTTGCAAAACTCGATAATTGCAGCACACCAAAACTAGGGAAAACTGACCACTAGAAAGGGTAATTGCTCTCCCCAAACTTCGCAAAGCACGCTCGTTAGCTGCTCTTACATCTACTTGTGGGTGTCGTTCAACCATGATTTAAATTTTTCCGTCTCTGCTAAAACTGGGTTGACGGCAAACCAAGCTCCTTGATGATCGCGGTATTCAAATACAAATAAACTTCGCAATAGAGCGTGGTATTGTATATCACCTCTGACTCTCTGGTGTTGCACCACCTGAAAGATTAATTCCCACTCATGGGGGTCGATGGCGTTGGCTCGGTAATCCCGCTGTCTTTGAATTACCAGTTCGACACATTCCCGATCAAAAGGTGGATCTTGTTCTCGCAGACAGTCAAACAGTAATCCTAGTAAGTCGCGTACATGACCACCACTCATCAGGCACAATCGATCTAAGGTTTCCAAACTATCAAACACTTCTGTTATTAAGCCTAACCGATCGCTAGGCAAAATGTCTGGAAAACCCCTAGCTAGAACCATTTGCCGCATCATTGCTAGCCCTTGAGGAAAAACCTCTCCAGAGCGCAAACGTACAGGTATCATCGGTAAGACTTTGGGGGCGACTCCTCCCCCCAAACGATGCTGAAGTTCAGCGCTATCGTTGGAGAAAGTCAGGGCTAAGGGAATAGTGTAGACTATATGACAATTCAGTTTGCGTAACTGTTCACCACGTTGAATAAATAAGTATTCTGGCAGCGATCGCCCCGATGGTAAAGGTCGAATTGCGACTCTATCCAAGTTATCAACAATTACTACTAATCCTTTTTTACCCCTGGCTTTCAGTTCATTGGTGGCACGTTCTAGCAATTCTTGATTAATTGACTGTAAAATATTTGCTGTTCGCGGTTCTAAATAATCTCTTAACCGCCGCCGTAATTGGGGACTTTCTTTAGTTTTAGCTGTAATTTTGGCAATTCCCACTGACAACTCTGCCTCTACGCCAAGATCAATTGGCGTTTGCAAGAAATCAACCAGTTCACCAAACAACTTGGTAAAATAGGCAGGCTTGAACCTAATTTTCATGGCTTCTAGGCTTTCACTCACCTGTCCAGCGATCGCCAACAAAATATCAGTCACATCCACATCTGCCATTTCTAAGACATGGGTAGACTCAAAGTAAACTACATGAAACTGTTGCACTTCTAACTCAGCTTTGAGGCGCAACAACTCCGTTGATTTTCCACAACCGAGATGTCCTGTAAATAGCTGACAGGTTGGGATATCCGGCGAGATTCGAGCGATCGTGCGCTGCAAAGCTTCAATAATTTTGCCACCCCGTACCGCAGCAAAATCGATATAGTACCTGCGATCGCTAGCGTTTCCTATAATTAGAGGTCTGCTTGGATTGCAAGCCTGATAAAATCTTTCTAAATCTAGGAGCATAACTAATCGAGTTCACTTAGGAATAGAAATGACAAAATCTGCTGAATAAATATATCGATTTTAGGAAATTTATCTCTTAATTTAAGTACATCTCTCTCAAAATACTAACTAAATTCGCAGCATTCGGGACAATTTTTCATGTCTTACGTTGGGTATAACATATAGCAATGCTGATATTTAATTTTAAGTAAGCAAAAATACTCCTATAAGTGAAAATTGAATAATTATCTTATATATAATAAGTTACTCTTATGAATATTAAAAATATCTAGCACTAAAAAAGGTACTGTGAAGTACAATTTGGGGTGCTGTTAAGATAATTCGTAATAATACTTTCTACGAGACGCTGCGCGTAGCTTGCTTGTTTGTAGTGGTACGCGGCACTAACGTAATAAAGTTTTGTAACGGTAATTTAGATCCGGCCACAAAATTTGCAAAACAAAAAGGGATGAAAACATGGGATTTCCTTCAAGTTTGGACACCTAGCCTAATGAGGATATTCTTATGCAAAGAAACAAAGACGCCAAGATATAACTTGGCGTCTCTGCTTCTTATCCGAAATCATTTTCAGATTTACTTGTTAGGCTGAGGAGTCATCCGCAGATAGGGTTTAATTTCCTCGTAACCTTTGGGGAATTTCTCTTTAAGTACTTCTGGATCTTTGAGTGAGGGGACAATTACAACATCCTCTCCATCTTTCCAGTCAGCTGGTGTCGCCACGCTGTAATTATCAGTCAATTGCAGAGAATCAATTACCCGCAAAAGTTCATCAAAGTTGCGTCCCGTGCTGGGAGGATAGGTGAAAGAGAGACGGAGTTTCTTATTGGGGTCAATCACGAACACCGATCGCACTGTCACAGCCGCATTAGCATTCGGGTGAATCATGTCGTAAAGGTCAGAAACCTTGCGATCTGCATCTGCCAAAATTGGGTAGTTAAGAGTGGTGCTTTGAGTTTCTTCAATGTCTCCTACCCAGGCTTTGTGGGATTCAACATTATCAACACTAAGTGCGATCGCTTTGACATTGCGCTTGTCAAATTCTGGTTTTAGCTTGGCAACTGTGCCGAGTTCTGTTGTGCAAACAGGTGTAAAATCAGCAGGGTGAGAGAACAGCACAACCCAGCTGTCACCTGCCCATTGGTAAAAATCGATGTCGCCGTGTGTTGAGGCTTGCGTAAAGTTGGGTACTGTGTCACCAAGACGGAGAGCCATGAGAGATTCCCTGTAGTTTAGAAGCATATATATTCTAATATGCCATCATGACATAAAACCCCGATTTCCCAATCGGACTTTAGCAGTTTGAAACAAAATTTTAGGTTGTCAGCGCTCTCGGATAAAGGACGAAAGAAAGGTAAAAAATATTGACTAAAATACACATATATGCTTTAAATTAATATGTTTTCCCTATAGTTTTTTCTTTACAGAGAGGATTGCAACTATCAAGGCAATAGCTGACTACAAATCATTGCAAGTCTAGGCTTATTGAGTTGCAATATTTCCACATTATTGCAGAATTACAGGAACCTTTCTTGGCATAGATGCAATATTGTGAGAAGTTTCTAAGCTGCTGCAAATTCAATTGTCATAAAGCAAGTAGTGAAAATAAAAACTACAAATATTTTTGTTAAACAGGATTCGGGAGTCAAAATACCCAACTGAATTCTGACTTCTGATTTCTTCTCCAACATTTTTGAATTAATAATGATAGTATTTTTTTTCACACCGTTAATCAGCAAAACTGAATTTTTATTATTCCTGTAAAACAGTTTTTGATGCAATTCTAGTCTTCTTGAGATCAGCTTCAGAAAGTTCTTCTCCAGCTTGCAGGCGTGTAGCGGAAGTTTGCAACACTGTTGCTGCACCTTTATCTCCAATTTGTAAAGCAGTTTTAGCAGCTGTTTGTAGCATCGTAGCTGCACCAGTGCGATCGCCTTGTTGCAATTTCGCCTCGGCTAACTGAGTTTGACGATACTTCGCTAATGCTAAAATAGATTGCTGCACCTGGAGATTCAAGTCCGGTTGATAGACCTGCACTACATCTGCATATACTGGCATGAGAGGCGAAAGTAAACCTTCTTCGTTAACCAAAGGGTCATCATAACGGATTTGTAGATGAGCGATCGCTTGTTTCCCTTCTGGGAATTGTCCCAGATAAATGTTCGCCAAAACTACCCGTTCTACATCCTGCATCAAATCTCCCAAACGTACAGCAAAACTACCATCAGCTTCCGGTTCCACTGGTAACTCGATTGTGTCTGGGGCAACTTGGGCAATGGGTTTAAGTTCTGCTAATCGGATATTAGGCACTAGAGATAACAACAAGTAGGCATTAGTTAGCCCAATAGACTGAATCCGTCCAAACAGTCGGCTAAATTGCTCCACAGCTTGTTCAGGGCGTTCAATATGCGCTAAAGTCCCACCACCGACATCGGCAATTTTTTCTAGCAAATCCTGATTCCAGCTATTGCCAAATCCGAAAGTGTTGATAGTTAGGTTCAGCTTGGCAGCCTTTTGCGCCAATTGAAGACAGCGCTTGTTGTCATCTCGCCCAATATCCCACTTCCAAATCCGCAAACCGCTTTCACCATGCCCATCCGTCAGTAGAAACGCCTGGGAAACAGCGCCTCTTGTCCCCTTCATCAGTTCTGTAATTCCCAATTCCAAACCCTCAGCGATCGCAGTGCCGCCGCTAGCAGTCAGTTTGCTTTTTATTTGAGATTTGATGCTTTCGGGGTCTAGGATCGCTTGGTTAGGGATAATGACTTCCGCAGTACCAGAAAAAGCTACAACTGAAATGCGATCGCCTACTTTCAACCGATCGATTAATTGTTCCACAGCCTGGATCACCGTTTTAATTGGGTGTCCATGCATGGAACCACTTTTATCTAGAATCAAGCAGAGGTTAAGGGGGAGATTTTGGTCAGACTCACCAGCGATAGCCGAAATCGTTATTGCTAGTTGACGTTGGCTACTTCTTTGAGCCATATCAACATTATTGTCATTTAACGCCGAGAGCAATTTAACTTTCATTGAGGAGGATTATCTTGCAAAACTGTTTTGGAGACAATTCTGGTTTTCTTGCGATCGCTTTCAGATAAATCTCTACCAGATTGTAGCTGGGTGGCAGAAGTTTGCAACACCGTCGCTGCACCAGTATCTCCCATTTGCAAAGCAGTTTTCGCAGCCGTTTGTAACATTGTCGCTGCACCAGAGCGATCGCCTTGTTGCAATTTCGTTTCGGCTAGCTGGGTTTGGCGATACTTAGCTAATGCCAAGATAGAATGTTGCACCTGGGGATTCGGGTCTGCTTGGTAATTTTTCACTACATGGGCGTAAACGGGTATATTTGGTGTAACTAAACCCACTTTGTTGGCAGCTGGGTCATCGTAGCGGACTTGGATATTAGCGATCGCTTGTTCACCTGCTGGCAATTGTCCCAAATAAATATTAGCTAAGATTACCCGTTCTGCATCTTTCATTAAATCTCCCAACCGCACAGCGAAACGTCCATCAGCTTCTTGTTGCAGTGGTAACTCAATTGTGTCTGGGGAAACTTGGGCCACAGGTTTGAGTTCTGCTAGCCTGACATTGGGCATCAAGGAGAATAACAGATAAGCATTAGTCAATCCTACCGTTTGAATGCGGCTAAACAGGCGATTAAACTCTTCCACTGCCTGTTCGGGTTTTTGAATATAAGATAAACTACCTAAGCCAGCATCAGCAATTTTTTCTAAAACATCTTGGTTCCAATTGTCACCAAATCCCAAAGTGTTTAAAGTCAAATTATAGCTAGCAGCCAATTGAGCGAATTTTAAACAGCGACTATTATCACCGTGTTCATTTTCCCCATCGGTTAATAGGAAGGCTTGGGAAACAGTATCTTTTTTCCCCTTTGCCAACTCCTCAATCCCCAAACGTAGCCCTTCATCAATCGCAGTTCCACCATCGGCGGCAAGGCGATTAATTTGCTGTTTGATTTTCTCTGGATTTGCAATCACTTGACTGGGTACTAAGACTTTCGCGCGGTGATCAAAAACTACAACACTGAGGCGATCGCCAGGATTGAGTCTATCTACCAAACGAATTGCTGCTTTTTTCACCGTTTCTAGCGATCGCCCGTTCATCGAACCACTATGATCGAGAATTAAGCATAAATTCAGGGGTACATGGCGATCTTGATTTTCTGCGATCGCTGAAATCGAAATTCCCAACTGACGTTGACTGTTCAGTTGATTTGCGTCCAAATTACCATCATTCAAGGCAGGCTGCAAATTAACCTTCATAACTTAAAGTCCCTATTCAGGATATACATATTAAAAAATAACTTCAAAGCAACACTTTAACTCTACGGAAAACCTATCCAACACAAATACACTAATATAATCAGAATATCTTAGAAGCCAAGCATTGGCAGATGCGAAGCCACCTTCAGCATTAGGGAGAAATCCGCACCTTAAGGAAGGCTGGCATCGCGCTAGGATGTATTACAGTTAACGGCATAGTTTCAGGCGATCAGTTGCTATGGACATTTCCCCAATCAAGGCTGTTCAAGCCCCATATTACGGCGATAACTTTTACCGGACACCACCGCCAGATTTACCTTCCCTCTTATTGAAGGAGCGGATTGTCTATATTGGGATGCCACTGGTACCTGCTGTCACGGAATTAATCGTGGCCGAATTGCTGTTTTTGCAATCCGACGACCCCGAAAAACCGATTAAAATCTATATCAATTCCACCGGCACTTCCGGTTACAGTGGCGAACCCATTGGCTTTGAAACCGAAGCCTTCGCCATCTATGACACCATGAAATATATCAAACCTCCTATCCACACCATCTGCGTCGGTTCCGCGATGGGTATGGCAGCGATGCTCCTCAGTGCTGGTACAAAAGGTTGCCGCGCTAGTTTACCTCACTCCTCGATTATCCTGCATCAGCCCAAGAGCTACGCCCAAGGTCAAGCAACGGATATTCAAATTCGCGCTAGGGAAGTTTTGGTAAATAAAGGGGCCTTAGTTGATATCTTGCATCGCACCACTGGACAGGCTCCAGAAAAAATTACTAAAGACATGGATCGGTTGTTATATTTAACACCCTACGAAGCTAAGGAATATGGACTGATTGACCGAGTTTTTGAGAAAGAAGAACTCGCAAATCCCCCACTCCCGGCGAGTGTCCTTTAATTTGTCCTACCATGCGGGTACTCCGTTGGAGAACTCGAAGAGTAGCCGCTGGCGCGTCGATGTCATTCGTCCTTTGTTAATAACTAAAAATTATTAATGACCAATGACTAATGACCAATGACTAATGACCAATGACTAATGACTAATTAAAAACGGAGTAAATTATGCCTATAGGCGTTCCTAAAGTTCCTTACCGGATGCCCGGTGGACAATATACAGATTGGATTAGTATCTATGATCGCCTTTACCGGGAACGGATTATATTCTTGGGGCGAGATGTTGATGATGAAATTGCCAATCAAATTATCGCTGTGATGCTGTATCTGGACTCAGATGATCCAGGTAAAGATATTTATTTATACATTAATTCCCCCGGTGGAATGGTTACATCTGGCATGGCGATTTTTGACACCATGCAACATATCAAATCAGATGTAGTGACTATTTGCGTCGGTTTAGCGGCTTCAATGGGGTCTTTCCTACTGGCTGCTGGCACCAAAGGCAAACGGCTAGCATTGCCTCACTCACGGATTATGATTCACCAGCCTTCAGGTGGCACTCGTGGACAAGCAAGCGATATCGAGATTGAAGCTAGAGAGATACTGCGGATTCGTCACCAGCTCAATGGCATTTATGCTGATAAAACAGGTCAGACCATAGAAAAGATTGAAAAAGATATGGATCGTGACTTTTTCATGTCTGCCGAAGAAGCAAAACAATACGGTTTAATTGACCGTGTGATTGAAGAACGAACCTCTATAGTAGCAGGGGAGTAGGGAAGCAGAGGGGATGAGGAAGCAGGGGGAGCAGGGGAGGCAGGGGGAGCAGGGGAAGAATTATAACTCCTAAGTCCCGATTCCCGATTCCCGATTCCCCATTCCCTTCGCTAAAGAAACTGTCAACATTGAACTTTAAAATCACAAATTAGCCCTTATTATTAATAGTTCAGGCTTAAAGCAGATAGCTGATAGCCTCTAGCTGGATATTCGATAGCTCATAGCTCAAGATGGATCTTGGAGATTGCTACCGTTTACTAGGTTTAAGATCGGGAGCCTCTTTTGCTGACATCAAATCGTCTTATCGGCGATTGGCACAGCAATATCATCCCGATATTAACCCAGATGACAACAAAGCCAAAGATAAGTTTATTGCGTTGACAGAGGCGTACAAACTCCTGCTGACGGTGGTACTGCCAGAAGAAACTATTGCACATTCAAGTCAGGTGTCAACATCTAGAGGTAATGATGCCAAGGCAACGCAACGGCAGAAAACACCAGTAACAACGGTGACAAGCCAAGAACCAGGGAAACCAAAGCCGCCGAATCTATTGGAAATAGAAGAACGGCTGAAGTGGAAGACTTATGAGCAATTGCAGCGATTTTTGCAAGAAAGACGATTTCCGCAAGCGATCGCCCTGGCGGAAGCTTTAGCAGATCGTTTATCAACAGATGCAGAAGTTCGCCAATGGCTAGCGATCGCTTATCAAATTTGGGGACGGGCGCTAATTTCTGAAAAACAACTACTCAAAGCTAGAATTTATCTCAAAAAAGCTTTGAAAACAGATCCTCATAATAAAAGTCTCTGGTATGAAGTGCAGCGCGATTTCCAACGCTTAGAACAAATTTTTTAAAGTTTACAAAATTTTAAATCTCGTTTCCAGGTTTAAAAGGATGTTTGAAAACTCCTCTTCTCGGTAAAAAAAACGTTCAGATCCCCCTAAATCCACGCCAGTTGCTCATGGGGTAAACCCCCTTCTCTACGAGACGCTCCGCGTTGGCGGAAGCCTCTCGCAGAGAAGGCGCTAGCCTCTCCCTTTGGGAGAAGACCGCACTGGCTCCCCGATAAATTGGGGGACTTTGACTCCGGTTCCCCCCTTTTTAAGGGGAGCCAGCGCGGTCTTGGGGTCTCCCCAAGTGGAGCGACTGGCGTGGGTTAGGGGGGATCAATGAGTGCAAAGATACAGCCAACTACTTTTCAAACAACCTCTAAGAAGGAAATGCTTTTCGTTGCGGTTCTACGGCTTAGACGGAAGGCGGGAACCTTCCAAAAGCCATTCCCAGTCTCTGACTGGGAACGAGGTAGAATTACGAATTACGAATTACAAATTACGAATTACAAATTACCCCCATCTGCGCAACACTGCGCCCAAGGTGGCGATTCCCTCAAGAATCTTCTCGGTTGTTTGAAAGCTAAAAGCTAACCTGATGGCATCATCTCCCTGTCCATTGGCATAGCAGCGAGTCCCTGGTAGAAAACTGACGCCGTGTTCATTGGCAGCAGTTAGGAGTGATTGAGCGCTAATATTTGGTGGCAATTTACACCAAACGAAAAAGCCCCCACCTGGTCGCAAAGCAACGACATCGCTAGGAAACTCGTGAGCGATCGCTTCTAACAACAAATTACACTTATGGTTGTAACAGGCGATTAGCTCCTGAATGTGATAATCTAATTTGCCTGTAGCACAGTAGCGGGCGACCACATGGCTAACAAATGGCCCTACAGGCCCCTCACTTTTGAACATTGCCAACCGCTCAATAATCGCTGGATCCCCACAAGCCCAGCCTAGCCGGATACCAGGCGCAATAATTTTCGAGAAGGTACTGACGTATAAAACCCACCCTTCCTTGTCAAGACTTGCCAAGGAGGGCACAGTTTCATCTTGGAAGCGCAAATCGCTATAAGCATCGTCTTCCACCACTAAAACGCCATACTCAGCCGCTAACGCTACCAACTTTTGGCGGCGAAATAACGGCATAGTAGTGCCTGTGGGATTATGAAAAGTGGGGATAGTGTAAATAAACCGGGGTCGAATGCCTTGTTTCTTGAAATCGCTCAAAGTTTCTTCTAGAGCATCTACATCCATTCCCATCTCATCTACAGGAATGGTAATTACGCGTGCGCCAGCCTGGACAAATCTACTGACTACTCCCAAAAAGGTTGGGCCTTCGACAATTACGACATCACCAGGTTCAACAAATACATCTGGTAGCAAGCCGAGAATCTGACCAGAACCATAGCCAATGATCAGGCGATCGCGATCAGCAGCGATTCCTTTAGCCTGCAAGCGGAGGATAATTTGCTCATACAATTGGGTTGAAGGTGGGCCGTAATTGAGAGCGATCGGAGCCTCTTCTGCTAGCACAGCAGCACTTGCAGCAGCCAAATCAGCATGGGGAAAGAGAATTGGGTCAGCTAGACCATAAGCAAAGCTGACAGTGATGATTTTGGTTAACTCTGTACCATAAGTTGGTGGTGCGATATTTCTAGCTCGTTCGGCGAACAAATCAGTAATTCGATAAGCAGAAGTGGTACAAGCCATAAGCATTCAAAATTGAAAGTCAGAATAGAGAACACACAAAAAGGCAATTAGGGAAAAATCATACGTATGTATTATTTCTTATAACATCATGACAAGTATTGTAAATATTAATCACTAGAACGAAATTACTATAGTGAAATTAATTAACTTCAAGTGGGAGCAGCTAATTCTAAGCTTAGGCTGCCTAATACTGATTATTGGCTGTCAGAGTTTGTATCTCACTATTAACCCAGATGCTAAACCCACCTTTGTCCCTTTTGAATTTCAAAAGGCTGACGGTAACTTAAAAGGTTTCGATATTGATTTGATGAATACGATTGCAAAGGTAGCAGGTTTTGCAGTCCAGTTTAATTCTGGGCCAGAATTTTTCCAAGACTTGCTCAATGGCAACGTTGATGCTGTGGTTGGCGATGCTTTTGCTACTTTGTATGCGATTCAAAATGGCAAACTCCAAGGCATCAGAGTTGTCTGTTGCCGACCTTCTGACTGAAGAATACTACGGGATTGCTACGCCAAAGGATTCTCCCCACCTAGATGAAATTAACAAAGGTATAGCGGTTCTCGTTTACGTGAGGTACACCCGTAAGGGCACGGCACTGCCGTGCCCCTACACCTTGCAATATAATCTTGTACCGCATCTGAATGGGAACCGCTATATAGCGACTTTGTTATCCAACGGCACTTACAAGCAAATTTATCAAAAATGGTTTAATGGTGAACCTCCACAATTGCCAGACTCTTAACAATTGGGGATTGGGGATTGAGGATTAAATATTTCAAGCTCTTCCCTAGTTTCTAGCCTCCAGTCCCCATTTATAAAGAATTCGTTGCCAATATATTAAATATTGATCGAATATGCGTCACAATTAATACTGCCACCAATATTAATTGATAAACTACAATCTCTATGTAAGTCTACTTTAGTCAGGGATAGCCAATTGTGGCACCTTGGATCTTATAGTGGCTAGAAGCACCTTGGAACGGGAATAGAGGAACTTCCACTATGCTGATTTGCCCTCAGTGTAAATTTGAAAACCCCAATAGCAATAAATTCTGTCAAAGCTGTGGCACATCCCTGACTCACAAGGTCTGTCCTGAATGCAGTACTGATGATGTCCCTGTGAATGCACTAAGTTGTTATAACTGTGGCACGGAATGTGGAACAGTGTTTTGGGCAATTATTACTAAAGAAACGACTGGGGAAGCTTTAGGAGAGCAAAAAGATTTGGGAGATAAGGAAGTAATATCCTCCTCATCTCCTCTATCCCCAAGTTTTCAGATTCCATTAGGCTCCTATTTAGACTCCCAAGAGCGCTATCAATTGTTAGATCCGCTACCTACCCAAACGGAAACTGCCACCATTACTGATGTAGGTGTGAGAGTTTTAGACTGCCAGCCGTATCAAATATCACCCATTGAGGCAGTGCTAGTAAGTCAGGAATCAGATTTGCTAACCCCCTCAGTCGAAGCAAGTGGAATTCCTCACCTTGCTAAACTTTATATTGCCTTACAAGCCCAAGGTGAGCGGGGTATACCGCCGATTCACGATGCATGGCAACAGGGTGATATACAGGTAGTCATCATCGAAGATCGCTCAGATTGGCAGCATTTAGTCGACCTATGGCAAGAAGAAACAACGAGTTCGTTAAAAATTTTACACTGGTGTTATGAAATGACCCAACTTTGGGCAGTGTTGGAACCACTAAATTGTCATCAAAGCCTTTTAGATTTGTCGAATTTGCGATTGGATGAGGATCAAACACTAGCACTACAAAGGTTGTATGTAGAATCATCGAATTCTCAGCTTGCCACTGAGTTGCCAGAAGATGCCCAAGCCGAAACATCTGCCATTCCCGAGGAACCGTTAACTATCCAAGCTTTGGGGCGCGTTTGGCAAGCGCTATTTCGGCAGTCTCAACGCACTCAATTTGGCTCTGTAGTCCAAATGTTGGGGGATTTAGAGCTAGGTAAAATTGAGACGATCGCACATTTGCGATCGCGTTTAGAGGAAATCTCTATTGAACTGGAAGCGTTAGGAACCGCAACTTTGCCCCCAATAAAGGAGAAAAATACTGCTGTGTCCACTATCCCGCAATCAGATGAGCCAGAAGATATCAGTAGCAAAGCTGATGATATGCCAACTGTTGTGCTAGCGATGCAGTTAAGTAGTTTGGAAGATGCGGGACGCACAGATGTGGGTCGGCAACGTCATCATAACGAAGACTACTTTGGCATTGAAACCAAAAGTAATAAACTGGAATTTCCTAAAAGTCGAGTTCTGCAAGGGCATGGTTTGTATATTCTCTGTGATGGTATGGGTGGACACGCTGGCGGCGAGATAGCCAGTGAGTTGGCAGTCAACACCCTACGGCAATACTTTCAAGAACACTGGATTACAAACCAACTGCCAACGGAAGATAGTATTCGTGAAGCAGTGTATTTAGCTAATGAGGCGATTTACAAACTTAATCAACAAGATGCCCGTTCTGGAGTAGGGCGTATGGGTACAACTCTGGTAATGCTGTTAATTCAAGATACTCAAGCAGCAGTTGCTCATGTAGGAGATAGCCGTCTCTATCGCCTGACGCGCAAGCAGGGGCTAGAACAAGTCACAGTAGATCACGAAGTTGGGCAACGGGAAATTACGCGAGGAGTGGAAGCAAGCATCGCTTACGCCCGCCCAGATGCCTACCAACTCACCCAAGCCTTGGGGCCTCGTGATGAGAAGGCGATTAATCCCGATGTCGGCTTTTTCGAGATTAATGAAGATACTCTTTTGCTGTTGGTATCGGACGGTCTATCAGATAATGATTTAATAGAAACCCATTGGCAGACTCACTTAGAACCCTTACTTAGTTCTGGCGCTAACTTAGAACGGGGCGTTACAGATTTAATTGAGTTGGCCAATCAACACAATGGTCATGACAACATTACTGGTATACTAATTCGGGCAAAAGTACGCCCAAATTTGGAAAGTTGAAAATTAGGGGATTGGGGACTGGAGACGGGAAACTGGGAAATAGTTCTTCTACTCTCTAATTCCCAATCCCAATCCCTAATCCCCAATCCCTGATCATTTACCTTGTAGGTTGTATTGTGGTTAGTCTGACCCTGTTAGAACCGCAACAGAAAACGCCCCTCCAGCAGTGGTGCTTTGAGAACTCCTCCATAATTCGGATTGGTCGAGCGGCAGATAATCACGTTGTTTTAACTGATAGTTTAGTTTCGCGGCATCATCTAGAACTTCGACAAGTCGGTTCTGCCAGCAATGGCGGTACTTGGCAGCTGATTAGTCAGGGTACAAATGGGACTTTTCTCAACGGTATCCTTGTAATTCAGAGTCCGTTACCAGATAATTCTCTGTTGCAACTCGCGCAGGGAGGCCCAATACTGCAATTCCAAATTCAGGATGTAACAGTACTGGAAACTAGTGTGCGATCGCCACAAATGCCAGGGACAGAAGAAAATGCTGTTGAGACATTCTACTCAGCAAAATATCTGGCAAATTCATCCTACACTTGCACGCACGAAGGTAACTCGCCAAATAATTTATTCTGCATCCACTGCGGTCAACCTCTATCAGTGCAACAGAAGATTCGACATTATCAGGTGTTGCGAACTCTCGGACAAGGAGGGATGGGTACTACCTATCTCGCTTGGGATGCGGCTGGTCAGATTGTGGGTATACCTAAACTGCTGGTATTGAAGGAAATGAATGCTGATATGGCAAAGATTGCCAAAGCTCAAGAGTTATTTGAGCGGGAGGCGCACACTCTCAAATCCCTTAACCATCAGGGAATTCCCAAGTATTACGATTTCTTTGTAGAAGGTGGAAAGAAATACTTGGCGATGGAACTAATCCACGGACAAGATTTAGAAAAACGTGTCTATACCACTGGCCCAGTCACACCAAGCCAGGCGATCGCTTGGATGACTCAAACTTGTGATATTTTAGAATATCTTCATAGCCAAGAGCCTCCACTAATTCACCGCGATATTAAACCCGCCAACTTAATGGTGCGAAGTTCGCTAGATCGCATAGTGGTACTTGATTTTGGCGCTGTTAAGGAAATTGGTACAGCGCCCGGTACTAGAATTGGTGCAGAAGGTTACTGCGCCCCCGAACAAGAACGAGGACAACCTTTGACTCAATCTGATTTATATGCAATTGGGCCAACACTGATTTTTTTACTCACAGGCGAAAACCCTTTCAAGTATTACCGCCAACGGGGGCGAAACTTCAGGTTTGATGTGGCAAAAGTTCCCACCATTAGTTCCCAATTAAGAGATGTGATTGACCGCGTTACAGAACCATTGCCACGCGATCGCTATCAAACAGCAAGGGAATTAGCTACAGCGTTGGCTGCCTGTAAAGTTTAGAGAGTGGGGATTAGCGAGTTAGTAGTTAGAAGTTAGAATTCTTCCCCTGCTTCCCCTGCTCCCCCTGCTTCCTCATCCCTCCTATTCCCTATTCCTCATCCCAAGTTTCTACAGCTAGCAATTCACTAACTGGGTCTTGCATACTAAACCCAAAGTCTATCAGTTCCTGTTTCCAGTGCTGCCATTCATTACCGTAGAGCAAAGCGATTTTCCAGATGCTATCGCTTGGCTTGATAATGTTCGATTCTATGAGTGATTGCACGTTTCGCTGCAATTTCACCATCGGGTGAATCACTTTTTGAGTCATAACCTCGATTGAATTCTGATTTTGTTGGTAAATACTTAATTAAAACTGCTTCCCATTCTGCAATTGTTGCCGGGTCGTAGAGTGGGGTAATTTGGTAAAGCTAGTCTCAACTTTTTAACTATACCATAATAAACTCTACTAAGTTAGTACTAAATTCGGTTTTGTACGGTAATTACGACCACAAAACCCCAATTTTACCAAGCATTCCTTAAACTTTTGCCAAGGTGGGTAAGGCTTCAGGGTAAAGGATTAAGGGATGAAGGGCTAAGGGATGTTTCTGTTTTCCCTTTTCTCCTTCACCTGTTTCCCTTTTCTTTTTCCTCTTTACCTTTACCATTTTTCAGCAAGAGTGCAACACTACCTTTTGTTAGATATCTGTATGTGGATGCCGAGCAAAATAATTAGTTGTTTGGTAAGTTGCACTAACTGGTCTGACTGAGGACGACTGGAAAAATTCTATTTGTTGGAATCACAAAAAATATGTGTGTTTGTTGAGTAACCTATATGACACGGGCTAGTTTAAAAGTTTTTGACTGACAGAGAAATTTGCAATTGAGTAGAAATGTCTGCTGTTTATTTATTTAAACGTTATTTACAATATCGCAAACATCTGGCATTAGGTAGATTCATCGCAAATCTTTATATAATCTTAATATTTTGCTTAATTAACTAAGACTTGGAAGGTTTTGGTTTGAACAAGTAGGAGCGATGCCTACGGCGGTAAACTACGCATGGCAAAATTGTCGTTACAGCATGGGCTACAGTCTACGAATTATCGGCGCTTTTCTCTAACGAGACGCTACGCGTTCAAGTAGTGTCTGGTAGAGATGGCATCTTCTCTGCGAGACGCTGCATATTGGTGGAAGCCTCTCGTAGAGATATGGCGGTTCAATAAATTAAGCTTTTTGGTGATTTAGAGGTAGCTATAACTTCTGATACCAACAAGAGGACTTTTCAAATATCCTCTAAAGGTGCTTTTCAAAAAATTGCCTAACCCACTGCATATTCTGTAAACTTCCTCATGAAAGGAGACTGGAATCCTAACACAATATCCTCTTTTGGAACTCCCATAGTGACCAAATTTGCCGCAATATCATCTTCTGTGCCATTCCACTGAAGCCAAATTTTTTCACCCTTAATATCAATATGGATGATGCAGCTATGCACCCAATCTTGACCCTCCCAGCCAACATGAACTATCTGGTAATGGTCACGTTCTATATCAAAAATATTCTCAACGTCTATATTACTGTCAGCGGGTTTTTGCTCACTATACTCCTGCAATATCTGCTGTACAGTCTGGCGATAGTGGGCTAGCTTATCCATTTAAAAATTACCTCTTGTTCAACATCATAAATAATCATTTTGACTTCATTCTCTTCAATCATGGCTTGGGGAAAATCAAGTTGAAAAAATGTTTTATAAGTTGTCACAGGTACTGCTAAAAATAAAACACGCTCTGGCTGTCGTCGCTTTAATGCGCCTCTATAGTTGATAAACTGCCCCAATGCTGTATGAAATTCTGAGATTGCAGATGATTTCTCCAAAAAACTCTTAACTTCAACAGCAATTTTTTCTCCTTTCCGCTCTGCCGCAATGAGCTTTTCCGCAGCTAAATCAATAGATAGATTCACACCACCTACGCTAATTGAGAGGGGGTCATGAGTAATCTGCCAACCATCCTTCTGCAAAGCTTTTTTGACAACTTCATGAAAGACATCTTTAGCAGACATATTTATTTACAATTGCATTTCTTATTTTTATATTACCTCTTGACCCAATACACTTGGGTTATAGCGGTTCCCATTCAGATGCGGTACAAAATTATATCGCAAGGTGTAGGGGCACGGCATGCCGTGCCCCTACGGGTGTACCTCACGTAAGCGAGAAACGCTATAAGCCCAAAAAGCTACATTATGTAGGTTGGGTTGAGGAACGAAACCCAACGTTTTCAAGCCTTTGTTGGGTTTCACTCCGTACCCCTACGGGGAAGCAAGCTACAACCCAACCTACAATTATTCTTAACTCAAGCGTATTGTAATATGAAAGCTTATTTTCCTTCAATATAGCTTTGCCACATCTGCTCATAAGCTTTTTCCATATCGCGGGTAAACTGCTTACCATTCCATAGCGGCGCTGTCTGACGGGACGCTTTTAGTTTCAAAGCAACTTGCTGACGTAATGCCTCATCCTTCCCCAAGCGCACACCCCACTCTATATATTCTTCATCAGTCCAAGCAATACCTTCTGTGATACCCGCATTCATCATCATGGTGTAACTATTACGAGCGGCAAATTGCTCTCCAACTCTAGTTACTAAGGGAATACCCATCCAAAGGGTTTCTAAGGTTGTAGTAGCTCCGTTGTAGGGATATGTATCTAATACAACATCAGCAATTGTTAAATTCGCTCTGTGGACTGCTTCAGAGGGATCTTGAGGCAAAAATCGCAATTTGGAACACTCCACACCCTCTTCTTCAGCTATTTTGTAGAAAAACTGTTTAATTGCTTCTTCTTCAGCGTCACCTTTAATCAAGAAGTAGCTATTTGGGACTTCTTTGATTATTCTCATTTGCCATTTTGTAGTTTCAGGGTGACGTTTATATCCTCGTTGAGCGCTGAGATAGATTACAGCATCGCTAGGAATATCTAACTCGTCTCGACGTAGTGTAGGTACACCCACTTCAAAGCCATCAACAGCTATATAAGTATGGGGTAATCGCCAAATTTTCTCTGTATAATAATCTTGGGCTGAATCTGGTAATACATAAGGGTCAGCGATGAAGTAATCAATTGCAGGTATACCTGACGCATCCCAACCTAGCCAAGTTACTTGAATTGGTGCTGGCTTGAGTGCCATTACTTCACTGCTAATATCTAGGGTGATACTATCTAGGTCTACTAAAATATCTATTTCATCTTCATATATTTGTTCAGCAATTTCAAAGGCATTAATTCCTAACTTTCGAGCCTTATAGGATTGATCTACATACCATTCTTGTAAAAAATCATCTACGAGTTTATAGTTAACCGAATAGTTATAAATTTCAAATTTATCTCGATTATGATGCTGTATTAGCCAGCGAGCTAGCCAGCCTACAGAATGTCTTCTTAAGGCATAAGATACATATCCGATTTTTAAGGGTTTGGTAGAAATTCCTGAACTTTGATTATTTATAATTCGCTGTGAGTAACGCGCTGTTTCTTCACCAGCTATAGCTTGAATATTATTCTGGAATATTTGCGCTATTTGATTATGAATTTTTCTAAACTCGGCTGGACTATCTTTAATATGTGGTAGTGCAAAGGATGGGGTAAGTAGACGTAGAGTTCTCACTTTATCTACTGCAAGTGGCTGGGCTTTGATAAATTCTTGCAGCACACATTCTAACTCTTGGCTAGTTGAGCATATTTCTTGCCAATATCCGCCAGCAGTCATCAACCCACGTAACACCAAATGAATAGCAAAAATTTTATCAGCTAGTTTTTTTGATAGAGAATAACACAATTTAGCCTTTTCTATTCCCAATGCATAGTTCTGAGAATTTTGATAAAAAATAGCTAAATGCCGTAAAGTTTCTAGTTCTTCTGGATCTAAGCGCAAATATAACTCTAAAATCTGCGCTGCAAGTTCAGGCTGCTTGAATGTATGACCAATTTTAATTGCCGCAGGTAAAAGTATACATAAGCTTTGATGTGAATTTGCAAAGTAAGGTAAACAAGCTTCTACCAAGTCTAGATATGATGGATGTAAAGGTTGAGTTTCAAGAACTTGTTGTAAGACTTGGTTTAATAATTCTGAATTTAAATCTACAATTTCTCTAGAGTTTAATAATTCGATAATTCCCGACTCATTTAATTGTATGCCATCAAAATTATCTAGTTGGATAGACAGTTGAATAATCTCTAATAAATTATTGATATCAGAGGGATTGATTTCTCGAATATGCTGACGGATTAGCCAGGATATAGAAAATTCTTCGAGATGTTCTCGTCGTTCTGCTTCTACTTGTAAAACTTTAATTAATTCTGTTGTGTGAAGTTGAATTTTTTCTTCTTCAATTTCTGCTATTGCTAGCATCCAAGTCATTTGTGCTTCTGCTTCTTGCCCTTGTAACAGTAAGGTTAGCCCCAGATGCCAGTAATTGGAAATTACTTCAGGTTCAGCAGCAATTGCTTGTTCATATAAATATGCTGCTTGAGCATATTCACCTGCAACTAAATGTTGATAAGCTTCAGCCTGAAAATTCGTGATATTAGTAATCATCAGTAGTTAAGTAAGTGGGGATAAAACAGTAAATACTCCCTGTCTCAATTAATAATACCCATTTAATAAGCGAAGTAATAAAATGGGTAATATTATGAAGGTCAGAGAGTATTTGACGATTATTTAAATAAATAAAAGTGGATAGAAAATTCTATCCACTTCTACCCAGTACTTAACTCAACTGAAGAACTTGCTTGAGAGGTTGAGTAAGACTTTATGAGTGCATAAATTATTTACTTAGCTAAAGATACATATTTGCTTTCTGCACCTCCAGGGCAACTTGTGGCACTTCCGTCAGTAGGAAGATCAGCGGCAGCAAATTCTTCTGCACCAGTTGCTGCGCCAGGAACGTTATTAGGTACTTTAGATTCACACAACATAGTTATAGTAGTTGCCTCACTTGTGGAAGAAACAATAGAAACACCTGCTCCACCGGCATAAACTTTAAGAGGAGCGCCCGAAGTTTTTAGTTTGGCTTGATTAGTTACAAGCTTATCCTCACCCTTAATCCTATACTCATAATTTTCAGTTTGTGTTTTCACACCTAGACCTAACTGACCAAAAGCCGTAGCACTAGTTGCATCGTTAGTAGCAGAGGCAAACTTACCGTTTTCTAGATAATATGCTTGCTGCGCTCGGTTCATTGAACCAACAATTGTTTTTGCTTCAGACTGTTTCGCTTTATTTGCTTGGTTCAAGAAAGAAGGTAGAGCAATAGCTGATAAAATACCAATGATGATAATAACAACCAACAATTCGATTAAGGTGAAACCTTCTTCGTTTTTCTTTTTGTTGAGGATGTGTTGGATAAACTTTGCTTTCAATTCGGTTTTCATAAGTGTTTTCCCTGTATTAGGAAGTGGTTGTGTGTTCTAGATGTAACTTACCCACTCCCGTTTTGTTTCATATCACCCCACCAAAAAATTTTTTGACTAAAAAATATAGCGTTTCTATTTTGGATGTAATGCGCGGTATGGGCGCATAGATGTGCGCACCTACGAAATACCCATATTCCACATAATTGAACACAACTAAACCTCGTCTACCTTGAGAACTGTAGTTTTTCGCCAAGAGACTGAGATTGCTTCCTTAGAGGTTGTTTGAAAAGTGTTTCGCTGTGACTTTACGTACTTTTAGATCCCTCCCCTTAAAAAGGCTACGGTGTATACACAAGTCTTCTAGAGTTGCGCCAGAGCCTTTAGATCCCCCCAACCCCCCTTAAAAAGGGGGGCAAAAAGCAAAAGCTCTCAAAGTCCCCCTTTTTAAGGGGGATTTAGGGGGATCTAAAGGGCATCGAAGAAATGCTAGTTTAATCGTTCCGAAATATTAGGGTTTCCCAATCTAAATCTGATGCTATCTGAGCAAATTTATCTAAGTCAGTCAGGTTATCTAAATAAGGTAAACAGCCTAAAACTGGTGTGTTAGTAAGTGATTGAATCAATTGATATGGTGTCCAGTCGGCTATTTCTGCATCGGTGCGGGGTTGAACGCAGTTTAGAACAATGCCTTTGAGATTCACGCACGATTGTCTAGCTAATGCTACATTTGCCACTGCTTGAGCGATCGCTCCTAATCTCACTGGCACTACCAATACTGTTGGTAATCGCCATTCTCCCGCTAAATCAGCTCCCGTCAATTCTTCGGTTATTGGCGAACCTAACCCTCCCAAAGCTTCTACAAGCACAAAATCACGTTGCGATCGCAATTTAGACAAAGCTTGCCACACAAGAGCTAAATCTACTTGGCGATTTTCTTTTGCTGCGGCGATGGGAGGAGCCAAAGGTGCTTGAAAATACAAAGGCGTAATCTCTTCAGCAGATTGTTCTAGCGTAAAAAGCTTTTGATACCACTCGCGATCGCCAATCCCTGATTGAATCGGTTTCATGATTCCCCAGCTACGCTGCGGGTAATATTTTTGCCAATAGGCCGCTAATGCTGTTGTTAAAACTGTTTTACCAGCTTCGGTATCAGTTCCAGTAATCAGTAGTGTGTTTAACATTAATTTCTCTGACCAGAAAATGGTTGTGTTTCATCAACTGGCGGAAAAGTTGGCGTTTCACCAGTAGTCGGAATTGGGAAGGGCGTCTCTGTCGGTGTTGGGATAGGTGTCTCTGTCGGAATTGGCAAGGGCGTCTCTGTCGGTGTTGGGATAAGTGTCTGTGTCGGAATTGGGAAGGGTGTCTCTGTCGGTGTTGGGAAGGGTATCTCTGTCGGTGTTGGGACGGGTGTCTCTGTCAGTGTTGGTTTGACTGGTTTTTCTAATGCAACATTGAGGTTGTAATCGCTTTCGGCAACTTCTGAAACCAGGGTTAACTCAATAGTATATCTACCAGTAACCAGCAACGTGTCTTGGTATGATGTTACTTGTTGACTTTTATTATCAATTGGTTGTTGATTAGGAGGACTTAAGATTGTTAGCAAAACGCTGCTTCCTGGGTCAATAAACGCAGTTAACTTGTCACCTTCCTGCCCTAAAAAAGTGTACCGAATTATTTGATTTGTTTTAAGAGTATCTTTAACGGTGGCTGTGTTATTTGCTCCCAGATCGAGGCGCTTACTAGATACGACAGGTTGATCGTCGGTGGGTGTGGGCGTGGATGTAAATGTAGTCCCACCAGAAATCACTGGGGAAGGGAAATTTTGCGGAAGTGTTTCATCTGGTGTGTTTGACTGGCTGCGGATGGAACTGACTAGTGCCCAAGAACCGAATCCGGCGACGATCACGACAGCAATACCAATTGCTGCGATCGCTAACGGATTATCCAAGAGTGAACTAGTGGTATCTGGGGGAATCACAGGATCGGGTTGTTTTTTCTTGGGCGAAGCAGCTGCTGGTGGTACTGAGTCAGGACGGCGGCCAACAGCTATTGTCTGCAAGTTAGACGCATTCAAGCGAGGAAGACTGATTTGCTCTGAAGCTTGTAGTGCTTGAGACACACTAGCAGCACTTTGATAGCGATCGCTCGGTATATGATTCAACATTCGATTCAACACCATAGTAAATCGCGGACTCACTTTTACCCATCGTTGCCAATTCCAAGTTAGCTGGTTTTCATCAAATAGATCCCTTGGTTCTTTACCAGTGAGCAAAACAATTGCACTCACCGCTAATGCATACAAATCACTGCTAGGGTAAGCTCCCCCTGTTTGCATTTGTTCACTGGGAGAATAGCCTAATTTTCCCACAGTGGTTTCTGGCATTGCACTCTCTGGCGATCGTAAACGCGTCGCTAGTTCTTTTACCACCCCAAAGTCAATCAACACAGGTTTAGCATCACTATCCCGCAAAATAATATTTTCTGGCGAGATATCTCGGTGAATAATCCCTCGACTGTGAATATGCTCTAAAACAGGCAACAACAACTGTATTAGCTGCAATATTTCAGCCTCTGTGAAAGTTTGACCCAAAGCTTGACGTTCAGCCAACAGAGTTCGGTACGTTTGACCCGCAACGTAGTCCTCCACCAAAAATAAGCGTTGGTCTTGCTCAAATCTTTCCCGGAATTTAGGCACTTGTGGGTGTTCGATTTGATACAAAATGGCAGCTTCTCGGTGAAAAAGCTCTTGTGCCTTCTCCCAAGCCAAAGGCGAACTTGCTGTTGAAATCAATTCCTTGATCGCGCAAAGTTCGTTAAACCGCCTCTGGTCTTCTGCCAGATAGGTTCTGCCAAATCCTCCTTCTCCGAGAATTTGAATTATACGGTAACGGTTTTGCAAGACAGTGCCAACTGTAATGGGTGGTTGCATCATCGATTAATTGAGTGTATTAGCAACTGAGGAGGAAGTCACCCACAAAGATTAAGTCCAAGAGGCAACACAGTTATATGCAGCGATATTTTACCTTACCTAATGGGTATACCCCTAGTTAGGAGTATACGCAAAGTTAGGCTTCCAGCGTCTTATGCAACTCTGTTAACTGTCCACAGTAATCTTGGCTGCCTGGGGCACGGCACATCAACAAAGAGGTAAAGAGCAGGTGTAACTGCTATCAGCCCTGCACCAGAACCCATACAAATGAGAGTTTGTTAACCAGCAATTTGATGTAGGAATTTATTATATTAATTAAAACTAAAAATTAAATCTGCCAGTTTATTTATTTCCTGCTAGTATCATAGAATATAATTAGATACCCGGTTAACACTTAGCCACAAGTGTTCTCCTGTCTAAAAATAAACTTCAATATTACTTAAGTGGTCAATGCTTTACTGTCAGTTATCAATGAGGTAGTTAGAAAGAGCAATCTATCACACCAATCTTTGAGAGATTGGGGTTATTTACCTCAGTCCAAAAAACTTGAACTGTAGACCTAGTGGACGGGCTTGATATCCATTAAGCTATAGTTTGCTTACCAAGAAAATTAGACAGTTAGCAAATGATAATTTTATAGGAAAATGTTTAAATTTTGTATGGAAGCTTCAAAAAAACTCACAGATGTTTTTTTAGGCGATTTCTCGGTTAAATCTATTAAATCTCTAATGATAATATTGCTATGAATGCACATAGAGGATCTGCTGTGCTCAGTTCTGCAACTTTCAAAGTGCAACCATCTGCAACGGGACTGATCGATAATCATCGTCTTCGGCTGTTTTCTGGCTCTGCCAATGTACAACTGTCTCAAGAAGTCGCTCGTTATGTGGGCATGGACTTGGGGCCAATGATTCGCAAAAGATTTGCGGATGGAGAACTTTATGTTCAAATCCAAGAATCAATTCGGGGTTGTGATGTCTATTTAATCCAGCCATGCTGTCAACCTGTCAACGACCATTTAATGGAATTATTGATTATGGTTGATGCTTGTCGTCGGGCTTCTGCACGACAGGTAACAGCAGTAGTTCCTTACTATGGTTATGCCCGCGCCGATCGCAAAACGGCAGGACGAGAGTCAATAACCGCCAAGCTGGTTGCTAACTTGATTACTGAAGCTGGTGCCAATCGCGTTCTAGCAATGGATTTACACTCGGCTCAGATTCAAGGTTATTTCGATATACCCTTTGACCATGTTTACGGTTCACCAGTATTGCTGGATTATCTAGCAAGCAAACAACTGCCCGATCTTGTCGTTGTTTCCCCCGATGTTGGTGGTGTAGCAAGAGCGAGGGCATTTGCGAAAAAACTGGGTGATGCTCCACTGGCGATTATTGACAAACGTCGTCACGCCCATAATGTTGCAGAGGTCTTAAATATCATCGGTGATGTTAAAGGCAAAACGGCAGTATTAGTGGATGACATGATCGACACCGGGGGCACAATCGCCGAAGGAGCGCGATTACTGCGTGAAGAAGGAGCGCGTCAGGTATATGCATGTGCAACTCATGCAGTGTTCTCTCCACCAGCAATAGAGCGATTATCTAGTGGCTTATTTGAAGAAGTCATTGTTACAAATACCATTCCCATACCAGAAAACAACCGTTTTCCACAACTAGTCGTGCTGTCAGTAGCTAATCTGTTAGGAGAAACTATCTGGCGGATTCATGAAGATACTTCAGTAAGTAGTATGTTCCGCTAGTCAATACAAAGACTATCATTCGTCTTATAGGCTTAAATTCCCCACACTTACCCCTTGATTGGGCACAGTGTGGGTTTTTAGTTGCCCTAAATAAAATTTATAGAAAACTCTTTCTCCCCCTGCCTCCCCTGCTCCCAATACGGTTGGGTTAAAGGGGAAAGGTTTTGAATACATGAATACATCCTTTACTTTAGGACTACCCCTTTCAAGGTGACTCGTAAAATAAGATTGTTTTTTCTCAGCGCTCTCTGCGCCTCTGTGGTTTAAAAGTAATTTCTTTAACCGCAGAGGCACAGAGAACACAGAGTAAAAAGCTTAAAGAGGAATTTATTGACCAAAATTTTTACCCACCTTGAAAGGGCTAACTTTACCCTTCCCCCCTCCCTTACCGATACAGCCAAACCCGGAGTAGTGAAAGCAGTTGCTCAGTATCTACAGGTTTGGTAATGTAGTCAGAGGCTCCAGCTTCGATGCACTTTTCCTTGTCACCTGGCATGGCTTTGGCGGTTAAAGCAATGATTGGTAGTGAGCGAAACTGTTGCTGTTGGCGGATGGCGCGGGTGGTTTCATAGCCGTCCATTTCCGACATCATGATATCCATCAAAACTATATTAATTTCAGGATGAGTCTGCAACTTCTCTATACCATCTATGCCATTTTCGGCAAATAGGACTTGCATTTGATAGCTTTCTAAAAAGCTGGTAAGGGCAAAAATATTTCGGAGATCATCATCTACAATCAAAATTTTCCGATTAGCTAGCACCGGATCAGTTTGATGTAGTTGCTCAAGCATTTGGCGCTTTGGTGGGGGCAAGTTTGCTTGTACCCGATGTAAAAATAGGGCAGTTTCGTCTAATAACCGCTCTGGCGATCGCACATTTTTAATGATAATTGTTTCTGCTAGCCCTCGCAGTTGGGTTTCTTCTTGTCGGCTGAGTTCTTTGCCAGTGTAAACAATGATCGGCAATTTCAAAAGTCTGGGTTCAAGCTTTATCTGTTCAATTAGTGTAAATCCGCTCATATCGGGTAGACCCAGATCCAACACCATACAATCAAAGTGATGCGATCGCAAAATCGAGAGGGCTTCTGCTCCCGTACCCACTGCTGTACTCTGGACATCGCCGTTACCGATCAGTTCGATAATACTTTGGGCTTGTACGGGATCATCTTCTACGATGAGAAGATTTTTTACCTGACGCTCAATAAAGCCTTTAATCTCAGTTAATACCTGAGTTAGTCCTTCTGGAGAAACGGGTTTTTGTAGATAGGTAATCGCTCCTAAGTTTAATCCCCGTTGCTGTCTTTCATCAACAGAAAGGATGTGTACTGGTATATGTCTGGTATCTGGCTTATGCTTCAAACGATCCAGCACTGTCCAACCATCCATCTCTGGCATGTGGATATCTAGCATAATCGCATCGGGTTTAAATTGTTGCGCGAGTGCTAGACCTTGTTTACTATGTAAGGCGACGATGGTTTTAAAGCCTTGCTCACGAGCCATATCTAGTAAGATACGAGCGAATTTATCGTCATCCTCGATAATTAGTAAAATGCGATCGCCTGGTTGAATTATTTCCCGATCATCTGGAATTTCGATCGGCGAGATAGTGAGTATTTTCCCACTTTGTAAAGTATCTATCACATTTGTATTTTCCACCATCGGCACTTCTTTTATGGTCGATGCTGTGCGGATGGAGGTGGTTGGCTCAAGGGATAGCGTGGGGAGAATATTTTTACTATTCTTTTCCTGTCGCCTAGGCAAGTAGAGGATGAAGGTGCTTCCCTGTCCTGGTTGGCTGACTAGTTCAATTCTCCCTCCTAACAGTTGAGCCAATTCACGGCTGATGGACAAGCCCAAACCAGTCCCCCCATACTTGCGGCTGGTTGTGCCATCTGCCTGTTGAAATGCCTCGAAAATAATCTTCTGCTTTTCAAGAGGAATGCCAATGCCTGTATCGCTGACGGCAAAAGCAATCATCGGATTATCAGCTTCGGCTGCTTCAGATGCTATGTTAATTTTTAACTTCACGCCTCCCTGTTCCGTAAATTTAAAGGCGTTAGCTAAGAGATTTTTCAGCACTTGTTGCAGACGTTTAGAGTCGTTATAAATTGTTGGGGGCAACTTCTCATCACGTTCAATAACGAAACTGAGTTCTTTATTGTGGGCAAGTTGCCGAAAAGTCTGCTCTAGAGATGTCTCCAAATCTGCAAAATCAATTTGCTCGATATCGAGCAACATCGTACCCGACTCAATTTTGGCCAAATCTAGAATGTCATTAATCAACTCCAGCAAGTCTGTCCCAGCTGAGTAAATAGTCCGGCTGTACTCTACCTGTTTATCGGTCAAATTGTTCAAAGAATTATCTGCTAGCAACCTCGCTAAAATTAACAGGCTATTTAGCGGTGTCCGTAGCTCGTGGGACATATTTGCCAGAAATTCCGACTTATATTTAGAAGACAAAGCCAGTTGTTCGGCTTTTTCTTCGAAAGACTGCCTTGCTCGCTCAACTTCTTGGTTTTTGCGAGCAACTTCCCGATTTTGGATTTCTAACAATTCTGCCTTTTCTTCCAGCTCCTCATTGAGTTGTTGTAATTCTTCGTTAGACTGCTTGACAAGAAATTGTGATTCCTCTAACTCGTTCGCCTGTTCTTCTAGGCGTTGATTGCTTTGTTGTAGTTCTGCTGTTAAAGCGACAGACTCTTCAAGTAGTTGCTGAGTTTGGAATTGTGAGGCGATGTTATTTAAAAATACACCGAGAATTTCACTTAATTGCTCTAAAAATGTCAGATGCAGAGGGCTGAAAGGGGTAAAAGAGGCAAGTTCAATTACGGCATTCACCTCTGTCTCAAACAGTATAGGCAAAACAATAATATTCAGCGGTGGCGCTTCTCCCAAGCCGGAACTGATGTGGATATAATCACTAGGAACTTCTGTAAGGAGGATTCTTTTTTTTTCTAGGGCGCATTGCCCCACCAGTCCCTCACCCAAGCGAAACTGATTTGCTACGTTTTTCCGTTCTTTATAAGCATAACTATTGAACAACTTCAGCGTCGGCTGGTCGTCTATAGACTCCAGCGCATAAAAAACGCCCTGCGATGCCCCAACCAGTGGTGCTAAATTCGACAAGATCAGGCTAGATACACTTTCTAGATTTCGCTGCCCTTGGAGCATCTGAGTAAATTCAGCCAAGTTAGACTTTAGCCAGTTTTGCTCGTCATTTTTTTTAATTGTGTTTCGCAGATTAACGATCATCTGGTTAAAGGTGCGCGTCAACACACCAATTTCATCTTGGCGATCGCTATTTGGTAAACTCACCGATAAATCTCCATCCGCCATTTTTTCTGCCAAATCAGAAACTTGCTTCAGCGGTACTGAGATATGTCTGGTTAGAGCGAATCCGATCAAAGCTAAGATCAAAGAAAATAAGGGAATACTATAGACAATGCTGGCGATCATTTGCCGAGCAGCTGCTTGTGCTTTCCTAGAACGCTGTTGCAGAAGTATGTTCTCCTCAGCTTTCATCGCCTGGATAATTTTCTGGATCTTATCCATCAGTTGCTTACCCTGATCTGTCAGGATAGCTTTCTGGGCAAGTTCCAAGTTTTGGACTTCCCGTAGCTTGATGACATCTTTCATTACAGCCATTCTCTCTGTTAGCAGTGGCTGCAAAATATCAAGCCGATTTTGTTGGTTGGGGTTATCTTCTGTTAACCTCTGAAGTTGCCTAAATTTTTGATTTAGTAATTGAATGGCGGCGTTATAAGGTTCTAAATAGCGCTGTTCTCCAGTAATAATGTAACCACGTTGTCCAGTCTCAGCATTTGTCAGTTGCAAGTTGAGTTCTTCAAGCTGACTTAACACTTGATAGGTATGGTTTTCTTTGCGGGAAGTTTCAATTAAATCATTGGTGCTTTGGTAAGAGATTAGACCAATAGTGGCCAGAGTTGCCAAACTCAGGGCAAAACTTACTCCAATCTTGCTTCCAATCTTCAAACGGTTCAACATTATTCCAGGCAGGTATTCAAATTATTTCTGTTTTTGAGATTATTGTGATTATGTTTTAACTATCCAAAAAAATCTGGGAACTGTCTAGTTTTTTCGCACGCCAGATGTTACCAGTTGTATTTTATATATTTTTATAAATGTAACATTGTTTTAAATAAATATAATATGTTCTATCATTGCGACTAAAGCGAAGCAATCACCAAGTTTCTGGGATTGCTTCTTTACGAGACGCTCCGCGAACACTCGCAATGACATCTTATATTTATTTAATCATCCCTACCTACTTAAATCACTTGACGTAAATCAATTAAAGTTTGTAGTAATGACTTTAGCCCTGAAAATCCTTGTTTTGAACAATAAATCGCTCAAAACAAGGATTGTATTTTTCATTAAGACACAATTCATACAAATGGTAAATGTAGTGGCTTTGGTGGTTGAATCTAACATCAATGCCATTGTACGTTACTATAAAGATTAACCTTTCAAAAGGTAACTAAATGCTAGTATAAATATATAATATATATCATATATATATACTTAAGCTATAAATTTCCGCTAAAACACCCAATCATGATATATCGTCAAATTAACATGAACTTGAGGTTTAACTAAAAATTTGTAGTAATCTGGCGATCGCTTCTAGCGGTATCAAGTTTAGATGGGCTATAGATACTAAAATGTTGAATCTTGTTACTCTCTAAAATAGCTCTTGCACCTGCTATATAGATATCAGTGCCTTTTAAAACTACTAAGTAACGATCAAGATTCAAATGATGCTTATAATATCTGGCTAGCTCATCAGGGATTCCTAAATTAGTGTAGTTATCTTGAAACCCACTAATATCGACCTCAAAAATATCACTTAGATTGCTTATATTTTTAGCAATCATCGATACTTGGCTCATTGGAAAGCCGGCGGTTGTCAGTTCAGCAAGCGCTCTTTTTGCATCTTGGCACGAATAAAAAACACCAAGTGCGTGTTTGTAACGACTATTCGGAGTCGAGTATGGCTCATAAACATCCCACTGTTGAATATTACGGCCATTAATAATCCTTTTAGCAAGGCGAATTTCTGTGTCTATGCCGGTTACTATCACTAGATAGTAACCTTTACAGATGAGATCGCTGTAACCTTGTACTTGCCTTTCAGAAATTCCCAAATTTAGCAACAAAGCAGGCAAACTACTTGCTAAAGTGGTAGCGATCGCTGTTGCTTCTACCCCGGCGAGAATGACTTGGCCTATACCGGGGATTACCCAAAGGGCTAAATTGGTCAATAAGCCAGTCAAACCACCTAAATCACCATTCTTAACGGCTCCAACAGCATCGTGTGAGGACATATTGCCAGTGTATTCTTCAACTTCAACACTAGCAATATCACTTTGTTCTTCTGCATTCCGTGCAATTACAGAAACTTTGTGCATTGGAAAATTAGAAGCTTTTAGATCCTGAAGTACCACTTGTGCATCGGAACACTTAGCGAAAACTCCTATAGTTCTTCGCTCTTTTTCTAATGTCATTTTATCGGTTTATTGCACCTAGAAGTGATTCCCAAGAGTATGAGGTAATTACGCGGCTCGACGGGTCACTAAACCCCACAGGAAAATCAGTATCATAGCGCCAATCACAGCAAATAAAATGCTTCCCAAGGATAAAGCTCCTACAGATGCGCCTGCTGCGGCACTACTTCCGAGCAATAGTTGGCCCAAATAACCCCCGAATACTGCTCCCAGGATTCCTAATATAATCGTGGAGAGAATACCGCCGCCTTGGGTTCCTGGATAAAATAACTTAGCTAGCGCACCTGCAATTAAACCCAAAACCAACCAAGCAATAATGTTACCCATAAAATTTCTCCTTCGTGAGAACGTGCTTCGTTTTCTCTTTGACTTTTTTATATTAAAGTTTGTCTATAAAATTTCTGATCTATCTAGAGAACTAATATCAAAAATCTTTAGATATTATTTTAATACTCATTAGGTTATCTTTGAGAAGACCACAGATACCAACTTCTTAGAGGATGTTTGTCAAGTCTACCGTTGTATCGAGATTCTCCCGAACAAGCCTTACAAAAAGGGAGGGTATAATCCTTTCCAAGTCCTCCAATTTATCGGAGGATTTGGGAGGAATATCTTAAGTTTTGCATACCTCAGCTACCACCTTTTAAACATCCTTTTAAATAAGCGGGAGATATTGTTTCTTACCAAGTATTTAGAAGCGTTATGGTTCGATTATTGAGAAGTAATACTTATTTCGTTCAAAAAAACAATTTGAATCGTGCTAGCTGGTTTTCAAGGGTTCCTGTCAGGATTTTATTTAGTTCTGTAATGTCTTGGAATTGCAAAATTTGCTGTGTAGGTAAGTCAAAAGGGAATTGACCTTCAATGTCTGGACGTTGCATTTGCGCTAATATAATTTGTTCAGACCGCTTACTTTGGATGGCATAGCCAATCTCAATGCAAACATTGGGACTAGGAATTAATTGCGAGGTTTCTTTACTATCAATACTAGCAATGGGCGTGGTGTCGGCTATAAATAACAAACTTCTACGAATTTTTCGCATAATTGTGCGGTTGATTCGTACAGTAGCACCGCTAGGACGAGAGGATTCTACTAATGTTAAAGGAAGGCGCGATCGCAAGTTTAAAGTTTCCAAACTTTTTCGCAGTTCTTCCTTGAGAGCATTGGTCGCTGCTGCATACTCAGTTTGATAAGATAAAAAAATCGTTGGTTCTAACTGAGCCAACAGCGCCTGCTTGGTAAAATAAATTTCATGACTAATTAAGTCAATGTTAGCGACACAATAGCCACCACTGCCTTCAATATAAAATTCAATATTTTCCCCCTCTAGATAGCGCCCAAACCAAATTGATTTCTTAACTTCCTCGCTTTCTTCCAAAAAGTCTGCTCGCAATGCCGATCTCAGCAGGCTTTTTTTGCTTAAGCGAATGTCTGGCGGACGTTTTTCCAATTCTGGAATCGGCTCGTAATCCTGTAGATACCACGCTCTAAGCGCAATAATTGACATAAGGCGCTATTTGAATTGTTTTTCAATATTTAGCTTAGTATAATTTAAGACCCAAAGCAGTCCCTCTTGAAGACTTATCTCTAAACACAACAACACCCAAACCTCTACTCGCTGAACTATCTCCTCTCGTTCTTTATCCTAAATTAGGGATGTACTAACTTTCATCACTTCTGTAAACAAGTATGAAAATCAATTACAGCGCCCTCTAATCTCCCATATTTGAGGAAATAGCAGTTTTCGCGTTGGGTGTTGCTGTGTTTTTACGAGACAGATGTAAGTTAAACAGCGTCTTTTACCTCTTACTACATTCCAAACGCAGTTGTTATATCTGCCAGGGAAGCTTGCTTTATAGCTTCAATTATTAAATTATCACTTGTGGATGCAAGGGATTTTTTTTGCAACCAAACTTTACTTTTTGATGATTTTTAATCCCAGTAGCACAGTTGTGCTAACTTACCTCTAGTGAACTATTTTCTCTGGAGGCTTGATGGGAATTTCAATCCAGAACTCTGTACCTTTCCCAGGTTCGGAAATGCACTTCATTATTCCCCCATGTTTTTCAACAATAATTTGATAGCTGATTGCTAGCCCTAATCCTGTACCTTTGCCCACAGGTTTGGTAGTGTAAAACGGGTCAAAAATTCGCTTTTTAACCTCTTCAGTCATTCCGGGCCCATTGTCACTAATACGAATCAACAGCTGAGAATTATCTGTCGAGACTTTAGTGAAAATGTGAATAGTGGGGATTGGGCATTGAAAAGAGGCAGAGGGGCCGGGTGCGGGGAGCTGGGGAGAAAATTCTCTCTTCCTCTCTGCTCCCATTCGGCTACGCTCATGCCAAGCCTGCTCCCTAATTCCCATGTCCAAAGCATCTATGGCATTGCTGAAAATATTCATAAATACCTGATTCATTTGACCGGCATAACATTCTACCCGTGGGATGTTGCCATAGTCTTTGATTACTTCAATACGTGGAAATTCAGCATTTCCTTTTAAGCGATGTTGCAAAATTAATAAAGTATTGTCAATGCCTTCATGCACATCAACACGCTTGTTTTCAGCCTCATCCAAGCGAGAAAAATTGCGTAACGACAAGACTATTGAGCGAATGCGATCGCTTCCTACTTGCATTGATGCCATGATTTTTGGGAGGTCTTCTACCAAAAATTCAAAATCGATTGCTTCGATGGCGGTGCTAATTTCACTATGAGGATGGGGATAATGTACCTGATAGAGATGTAAAATTTTTAGTAGTTGTTCGGTGTAGTCGCTGGCGTGGCACAGATTACCGTAGATAAAGTTAATGGGGTTATTGATTTCGTGGGCAACACCTGCTACTAACTGTCCTAAGCCAGACATTTTTTCGGTCTGAATCAATCTTGTTTGTGTTTCTTGGAGTTGATGTAGGGCATACTCTAACTGAGCAGCTTGATTTCTGGCTTCAATTTCAGCATTACAGGTTTGTTCGTAGAGTTGTGCTTGTTGAATGGCGATCGCAGCCTGAACTCCTAACTGTTGCAATAAATTAATCTCTGCATCCTGCCAATTTCTGGGAGCTTCACACTCATGAGCAATTATTAAGCCCCATAGTTCCAAACCTATATTAATCGGAACTATTAAGTTTGCTTGCACTTGCAGGCTCTGCAAAAACTCTCGATGACAATCGCTTAAAGAAGCCGTCGCAATGTTATTAATTGCCCTGACTCTGCCCTGAAAATATGAACGCGTATAGTCCTCAGGAAAGCATTCTGGTGGTGGGTTGACTCCCAAAACTGACTGCCAATTACCATTTATCTCTTCTACAATTACCGATTTACTCTTCAACTCAAAAATCAGCACTCGGTCTGAATTTAGCAGGGGGCGGACTTCCCGAACAATAGATTGCAGGGTTGTCTGCAAGTCTAATGTGCGGCGGATATGCTCTGTAACTTGCTTGAGTACTTTGGTAAATAGTAATGATTTTTCGAGTTCAGCGGTTTGCTCTTGCACCCGTAGTTCTAGGTTGGCATTCATGGCTTGTACCTGTCTATACATTTGCTGCTGCTGAATTGCCATTGAGAAATGCTCGTACAAGGCTTGTGCCAATAAGATATCTTCCGGCTTCCACTCAGGTGATTGCCCCTTTTTTTGCTCTTGCCATACATCAAAGGAAAGCTGGGGTAACAATTGTCGCTGATTTTGCTCGCATCGCCCCGCCCACAAGATTTCTGTTTCAAATTCAGAGCGAAAAATAGTTAATACACCGATAAATTCTTCGCGGTAATGTAAAGGAATTACCATGATTCCACGAATTTGAGTAGAACGGAACGCTATAGCCAAAACTCGCAAATGTGGTTCTTTGTAGAGGTCAGAGGTTGTCCAAATATTACCTTGTTGACACTCAGTCATCCAGCTTTTCCATAAGGGATGCTGTTCAATAATACTGTTATCTAACTTATAAGGGAGTATCGGTTGGTCGCCCCAGGTGTATAGTTCCCCAGTCTGTTCAACGTAAAGTCTGCCACCTACGCCAGCAAAGGCAGCAATAACTTCTTCTAGCGCTCCCTGCAATTGGATTGTCGGCAGTTTATGCAATAGGGTGGTTACTCGGTTAATAGTCGCTTCTCGCTCTTGCTTGGCGCGGACTGTAGTGAGTAGATTACTTTGAGCGATCGCGATCGCTACCTGGTCAGCAACTTGCTGTAATACATTCACTTCTCGCTTCAAAATCTCTCGCGGTTCACTTTGGTGAGATACCAATAATCCCCACAATTTAGGCTTTGCCGATTGTTCATGTGGGTCGCAATGTAAAATTGGCACTACCAACGAAGACTGCACACCCATTGCCTTTAGGTATTGAATATGACATGGGTCTACTTGTCGATAATAGATATTAGTTTTTAGACGTTTGCCAGTTTCTTTTGAATATAGAGACGATAGCCCGATCTTCTCGTTTGCCACATCTACAATCGAACGTTGCCCAGCTAACAAAAACATCTCTCTGGCGGCTTCTGGAATATCATGGACTGGGAAACGCAGCCCTAATAAGGATGGCAGACGTTGCTCATAAATAGATTCAGCAATGACTTCACCACTACCATCAGCATCAAAGCGATACACCTTTACCCGATCTGCACCCAAAAATAAACGCACTTCACTAACGGTAGTCGTTAATATCTCTTGAAGGTCGAGCGATCGCCTGATCTGTTTTATCATCCGGTGCAGTAAACTTTTTTGATCTAAGCTTTGCTGCAACCCATTTGGTTTATCGGTAAGTCCCATCGCCTATATACACCATGACTGAAGTATAATTTTTTATATAAAATTGCCCACGATCATAAATTTCCAATTTACAATGCCTTGATTTTCATCCAATTTCAATGAATTTTTGCTAAAAATGCGTTGCTAGGGCTGTACATTTATTGCAAATATTTTTGGAAATGGATTAGAGGATATTTGAAAAGTGTCAGATATTTTGCTTGATCCCCGTAGTTCTTCTAAAGTGGATTTAGGCAGATATCAAACTGCTATATTATTAAAGGCTTTTCAAGTTTCATCTCAAGTCTAAAGTTAAGAAAATTTTAATCATTGACATCTAGTTTTAATTTTATATTCTCAATCATTAAACTATTCCAGTAATTTTACTTAAATTAGGGCTTTAATAATTTCGTGAAATTAATAATATTTTTTCCCATTTTTGCCCATTAATTTAATAAATTAAGATTTCTGGAAATGAATAACTAAATTATTAGTAATTTTTTAAAATCTTTTTGACTGGGGAATTTTACTATTCCCCGTTTAATCGCTGACTTTATGTTGAATGTAATTATTTTGATTAAATTATTCGTAAATTACTGTTAAAGATAGTAAATTACGGATTTCTTCACGCACACTCATGAGGGTTTTACCGAGATGGTTTTGGCCGGCTTTATTAGCACCACAGCCCCAGAAGGCATCGGTTGGGGAGTTTTCAACCAAAATCTCATTACCCGTCATCAGGAGAACTTCTCTAATATCAGCATGAGTGAGAAACTTTTTGAGTACAGCTTCTCGCATAATTTGAGTTTTGACTAAATTCCAGTCTCGACGGAGTTGGCGAGTGCTACATCTTCCCAAACTTGCAGCCTCTTCTGGGGTAGCAGCGGCATGGATAAGGGGTATAATTGCCGCATCTGCACTGTCTACAAACTTTTGTGCTTGATAATAATGCTCAACCGTTGGCCAGTAAGTACCCTCAATGTGGATTCCGTGGGGAGAAAAGTTAGAAAAACAGCCATAAGGCTGCCAAACCTTATAAAAGTAAATGGTCATTTGAAAATTGCTCTTTTATATATCAACTTCAGGGTAACTGAAAGTTTAGGGTTCAAAACTCTTCATTTGGATAAAGGGTTTTAACATCAGGTCACGGGAATCACTTTACACAATTCTTGGAACAGCAGGTTTACTACTTTACTCATCAGTTTTCCCTGGATGTGTTTACCACCTAGCAGCTTCTCACCTTGTTCGCTTACATTACCCTTAAGTGAGTCGCGGTAGTGAATCAATTCTCTGGTCAATTCGTTTTCTGGTAACCTTCCAGTCTCCACGCCAGTCAGCACAATACTGCCACAAGTTAATTCTACACAGTGAGGAACCACTGGGTTTTTCAACTAAACCATCACCGGACTGTTCTAAGACACTACCCATCCCTAACCTCATTTTGAAAGTGTCGCGGCTGCGGTTACGTTTAATTCGTTTGGTATCATCGGTTAAACGTCGGATTGTCGTTTGAGTGTGAACAGTCATGAGTGTTACAGGCTGGTACTTATTTGGGAATACTTTTATAGGAGTGATAAACACAGGACTTACGCAAAATTATGAAAAAACGAACCGCATACTCTTACGGAGAAGCAAGCTACGCGCAGCGTCTCGTTAGAGAAGACGCAAAGGACGCAAAGGAATAAGAGTTTCAGAGAGTTTTTGCGTAAGTCCTAAAAGAAAGCGATCGCGCTAACACTTTCAATTTATACATCATCTTACAATCACTCCTATTTGATAAACGAAATGTATTAATAATCACTGGTGTACTAGGAGTAAGCAATATGGGATTCACTGAAGATATTGTCAAGCTGTCTGAACAAGTGCGCAAGCGATTTGACCAAGTTATTGGCGAAGAAGCTACTAAGATGGCGCTGATTGTTCCTTTTTTGAGCGCTCTTGGCTACAATGTCTATGATCCTAGCGAAGTCATGCCGGAATATGTAGCAGATTTTGCTATCAAAAAAGCAGGGCAGTTTGAAAAGGTAGATTACGCTTTAGCTATTAACAATAATATAGTTATGCTCGTAGAAGCAAAAGCCCGTGGTCAAAAATCTGAAGCACATGATGGGCAATTGAGCCGCTATTTTAATGGACTTTTGACAACAAAAGTAGCTATTGTCACTAATGGGGTTGAGTACCGTTTCTTTACGGATTTGCGTGATAAAAATGTAATGGACAAGGAGCCATTTTTTACTTTTAATATTCTGGAATATGATACCAAAGATATTGATAATCTCAAATTTTTTCATCGTGATAATTTTGAGGTTACAGCTATTACCAACCATGCTGAGGAAATGGTTTATGTAAAAGGCATGACTCAGCTTCTAGGAAATCTTTTACGTTCTCCTTCTGAAGAATTTGTTCGCTTTTTAGTGGCTGAACTTGGTACAATTGCCCTTAGCTATGAAATTCAAGGTCGAATTACTGGTAAAGTTATTGATAAATTTAAACCAATTGTTAAAAAGTCGATTCAGGGAAGTTTAGTAGAGTTAATGACTCGCTCACTTAGCCAAGAAATAACTCAGCCTGTTGAACTTGAAGTAGAACAAGAGATTGAAGAAGAGGAAAACAACAAGAATCTCAAGAATCGAAAATAGTAACAACTGCTGAAGAAATCGAAGCTTTTGAAAAAATTAAAGCAATTACGCAAAGTTCAAAAAGCTACAATTTTGATCTCCAATACAAAGATACTGCTTCGTACTTTGGTATCAATCTTGGCAAAAGTACTTGGTGGTTTCTGCGGCTGTATCTATCTTCGCAGAAAAAAAGTTTTATTACTCGGCTAAATGTAGATGAAGTAAAGTCTCTAGCTTCAAATTTTGAAGTGCAAGAGGTAACAGCTTCTCTGGGAGATGCCGCATCAAAAGTAATTATTTCTTCTGTCAGTGATTTCGATAAGCTGACATCACTGATTCTCAGATGTTATGAGGCAGAAGCAGCCAAGCATCAAGCATTAACCTCAAATGTAATCGGCATGGAAAAATCAGCTTAACTCAAGGTATCAACTGCCAAAGTACACCTAGTTTACTATCTTTGTGCTGTCTCCCATTCTGAGTTTTGAATATTTGTTGACAAATGCAGATTGGGAATAACAGCATACTCAAAAAGCAACTTTGTTAAACTAATTTTTTTATCAAATTTGATTTCTGTCTACCAGCAAATTAGCGATCGCAGTACTAATCGGTTAACCTGTAAGATTTACAAATTATGTCACCGTGGTATTCCCAAAAAGCTCGTACAGCTTCGGGGTCTAATTTAACTGCTTAGACCTATTGACGAATAGTACCCCTTAAGGTGGTATTTTCGATAAAAAAAGTGGCTCTGCAACCAGCAGAACCACTAAAGCTTTCGCAAACCTGTTATAACTTAACGAACTACCCCGTGAGTAGAAACAGTATCAATCGGTTTTATCAGGTACAGGCGTAATAACTGCAAGCCATTGGAGATGTAAAGCGGCAGCTTTTGGAAGAATTGCAGGAATTTAGGAGTGTTGGAGTTAGCGATCGCACTTAACTTTTCATTATTGCTTATACAAGTATCCAACCGCTGATAAAACTCTGGATTCTCTACATCCAGCATGAGTGGGAACACTCTACCTGCGTTCTCGTTGGTCTTCTTAATTACATGGATGTCGTATTCTCGCGCATCTAATCCAAGGGTGGCATAAAAGTCTTTCCGTTGGATGTCATTAAGATACATTGTCGCAAACACCGACAACAGGAAGAACCGACTCCACAGCCGTGCTTTCCAATCATTCAACATTTGCGGCTGAGATTTCATGATCGCATCAAAGAAATCGCCGTGACGGTTTTCATCCTGACACCAGTTCTCAAAGAACCGGAAGATTGGATAAACCCGGTCTTCGGGATGTGCTTCTAAATGGCGATAAATGGTGATATAGCGCCAATAACCGATCTTCTCAGACAGATAAGTAGCGTAGAAGATGAATTTCGGTTTAAAGAAGGTATAACTGCGGCTCTTTGTCAAAAACCCTAAATCTAGGGAGAGATTAAAGTCCGACAAAGCTTTGTTCAAAAAGCCAGCGTGACGTGCTTCATCCCGTGACATCAGGTTAAAGCACTCTGCCAAGACGGGGCTTTTTCCTTTCAAGCGACGGCCAAGTTCTTTATACAGCAAAAATCCGGAAAACTCTGCCGTACAGGAACGTTCTAGAAATTCAACAAACAACTTGCGAGTTTCCCCGTCAATATGATCCCAGGATTGTTCAAACTCGGCATCCCGAACAAAGTGATGGCGGTTGTAGTCAGTGCGGAACTCTTCGAGAATGGCTTGTAACTCGTCTTCGTTGACGGAGATATCCATCCGCGCCATTTCATCAAAATCGGTAGTATAAAACCGAGGTGTTAACAGGGTTTCTTTCGCTGGGGCTTTAATCCCTGGCCGGATTTCTTCAAAGCCTGGTTTTTTGAGGGAATCTACCATGTCTTGATTGCTCTTTCGTCTTTATTATCTTAAGTAAACTCTTCGGGTGACGTTCTTACGTCGCTACCCTTCGGATTTGCCAGTCGCCCGCGGACTCACTAACGCTGCGCTCTCGCTTTTGCGTCAAAAGACCACGCTGGCTCATCCTTACACTAAGGGCAGTTCCTTATGGGGAACTCCGAAGACTGGACTGTCTAACCAGAAAGCCAAAAATAATGCTTTGGCAAGCCGATAACAGCCCACAATAACCCAATTGTATAAAGTTCAGTCTACCAAGGTGCGGGTTAGAAACTAATAAGTAAAACATTAAGAGTTGCAACAACAATTCAACATTGGCAGTCAAATCAGGGCAACGCATCTGAATATTGACAAGCCTGAATTAAGAGTAGAATACACCAAAACCGCAATTACATAGAACTTTCAGGAAATTAAATGTTCACTTCATAGTGATGATAATCATTGAAAATTTTTAACCCTGTCGGCAGAAATGGCTAATAATAAAATTGCCTTCAGTCGGTGAATACCCTAGAAACTTGGTATATTACTCATGCTCATACGCAAAAGCCGCCGTAAAATCTTCTCAGTAGCTGCGCTTGTGCTTGTTATATGCTTTACTTTTTTAAGTGTGCGTTCATTTGGGCAAACAATTATGACATCAGCACCCCAACTGCTCACCGACCCATTTTTGCAATTGCCAACTGAAACCTCAGTGCGAGTAGTTTGGTTTACTGAGTTTGCTGGTGTTAATCACACAGTAACTTACGGGGAAAATCTCAAACAAACCGCTAAAGCAAATATTACTAAACTCACTCGCACGCGTGAAGACCAAGAGTCAAAAGTCGCAAACCAAACCAAAGACGGCGAAATTTATCAAAAACCCGTCCAGCGTGATATTTGGCGACATGAGGCTGAGGTAACTGGGTTAACTCCTGGTGTGCGGGTAAACTATCGGGTTACAAGTGTCCGAGAAGACAACGAGAGTGTTAGCAGTGATATTTTTACCCTCGCAGCTACTCCCAAGTTAAATACACCACTAAAAATTTTACTCACCTCAGATCATCAGTTAAAACCGATGACATCTGCAAATCTGCAAAAGGTAGTAGAAACAGTTGGACGAGTTGATGGGGTGTGGTTTGCCGGTGATTTGGTTAATGTTAGCGATCGCGCCTCAGAATGGTTTGATGATAATGGTGGTGCGTTGTTTCCCGGTTTACAAGGTCGTGCTAAATATGAAATGACGCACGACGGTGTAAAGACAATCTACACTGGTGGACAAATAATTCAACATGCACCCATGTTTACTTGTATTGGCAATCATGAGGTGATGGGGCGATTTGCCAGAATGGGAAGTTTAAATGATGAATTTGATGATACGCTTCCCCGTGTCGTTGCTCAAAAAATCTACCAGGACAACTTAATAGATAATTCCTTTAATACTAATACCTACGAAGAAATTTTTTCTTTACCAAAAAGTAAAGAGGGGGGAAAAAGGTATTATGCCGTTAGCTTTGGTGACGTGCGTTTGGTGGTACTGTACGCTACGAATATGTGGCGGACTCCCAGCTTAAATGGAAAGCATAAGGGTAGATATCGAGAAGCTGAAAAGGATTTAAATAATCCTGAAAATTGGGGTTATGGACAGGTAATTTATGAGCCAATTGCTAAAGGCAGCAAGCAGTACAATTGGCTAGAGGCAGAACTCAACAGCCCTGAGTTTCAACAAGCAAAATACAAAGTTGTGATGTTCCATCACCCACCCCATACTTTGGGTGATAACATAGTTCCTGCTTATACAGAACCAGTTCAAATAATTGAACGGGATGATAATAATATCAAAGCAGTGCGTTACGAGTATCCCAAAGACGCAGATTATATTATTCGTGATGTTGTCCCAATACTTGAAGCCGCTAATGTGCAATTGGTATTTTATGGGCATTCCCATTTGTGGAACCGCTTTGTTAGCCCTAGTGGAATGCACTTTCTAGAAACATCTAATGTAGGTAATACTTACGGTGCTGCTTGGGGTGATAGAAAGCGAGAAGTGCCAATAGGATATCAAGAGGATTATGTTAAAGTTGGTGATCCCAATGGTTTAGAACCGATAGTACCAACAATTTCCCCCTTGCTGGGCGAAGATGGGAAGCCGATGCCTTACATTGCGAGTAATGATATTACGGTTTTCAGTATCTTTGATACGGGGGCGGGTACGATCAGTAGTTATCGTTTTGATACTCGTAAGCCTGATTCGGAAGTATTGAAGTTTGACGAATTTAAGTTGAAATAGCTGGGGCGAATAGAATTCGTAGCTACACAAACATAGACGCTTTGCAGCTACTCTTACGAGAACGCTTTCAGCGTTAGCGACGTTCGCGTAGCGTCTTGCAGAGAAGGAGCGTCACCCGCAGGGTAGTCCGCGGAGGCGGACTAAGAAAAAATTGAGGGTTTGAACCCACGGAGGTGGGTTTTGCCTGTGTAGGCACGGTTTCTAACCGCCGATTTTATTTAAGTTCACAGGAGTAGATTATAGACTAGCGATCGCATCGGCAACTAGTTTAGAAACAAAGGGCAAAATTGCCTGACTCTTAGCCTGCGCTTTACCTTCAGTAAATACCACTAAAAGATAAGGGCGCTGCTCTGGTAACTCAATATACGCGGCATCATGGCGAACTTGACTTGTCCAACCTGCCTTTGACCAAATTTGAGTATTTTCAGTCAGTCCAGCGCCTAAGAAACCTGTTACCTGATTTTCCTCGGTGTCAGTGGGTAAATCGTTGAGAGGACGTTTCAGCAAAGCCATCATTGCTTGCGATCGCGTACTTGAAACCGCTACCCCACCTACAATACTATGCAGTAACCGAGCGATCGCATTCGTTGTCAACATGTTGCGATTTTCTAGTAACTCTCCCACAAACGCCCGTTCTCGCCCATAAGGGCCATCACCCCAAGTTTTTTGACAGACGTTAATTGTCTCCATTTCTTCCCAACCCAATGATTGGTAATAACGGTTAACAATATTACGTTGATATTTCCAGGTTTCAAAAGGCCCGGTTGGTAATTCTGGCCCTGATGTCGTGCCAGTCAAAATATCTACAACCAAGCTCGTAGCATCGTTACTAGAATCTACAATCATATCCCGCAAGGCTCGCTCCAACTCCTTGGAGTTTTGAGTCATGCCTTTTTCTAGCCATTCGTTTACCGCCACTAGGTAAAATAGTTTGACTACACTGGCGGGATAAATCCGCTCAACGCCGCGATAAGTAAAACCACGAACTGGATGATCCCAAAAAGCGTTGGGAGTCAGCGCCCCACCAGTATTTACTCGCACTGGGGGATCGTAAACAACCCAAGTCAAGGCAATTTGGTTACGCGCTAAGGTCGGAAATGCTGCCCAAGTTGCATCTAAAATGCCATTACCAAGGTTTTCCAGTTGCTCGTCTTTATTAAAAAAAACCATTCTCTAATAATGTCCTTTAATTTAAAATCACAAATCCAAAATCCAAAATCAGGGGAGTATCAGTGTTTAACTGGCCTGAATTTATATGATTCTCCTGAATGTACGCGTTTAGCAACTCAAGCCGCCTCTGGACGACATTTATGGGTAACATCAAATTATCAAAATTTAGCAGTTGAGGTGTATTTATGTGAAGATGACTATCCGGGATGGTTATCTCTTTCAGATTTTGATTCATTACAACCTGCTACTGTACCCTATCAGGCTGCAATATTTTCTGAATCTGAAATTAAAAAACTCCTAGCGGAGGTTATCGCCTTTACCCAAAAAGCGATGCAGCAATCCAATTATTACCTTTGGGGTGGTACGGTTGGGCCAAACTATGACTGTTCTGGGTTGATGCAGGCGGCGTTTGCTTCGGTGGGTATTTGGCTACCTAGAGATGCCTATCAACAGGAAGGATTCACTCAACCAATTACTATTGCAGAATTAGCAGCCGGGGATCTGGTATTTTTTGGAACTAGTCAAAAAGCAACTCATGTCGGGCTTTATTTGGCGGATGGTTATTATATCCATAGTTCTGGAAAAGATCAGGGACGGGATGGGATTGGGATTGATGTTCTCTCGGAACAGGGAGATGCTGTTAGTCAGTCTTACTATCAGCAGGTGCGGGGTGCTGGTAGAGTTTTTAAGAGTTACGAACCACAGAGACGCTGAGGGCGCTGAGGCTTATGAGGAGTGGGTTGGTTGAACAAGGGGTGATGGGGGAAAATGGGGCAATTTCAGCAATTGTTCCAGATGTTTCGGTGGTGGTGCCGATACATAATGAGGTAGAAAGTTTGCCGCTTTTACTAGAAGCGATCGCATCTACTTTATCTTCTAGTCAGGTAAATTATGAAATCATTTGTGTAGATGATGGTTCTACAGATGGTTCCGGGGATTTTCTCAAAGAACAGGCGCAAATCCGCACAGATTTAAAGGCGGTGATTTTGCGTCGCAATTATGGACAAACTGCGGCGATGGCTGCTGGATTTTATTATGCAGTCGGTAAAGCGATCGTTACTTTAGATGCTGATCTCCAGAATGATCCGGCTGATATCCCCATGTTATTAGCAAAGTTGGATGAGGGTTACGATTTGGTAAGTGGTTGGCGGCAAAAACGCCAAGATGGTGCTGTAAATCGGTTACTTCCTTCAAAAATTGCCAATTGGCTAATTCGGCGTACTACTAGCGTGAATATTCATGACTATGGTTGTTCGCTGAAAGCTTATCGTGCAGAACTTTTGGCAGATATGAATCTCTACGGAGAATTACACCGATTTTTACCTGCTTTGGCGTACATCGAAGGAGCGAGAATTACTGAAATACCCGTGCGTCATCACGCCCGTCGCTTTGGTCATAGCAAATATGGAATTTGGCGAACATTCCGGGTATTGATGGATTTGTTAACCATCCTGTTTATGAAAAGATTCCTCACCCGTCCGATGCACGTTTTTGGGCTGTTGGGTTTGATTTCAATGTTTTCGGGAACTGCGATCGGAATTTACTTGACTTTTGTCAAATTGGCTTTAGGCGAGATGATTGGCAATCGCCCCTTACTGATTTTAGCAGTTCTCCTGCTACTAACAGGAGTGCAGTTGTTTTGCTTCGGTCTTTTAGCAGAATTACTCATGCGTACATATCATGAATCTCAAGGACGACCTATCTATCGGGTGCGAGAGGTGGTAGCAAAAAATGTTAAGTAAGGTAACAATAGTAGTCATTGGTCATTATAGCGGTTCTCGTTTACGTAAGGTACACCCGTAAGGGCACGGCAGTGCCGTGCCCCTACCCTCGCAATATAATCTAATCTTGTACCGCATCTGAATGGGAACCGCTATAGTCATTAGTCATTGGTCATTAGTAAATAGTTAAGAGTAAATATTGATTGACTCTAGACAAATGACAAGTGACAAATGACAAAAAACTAGTTAAATTGCATCTACCTTGAAAGCATTTAATACCTTTGATGCCAAGCTGCGACTCAACCTGCTTGTTTTATTTACGGCAGGTTTATTATTCTGGTCGAGCCTGTCTTTGCTCTTACCAACACTACCGCTTTACATCGATGATGTGGGCGCAAGTAAGCAAGAAATTGGGATTGTTATGGGCAGTTTCGCCATTGGGTTATTGCTATCCCGCCCAATGTTGGGACGGTTAGCTGATGAACGTGGTCGAAAAAGTGTCTTGTTGATTGGTACGATAGTAGCGGCGATCGCACCCTTTGGTTACTTGGCAACCCAATCTCTTGGGCTATTAATCTTGGTGCGGATTTTCCACGGCATTAGTGTTGCCGCTTTTACTACTGGCTACAGTGCCTTAGTCGCAGATTTAGCTCCCGCCGAAACTCGTGGCGAAATCATTGGTTACATGACCTTAGCAACTCCCCTTGGTTTAGCAATTGGCCCTGCCTTGGGTGGGTATTTGGAAGCTACAAGTGGTTACGGGATATTATTTCTCTTCTCTGCCGAATTGGGTTTTGTTGCTCTCTTGGGGATTATACAAGTTACTAATCCGCCAGTGCAAACACGAGAACAAACAGAGGCAGATGATGTCTACGACGGGCTACGCCTACGTAATTTTTGGCAAGTTTTGGCTAGTCCACGGGTAAGAGTTCCAACCATAGTTATGTTGCTGGTTGGTTTGTCCGTTGGTGCTGTACATACTTTTGTATCATTATTCCTCAAATCCACTGATGTGGACTTCAACGGCGGATTGTTTTTTACAGCTGCGGCAATTGCTAGTTTTAGTATCAGAGTGTTTGCTGGTAAGGCAAGCGATCGCTTCGGTCGTGGTTTGTTTATTACTTTTGGTATTTTTTGCTACGTTTTTGCGTTAATACTGCTGTGGCAAGCTAACAGCGCGATGTTTTTCTTACTGGCTGCGATCGCTGAAGGTGCTGGTGGTGGTACACTCATCTCCATGATGATCACAATGATGGCAGACCGCTCCCAGCCGCAAGAACGAGGGCAAATTTTTGCTATATGTATAGCTGGGCTTGACCTGGGAATTGCGATCGCTGCTCCTCTTCTGGGTATTATTGCCGAAGGGGTAGGCTACCGCGATATGTTTGGCTACGGTGCTGCGATGACTTCTGTTGCACTTGTCCTTTTCCTCACCCACTCGAGCAAAAACCTATCCAACTCCTTCCGCTTTGCACTAGGTCTAGCTCCAGATGCCTACGCCTTAAAAAATTTAAAAGTTAGGACTGATGAAATTTAACTTCTCACTCCTAACTTTCAACTCTTGACTTTAAAAAACGGGCGAGGAGGGATTCGAACCCCCGACACCGTGGTCCGTAGCCACGTGCTCTAGTCCACTGAGCTACACGCCCTCACCGACAATCTATATTAACACGTTCTAATCAAATGGCGCAAGATAATTTTTCATCTAATTTTGCCAACTTAACCCATCTAGATTATCAAGGACAGGCGCAGATGGTAGATGTGTCTGATAAAGCACCAACTATTCGCCAAGCAGTAGCTGCTGCCAATGTGCGGATGCTGCCAGCCACCTTCGCCGCCATTCAAGCCGGAAATGTCCCAAAAGGGGATGTGTTGGCAACTGCAAGATTAGCTGGGATTATGGCAGCCAAGCAAACAGCCACTTTAATTCCCCTGTGTCATCCCTTGCCTCTGCAAAAAATCGCAGTCGAAATCATACCCGATCCGCATCTACCTGGTTATCAAATTCAAGCTACAGTCAAAACCAAAGCTGAAACTGGTGTAGAAATGGAAGCCTTAACTGCGGTTTCTGTGGCTGCCCTGACTTTATACGATATGGCAAAAGCCTTGGAAAAGTCGATTCAAATCGAATCGATTCGTTTAATAAGTAAGAGTGGCGGTAAATCAGGAGATTATTCACTACCAGAGCAATTTTAATTCGATTATGACTGGTTGTAAGGGTCTAATAGCAACCACTGCCCCAAAAACCTTAGAATGAGTAGGGTGTATTTAAATCTGTAATAAATATTTATGCCTCCTCGTTGGCCTCGTAAACCCGATCGCAAAGACCCTGATTACCGCAAGATCGATGACCGGATGAATTTTGCCGTGCATGTAGCGATCGCTGCTACTATCAATTCTGGCTTGTGGTTTTTCCACATCTTGAAAAGCACTACTTGGGAGTGGCTGCCTTGGGTAACTTTAAGTTGGACTGTAATATTGTTGGTGCATCTGATTTATATTAGTGCGATCGCTAACTACACCGAAACTCCGCCAAAATCCACCTGAAGATGGATTACTCATGCTGGGGCGATTGTAACCTCTGGTAGTAGGATTAGGCTGTTAATTGAGCCATAATGTAAAAAAGCCTGAGATTTCGCACTTTTTCTTAATGTAGGGTTATTTTTATGGCTAAGACTAACACCACAGAACTACTAGAAGCCCTAGCAGCCGAAATTGGCGAAAACGTATACATAGACGTTGCCAAATGGCATCTTTATTTATCCAATGCCAAACTGCATACAGTTGTTGCCGAGCAACTGTATCCTTTAATTACTTCCAACACTGTAAATGAAGACCGAGTTTTACAAGTCTTGGGATCGATTCCAGTAAAAATTGGCGGCGGAAAACGTGAAGTTCCTTTAATTGATTTACTACCCCTGCAATGCCAAGTAACTTTAGTAGATATTTTGGAAAAATATCAACGTGACTTCTAATCGCTAAAACCAAAATTATCTTAGTTGGACAATTTTATTAATCAGCATTTCCTGGTTCGATTTTGCTTCGAAATTAGGTATTTGTTTGCTGTATGTATTTTATAAAAATGAACTTTACAGATACACACAAACTAACTTCGTATAATTTGTGTGTGGATATCTGATAAGAATTTCCTTTAACAATTAAGGAATCTCCGCGTTCAAAATCAGTTTAGATTTGAGCGAGTTTATGTTGAGACTCGCTTTGAACTTTCATGCAAACTCATTGAGGCAATTTCTATGCTTTTACAAGTCAAAGATAGTGGCGAATTGGTTAAGATTGTTGAGATTCAGGAATTAATTGACCCAAATAATGATGTTGTTCACGCAAAAGACCAAGAAGGTCAAGAAGAACAGCAACCTGAAAGTTTTAAAAAAGAAAATCTCGTTTTTCCTTCAGGTGAAGTTCTACCACGCTGTTGGTTAGATGCTGACTATAGACAAGGCAACGCTTAACTATTTTCAAACCAAGTAATTGGTAATGGAAGTAAACTGATTATCCATTATCAATTTACCTAACAAGAATAACAAGCAGCAGAGTAGTACAGATACACTACTCTGCTATGTACCAGCTTATGACGCAGCTTTTTCTCCTACCGTCACCGCTTCATTCTGCTGAGAGTTCGGGAAAAATGTTTTAGCAATCCAGTCAGTCAAGATGTGAGATAGTAGTCCCAAAGGGCCAGCAAACAAACACAAAGACAGGGAGTGAATTGTCCAAATACCTGTTTTTTGTCCTTCCCAATAAATCCAGCGACCAACGAATAAATCCATCACTAAAAAATGAATCCAACCCGTTGCAGCAGCCGTTTCATCTGCAAAAAATTTAGCGATATCAGCTAATTGGGGATTCGATAAAGCTTGGGCATTTTCTGGTGTAATACTGTTGATAAACAAATATACATACGCCCCGGCTAACATCACAAATGGTATGTATGATGACATTATCTGTCGTGTAACTTTCCAGTTTGGCAATAAAATCATCAATGCCCAAAATGGCAATACAAAAAGATTAGCGACGTTAAATAGTTGGGAGATAGTCATATTTTTGTAATGTGAAGAATTTTCAGTGATTATTTGTTTTGAATTAACTAGTTATTCATAACTCGTAACTCTCAGGGTATAGACCCCCGACTTCTCAAAGAAGCCGGGGATCTGGGTATATTTATAAAGTTACAAGTTGTGATTCTATTTCTGAAGACTTCAAATCACGGCCGATGAAAACTAAGCGGGTTTGCCGAGCTTCTTTAGGTTTCCAGGGGCGATCGTAAAATTTATCAAATCGGGTTCCTACACCTTGCATCACTAGGCGCATAGATTTATTTGGCACTGCGACAAAGCCTTTAATCCGGTAAATTTCTTGTTCTTGTGCTAATTTCTCCAACTGCTGTTGCAGCTTTTCTGGGTCAAATGTACGATCCAAAATTAAATTAGTTGAGATAATTTCTTCGTCGTGATTGTGGTCTTCTTCGCTATCGTGATGACTAGGGCGAGAATCTAAATTGTCTTCGACTGCGGCTTGGAATCCTAATAATATAGATGCATCTAGTTGAGAACCATTGCTCTCGACAATCTTCACCACTCTGGGCAATTCTTGCTTAATCAATTCCTCAACTCTGGCTTTTGTCTCGGCATCTACCAAATCAATCTTATTTAACACCACTAAATCTGCACAAGCAAGTTGATCTTCAAACAGTTCTTGCAAGGGTGTTTCGTGTTCTAGATTATCATCTGCTTGGCGCTGGGCTGCGATCGCCTCTGGATTGCTAGCAAATGTCCCTGCTGCAACCGCCGCACAATCTACCACGGTAATCACCGCATCCACAGTGGCGGCGTTACGAATTTCTTGCCAGCGAAAAGCTTTAATCAACGGTTTTGGCAAGGCTAAACCAGAGGTTTCAATCAAAATGCAGTCGATGCTATCCCGCCGCTTGATTAACTCTTGCATCATCGGGTAAAACTCTTCCTGCACGGTGCAGCATAAGCAGCCGTTAGTTAATTCAAAGATATTACTATCGCCCTCACCATCTTCCGGGCAAACTTGACAGGATTTTAACAATTCGCCATCAATACCGAGTTCGCCAAATTCATTGACTAAAACGGCAATGCGGCGTCCTTGGTTGTTTTGTAGCAAGTGGCGAATTAGGCTGGTTTTTCCACTACCTAAGAAGCCTGTGATCACTGTGACAGGAATTTTTGTTGCCATTATTTAATTAATTGTACCTCTTTATATTTTCCCTGATCGCTGACTAGATTAGAAAGCAGGGTTTATATAGCCTGTAGATAGAAATTAGTAAGATTACCGCAAATGAATTCTGCTAAAACTATTAAGCTGTTGATAAAACAAGCAAAATATGCTGAGAACATAAGAAACTACCAGGAGGCAGAAGTCCTTTGGCTATCGGTAATCAAACAAAAACCTAATGATGTTCTAGCTTATGTGAGATTAGCAAAGCTATTATCTTATAAGAATAAAACAGAAGCGGCGTTGACATTTTATCAACAAGCTCTCCTCATCGAACCTAGTGTTCAGATATACACTGATTTAGGAATGTGGTTGTTAGATATACAAAAACCAGAAGAAGCGATCGCTGCATTTCGTCAAGTAATTGCTCTTGAACCCAATGGGTGTACTGATGAATATATATACAGAATATTAGCTACTGCACTCATACAACAGGGGAAACTAGATGAAGCTTTAGCTATTTGTTATCAAGTAATTCAACTTAATGAGCACCTTCAAACCTGTTTAATTACTGGTGAAGCAATATATGACAAGCATGGGTTTTCCTCTGTTATGGCTGTTTTTCGCCAATTTGCTGCTAAAGTTCAGCCGAAGCCGATATCTGGTATTTACTACAGACTAGGTAAGTATATATTATTTAACTACAGCGATAGAAACGATGAAGCGATCGCTGCTTTTCAGGAAGCACTTAGACTGAATCCTGGTTATCAACACGCTGCACAAGAGCTTAACAAGCTACAACATAATAGCCACGATTGCTAACAAACAGCAGTAGGGGTAACATCCCCGCGCTCGCCTGATTTAATTCAGGTGAACCCAGGAAGCTTGCCCCTAGATTTACAACATTTTACTTAATAAAGTTTACTCAGCAGTGACGAGTTCAGTGCTGCCGCGTGTACGACGTCGTGTAAGGCTGTTGTACACCATTACACCGATTGCCTTGATTAAATTGCCTTCCAATTCTTGGAACATCTTCATGTTTACACCAAAGGCAGCGTTAGCTTCATGAACGATGCGATCGGTTGTAGCCTCGTCAAGGGGTAATTCATCCACAATCTGCCGATATTTCGCTTTAAATGCCTTCTCATCAGGAATTTCTGGAAACTCATAAAAAGCTGTTCCTTGCCCATCAGACAAATTCATCGCCGTTACAGCAATATTTTTGAGAATTTGTCCCCCGGATAAATCACCCAAGTAACGAGTATATGAATGAGCAATTAACAGTTCGGGTTCTATGGCAGATATTTCTCGGATGCGCTTTACATAAGCTTCACCTGCGGGAGATAGCTTAATTTGCTCTCTCCAGTTTGCACCAAAGTAATAACTCAGGTCTTGCTCTAGGGTATACTTGCGGTTTAGCTGAGGAAAGTTAATTTTAGAAAGAATAGGGTGCTGGCGGTGCTTTTCCATTTCCTCTTCCATCGCTGAGTAGACGAAGTAGAAGTTAGCAACAAGTTTCCGGTAAGAGTTTTTCTCGACTACTCCTCTTAAAAAGCACTTGACAAAACCTACATTTTCTGCCATTGTGTGGGCTTTCTTAGTGCCTACACGTAATTTGGTTGCTAAATTGCTGCTCATGCTAAATTTCTCAACTTTAAAAAGTTAACTGCCGGAGTTTTAATTCACTAACGGCTAAAAAAGCCATTAAAAAGTTACCTTAAAACTATTTGATGAGAGTTTATATTAAAATTTTTTAAGCTGCGAGAATTTTGTAGTGTTTTACACCGCGATAAGACAAAAAGAATAGAGTTTTACATTTCGGTGTTTTGATTTTTTGTTGTTATTAGCTAAATTTTACTTTCATTCTCAGCTTTGCTAAAAAAACTGGTGATGAAACGAGGGTAATATTTATTACATATTTTTTGATTAGTAGTATTGCGAAGTGTGAACTAGTACAAATAAAAATCAAGACTAAATTTGATTGCATAAAAGGAATAATTAGCTAAGATGTGGAGACTTTACTGATAACGTAAAAACCAATACTGACTTTATGAACAATTTACAAAAAAAGAGACATAAATTCAGTATGTTTACGTAAAGATAGCTTGATCGAGAATGAATTTCTAAAGAGAAAAAGCATGTCAAAATTGCTGAATAAAGTCTTAAGTGCTATTTTTCAGTGTGATTGTGTGGAGTGTTTAAAAATATGGTTTCATCTATAACTCGGACATCGGGCATTGTTGGAGGTTCTGCTTCCGAAGCTGAAGGATTGGGCAAAGGGATTGAGAGCAGTTTTGGACTGAATTTAATGCCGCTACCAGCAAATCCTTTATTTGGCACAGATGGGATTCGCGGACGAGTAGGAGAATTACTGAGTGCGCCCCTAGCATTGCAAGTTGGTTTTTGGACAGGGATTGTTTTACGTAACTATGCAACTCAAGTAGGGCCAGTCATTCTCGGACAGGACTCTAGAAACTCCAGCGATATGCTGGCAATGGCTTTGAGTGCAGGGTTAACAGCAGCAGGGTTAGAGGTTTGGTATTTGGGATTATGCCCCACTCCTTGCATTGCCTATCTCACCAGCATCACTGATGCCATCGGCGGAGTGATGATTTCTGCTAGCCACAATCCCCCAGAAGACAATGGGATTAAAATTTTTAGTGCTAATGGTGGAAAGTTACCGCAAATATTGCAGGCAGAAATAGAAGCGGGACTGCGTGGCAAGATATCACCGATCGCTAAAGTCAGTAATTGCGGACGGCATTACTCACGTTTTGAGTTAGTGGGGCATTATAGTGAAGCGTTGAAAAAACCCCTGAACAATGGCCTAAATCTTCAGGGAATGAAGATTGCTTTAGACTTGGCGTGGGGAGCAGCAGTTGGTTTAGCACCATCAGTATTTACAGAAATGGGGGCAGAGGTAATCTGCTTGCATAACGAAGCAGATGGCGATCGCATTAATGTTAACTGCGGTTCCACCCACCTAGATATTCTTGCAGCCACAGTACAAGAACACAACGCCGACATCGGCTTTGCCTTCGATGGCGATGCCGATCGCGTCTTAGCAGTAGACAATACAGGCAGGCAAGTTAACGGCGATTACATTCTCTACTTATGGGGATGCCACTTGCAACAAAACCAACAATTGCCAGACAACCTGATTGTATCTACAGTCATGGCCAACTTAGGCTTTGAGAAAGCTTGGCAGCAGATTGGTGGTAACTTAATTCGTACCGCAGTCGGCGATCAATACGTGCAAGCCGAAATGCTACGGACTGGTGGAATGCTAGGCGGCGAACAATCAGGTCATATACTTTGCCGTCATTATGCTGTTACTGGGGATGGCTTGTTAACAGCATTACATATAGCAGCTTTGGTGAAACAGGCGGGTGTTCCCTTGAACGAATTAGTAGATCAAAGCTTCCAGACCTATCCACAATTATTGCGGAACGTGCGAGTTGTTGATCGCGATCGCCGTTTAGGATGGCAAGATTGTCAACCAGTGCAACAAGCGATCGCTCTTGCTGAAGCTGCAATGGGTGATTCCGGCAGAATTTTGGTTCGTGCCTCTGGCACAGAACCAGTCATCAGAGTAATGGTGGAAGCAGCCAATGCTGAACTTACCAACTACTGGACAAATGAATTAGTTTCGCAAGTCCAGCAACATCTGATGGACTAAATTAACTATTATCTCAGCTTTAAAAAACCCTAAGTTCCATCACGGCTTCTACAAATTAACCAGCCTTGGTTAGATGTAGAAGCTGTGACATTTGTATTCTTAGCTCATATCCGATCAGCCTGCCTCAACTAAGAAATTCTTTAACCGAACGGTATTGTAGTTAGGGGAACTTGCGGGGCAAAATATCACTAACAGCAAGCATATTGCACCATAATTAGTCCTAGCATCAGTCTGAACGTGTTATTATCTACATCGAATTCTTAACTATTCATTCTCATATAATTCTGTGCTTGTTTTTGTCATCCTATTAAAAAGTGCACAAGTTTCTAACTCCTGGGAGCGTGTTACACAATTATTTGAAAGATGCGTTAAATCAGTTTGCAATCAAACCTCACCTAAATTTCGCGTTTTATATTTTGGAAACAGGAGAAAATCTTTTTGAATTATCAAAAAGATGGGAATTTAGTATTTTTAATCGCAAATTCTTAAATTAATCCATTAAAGATGAATTTGGATTATACGAATTACAGCAATCCAAAGAGATTTGTCAACTATAATATAATATTTTCCGAGGCTGATAGGCTACGGCGCCACTATGCCAAAATTCAAATCAAAATCTCAGCAATCTAAAAACTTAAAAAAGCAGGCTAAAAAAGAAACTTCTACCCTTAGCCTCAAAGAACAGTTAGCCCAAAAGCGCAAAGCAGCTCAAGGGCGTAAAGAACTCATTAGCTTACTTACCACCGCTAGCTTTAGCAGTGTCTTAGTTGGCATTTTACTTTTTTTCGTAGGTGGAATTAAAGTGGCAGTCCCTGCCGTCTTAGAGGATGTTTGAAAAGTCGGAAAAGGTGTAAAAAAGCTCTCTCAGTATAAGCTGTGAATAGATAATAAACAGTACCGAGAGAGTGACATGAGTAAAGCATATCCCAGCAACC
>NZ_JACJSI010000110.1 GCF_014698065.1 Nostoc flagelliforme FACHB-838
ACCTCAGCCAGTCTTCCAGAACGAGAAGGAGCGAAAAAAGTTCTCAACCGAGTTCACAATACAGGCAGTCAGGTAAAACGTTTAAATCTTATTTGGATGGACGGCGGATACCGTGGTGAAGAATTTATGCGTTGGGTGATGGATATGTTTCGCTGGATTGTGGAAATTGTGCTTCGACCATTGGAAAAGAAAGGTTTTGTCCATTTACCAAAGCGCTGGGTTGTTGAGCGAACTTTTGGTTGGCTTAACTGGTGTCGACGTTTAAGTAAAGATTATGAACGACTACCAGAAACCTCTGAGACTTTTATTTACATTGCGATGATCCGGATTATGGTCAGGCGACTGGCATAATTTTTAACTCGCTTCGACTTTTAAAACATCCTCTAAGGAGCAATCACCATGTCTGACAAATTTACTAACAATGTCCGCGCTCGTTTGTACAAACAGGGTTATCAAGGATTTACCAAGGACGATTACACAACGGCAGCGATCGCTGTTGAGTGCGATGACCTTGACAATCCCACCAAAGAGCAATTGAGCCAAGCCGTTGATTATCTCAAAGTCAAATCGACAAGCCAATTATCTGTAGTTGATGAACCCGTTGAAGAAACCTTTCTAGTAGGGGCAGAAGATGCACAACCTGACGCTGAATTTGATAACAGTCAGCTTGCGGTCGCTTCAAGAGAGATTAACAGCATCACTGTAACCAGCGATGACAAGCGTCAAATTGTAACAGCCCAATCATCGGCGCTGGGGTTTGAGTTAACTGAACAAGAAACATTAAGTATCGCTCTTAACGTTGACGACACTTTTACCGACTACAGCCAATTCATCAGTACTGTAACGGCTGCAATCAAGAACTACGTTGATCAAAAATTTGATGTCATTGAGCAATCATTTGAGACTAACGCCCAAGACTTGCGAGAACACGTAAGCAACAGAGCTTCTAGATTAAATCAAAAGGTTAATAACTTCTCAGGAGACATGAAAGCGGATATGGGAGTCATCCGCCAAAACATTAAAAGCACCCAATTCTCAATCCTCGCAAGGCTCAACGCGGCTCAATAGTAATGGCTTGACGCTGCTTGAGTGCTTGTTTATTCGTTGGGTGAGGATGAGCTACTTCTCAAGAATTGCTGTTAGTTTAACTGCACTCGCTGCTGTAATTTTACCCTTGTATAGCTGGGTATATCTGCCAATGCTAGAGCAATCAAGCTATCAGCAATATCTCAAACGGAAGTCAAATATTGAGCAATATGTAAGGCGAATGGAGTACCACTGCAACCAAATCTTTACCCCAGAGAAGGAATATCGCTGTGAAAAGTTCAATGAAGCTAAAAAATCTGGTAACTTCCAAATCACGCCACCTAGAGCGCCAATTAAAAACTAAATTTAACGCATCTACTAACTTAGTAGTTAGAGCGCTAACAGGTGATAAATCAGCCCTGAAGCTGATAGGTCAAATGGGCAATGACGGGGCGAAGATTAGTGAATTCGCCCCACAAGTTAGAGAGCAAATGCTAGCTGCTATCAAGGGGACTGAGGACTTAAACATAGTCCTTAGCGACATCTACAAACAAGCAGGTGTTAGCGGTGAAAAAATTGAAAGAGCAGTGCAGTCAGCAATTTTAGCTGATACTCATCTAGCTAACATCCTAGAAGAGATGAAGCTTGATTTTGCTTCATCCAAGGAGAAAGAAGCGCTACGCCATCAACAATCAACAGACCATCTATTGCTGAAAGCATGGGTAGATAAACACATGATGCAAGTTGATGGCGAATATAAAATTTTGCAGACAGAATTACAGACAGACATTAGACAACAAACAATTGACCTACAACATGATAGAGAACTGGGCAAGTATTACTTAGAAATGGGTGATAACGCTCGTGATGACTTTAAACCTAAAAAGCAATATGCAGAGCGCTCAATTGTACAAAAAATCAAGGATGCTCTGCTAGGTTTCTGACAATTCAATCCCGACAGTTACCGCCTGAATTAACTGTCGGGCAAGTAAATATCATGATAGTTATATGACATACGATGTTGAGGACGACCAAGAGGAATTAGTAAGCGAAATCGCCCCAGATACGCCGTTACCAAAAGACTTGATATCACATTTAGAGTCGCGCAAGCAGCACCGCAAAGACGTTATCAATACAACTGAAAAATTGACTCGATTCTTTGTTGGCTGGTCGCTAAATTCTACGGGATTCTTTATAGCTAAATATCTATTAATAACTGGTGGTAGCGTTAATCTCTGGTTGGCAATTTCGCTCTCATTTTCTATATGCAGCGTTGGCTCTCTGGCTGGGCTAACGGGCTTGAGAGTTAATTACAACAGTGATGGATTAGAGGTAGACAATATGCAAAATCTTATAAAAACTGCTGGGGGCTTGGTATTTGCAGGTATCACAACTTGGTTAGCAGTCAAAGACCATCAATATTTTGAGAATTTGACTAAAGAAACAGTCACGCAGATTAGCCAAGACATCCAAACCATTGAAAAACAGAACCCGCAATCAGACCCTTGGGTAAGTATTGCAGTCGCGTTGGCTTTATTCATTGGCTCTATTGCAATTATTTTTAAGGGGCGCTCATGAAACAGGGTGTTTTCGAGTTAGCACTGGCTGGTGTGTGTGGTGTAGCCGCAATCATCGGGCTTGCAACATCGCAAACACGTCAGCCCTACGATTTGACACAGATTCAGTTCTGCCCAAGATCAGCAAACGGCGTACACAGCCAAATAGCTTTGGATAAGCGTTTTTGCAACCAGCCGCGTTTTGTCCTTACTGAAGAATGGCAGCGCTACGGACTGTATGGCAGCATCATTCCCTACAAGGGCGATGCTATTCAATGGGTGCGTGATTTGCCCACAGACAACCCTAATCAGTTGTTAGGATATGGGATTGCGGTTATTGGGCTATGGGGTGTCGTGGGTTGTTTGCTCGTCATTATTGAGATACAGCCCAACTTCAAGGTAAAAGGTCAACGGTTCAGTTCTCTTGAATTGAAGCGACTGTTTAATGAGTTGGTAGAGGCGAGTCTTTAGGATGGCTAGATGCCTCGACTATCGAAATCGCCCCATAAAGACAGACCAAGAGTTCGGACAGAACTAGACAGAATGCTTATGCAGCAATGGAATTAAGCGACAGTGGATTAGACAGACACACTTTCCTTAGACAGACTTACCCGTAAATAGCTGTTTGCGCTTAACAAGTGAGCCTACACCAAAAAAACCAGCTAGTAAAGATCCTAGTATAGAGGATGGTTCAGGGACAGATACGGGGGCACTTTCCTTAAAGATTTTAACTGTATAGCTACCAGCATTGTCTAATCCACTGCTTTGGCTAACGTCATTTACATAGAAGTCAGCTCTGTTCCCAATACCTAGATACTCGAATGAATAGATACTAGTTGATTGATATTGTCCCCAGAAATTGTCATTGTTAGAGCCAAGAGCATTAGAAAATAAGCCAAAATCAAAATTTCCAAAATTCGGGTCAAGGTCGTTTTGAGTGGCAAAATTATTGCGAGTTACAAAACGAGCATCAACAACCCAATTAGGAATTCTAAAATCAGGCTGAAATGTCCCGGAAACCTCAAATTTATAGCGCACTCCGTTTAAAAGAGGACTAGACAATACGGGAGTTAAAGGACTCTTTGAATTTATAGTAAGAGTTTCAATAGGGTTAAGTTCAAAAGTAGCTGCAAGAGTTTTGGGTGTAAGTGTTAACCAACTCAGAATAGTAATCGAAGACAATATTGATAAGTTTCTCAAAGAAAGCATAAGGTTTTCTAAATTTAACTGGGATTAAAAGTGGAGCTAAATGTCTCCTACAGGTTTAACCTACTTATGATTAAAGTGGTATTACTTTTTCCCAAAGAAACAATATCTTTATAAATAAGGCATCTTTTACGTAATTTTTACTATTAAGACATTACATCCATCTTTTAACCTCCTTATTTCCTTGTAGATTAATTCAGACTCCCGCCTAAACCCAGATATAGAGCGGGTGTTATCTCAATCGTGGTTGGTGGTAGCAATTGCTGGCGCACCGGGGCAGCGATCGCTTTTAATCGGCAGTCATTATTGAGATACAGCCTAACTTTAAGGTAAAAGGTCAACGGTTTAGTTCTCTGGAGTTGAAGCGACTGTTTAACGAACTGGTAGAGGCGAGTCTTTAGTCTGGCTTGATGCTACGACTATTGAAATTAACCAAAATCGGACAGAGGGACAGACCGGACAGAACTAGACATAATCCTTATGCAGCAATGGAATTAGGCGACAGACACCCAGACAGAACCCAAGACTAAGACAGAAGCCCCCGATGAATCACCAGGGGCTTTCTTGTTAACGCTTACCTATCAAATCAAACAATGTCAGTAGATGACTATTACTCCTACAACACACTCATGGAGATTGAAGAAAAAATGAAAAAATAGCTGATTTTAAATAACAGTCTTTTCTTGTTGCTTAGAAACTGGCATTAAAAACAGTTTGGGGAATAAAAGCCCAGAACGATTTTTGTAGTCATCAAACTCAGAGTAACGAGATAAAGAAGAGTCTTTCTTAAGCATATTTGGAATAAACAGCGTGCTGATAAAAGCTCCGAGAATCAAGAATGGGAGCCAGTGTTGAGTCAGCATAGCAAAGGCACTATAAATAAATATTTCTCCTAGATAATTGGTGTTGCGACAACGAGCAAAGAATCCTTCTGTTATTAGTCCCTTTTGATATTTAAGGGTATAGTACTTCTGGGCATCGCTAGCAAAGTGTAAAAACACACCAAAGATGTTCAAGGAAATAGCTACTGCCACTAGGGGTAGTGGTGGTACTGTGCCACTACTAATCAGAATAAAGGGTGCTATCCAATAGAAGTTCACCAGAATAAAGATGAAAATGCCCTGTGGAATAGAAACTTGTTGCTCCCATTGTTTGTCTGGGAATATGCGGTCTTTTAGTAGCCACAGAAAGCCATAAGTACCGTGAAGTGCTAAATACACCCAGGGGCCTAGAGTGAAGTTCTGGTAAACAAACATAAGTCCCAGTATAAAAAAGAATGTTAGTCCTTTGCTGAGATTGATGGCATACTTGGCTTTCATGATCTGGATATTCTTCTCTATTGATTTTTATGTCTTTATTCTCAATTATTCCAAGTTTTTTTGCTCAATACCCATAAGGTACAAGCTAAGAAAAAAGATACGAAAGTACCATCCATCTCCATGACTACTGGCTAGTTTTCGCAGCTTGCTTTTGCTCGTTCTCCAACACCGGAAAGTACCGCCGAGGATTCAGGGGTTTCTTCCACCCAGTCAATTCAAACAGGTACTCATCTTTCTTCAAGGTTAAGCATCGTTGCCCATTGATTGATTTGACTGCCGTTGATATTTATCCGCTCACACAGGTCAGTCTTGGTTAGCCCGTAAGTTACTCTCGTCTAAACCCAGACAACGCCGCGGGTGTTATCTAAAATGTGGTTGGTGGTAGCAGAACAGGCTTTTTGATCGGGACTGAGTGCGATCGCAAGTCCGGGACGGCTTATAGCCACCGAATAACACAATTATGTATTATGACTATGTTACATAATTTCCTAAACTGTTACTTACAAAAATGAATGGTGAAGTCATTACTGATATTCGTCAAATAACTCTTGACTGGCTCAATTCAGTGCTTATTGGTAGTGCCGCACTGGTTACAGGCAAAGTCCTTGATTTTGCTATCGAAGTCAAAGGAAGTGAAAATGCCCGGATTGTAAAAATCCGGCCTCAATATGAACAAGGAGCAACTGGTACAACGCCTGCAATGCTTTTGCTGAAAATGTGTTTAGGCAATAATACTACTTTTGGAGATTCAGAAGTCAATTACTATACGCGGGATTACATTGATCTAATAAATCGACCGCTACCGATAAGCTACCATGCACGATATGCACAGAACCCTCCTCGCTATCACATTCTCATGGAAGACCTATCTGCAAGCCATAGTCCTAGTTGGAAAATTAAGCCAACACTTGCATACGGATGTGCAGTTGCTCAAGCCCTAGCTACATTGCACGCACATTGGTGGGGAAGCGAAAAGTTAGAGGCCATTGGTGCTAATATTCCCAGCCACAGTGAAATTGAGCGATACGTGGCTCATGCCCAACCAGGATTACTACCAATGTTGTCGGAGGTTAGGAGTGAAATTGATAGAGAGTGGCACTCAGTACTTATGGATGTGTTTGAGTACCATCCAGGCAAGATGATTGAGCGCACTTTCAACTCATCTGGCTTCACATTGATTCACGGTGATCTTAACCCTGGTAATATTCTTTATCCATTAAATGGAGACGGGAAAATTTATCTAATTGACCGCCAGCCGTTTGATTGGTCGCTGACTACTTGGCTGGGAGTAAGCGATATTGCGTATATGATGGTGCATTGGTGGGAAGCATCTTGGCGACGACAATTAGAAATTCCTATCTTACGCGAATATCATGCAAGTCTTTTAAGCAATGGCGTGTCTGGTTACGATTGGGAGCAACTGATAAACGACTATAAACTGGCTGCTGTTCAAAGTCTTTACGTTGCTTGTCAGTGGTGTGTCTCTCCCCAAGAGCGTCGCCAAATGAAATGGGTATGGCTTCCACAACTGCTCAAGTCGATGACAGCTTTCTTTGACTTGCGCTGTTCTGAGTTATGGACATTGTGGAAATAGATGCGTTGGTTTCTAAGCCGTGAGCGGATTATACCTGCAAGTGGTCATCGCGCTGCAATCATAAGCTAATTTTATCAGCCAACGCCATCATGCGGGTTGTAGCGTTTGCGATTGATAAGCAGGGATTAACTGGGTCGAGTGGTTTCAATTTGCTCACGGAATATGTAGGTTTCCAGCCGTTTACATTGTTTAATTGCACAAAGACCATGTAGGCTAGACCCTATGAAAATAAACCGCTTCGGTAGGGCAGAAATCCTCACACCCAACCAAATTAATGTCCTATTTAACGAGGGCTTTGTCAACCCACGCGATTGGGAACTGTACGGCAACGAGAAAGACGGTTATCGAGTTAACGGTTAGGCAATGTGCAAAGCCCTCATTTCGAGCATCGACAACAACAATAAAACTTTTACTAGGGACTATGTACCACTATTTAATCACCGCAGCCATCAACGTTGAAAACCATCTAAAAGAGTATTTGTTTGATGGGCAAGATGAAACCACGATCAGCTTTGAAAACAAAGTAAAGCTAGTCGTGGGAGATGAATTTGCACTACCGTACAAAAACTGCTTAGTTTGCATGAAACTGACCAGAGTTATGCAATATCGACTGGAACTTGAAGAAAATTCTCACGACCAAAGATTTACTTTGACTGTAAAACCTGGTGACTATCTTGGTTACTACGACTGTAGAGCAGAAATTTACGAATACAATCTAGGCTAGACCCTATGAAAATAAATCGTTTCGGCAGGGCAGAAATCCTTACCCCCGACCAAATTAATGTCCTATTTAGCGAGGGCTTTGTCAACCCACGCGATCGCGCTCTGTTTGGCGTGTGCCTTTATGCTGCCTGCCGGATCAATGAAGCTTGCACTTTGGCGGTGAAAGATGTGTTTGGCAGCAACGGTGTTAGAGGCGTGTTAGTACTACGCAGTGTCAACACCAAAGGCAAGCGGGACACCAGGGAAATCCAAGTGCATCCCAAACTCAGGCAGTATTTAGAAGAATACAACCCCAACCGCCGCAAGGAGTTCTTGTTTCCCGGTCGGCATGGGTTGTTACATATCCACAAGGTCAGCGCCGATAAAATTCTCAGAGATACCTGTACTCGGCTGGGCATTGAGGGCGTTAGTACCCACAGCTTTCGGAGGACTGCGTTAACTAGGATGAGCGATGCCGGGATACCGTTGCGCCACATACAGGAGATATCGGGACATCGCACGTTGGCAGCTTTGGAGCGTTATCTGGGGGTAACTGAAAAGCAGAAGCAAAATGCGATCTCTGCTTTGGACTTTTGAACAATAGACCTCTTGCAAAAGTCCCCTAACACCCCACTCTACAGGCGGGGTGGGGTTCTTTTTTTAATTTATGCAAAAAGTCTATTTTTTATCTTCTGGTGTCATGGCTATCACCCTGTTCTTAGCTTACGCTAATTTTCGCACAGTGCAGACTTATCACCCAAGTTTATTCGCGAGTAATCATCACGAATTACTTTCCCTCTCTTCTATTTTTTTCAAATTGGGATGCTCCCTGGTTAAACAACCACAAAATTGTTTTCAGTTAGTGACAATCCAGCAGATAATTGTGCAAATTTTTCCTGAGTAAACCCAGATGCACTACCATCGCGGTCAAAGAACAGTCCACCTGTAGAAAAGTCATAGATAAATCGCTGATCGACTGTCTTTGCAGATGCTCCGATGGTAAACTGACTTTTCTGAAGTGAACCTATTTCACCAACAAAATAAATATAAGCCGCTAGCTGAATAATATCATGAGTCACATCAAAGTCATCAAGACGATCAACGTTTTGCCCAAAACTATTGAAAACAAAGGTATCATTACCATTTCCACCTGTCAGAATGTCATTTCCTCCATAACCTCCAGAGAGCGTATCGTTGCCATTGCTCCCAAGAATGTTGTCATCGTAGCTTGTACCTGAGATATTTAATCGTTCGATATTCTTGTAACTAACTAGATTCGTGCCTGCGGTAATTGAGCCAATGTTAGTAGTAGCATTGAATGTCGAAGTGATTCCCTTGGTAGCATCATAGTAATCAAACGACAACAAATCGTCACCTATCCCCCCATCTATCGTATCACTGCCACTAGTGCCCCCAGAAAGCGTATCGTTACCATTGTTACCTACAATGTTGTCATCGTAGGCTGTACCTGAGATATTTAATCGTTCGATATTCTTGTAACTAACCAGATTCGCGCCTGTGGTAATTGAGCCAATGTTAGTAGTGGCATTGAATGTCGTTGCGATTCCCTCGGTAGCATCCCTGAAAGCTACGGACAACAAATCGTCACCTATCCCCCCATCTATCGTATCATTGCCACCAAATCCCGTGGAGAGCGTATCATTGCCACTGTTCCCCACAATATTGTCATCGTAGGCTGTACCTGAGATATTTAATTGCTCGATATTTTTGTAACTAACCTGATTCGTGCCTGCTGTAATTGAGCCAATGTTAGTAGTGGCATTGAATGTCGTTGCGATCCCCTCTGTAGCATTGCTGTAATCGATGGACAAGAAATCGTCACCTTTACCGCCATCTACCGTTTGAGTCACTAAACCAGAGGCGGGGGCACTGCCTACATAGAAAGAATCATTGCCATCGCCCCCATTGAGTAGGTTATCGCCTGTTGTATAGGCACTAAGTAAGGTATCGTTACCAGCGCCACCGTTGAGAGTGTTATTGCCTGAGGCGGTATAATAGCCGTAATCGTTGACGGAGCCAGAGACGGAGAGATAATCATTGCCATCGTCCCCAGAGAGTAGGTTATTGCCTATTGAGAACTCAGCAAGCAAGTAATCGTCACCAGCACCACCGTTGAGGGTGTTATTGCCCGATCTGTTGCCAATGTAATCAGCAGAGGCATCCAAGCTATCATTGCCATCGCCACCAGAGAGCAGATTATCGCCTCCTGAATCGTAAGTATTTAAGTAATCGTTACCTGCACCGCCAATAATTGTGTTATTTCCACCTTCTCCATATAGCGTATCGTTGCCATTGTTCCCCACAATGTTGTCATCGTAGGCTGTACCTGAGATATTTAATCGTTCGATATTCTTGTAGTTACTAACCTGATTCGTGCCAGCCGTAATCGAGCCAATGTTAGTGGTAACATTAAATGTCGTTGTGATTCCCTTAGTAGCATACTTGTAATCGACGGACAACAAATCGTTACCTTTACCCCCATCTACCGCTTGAGTTGCTAAGTCAAAGGGGGTAGTCTTTGAAGCACTCGGATATAAGGTCAAAAATAATAAGTCATCACCATTTCCTCCATTAAGGGTGTTTTTACCCACGTCATCAGAGAAAACAACACGAAGAGAATCATTGCCATCATCTCCATTGAGTAGGTTATCGCCTGTTGAATAGTCAATACTCAAGAAATCTTTACCAGCACCACCGTTGAGGGTGTTGTTGCCTGTTGATGAATTAGCATTCAATTGATCATCACCAGTACCACCAACAAGAGAGTTATTACCCGCACCACTTTCGAGGGTGTCATTAAGAGCGCCACCAATAAGAGTATCATTGCCCGTACCACCCCGTAGCAGGTCATTGCCACTTTTGCCGTCAATGATGTCATCACCTCCCTGACCATTGATAACATCATCTGAATTATCAAAGCCGTTAACATTATTGTTCAGGTCATTAAGGAAAGTGACTGTGTTTTTGTTGAAGATTGTGTTTTGGGTGGAGTTGGCATTGAAGACATCAAAGCTGTCCGTGATGCTAGTTTGCCCATCAAACAGAATATTGCCAAAAGCCTTCAGATTGTCCAAGTTTTCTAACTGAAAGTTTTGCAGAGTTACTTTGGTAGAACCCGCATTTTCAAAGGTGACTTCTAAATTGTTACCATTTTGAGTTAATCGCAGATTTTGGGCAGTTAAACCACTACCTGTAAATTGCAAGATGTCAGCATTGGCAATCACCTCCGCCGAAGGCTTTGAGCCTTTACCAATGCCGCCAAAATCGGTGATGTTATTGCCATCGTTAAGGCGAAATACAAATGTATCTTGACCACCGTTGCCTGTTAGGGTGTCTTCAAGAATTAACCCATTGATGTTGTTATTAGGTGTGCCAAAAAAGGTATCTGGACCGGGAGTTCCAGTCCTGTAGCCAAAGCTGTTACTGTTGGCAATATTCGTTCCCCCAAACACTACATAGCTTTGCCCAGCATTAGATTTGCCGTTGGGGTCGGCACCACGTGCCCCAATAATCAGGTCGTCAATGCCATCGTTATTGATATCCCCCGCGTTGCTGATTGAGATGCCTAAGCGATCGTTTTCTGCAATGCCGTTAATTATAAAGCCATTAGTGCCATTCAAAGAAGAGAGGTTGAAGCTGCCGCCACTGCCCAGATTCTTTCCCCCAAACACTATATAGCTTTGTCCAGCATCAGAGTTGCCGTTGGGGTCGGCATTATATGCCCCAATAACCAGATCGTCAATGCCATCGTTATTGATGTCCCCCGCATTGCTGACTAAGTAGCCACCTTCTGCAAAGCCGTTGATGAAAAAGCCATTAGTGCCATTCAAGGAGGAAAGGTTCAGGATGCCGCCACTGCCCAGATTCTTTCCCCCAAAAACTACATAGTTTTGTCCACTATAATTTGCCCCAATAATCAGGTCGTCAATGCCATCATTGTTAATGTCCCCCGCATTGCTGACTGAGGTGCCTGATTCGTCATTTGCTGCAATGCCGTTAATTATAAAGCCATTAGTGCCATTCAAAGAAGAGAGGTTGAAGAATGAATTAGCCATGATTTTTTCCTGTGTTTATTTGTTGTTAGGCAGGGAGTTAGCATTATCTAAAATTAAAATAATCGCTAATATTTATATTCTCTTTTATTATGTAAAGTTTCTAGATTATGTGCATTTCCATGCATACACCATATTACTACGAGGAGAAAAAATACTCTTCGTTAAAACTAGTTCCAACCATACATCCAGTTGACCAGCCTTTCATTGGCTGATCGGGACGATCGCCCTCTGGATTATCAGTTGTATGTTAATCTACATAAAAATTATTATTTGTATCAGGGACTCGTTCCTCACCACGCAATATTGTGATTTCTCTGGTTTGTACCAAAGCTAATTGGTTTTTATGATGGAACTACCGCCACATAACAGAGATGAAAATTTGCGTCGGATACATCAAATTGGTCGCCAGCAATGGAAGCGAGAAAGCAAATATCATCATTAAAAATATAAGATGGCTAAAAGAACAAGAAACTGATAAACGATTGCAGAGAAGAATTGATAAAGAAATCGCTCTTCAAAAAAGATGGGATGAAAGAGTAAATAATTTTAGTAAACGTTTAAGTATTGAGAAATTTTTATATCAAGAATTTGTTCCATTCAATAAAAAACATCCTAAAGATGCGACAATTCAATGTCCAATTTGTGAGCAATTAGTAAAACAAGAAAATCTCTTATCACACATAAAGAAAACTCATTTTAAAAAAGCCCAATTGCGTAAGCATTCGGGGATATAAAGAGGTTAAGCTCTCGGTGGCTCTCCACCCACTCAGGAGGCGGCTTCTGTTTGTAGCAGTCCCGGTTTGAGGAGGGTCAGCAGATTAAACAGTTCAATAAGGGAGTTCTGCACTGGCGTAGCAGTGAGCATGAGGATAAACCGCTTCGACAGGGCGTTGACCAGTTTCCAGTTTAGGGTAGTGCGATTTTTCAGGTGGTGGGCTTCATCAACAACAACTAAGTCCCAAGTGCGACTAGTGACGTGGGGATAATGTTTAGCAGACTTAGCCGTGTTTAATGAAGCAATAATTCAGGAGTTTTCTGTCCAGAAAGAATCTATCGGTTGTTGCGGATCACGATTATCTGTGGTGATAGTAGCAATATTAAATTTGTCACTTAACTCTAATTGCCACTGGGAAACCAGAGATGCGGGAGTTAGCACGAGCAGGGACTGTACCATACCCCTTGCTAAGTATTCAGCTATGATTAGTCCCGCTTCAATCGTTTTGCCCAATCCGACTTCATCCGCTAGTAATGCACGTCCACCCAGTTGTCTAAGTACTTTTCGGGCTGTTTCAATCTGATACCAGTATTTGTCAATAGCAGTTAGTGTGGGCAGGCAAATTAGCTGATCATAGTCTGCCATTACCGAGAGGTTGAACAGGTCTAAACGCGCCTCGTAGAAGTTGAGCGGGTCGTATTTACCAACTTTCAGGGCTTCTAAGGCAGTGTCAGAATTGAATTTGAATGTATAGTTTTTCTCCATGATGCACCCCTAACAGCTACTTTTGACCACACCGCGCACGCACATTTGACCAGTTCAGCACCAATTAGGGAACTAACTCAAAGCCCATGCCCACATGAGTGAAGTGAGCATCTTCGGTGAGGATTGTTGTAATGTTACATTCTTGCATAACGACCATTGAGGTCAAGTCAGTAAAAGAAATCAGGGGCTTATCGAGAAATTTAGAACGGAGTACTTTGGTTTGGGCAAAGCGTTCTTCAGTAATGCGTATTAAATAAAAGTTATCGGCTAAAAAAGCTGACAGCAGCGCTTTCATGGATTGGTTGGCTATCGGTGCAGGGAGTCGTCGAAAAAAGAAAGTGAATGTTTCGTCAAGAACGTAGTCAGTTGTATAAATTTGTCCATTTTGAGCAATGGCACGTTGGTAAGCTTGTGTGGCTTCTTGGTAATAGCGTTCACTTTTGTCGTGGAGCGTAAGCCAACCCCAAGTATCAATGAAAAACTTAGTCGCCATAGAGTTCCGAGTCTAAGTTGGCAGCCAGGGAGCCGTGAGATACTGCACCAATGAAGTTTGCCAGGGGGTCGCTACTGGAATTGGGGGGGTTTGAATCTGGTGATTTCTGAGTACGAGCAAGCTGTTGAACATACTGCAACACATCTGCAAGGTGCTGCTCTGGTAGTTGTTCAATCGCTTCAAAAATGGCTTGTTTGGTTGTCATAGCAATGACTTAATAATGTTGTTTTCTTATATAAAGTCTACTGCTGAAATTACTGTCTTAGCTAGGACTTATCTTCATCTGATACACTTCAATAAACTGGAAACTAAAACCGAGCCGGTTGACCAAATGTCAACATATCTTCTAGGAACGAAAGCCAGTGTCAACTTCTGACAAGCAATGCCGCATTATCGCCCTGTTTAACCAAGCGGGTGGTGTCGCCAAATCGACACTGACCCCAAACCTGGGATACCACCTAGCACGACGAAAACATCGCGTTCTCCTCATCGACGTAGACCCCCAAGCGTCCTTGACAAAATTCATGGGGTTAGTGCCATCTCAGTTACAAAAAACCATTGCCGATGCCATTATCGACGAGCAGCCCTTACCAATTCATGAGGGCATTCACGGCATGGACTTGGTTCCAGCAAGCCGAGTCTTAAGTGGAGCCGAAATGCAGTTAGTCAGTGCTGCGATGCGCGAGTTGCGCCTTAAGGAAGCCATTGAATCTGTTCTAAATGAATACGACTTCATTCTTATAGATTGTCCCCCCAGCTTAGGATTGCTTTCCTATATCGCCTTAGTCGCAGCCACACACGTCCTCGTCCCCGTCGAAACCCATATAAAAGCTTTTGAGGGAACTGACGAGCTTTTACAAACTATCACCCACGTAAAAAATAAAGCTAACCGCAAAATTCAAATAGCCGGGTTTATTCCCACGCGGTATGCTCAACAGAACTCAGCCGATAAACGCGCATTGGCAGCAATCACTGAACAACTTTCAGCTTGGGGTCGTATTTTCCCACCCATCCCCAGAGCTACCGCTTTTGTCGATGCGTCAGAAGAACGTGCGCCCCTAGCAGTATTTGACCCGAAACATCCTGTAGTCGCTATTCTTGAAGAAATCGCCAAGACTTTGGAGGCTTTATGATCCGACGCAAACAAACAGACAAACCCTTTGGGGGTCAAATTACAACTCCACCCCCTGCACCTTGGTTATCTTCACCGGATGCCGAGTCGCCAGCCGCTACTGAAACTACTATTAAGCTCTCAGATATAGTTCTGCCTCAACACCAGCCCCGACGATACTTCGACCCACAAGCATTAAAAGAATTAGTCTCGTCAGTCAAGCAGCATGGCATTCTCCAACCTTTGTTGGTGCGTCCAATTGGTGGAGGGAAATACGAATTAGTAGCAGGAGAGCGACGCTATCGGGCAGGAATTGAAGCAGAACTTGAAGTCGCGCCTGTGGTTGTGCGTGAGCTATCTGATGACCAAGCGTTTCAGTTGGCTTTGATTGAAAACCTGCAACGAGAAGACCTTAACCCTGTTGAAGAAACTGAAGGGATCTTGCACCTGTTGGCAATCCGGCTGCATTGCGATGTAGAAGCCGTCAAATCCTTGCTGTATCGAATGAAAAACGCTCACAGCAAGGGGGAACAGCCGTCAAAATCCTCATTAAATGAATCTAGTAAAAACGTTTCTCCTAACCCAGATAATCCACAAACTGGGGACAACATTTCTGACCATTTATCTGATGAAACTGAATCTAGGAAAAACGTTTCTCCTAACCTATATGAAGAACAATCAAACACGGTACAACAGGTGTTTGAGAGTTTGGGACTCATGAATTGGCTATCGTTCACTACCACACGCTTACCTTTGCTCACTCTGCCCGAAGAAATTTTAATGGCACTGCGTTCTGGTCAACTGGAATACACCAAAGCACAAGTCTTGGCACGGGTAAGAAATAATGAAATCCGAAAAAAACTTTTGTCCGAAGCGATAGCTAACGATTGGTCTTTAAGCCAAATCAAAGAAAAAATCGCCGCTTGGACGGATGATGAACAGGCATCCTCATCTAAAGCATCTAACCAAATACCAGACCGGCTTCAAAATATCACCCAGCGCATTAAAAAGCGTCAGCTTTGGAAAGAAAAAGACAAGCAAAAGCAGCTAGTAAACCTTTTGAACAAGCTCGAAGCCTTACTAGGGGATGAGTGACTATGACCGCTACAGCCCTACTGCTTCCACAGCCTATCACCGAGCGGCTGGGGCATCGGGACAACTAAAAGACATTGGTCAGGGCAGTATCCTCAAATATCATTACCGTTGCGTGGGGGTGATTGCGCTCTTTCTGCTCAAGCCTGTGCAATTACGGTATGGTTATTAAAATTGACCATCCTGTAGGGGGATTATGTGGGTTAACTACCAACATTTAAGATATGAATTGCTAGCAGTTATTGAAACACAATTGCTCGGCAGCGATTGGCTGTAAAAGGAAAGTTACGTCTCATGGGTGAAGCAAAGCGCAGAAGAAAATTAGACCCTAATTATGGTATCGGTGGAGTAACGCCCAGAGAAAAACCAGAGGTGATTCCTGAGATAATTTACACTGATCGCATTCAGCTAAAAAATCTCCCGTTGACGATTGAATCACTAGCGAATTACGACTTAACAATCATTGATTGTGATTTTCGAGGAATCAACCCAAGTTTAATACATGCAAATTTTGAGCATTTGAGAGATGAAGCAATGGGGTTTTGTCAGAAATCTTATTCCTATGGAAGGAAAAATTATCTTAACCCATTGATTAGTAATAAAGAAAATGCATCTCTAAACAACTTTCCCATATTGACTTATTCTCGGATTTCACAAATAAATGATGAAAAGCCAGCCTCATTTTTTCTAGCTAATTTAGCCAATGCCTCAAGATAGTTGTCTATCGACACACAGAGGGTGAGCGCTCAACACAAAATTTAGATATAAGTATAGTAGATCAGTGGGAGCAAAGTGAAGCGGCTGCCAGCGCTCGTCTCAGCAATTGTTTACCGTTCATAATTTCCCTGGTGCAACGCGCTATTTACAGGCTAATCTCAAACTAAACATCACATCGCCCCGCAAGAGGATAAAACCCTGCTATAATCCGCCTATAAGATAGCTTGCAATCAGACTTGTTTTTTGCAACAATGCGCGGGAAGGTAGGTGTACAAAATAACAATCTGCAAAAAATTGCTGTATTCCCCTATGTGTGGGCACTTGAGTGCGTTTGCACTTCTCAACAATCCGCGCACCTTATAGAGACTAGCTTTCAGCGATTTGCATCTAGTCAATTTCAAAACAATTGTGTTATGATTCTTGCATTCGCGCTATTGAACCTTGAAAACCAAATACAGCAAAGCTTTGAGATGCAGTCCATTGCAATTAACCCAAATCCCTATTAGGGATTGAAACACACTAGTTGCTGTAGTTCCTGTAATATTCCGGCAGATTGCAATTAACCCAAATCCCTATTAGGGATTGAAACGCGGATGTTGCTTTCTGCAATTGCCCCCAGACCGGATTGCAATTAACCCAAATCCCTATTAGGGATTGAAACAAATCTCTGCCATTGTACCAGTTGCCCAAAAATTGCAATTAACCCAAATCCCTATTAGGGATTGAAACGAGTAGACTCCCAGCACCAAGCGCACCGTTACCAGATTGCAATTAACCCAAATCCCTATTAGGGATTGAAACATGTGGGAGCAACAATTGGTGGAATGGTTGGAGGATATCATTGCAATTAACCCAAATCCCTATTAGGGATTGAAACATTTGGTTGGTTTTCCGCCGGGGTGACGGCTTTCATTGCAATTAACCCAAATCCCTATTAGGGATTGAAACGACTCGCTAAGAAATATTACAGAATACTGCGCTGAAATTGCAATTAACCCAAATCCCTATTAGGGATTGAAACAGCGATAGGTGAATCATCGCTGACACCTCTCTTTTTTACAGCACCCGTGAACGCCTGTTTACCCTCAGTTAATTGGTGCAGAGTACTACCAATACTATGCGGTAATAAACCTATTGCATATAAAAAACCCTGGAGAAATGCCAACTCTATCGAGATTGCAATTTATCTAGGGTTGTAAAGTATATATTTATGTCTCGTAAAAACGTAAACTTAGTGTTCCCAAAAATTTGGGGATTTGAACATTACATAGATGTGATCTTGGGGTGAAATGAGCAACCGTGCAGAAAGTTACGCTAAGGAATTGATGAGCCATTTTCAATATCCCGATCGCTAGGAATAAACCTGTACCAATTGATCTGTCTGAAATTTAAAAGCCTTAAATCCTTACTGTGCCGTACAAAAAAGCTGTACCAAATAACCTATAGGTTAATTGGTACATTGAGAATCGCCAAAAATCTTGATTGAAAGAATGCTTATCCAGCAAGGGTTACAGCCTTAGCGTAACTTTCTGTACGATTGCTCATTTACCCCCCTATGTAATATTTTGGGAGTTAATTTCATTTTGAATTAACTCAAAAAATTGTGAAATTTCTTTAATTGACCGAATGTGATAAACGTTTTTGTTGCTTTGAGCCTGTTGAATATACTCGCTATATTTTGGTGTTAAATATTTGTGACATAGCCAAAGCACGCGATAGCTACTAAGTGAACTCCTTAATATTGGACTGTTTTGGGGCCATCCTTCTGGCGGTTGAAAGTAACCTGTGATGAATCGTTTAGTAACCCACCAAAAATGCACGTACAGTGGTAAATCAACAAAAACTAAAGTATCCGCGTCGTCAAGTCGTGGCCAGAGTGTTTCCATGCTCCCAAACCCGTCAATAATCCATCTTTCAGTATGTAAAATTTCCTGATGGATACGCTTGTAGTCTTCATGCGGAACTTTAGCACCCCCAGGATGAAATTCAATCTTGTCCAAGATATGAAGTGGCAAACCAGTAATTTGGGATAATCTCTTGCTGAGAGTTGATTTCCCACCTCCAGTATTGCCAAACACCGCTACTTTTTTCATCGTCACTTTCCTAATGCAATGTAGTTCAAGGGACAAAAAGTTTGTCACAAAAGAATAAGAGTCTTATTCATATTACCTTTATAATACATAATGTATTATAAAGGTGTACTATTTTGTTCTTGACCTCTCCCTCGCTGTTGCTCTTGCTATACCAATTCCCAGTGACTAATGACCATGGCCGCCGCCGCTAATTCTCCCCTATTCCCCTACTCCTCAATAACTGATGACTGGCCCCAGATATAAGAATAAACCAAGCAACTCTTAACAAATAGGCGGCGAAGCGGAGTGTCTGCCGATGCCTGCAACAAATTGGTTGGCTCAATGAGTGGATTTGTGGCAGTGGCAGACACCGGCTATTTGAGCGAAGCGGTTAAGAGTTGTGCCATCACCTAGAGAGACATCCCTTTACTCTGTCTTCTTTCCTGCTGCCGTTCTGATTCTATTATTTCTTGCAATACTCGATCTGCCTCTTGCCAAAACTGAATATTTTCTATTTCTAATTCCCCCACATTAATCGGTGAATACTCAAGCTCACCTGACTGGTTTCGGTTGACTGCCACTCGGAAAATCTCACCTCGTTCATCATGGGTAAATACCAATGCTCTACCCTGCTTCTCCAGAGTGGCACGTTTGAATCTAAGGCTATTGTTACACCAAAGCTATGCTGCAAACACCACTTATCACATAGATTTTATGTAGTTTATCAGTATTGAAATAGTAGTTCTAAATACCTTGCTCAAGTGGTAGCTGTTGGGTAGCTCAACTGGTGACACACTGCTACCAGTTGAGTAGTAAAAAAGCGAGTTGTTGAAAATTTGATCATTCCCTAACTGGTAGCAATACGGTGGCCCTACTGCTACCAGTTGAGCATAAGACTTTTTGCGAAAAATTCTGGCGTAATGCTTACTGAAAATGACTTACAGCAAATTTTAATCGCCTGTTTCATTCTCAATAACTTCAAAATTATTGATCATACATAATACATTTATGTTGCAATTGTGCTTCAATAATTCTTTCATTAACTTAATGCAGCCCACTTAACATCCGATTTTTTTCTTCATGCCTAAATAAAAATTGTTCATTTTAAAATCTCCACGCTTGTTGATAGAGTTGAAACTTGTTTTAAGTAGTGAAATTGTCTGATTAGTCACAGTTACAAATAGCAGACATTTTGCACCTAAAACCCCTATTCATATACAAAATGTCTGCTATTTCGCACAGCTTATACACGCTTTCAACTGTTATAGCTGTCATTAAATGTTGACAATCAGGTACAAAATGTCTGCTATTTTGCACATCGCTTTTTGGAAAAATTGCCCTCTAATACTTACTCCAGAAAGCTTTTAGCCATTTTTATCAAACTTCTTCATTCTCAATAACTCTAAAATTATTGAGAATGTATAATACCTTTGTGTTGCAAATGTACTTCAAAAATCCCGCTCAATCGATCAACTTCTTCAGTGAGTAAATCTGAAATCTCCACTGTGAGTTCAGGAGTCATTGTATATATTTAGCGTTAACTGAAACAGAAACTCGTCTAACGCAACAACTACACTAAACACTTATAACTCCGTGAACTTAGTGTAGTTTAACCGTAGTAAATCAGTCTCATCCGACACTAATATTTTTGGCCGTCCAAAACATCAAAAACAGTGGTTTTTTGTCCTTTTGGCCGTCCAATAACCGTCAACCTTACTCAATTGTCATGCTCTGTTGACAAATGCCCACCTGTCAACGGACGGCCAAAAGGACAAAAATGACCAGTTTTTGTCCTTTTGGCCGTCCTGTGTTTTTGAAAAAAATCTTCTGTAACTTATATCCAGTCTCAATTACAGCCACTTTTTTGCCCTATTTTTATTGTCAATAAGATAGGGTCTTATTGAGAATGCGTAATCATAATATGTTGCAAATGTACTTCAAAAATTCTTTCTTGAACTTAACCCACGAGTCAGGTGTATGCTCCGCGTGGCTCACAGACTAAAACCACGATCCTGCTGTTTCTGCTTTTGTTGCTCCTCCCTGAGATGAGCTTCTAATTCCTGACTCCAATCAGGATTATGGGTTTTAAGCCTTTTACCCTGTGGCAACAATTCTAATACTGCACTAGCTGCGTTATTCCCTTGTTGATCATTATTGAATGCTACGACCACCCTATTGAAACTCTTGAGAAATTCCATAGGTAGGTTATTCGGGTCATCAGCTACTATCAACATGGTTCTAGTTGGTGGTAGCCCTTTGCAACTTGAGATTAGATAGGTTGCTGCTGACATCGCATCAATTGGTGTAGAACACAAAAAGACGTTTTCTACCTTGTCCGTTGGTTGCCCTCCCAATCTCAGATAAAACCAACCATTTGGTGTAGAGGTGTTTTGGTCGTACTCCACAGTGCGATGACTTTGCCTTGGCTTTGACCAAATTAATGCACCAGTTTTTTCACCATCTAAATTACGCTTGATAAACAAAATATTTCGTTGCTCATCCATGTAAAGCAACTGATTATT
>NZ_JACJSI010000111.1 GCF_014698065.1 Nostoc flagelliforme FACHB-838
ATTACACTCAGTAGCCATTGTATACGCTAAAAGCGCTTTGCAAACTGCTCAAAGCACGAACAACCATCGGCTAAAATCAGAAAGTTTTGGTACTCTAGGTAAATTAAATCCAAAGCAATCACAAACCTATTTTGAACAAGCTTTAAGCCAAGCTCAGTCAGTTCGGGCATCAGATATTGCCTACCAATGGCAACAGAAATTAGGAAATTTATACCAAAAGCAAAAAAGGACTGAAGCAGCACTTCAAGCCTATGGTGCTGCAATTGAAAATATTACTCAAGTTCGTAGAAACCTCTTACCAAACAACGCAGATTTACAATTTTCCTTTCAAGAAAAAGTTGAGCCTATATATCGAGAATATATGCGACTACTCTTAGCTTCTCCTAATCCTGACTTAAAACGAGTAATCCAGACCAATGAACGATTGCAAATAGCTCAATTAGAAAATTTTCTCCAGTGTGGAAATCTTGACATTATACCTTTAAACGAAGTTAAAAACTTGCCTAGCGCTCCGACAGTAGTTCACATAATTGATTTAGATGAAAGTGTAGAAATAATTTTACAGTTGGCTGATGGCTCCCTTCACAGCCATTCTGCTGACTCTAAGCTAGTTAAAACTAATGTTGATAATTTATTAGAAATCTTACAATCCCTTCGATTGTCCTCTACCGCTGAAATTGACATTCTTCCTTTTCCTCGGTCACTCTATGACTTACTAATCGCGCCCATAAAAACATACTTGCCTTCATCAGGAACGCTAGTGTTTACTTTAGATGCATCTTTCCAAAGCTTACCAATAGGGCTGCTTCATGATGGTAACGATTACTTATTAAAATATTATAGTATTGCTCAAACTTTAGGCTCTAAAGTTCGACAACCCAAGCTCTTACTTAAAGATCAGTTAAGAGCTTTAATTGGTGGACTGTCTGAAATCAATCCCAGCATTAGGACTTTAAATGTTCTTGAGAACATGGAAGCACTACCAAAAGTGAAAGAGGAGATAGAATATGTCAAGCAACAAACTTCTTCTTCAAAGGTTTTGCTAAACGAAAAATTTACTAGCCAAGCGCTTGGGCAACAGTTGAGTAGTTTTAACTTTCCTATTGTTCATTTAACTACTCACGCTCAATTTAGCTCTGAGGCTAAAAGGACAATGTTCTTTACTTGGGACAAAGCGATTAACGCACTAGAGTTTTATAGTTTACTAAAATTCAGCGCTCGGTCCAATGAAGATGGAATTGAATTATTAGTTTTAAGTGCTTGTCAGACCGCCAAAGGCAATAAGAGGTCAGCATTAGGAATTGCTGGAGTAGCTGCACAAGCAGGCGCAAGAAGTACAGTGGCAACTTTATGGAAGGTAGACGCTGACTCCACTGCTTTACTTATGGAACAATTTTACAAAAATTTGAAAAATGGTGTTCCCAAAGCAGAAGCATTGCGTCAAGCGCAATTAAATTTAATATCAGACTCTAGATACAGTCACCCTTATTTTTGGGCAGGATTTATTCTTGTTGGCGGATGGTTGTAAAATTCTACTAAATTTAGCCCTTGCTGCACTTTAGCTAATTCATCTAAGTTTCTACTACGTTTTGCCAATCCATCTGCCACATTATAATTACGAAGCGCTTCATTCGGCAACCATGCTTCTAAATATCGATCTGCTAATACTCTATAAAGGGTAGGATTTTGACTTCCTGCTGCTACTCGTGCTTCTAATGCGTCAATCGCTTCATTCAAAAGATTTCTAGACATATATATAGCATGTAGATCGAAAATGGCTACTTCGTCTGGGGGTAAGTTTAATTCATTGATACGCTGGACTCTTTGTTTAATTTCATTTTGATCCTTTTCTGGTAGAACAATAATTACTAACGGTTCGGAACTTGCTAGAGATTTATCCTTATTTGCAATTACAGTGAATTTATACGTATTACCAAGTTTTAACTCTTTTTGTTCCTTGGGGTAAGGCAGGGTAGTAACAGTTTTATCTACTGTTTTCTCCCAATAAAATTCGTAGCTACTCACAATTACTGTATAGCTAATAGCATTAGAAACCGCATACCAAGATATTTTAGGCCGACTACTCAACATGGAACTGCCATAGGGACTAATTAGTGTTGGTATATCCTGACCCTCATGCGGACTCTTAGTATTATTGCAACCGGTAGGGTTCAGTCCTGTGCATAGCTTTGCTTTTTTCTGAGGCAATGAACATTCGTCAGAAGCATCAAAAATCTTACTCTGCTTGAAATCTAAAAGTTTTCCGTTTAAATAACACAAAGCACTGACTGTGCGTCCATTAACTGGGTTAATACGATCTCCTGGGCACAGTTGACTACCTGCTGCAAAAAAACGATCTCCTGCATTAACAACTCGACCATTCGCTTTACACTCACGACTCCTTATTGATTTAAGTTGGCGACCCCATGCACTGCTCAAACCCAAAGAAAGGATTATTGATACAATCATTGAAATTCGGAAAATGTAGATTATTTTTCCTACTTTGTCTGTTCGCCTATCTGCCATTAACATTAAAACTGTTGTGTTAGTACTTGCATGTTAATAGCATACAGGAAGTTTCGGTATAAAATAAAGTGTCATTCTTCCCTTTGACGAATAGGATCTTTTAACCTGATTCTTTCTAATACTTGCGACCGCCAACCGAAAACCTCTGGCTCTCTAGACTCAGTTAGCAAACAAATTTCCCAAGAAATCCAGGCATAATCAACATCACCTAAAGCTTCTTGCACCTGCGCTAACAAGCAATGGGTAGATGTTCTGTGTATATCTAATTCTTTGGCTTTTTCCAAATATTTCTTTGCTTGGCTATATTCCTTTTGCTCAAAGAGCGCCCAACCTAAATTTTTATACAAAACAGCCCGTAATTCAGGCTCTTTAGCTTTTTGTAAACCTTGTTCCGCTAAAGCTATCGCTGCATTATAGTCACCTTTTATAATTTTCAATCTGGATAAATTATTGATGGGCAGAATGGCTTGGTTACTAGTTTTTATAGATAACTGATACTGTTTTTCAGCTAAATCGTATTTTCCTCGCTCATCATAAAATGTCCCTAGTCCGTAATGTCCTTGCCAATTATTAGGCTCTAGCTCAATTGCCTTTCCATAGTTATCAGTTACGCATTCAAATTGCTGTAATTGTTGGCAAACCACAGCCAAATTAGTATAGATTTGCGAATTTTGATTATTATATTTAATTGCTAATTTATAGTATTTTTTAGCCAGATCGAGGTTACTAGTACTACCACGCCCCTTCTCAAAATAAAGTTCTGAAACGTCAGGCTTAAGTTGAGGATTAATCTTAATAGCCCAATCAAAAGCCTCTTGCGCCCCCTGAGAATTATTTGCTGCTTCTAACTTTCGTCCTTGAGTTACTAAGTAGTTACTTAACAAGGGTATAGACAGAATAATACCCCCAAGAATTATTAAACCCCTTAATGCAAACTTGCTATATTTAACTATTTTAGAATTAGCTAATTTATAATTTTTAATCTGCTGAGGCAGTTCTTCTAATCGCTGCAAAATTACTTTAGTTGTTTGTGGACGCTGCCCTGGCAAGAAAGCCATTAACTCATCAATGAAGTCAGCAAGAGGTTTGTCAATTTGCAGTGCTTTATCTCTCCAAATTAGATTCCCTGTTTGGTTGTCTTTAGGAAAATCCATTAGTTGAATTCCAGTAACTAGCTGGACAAAAGTTCGGCCCAAAGCAAAAAAATCTGACTGCGGTACTGCCTGCCCCTCAATCTGTTCTAATGGAGTATAACGAGGTGTGATAACGGCTGTAATTTCATATCGCCCTCCTATACCTGTGTCAGTCCCCCCACTTCCACTAACTTTTGCCAAATAGGTGTTAGTCACTCTTCGTGTAGTTCCAAAATCAACTAGTGCTAATTTATGGTCAGGCTGAAGAATTATATTAGAAGGTTTTATGTCCCTATGAAAAAACTCTGTCCGATGTACTGTATCAAGAATTTCAACTAATTGTTGTAGCCATTCTAATGCTAAAGATTGCGAAATTGCTCCATTGGACTCTGACCATTGCTCCAAATTTTCTCCCTCGATTTTATCCATTACTAAGCAATACAATGTCAGGGGACTAGTAGGAACAAAAGTAAAAAAATCATCTAGAGTGCTTTTAGGAATACTTGGATGATGGATTAACCGTAGACTAATAGATTCTTGTTCAATTAATTTAACTAATTTAGGAGTATTCCATTTCAAAACTTTCATGACTCGACGCTTAGATGCAGAATTCCTTTGAATACCAACGTCGTGTACTTCAAAAACATCAAAGTAGTTTTCGGGGTTGTCAGCAAGAGGTTTCAACGGCTTGAGGAGCCGGATGCGGTTATTGATCAGCAGGGAAGTACCGCACGCTTGACATGTGTCAAGATTGTCATCATTTTGACGCTGAGGGCAAAAGGGATTTATACAGTAATTCACTGTTTGACTTAGAGGCAAGCCACAGATAAGCTATCCTTCCACAATCTAGTTCTTCCTGCTAAAAATAACGGAATAGATTTAGATTGCAAACTTTTATCTGTTGCATTCAGATGTTTGATAGATATCTTATATAGAAATTTTATATCCATACATTTATTATCTGTACTGTTATTTACGACACAATCGCTTTCGTCTATAGATAATCCTTGAAGGTAGCACATCTATTGAAGCACACTAAGCTCTTTTTCTTAAAATTATTTAATTATTGAGCTGAAACTTTTGATTAACAAGCATTCCAGATTAGATATTAAACTTCTTTTTGTGAAGTTGACGCGAACCTTGATTTTTTCAATTTAGGTGATATTACAAGCTCTTTCCTTGAAAAAAAAGTAAATAAGCTCAAATTACCTTAATTATCCAATCTTTAGCCTGCTCTACTTCCGCTAGTTCCATAAAGATACATTTAGTAATAATTTTGGCGACTGTTCCTTATATACCTAACATATGTTTTAGGCTAAAGCTTGCACTCAACCATTACTCTCCTAACCCGGATTTCTCACCACACCTCGAATGGAGGAGTAATGAGTAGTGAGTAGTGAGTAAAGTCTTCACTTATTACTTATTACTTGTTACTTATTTTATTGAGTATCTATTACTACTCATCATCAAACGCAAAGGAGCTTGTGAGAAATGCGGGCTAATTCTTATACAAGGCAAAAAGTAATATGTTTATTAGTTACTTTATCTTAAAACTGTGTATTAACAAGCACTTACTCTATTTATGCCACTAAACTCCACAAGTATGACTTAGAGCTTGTCATGTAACAACCTTGCCTCTTTTGAGCCAGGAATGCTTTCTCAGCAAGCTTTCTAGATTATAAATTGTAAAAGTTGTTTTTTGACAGGCTCTTAAAGTATTACTTTTTTTAAATAAGTAGCTATGAATAGCAAAACCTAGTAATATTGAGTCTGATGCAACACGTTTTAACGTAGCGCATTTCTAAATAAGCTTTGGTTACTGGGGAGCCAATGCAGTTTTGCTCACTAGCAGGACAAGTACAAGTATGGATTTTAATGCTACCCAAAAGTTAAATTCAATAGCCCTTTCCTCTGGTACTCCAACAGAGCGAGGATTTAAAGCATCAAAAAATTTAGTAGCAGTAACTTTTGAAGAAGCTTTAGTAATCATCAATGACCTAGTATGCGCCAACAGAGGTAGAGGCTTGTCTAAGCCTGAGATATCTGTTATTAAGGGTGCCTGGGATAACTGTGGTTATGAGAAAATAGCACAAGACTCAGGTTATACCCTTAATTACTTACAACGGGTCGTAGGCGCTCGATTGTGGACTACACTTTCAAAAATAATTGGAAATGGGGAACAGATAACTAAAAAAAATTTGCGTCTTTTCTTAGAGCAACTTACCCAAGATCATAATGTTCAATCCACTTCAAGTAAAGAGCAGGGCTGCATTGTCAAAGGCTTAGTACAAGTTTTGGAACGTAAATGCCTTGATACATCTAGCTTTTATGGACGCGAAGAAGAACTGTCCAAATTAAAAGAATTAATAATCAAGCGGCGTTGCGTATCACTTATAGGAATTGCAGGTATTGGTAAAAGTACATTAGCCGCAAAACTCATTGAAGAACTCAGTACAGAGTCTCAACCTAAATTTGACAGTATAATTTGGAAATCGGTTGCTCATGCACCACCACTCCAAGAGTTATTAGCAGATATCATAGAGTTAGTACAATCAAATGAGCCTGACTTAGATTTACCTAAATATACTCAGGCAATGATTTCATTACTGATTAAGCAGTTGCAATCACGGCGATTCCTAATAGTATTAGATGAATGTGAATCGTTATTTCAAGCAAGTAGCTTGGAACAGAGACTGGAGTACAAGTTATTTTTACGTAGATTGACTGAAGAACTAGATCAAAGCTGCTTGCTATTAACTAGTCGAGTTTTGCCGGATGAGATCAATGATCTTATAGAAATTGGACTACCTGTTGAGTATCTCAAAATCGAAGGATTGAAGAACAATGCAGCAGTACAGTTTTTATCTACTCAAGGTTTGATAGATTTAGAAAAGTGTAATGAGTTAATTCACACTTATCGTGGCAATCCTTCAGAGCTAAAAGCAGTAGTTAATCGAATTAATAACTTATTTGGTAGTTCAGAGAAATTTTTTGAACATAAGACTACGCTGGTTAGCCGTCAGTTCCAAGTAATGCTTGATAAAACATTTGGTCAAGTGTTAAACGAAGTTCAGCGTCAAATTATGATTTACTTGGCTGAAAAAGTTTTCTCAGATCCCCAACCTGTTGCTATCACAATATTATTAAATGAATTGAACCCAAGTAAAAATTCAGGAGTGTCAGACTCAGAATTGATACTAGCGTTAGAAAAACTTGTAAATATGATACTAATCGAAAAAGAAATAGACCCCATTACCAGAGAAGCCCACTTTTCTCTTCAGCCAGTAATCAAGAAATATATCATGACAGATCCAACAGGATTAGTACACATATCTAATGCTTCACCTAATCTAGCGATCGCATCTTAGGTAAAAGTTTTCACAGCGAGGTAATCTACTCTACACGGAGTGTCACCAATCCTCTGATTACCCATTAAAAAGCAATCCTTAACAAATGTGGAGGTCTAAAAAAGAAAAACGACATCAGATGGACACAAGTTTTGTAAGATCAAGCTGAAGCGATATGGAGGCAAATAACAGCACCAAAATTTAAAGGACAAATGCCACTAAGGAGTAGGCGCTTTGTCCAAGGAGCAAAAACTAAATAACTCCAGAGCGGGGTTTCTCAGAAATACCAAGGAAGTGGTAGTTAAAGTTTGGACGCTTTCATCCACTGACTGGTCAAAAAGAGATTGAGCCCACGCTGCTTCTCATATTGTATGAGAAGCCACGCGAAAATGGTATGTTCGCGTGGCAGTTTTTGTTGTTAAAATTCCTTAAATTAATTAAATGTGAAGTTTAATGAAGACAAAACCCGAATTTTGGAGCAAAAAATAGTAGCAGCGTGAATAGCCCCCTCTAGAGCTTGAAAACCAAGCACCAGGGGAATAAACCGTGTTAAATGAAAAAAGTCTGAATAGCTCAGTAGTTGAGCGCATGGAATCATGCATTGCAGTGTTCGCACTTCAGCTTTATGCTGTGGTATCAGGTAGTTTTAAGAATATCCTTGCAAAAGCTAAAGTTTCACAGCTTTCAAATTGGCTGTGTTTAGATGATAGCGACAGAAACATTACTGAAGTAACTGTCGCAGGTGATTGCAACACAGGATTTTACTGGCAATTCTTGCTCGTAAACGTAGTTCTCTCTAAGGAACCGCAAGGGGAGAACTAATGAACGCAGCGACAACTGAATATCCAAACAATCTCACGGCTGCGGAATACCATGAGTTGTTAGCTGGTAGCGCCATTCATCCGGCGTTGATTAAGCGCAACTTTTTCCATGTAGAGGGAGAATCAGTTTATGATTTTCTGTTCATATCTGATAAAATCCCACGTAAGAATGCGGGTCGGGTAACAGATGGATACATCAAAATGTATCAGCACCTATTACTAGGTGGGACGTGGATTCAGTCACTTGACCCATTCAAAAACTGGCAACCGATGGAATGGGGGCGGATTAAGCCCAACTTCCCGCGCTTTGATTGGCAAACAGGTAAACCAGTTAAATACGAGTCACCCCCCAAAACCCCCAACCGCGTTACCTACTTTGATGTCGCTAACCCCATCTGGGACAAAGTTGCAAAGCGTTATTTAATTAAGCGCTATCATTCACTTTTAACATTGCGCTTATTGGATCAACTCAATCCATTAATATTTTGGGAGTGGGTAAAGCAGCATCCAGAGATTCCAGTTATCTTATGCGAGGGCGAAAAAAAAGCGGCCTGCTTGCTCTCTTTGGGGTTTGTAGCGATCGCACTGCCGGGAATTTGGAACGGGCGCGTCGGCAAACAGGATTTTGATGAACGGTTGCATCCTGACTTAGTACCAATGGCTCAGGCGGGACGCAAGTTCATCATTTTATTCGACTACGAAACTAAAGCTAAAACCAGGTGGTCAGTTTACCAGGCAACGGTACGGACTGCCAAAGCGATTGAGGCTGCTGGTTGTGAATGTGAAGTTGCATTACTGCCGGGGACAGAAAAAGGGGTTGATGATTTTGTAGTTAGTCGCAGTGAAGATGCCAATGCACTACTAACTGCAATTATAGACGATGCCAAATCACTTGCCGATTACCAGCGCTCGTATCGGGCTAAGAAATGGGGACTAAGTAAATATAAACCAGATGTCACAGTCAATATTAAATATTTGACCCAAGCACTCTGCATTCCGGATCTGGAGGAAAAATGTTCATCTGTCCCGCCACTTTATGATATTGCAGAAGAAAAATTGTTTACCCCAAGTGTTAGCTCTACAAGCTGTGGAGAGGGAGAAGGAAAACAAGAGTTAATAATTTCTGACTGCCCTGACCACAAACCCAGTACCCAAAATCCCAAAAAGTCTTTCCGTTTTCCAGAAATTGGGCTAGTCGTACTCTGGAGCGACATGGGTACAGGTAAAACTGAACTTATGCGCTGGTGGCGTGACCAAAACCCCGACGCGCGGTTCCTCAACAATGGACATCGGGTTAACTTGTTGAAAAATCTTGCCGAACGTTTGCGGACGGCGATGTATTCCGACTTGGGTTACACAGGTTTAGCCCAGGCCCAAGCCCTTAGTATTACTATTGACAGCTTGCACAAACTCAATACTCAGTCTCTCACCTACGGCTGCATATTTATAGATGAAGCTTGCCAATACCTCACCCACTTACTACATAGTAATACTTGCAAACAGCACCGTGCCGCCATTTTGGAAGTACTGGAATATATAGTATACAACGCGCCACTGGTCGTCATCGCTGATGCACACATGGATGATTTAACGGTAAACTTCTTCCTTGCAATGCGACCACTCGGTGAAGTACCTTACATCATTAAAAACGAGTGGCGCAACGGTTCACGCACAATTTATTGGTACGAGGGGGATAATTCAAGCGCCATAGTCGCCCAAATCTCGGCAGCGCTGATGCTTGGTGAGAAAGTCATGGTTGCAAGTGACAGTAAGCGTTTCATCAAAAAACTCGACAAATCCTTTACTATCAACTACGAAGAATCTAACTCCGAAAAATCACATACACAAAAAAAATGTCGTATTTGGTCGGTTCACTCTGACAATTCTGGCAGTGATGAGAATGTCGCTTTCATCAAAGATATCACCAACGCCGTCAAAAACTTTGATGCCTTGTTCACCTCTCCCAGCCTCGGTACTGGTGTTGATATTTCTGAGTATCATTTTGATTTAGTGTTCGGTGTCTTTCACGGCGTAAGCCAGACAGCTACTGAGTGCGCTCAACAACTGTACCGTTATCGTCCAAAAGTCCCGTTTCATATTTGGGTGGCCCCGCGTCCTCCCTTTGGTTACAAGGATACCAATGCTACCAAGATTAAAGAGCGCTTGCTCCAAACCAATGAAATGACCGCTTTTCTGTTGCGGATTGACAGAGAAACGGGTAAGCGGGGAGCCGAGAAAGATTGGGCGCTTGAGGCTTACTGCCAAATTATGGCTAACCGCCACTATTCTCTCAATAATCTGCGTGATGATTTGCGATCGCTTCTCACCGAAATGGGCAATACATTTATATATGTGGGCAGTGATGATGATGAGCAATCTCTTGAAAGTCTTAAAGCAGCAGCACAAGCTTTGGATCGTGCCCACAATTCGGCTGTTGCCAAGGCTAAGAATATTACTTTGAGTGAGTACCGTGCCCGTCAGAGCAAAGATTACCTTGACCCTAATGAAATTTTTGAATGTGAAAAGTTCCGCATTTCTGATTCTTACGGCATCGAAGTAACCGAATCACTCGTAGAAATGGATAAAGGTGGCCGCTTAATTAGAGCTATCGCTGGACTTGAGGCCATTTTAACCCCACCCGGAGAATCGTTTACTGACCCCAGAACTGGGCAAACTTATCCTACGCCACCCCAAATTGTCGCCCAAAAAGACCGCAATGAGCGAGACAATTTACCTTTGTGCATCGACTGGGGCAATTACTCGGCACGCTGGCTGGCGCGGTTTAATCTGGGGCTGCATCAAATTCTCACTTCTTTAGTAAAGGGTGATGAATTTACTGCCGATGACCCCACTTTGCTCAAGATGACGGCGATCGCTCAAAACTGCGCTGCTCACGTCAAAGCAATTCTTGGGTTTACTATTCCCCTGGACTGTAAACCTATTTGGTTGCTGGCCACAATGCTAGAGCAGCTGGGGCTAAAACTGACTTTCCGCAAGCAGGGCAAGCGCGGTCAACAGGTGAAACTTTTCTCTTTATCTAAAGAGGAATTAGAATTTGCTCAAGAGGTAATTGCTCATCGCGTGGAAAAGCGTAATCAAAAAGAAAATCGAACCTATTACGCTGCTCAAACCCCTGCTGCGTATAGTGTAAACCCCAATCAGCAGCCCGTATCCACACCCCCCCCTAATGCTATAGGGAACTCCCATTGCCAAGGGGAGGATACTACCGAATTTGAGTTGCCCCCGACAGATCGCATTACGCTACTCCACTGCGTAGAAACACTTCGATCTGGTATTAAGCAGGGGGTTGACGCGATTAAAGGCATTCTCAAGCAATGGGTTGAGGATTTGCGCTGGGAGACGGTGCTGGAACTTGAGGCGATCGCCGCGAGTGAATTGCGACTTGTCGAGGCAGCAGTACCAGAATTTTACACCTTGCTCTCTGAAGATGTGTTGCCAATGGAGGGGTAATTGCATGAACCAACTAATATTCTTAGTGATTGCCCTGGTGTTGCTTGTCGCTGTTTGGCTGCTACTAAGTCCAAAGTGATCACGTCCCTAAACAGAAAAATCACTTCTGCTGGCAGTTTTATTGAGCGGGCTGCTTTGGGTTAGCACTAATGTCCCCCAATAGGGTTTAATGAAGGTGGATTCAACATAAGAATAAGCTATGTTGAATGATTCCTCCACGCTCACTACCTCCGAACTCATTGACTTGTGGCTGCATGGGAAGTCAAAAAACACCCAACAGAGCTACAGTCGATTGACGCACAGTTTTTTGACCCACATTGGCAATAAGCCTTTGAGGGAAGTTACTCTTATGGATTTGCAGACTTGGGAAACAACTCTTTCGGGAAGTGACAATTCTAAACGAACAGCAGTAGGAGCGATTAAAAGTCTGTTTTCCTTCGCCAAGCAGCTAGGAGTAATATCAGCCAACATGGGAATACTGGTTAAGTCACCGAAAGTAAAAAACCGATTGGCAGAAAGAATTCTCACAGAAGAAGAAGTAAAGCGGGTAATGAATGCGTCCGTTGTCCCACGCGATCGGGCCATCATTCGCTTACTTTATTTTGCTGGGTTACGAGTCAGTGAACTTTGTGAACTCAAGTGGCGTGACTTGAAACCTCGTAAGGATGGTGGACAAATAACAGTATTTGGCAAAGGCGAAAAAACTAGGGTAGTGCTAATTGGTACTGGCATTTGGCATGAGATTCAAGGATTAAGGGGAAAAGCCAAAAAAGATGACCCAGTGTTTGTCTCTGGCAAAGGCGGCCATCTGTGCCGAAGCATGGTTTTTCATATCGTTAGAAATGCGGCAAACCGTGCAGGACTCGAATCAAATGTTAGCCCACATTGGCTAAGGCACTCTCATGCAAGTCATAGTCTTGATAGAGGAGCGCCAATTCATTTGCTGCAAAAAACTTTGGGACATAGTTCAGTTGTAATTACTGAGATGTATCTGCACGCTCGACCAACTGAAAGCAGCAGCTTGTATTTACCAGATGAAGACGAGTGGATACCCCCAAATTTAGAGAGTTAATTTTTCACCGAAAAGGAGATATGAGGGAGCGGGGGAGCTAGGGCTTTCAAGGGTAGGTTTTTTAGGGGAGATCCAATAAATAAATCAGCCCAGCCGTCGCTTTCGCCTTGAGGGCGAAAGCGCCTAGATATCTCGGTTTTGCTAAAAATATTATTGATACGGCTGGGCTGATTTATTCGTGTCTTGTGCCTAGAATCTCGAAAATAATTGAGAATTGTCTCAACTGTTTTACATGGTTTAGTCATTTCAAGATTTAAGCATTAACTGAAATAGACAAAAAATGACCAAATTCAAAACCCCTACCTTTGAAAGGGGTGCTGGGGGGAAAGAGTTACTGTAAATAAGTTTTCTCTTCCCCAGCTTATCCGAAAAGTATTACCCAGCCGCCCCCGGCTCTCTTTCTTCACCTTGCTAACTATTTATAACTATTTCCAGATAATTGAGTGCTTTTTGGTGATCTGATTCTCTTCCTTGTAGTTGAAATAGTTGAGAACCTTGCTGTAAATCAGTAATTGCGCCTGATTTGTCTCCCAATAGAGCGCGGACAATACCGCGACCAGCATAAGCATCAGCAAGGTTCGGATTTAACAGTAGAGCTTGGTTGTAGTCTTCAAGCGCGCCTTGTTTATCCTTTAATATATTGCGAGCAGTTGCTCTGTTGAAGTAAGCCGCGTCGTCTTTGGGATTAAGTTGCAGAGCTTGGTCACAGTCAGAAATTGCTCCTTGATAGTCATCATTACTGCATTTGGCAAAACCTCGGTTGCTGTAGGCAACTGCTAAATTGGGATCAAGCCGCAGAGTTTGAGTATAATCCTCTATAGCTTTGTTGTAATCACCAGAATGAAGGTAAGCAAAGCCTCGTCCGTTGTAAGCTTCACTGTCGTTAGGGTTCAACTGTAAAGCTCGGTTGTACTCCTCTATTGCACCCTTATAGTTTCCGACTTTCATGTGAGCAATAGCTTGCTCGAAGTAAACTTTAGTATTTGTTGAACCTTGTTGATTACTCTGAGCCATTGCCAATATTTATCCACTGTTTTAACACGTGTTTATATTAAGTATAAATTAGGCACTAGAGCTAGGATGACGTAAAAAGTCGCTTTAGTGCGATGGCGTAACCGCCATGAGCCGGTGGCGATCACGGAGCGTTTTCAAGCCGTTGGCAAATAATAGCTGAATTTCCTCGTGGCTGAGAACTTTCGCTTTTCCGTGGCGATCTCGCTTCATTTGCCATACACCGTGATTTTCACCGCATTTTTCAGTTGACGCGGGACTTGCGAAAATCACCATTAAAAAATCTAATTTTCTGATGATTTCTGTCGTCTACGCCCTCATTGCTCAACCCTGGGTTAAAATCGCTAATAATACAAAATTACTACTAGCGCGATCAAATGACGGAAAGTGGCAGCACCTACAATCACAACGGTAAACCCGCAACAGCAAACAAAGAATCGCGGGATTTGGCAGAAAAATTCGCTACGGCTATAGGTGAGTTCAACTGGCGGACTGACTATATTAAATTTTGTCAACTTTTAGAGCTAGAACCTAGCGAGTATGCTGACGAACAGTACCGCCACTTTCAGCAACTGGCAGAAGCACTCACTAGGTTCAATGCCGAAACGCTAGCCCTGATGATTGATGCTGGAATTGCCGCAGGGTAATGTCTATATTCATTTGCAATCGCTTTGCAAGGCGATTGCGGTAGCATCCTTTTAAAAGCGATGGCGTACTCGCCACCGGCATAGCAAGTACGCCATCGCTTGAAGAATGCGCTGACACATTTGGTGATGATAGCATCAAGGTAATTTATCATGACGAATTACACGATTTAATAAGCGTGTACAGTCCAATTTTACCTAGATGATACGTGAACATGAGCAATACAGGGCGGAAAAAAAAATTAGCATCTTTCAACTGCGATCAAAGGAAGTGGGAGCAGTTTATCACCTGTTGCAACTCGAAAGGCACGACAGCAACAGCCACACTGCTCGAATTTATCGATCTCTACTTAGGCGATTCCCAAGATAAAATTGATGCAATAGGTGGTAACGATTTAGACGAACGCCTAGACTTAAAGATTAAGGCAAGTGTAGAGAAGTACTTGGCTGTGAGTAATAAAAATCACAGTAGTCATCACAATGAAACAATAAGAGCTATTTGCGAAAGACTTGATAAGCTCGAGTCAGAGTTTTCAAATGAATCTAATAGCAACCAAACCACAGCAATTGATAATCTCGCCAATTTAGAACAAAAAGTGGAGAAGATGTATGCTCGAATGACACAGTTGGCTGAGGCGATCATTAAAATACAAGACTATCTCAACAACCAACAAAAGCGGGGACAGAAATCGTACTACAATAATTCATCCTTCAAAGCGCATACTCCTAGAATGCAACCGTTAACTGAAGAAGGTTTGGCTTCAAGACTTGGTGTAAGTGAGGAAACTGTACGTAAGGAGCGAATTAAACTCCCCCCACCGCTTTTTGTAGCATGGTGTAAGAGCAAAGATAGAGCCGGGCTAGGGTGGGAATTTAACGAAAATACGGGATTATATCAGCCAGCAAGTTAGTATTTTGATTAATTTCAACTTGTGGCAATGGATGTGCGCTCTGCTGTTGCCAATTTTAATTTTTTAAAATGTGATTATTTCACAACCTTCAAGCAATCCGTCATAAACAGTTAGTTGTTGTGTTTTTAAGTGATTTGGTAGTGAATCATCATCAAAGGTCAAAGTAACAATATGAGTATTTTTGAGACTAAGAGATGATTTGCTGATATCGGTTATTGCCGCACTCATACCGCTTCGAGTACCGATTAGATACTTCACCGATTGCCCGATCTTTAACTGTGTTGCTGGAATAGCCATAGATTTTAAAGGTGTAAGTTAAGCAGTAGTCTTTGGATGCTCCCGGATCAAGCAAGCAAGCAAGCAAGCAAGCAAGCAAGCAAGCAAGCAAGCAAGCAAGCAAGCAAGCAAGCACGCACGCCCAGGCGAACGCTAAATATTGCTTTTTATTTTGGTATTTCTCTTTAGCCTCAGCTTTTGTTGAGGCTTTTTATTGTTGAGAGAGATCGTGCCATTGCTTGATGAACAATATTTAAGATAGCAATCGTTTCTACTTGTTGAGCAACTCTAAGTCCCAGGTATAAAATCCAATCTGTTCAGGAACCCTAGTGAATCGCCCTGTGCGATGACCCCGTGATAACTCATTCAATACCTTGTTTTTCACTTCTCTAATCTCAACCGCAGTGAGTTCGCCATAGATTCCGTTGGTAATTTCTGAAACCCCGAAAACTTTACCCGAATTATTCTTTAGAAAAGTTGTTAGTGCATCAATTAAAAACTGACCCTGAAATTCTTCGAGCATTGGTATCTCTTTGGGCTGGGGCGGCAAAACTTGTTTCTTATTTTTGCCTTTGACTCTGATGGACGAATTTTTAGTCTCCGGTTTGGGTAGCAAAGTTAAAGACAGAGTATAATATCTCGGTGATCCTGGGACACTGAACCATTTGTTAGTTTCCCTGCCTTTAATGAGGGATGATTGAACTCTGTGTTTAAGCACTTTAAACACTTCTGGCTCTAATTCTCCATAGAGCATTTTGACAATAAAATCGATGTGAACAATTGTGCCAATGTGTTCTGCCAAAACCTGTTCAATAGCTTCCGGGCGAGACAGGGATTGAAAAATAGGCAGCATGGCCGTCTCAGTTCCATAGAGCGCTTGCTGTTGAGTTGATGTTTCTATCGGTGGCTCTAGGAGTACTGGAGTATCTGTAGCTGCATCAGATTCTTCACCTGACCAAGCTTGTATAAGTGTGAATATGTTTTGTTGAGTGGAGTCTGACGGGTGGGTTGCGACTGTTGATGTATCCTGTGAATCGTCTAAGAAAGGATGGGTAATAGGTTCAACATCGTCATTAACAAATTCCTCACTCAGGAATAAGAAGAAGTTTTTTCCTTTTTCAGAGGTGAATTCTTCATTTTCATTATCATTATCCACCTTCTCAGTCAAAGGCCAGTTAGATAATAGAGCTTCTACATGAGTGAGATTTGCTTTGGCTAGGGTATATAATTTTTCGTACTCTTCCACAAGAGGCGCGTAGTAATCTCGCAATGCGAATAGTGACTCGATTGCTTTTTGGGGAGGTGATAAAGGAAAGGGGCTATTCATCTTTGGAGTTAACTATACCTTACGACACTCGTATAGTTATGAAACGACATCGAGTGAATTAGAAAAGAATTGACAGTTTTAGACCTATTGTAAAGTATTTGAGTAAGTTGAAGCTCCGCTCTGCTTTTCATGTTATCAAAACGATTCATGCTATGAGAAAATCGCGTTACCCCAAAAGCAATCGAGTGCATTCCCCCTTGATGTTATGGGAGAACTGCACTCGTGGAATTTTACTTATTTAAGCAGTTGCGAATTTATAGGTTTTTCCATTTTTCAAGGGTGAGACAAGGTTGTAAAGCAGCACTCGGTATAAATCCACTGGAAGAAACACCGAAATTGTTTAAAGATGCAATTTCGTTTTCGGCATTATCAATGGCTACTCGTATAGCTTGGACTTTATCTTCTGGGGAAAGTTTATCAATTTTAGCGTTAGAAGGATTTGGAAGGTTAGAACCTTTTTTGAGTGAAAATTCGTGTATTTTGTAAAACTGCTCTCCTCCTTCGGGTTTACCTAATTTTAGACAACCTTTAGATTTGACAAACAAACCAACACTTTGCATATTGTGACTAAAATGACGCTTAGTGACAAACTTCACCTCTTGAACAGGCCCCCAAACAAGGACGGCTTCAGGAAAACCTTTAGCACGAACATCTCGACTTTCTTTACAGCCGTTGTTGCCTTGATCGAGAAAACCGTCACTACAAACTTTCCAATTAACTCTATACAGATTGGGGGTACTGTCAACAAATTTTTTGACTTCAGCTACTTCTGCTTTCTCCTTTGCTGCAATCAACTCAAGTTCTGTAACGCGTGCAATCTGTTCAGGCGTTTTACTCTGGCAAGAGATGATACCACCACTGACGAGCAAAGCTAAAGTAATGGCGATTTGTGAAGTTTTGAAAAGCATACTATTGTCGCTTAATAGCTAACTATTTATTATCGGAAAAAATGGATAGTAAAAAAGCTAAGTATAGCTCCATTTAGAAAACTTACTTAACGTATTTATGGAAAAAGTGGGAGCTAAAATTCATCCTAAATAATATATAATAATTTGATTTCAAATAGCAAGCTAAAAACAGCAATTAACTATTAAAAAACTTGAATTTTTGTGATTTTTTTATTTTGCTTCAGATGAAAGCGGTGATTTTATAACAGGATGTCAGCAAAAAGCAATAGCCAGAAGTACGATATTTTTTTAGACTTCGAGCGATTCCTTTAAAGTGGTGGAATATGCCATAGTGTCTAAGTAAGAATTCAGCATTCAGTATAGGTCATACCCATCCTGACCATTTTTTGGATTGTTTTGGCAAAGTGAATTTTGATTAAAACAGAATTCAGGAGTCAGGAGTCAGAATTCAAAAAATAGGTATGAATTCTATACGAGTGGCGGGTGAAGAAAGGGGTTTAAAACTCCCATAAAACAAGAAAATTTGGTGGTCTTAAATCATTAGTGGGCCTGAATTTCCCACTGATAGCGAGTCCGCGAACGTCTTTATTCTGACTCCAGAATTCTTCTTCAAGTATGCAATGTATCTTCTTATAGTAAAAAGCTAGCTTTTGCAGTAAGAGGAGGGAGAACAAAAAAGTTAGTGGATAAATGGTAGAAGTTTGGAGATATTGGGAATTTGAGCATCCATCAAGCTCTGTAGTAAGAGTGATAGCAACACCAACAGGGCTAGAGTTATTTGCAGTGGATGTATTGCAAATAGTAGCTCCAATTTTAAATGATGATTTCGTGAGGTCAATTGAAGTTCATCAACGATTAGTGATGATGGAGAATAATCAAGTGAGTTTGGTATCGACACTCAGCGCTCTATCAATTCACTCATTAATATCACGAACAAGTGTAGTAGAACATAATGTAGTCAGGCAATTTATGCAATGGGTAAGAACAAATGTGATGCCCGTATTTAAAAATGATGTCAGTCTGATTGCAGTCGAGCAACCAAAATACTTATTTCAAGAAATAGATTACTCTCAAAAAGATTCTTTGATTAAGTATTTGTATTTTCAAAATAGTGAGTCTTGGTCATCAAATAGTATTGATTTATATTTAAAGTTTATTTTTAAAAAGCTCCCATTGCTAGCTAACTGTCCTCAGACTATTGACTTAAATGGGATTAACTTCAGAACTAAATATTTTCAAGTATTAAAGACGGTACTAAGGTCAGCCAGCAGCTATAAATATGTTTATGAAGATTTGGTTATAAGGTCGGCAAATTTGTTGATAGCTCAATTATTAGATTTGTTAGTTTATTACCATTTAAATAAATTCAATGAGTCGGATTTAAATCAGGTATTAGAACAGGGATTAATTTTACAAGCTATGGGAACAATGGTTAATAAATCAATTGACAATTTCAAGGATTTAAAACCAATGTATTTAAACCTATTAGACTACTTTTCAGCAGAGATGCTAGCACTGGACTGAAGCCCGAAACTGATTAAACATGAAATCGAGGAGAAAATCAGATGACAGATATTTTAAACGATGAGGCGGAGATCCTTAACGGAGTAGAAGAATTACTCTTAGTAACAGATGAAACAACAGAAGCAGAAAGCACAGAAAATATACAGCAGATGCCAGAAGCAGTAACCGCAGGTGAAAAAACAGAAGCAGGAAATACAGTCCTGCCACAAACAAAAACCGCAGTCACCAATAAAAAACACTGGAGTCGGAGATTAGTGATAGTGACAGGAGATAAAGGAGGAGTAGGGAAAAGTACTTTCGCCAGAGGATTAGCGCAAACATATTTGGATATGAAAAAAGAATTTTTGGCTTTTGATGCGGACATATCTAATTCTCATTTAAGCAGATTTTATGGGGATAAATGTTTAGTGAGAGAATTAGATTTTTTTACAGAAGGGAATGTAGACATTTTTCTAGATGATTTGAAAGAGTTAATAGAGGAAAGTCTAGACGCAGAAGGGGCAGTTATCCCCGGAAAGTCTTTATTCTTATTGGAATTACCACCACAGTCCATGAGAATCTTAAAAGATGTTGTACAACAAATGAAATTTTTGTCTACAGTTGATGAATTATATGATATGCGAGTAACAATTGTAGTTGTAATTAGTCGAGTAATGGATTCGGTAAAGCAGTTAATAAGTTTATATGATTTTTGTCAAGACCAAGTAGATTATGTCGTAGTGAAGAATTTGTTCTTCGGTTCGCCAGAAAACTTTGTCAGATATAAAGAATCCTCAGACATAACAGACGATTTACTTAATGACTCATTAGATGTAATTTTTGTAGATATGCCGGGACAGTATATCCAAGAAACCTGTAACTACATATATGAGGCTGATTTTTTTACTGTTTTGGCTGAACTCAACTGGAAACTAACATTCTTACAGCCAATTTCCCATAGAAGTGATTGCATGGAATATTTCTTGCAGCTATTAGATTTTGCAACGGACAATGCTAGTTATGTCATAGTGAAAAATCAACATTTTGATACGAGGTTTAAAGAGTATAAGCAATTAATCCAGCAAAAATTGCCATTGGTTGGGGGCACAGAAATTATATTAACAGCCTTGCACAGAGATCATTATCAAGCAATGGAGGATTTAGCCAAACCTTACTCACAATGTTTTCATGAGCAATCCCTATATGTGTTGTATCGCTCATATATTTATCACTGGCTAAAAAATTTTTTTAAGACTGTAAAAAATAATCAAGTCGCTAGTATTTACTTAGGAGTGTCAGCAGGTGAGAACATCAGAAATATTGCAGGGGTATTCTGAAGCCGAACAACAGAGGATTGTTGAAACAGCGCAGCAAGTGGGGTTAGCGGAAGATGACCCGATGTTTCAAGTCATGGCAACACTTGGCAGATATGAAGAGACAATGATTTCACTGCAAGCACGAATGGAGGCAATGATTGAAGCTTGGGTACTAACAGTCGAAGAGAAAGTGGCGAATACTTCTAAAACAGCCCAATCAATGAACAACACTGTAGTCAGTAATGCTGTGCGTGATGTATTAACTGAACAAATACCGAAGCTGATACAACAATCATCAACATCATCTGCATCCTCAACATCATCGCCACCAAAAGAGATGCGATTATCTACAGGAAATTCTCAGATGCGTTTTTGGTCTATCTGCGCTCTGGTAGGAGGAGTGACAGCAGCCGGTGCGATGCTTGCTTCATTTACAACTTGGAACGTGGTGACTAACTTGGGTCAGAACCAATCAGTCATGTTGTCAAACAACGATCTGAAGATTTTACAATGGGTAAAATCTAGCGAAGGTAAGCAAACTTATAAGCTCTTTGTTGAGAATCAACAAACTCTGGCTGTAAACGTTCACAGGAGTTATCCTGCTACTGTAAAAAATAAGTACACGTAAATGGTAGATTAAGAGGCATGAATGAAAACTGCCTCGCCTACGGAATCGAAATTTCCGACTTA
>NZ_JACJSI010000112.1 GCF_014698065.1 Nostoc flagelliforme FACHB-838
GAGTAATTTCTGGTTTAGCATCTAAAAAACGAATTAAGCCATTTTGAGGTGCGAGTCTCTCCAATAAAATTTTCTCAAAGCCTGTGTTTTTCAGATGTCCATCGATTTTAACACCCAACGCACTAATAAGTCCTTTAACAGCTAATAGTTCAGATAGCTTATTTAAGACTTCTGAATGATAGGTGACAAAAACACTTTGGGGTACATCAGCAATAGTTGTAAAAGTAACTTCTTCTGGGAGCGAAAGCAGCGATGCTATATTTTCTGTTAACAACACATTTAAAATGTGTTCACCAGCAGGTTCTGCTATCCCATCATGCAGAGAAACAATTTTTTCTAAGGTAGCAATAATTGGGTCTGATAACATATTTATTCAAATCAATCTCTCAGGCTTCAAAATCTTCACCAAAAATCTGTTCATCCAGTTCCTGGATTTGCTGATACTGGTTTTTGGCTTTCAACAAATTATCTGCCAATTGCTCGAAGGCTGTATCTAATTCGGGCTTGACTTGATGCTTAAGCCAGATATCCATAACAATTTCACTAAAGTCAAATTCATCATCCACGTTCCCTAAAATTGTTTCAATCTCTCCGACCACTAGTTCAAACATATTAATTTTGTCATGCAAGATCCGCAGAATATACTCTTCGATACTGCCCTTGAGACAAAAGTTAAAAATAAAAACATCTTGGGTTTGTCCAATGCGGTGAATACGACCAATGCGCTGTTCTATTTTCATTGGGTTCCAGGGCAGGTCATAATTAACGATCGCGTTGCAAACTGGATGTTACGTCCCTCTCCGCCTGTTTCAGATGCCAGCAGTACAGAAACAGTATCCCGAAATGCGGCTATAGCCTCATCTTTCTGTTTAAGGGACATCCCACCAGTAAATTCTGCAAAGGGGATATTTGCTGCTTGCAGAGTTTGAGCCAAATAAGTGCTAGTTGCTTTATGGGTTGTGAAGACCAAGGTTTTCTGGGAAGATTTTGAGAGCATCTCTACCAATACTTTTGCTTTCTCGACCTGCTTCACCTGGGCTGCTCGTCTTGCTAAAGACTTCAGTTCTTCATCAGGTAGGCGTTTGGTCAGTTGCTTGAGGGAGTCAGCCAAAGCACCAGGGGATGAACCAGCACGCATTAGCAAATTGGTGCGAGAGAGTCTGTCTAGCTTCTCCTCTGAAGAACGTAGATACTCGCTCAAGTCCTGGTAAAGTTTCTCCTCGCCTGCTGCCGGGGTAACAGTAATTGTGGTGGCGAAGCGTTTGGGCAGTTTGACATCTACTAAGGCGCGGGTATTTCGCACCATGACTTCCCGCATCAGAGAGCGCAACTTTTCGGGATTTTTAGGGACTCGTCCATTCCTGGAATCGACATATTCTTTTTTAAAAGCGGCTTCTGTTTGTAGCAGTCCCGGTTTGAGGAGGGTCAGCAGATTAAACAGTTCAATAAGGGAGTTCTGCACTGGCGTAGCAGTGAGCATAAGGATAAACCGCTTATTGAGGGCGTTGACCAGTTTCCAGTTTAGGGTAGTGCGATTTTTCAGGTGGTGGGCTTCATCAACAACAACTAAGTCCCAAGTGCGACTAGTGACGTGAGGATAATGTTTAGCAGACTTAGCCGTGTTTAATGAAGCGATAATTCGCGGATTATTCGTCCAAAATTCGTCTATCGGTTGTTGCGGGTCACGGTTATCTGTAGTGATAGTAGCAATATTAAATTTGTCACTTAACTCTGATTGCCACTGGGAAACTAGGGATGCGGGAGTTAACACCAGCATGGACTGTACCATACCCCTTGCTAAGTACTCGGCTATGATTAGTCCCGCCTCAATGGTTTTGCCCAATCCGACTTCATCGGCTAGTAATGCGCGTCCACCCAGTTGTCTAAGTACTTTTCGGGCTGTTTCAATCTGATACCAGTATTTGTCAATAGCAGTTAGTGTGGGCAGACAAATTAGCTGATCATAGTCTGCCATTACCGAGAGGCTAAACAGGTCTAAACGCGCTTGGTAGAAGTTAATCGGGTCGTATTTAGCTGCTTTTAGAGCTGACTTGGCAGTGTCAGAATTAAATTTGAATGTATAGTTTGTCTCCATGATGCACCCCTACCAGCTACTTTTGATCACTCCGCAGACACCTAACAGCTATTTTCCCGCATAGTGAGACTGTTAAATCTACATACGGTGAAGTTATATAAAATCTACTGGAATTTCTATCCAAAAATAAACTTTTTTCATCTGATACACGTAAACTGGAAACTAAAACCGAGTCGGTTGACCAAACCTCAACGTATCTTCTAGGAATAATGCCAGTGTCAACTTCTGACCCTCTTTGCCGCATTATCGCCCTGTTTAACCAAGCGGGTGGTGTCGCCAAATCGACACTGACCCAAAATTTGGGATATCACCTAGCGCGACGAAAACATCGTGTTCTCCTCATCGACGTAGACCCCCAAGCGTCCTTGACCAAATTCATGGGGTTAGTGCCATCTCAGTTACAAAAAACCGTTGCTGATGCCATTATCGACGAGCAGCCCTTACCAATTCATGAGGGCATTCACGGCATGGACTTGGTTCCAGCAAGCCGAGTCCTAAGTGGAGCAGAAATGCAGTTAGTCAGTGCTGCGATGCGCGAGTTGCGCCTTAAGGAAGCCATTGAATCTGTTCTAAATGAATACGACTTCATTCTTATAGATTGTCCCCCCAGCTTAGGATTGCTTTCCTATATCGCCTTAGTCGCGGCCACACACGTACTCGTTCCCGTTGAAACCCATATAAAAGCTTTTGAGGGAACGGACGAACTCTTACAAACTATCACCCACGTCAAAAATAAAGCCAATCGCAAAATCACTATAGCCGGGTTTGTTCCCACGCGGTATGCTCAACAGAATTCAGCCGATAAACGCGCATTGGCAGCCATCCAAGAGCAACTTTCTGCTTGGGGTCGTATTTTCCCACCCATCCCCAGAGCTACCGCTTTTGTCGATGCGTCAGAAGAACGTGCGCCTCTAGCAGTATTTGACCCGAAACATCCTGTAATCGCTATTCTTGAAGAAATCGCCAAGGCTTTGGAGGCTTTATGATCCGACGCAAACAAACAGACAAACCCTTTGGGGGTCAAATTACAACTCCACCACCTGCACCTTGGTTATCCTCCCCAGATGCAGATTCCCCAGCCGCAACTGAAACTACTATCAAGCTCTCAGATATAGTTCTGCCCAAACACCAGCCCCGACGATACTTTGACCCACAAGCATTAAAAGAATTAGTCTCGTCAGTCAAACAGCATGGCATCCTCCAACCTTTGTTGGTGCGTCCAATTGGCGGTGGGAAATACGAATTAGTAGCAGGAGAGCGACGTTATCGGGCAGGGCAGGCAGCCAAACTTGAAGTTGCGCCTGTGGTTGTGCGTGAGCTATCTGATGACCAAGCGTTTCAGTTGGCTTTGATTGAAAACCTGCAACGAGAAGACCTTAATCCCGTTGAAGAAACTGAAGGGATCTTGCACCTTTTGGCAATCCGGCTGCATTGCGATGTAGAAGCCGTCAAATCATTGCTGTACCGAATGAAAAACGCTCACAGCAAGGGGGAACAGCCGTCAAAATCCTCATTAAATGAATCTAGGAAAAACGTTTCTCCTAACCCAGATAATCCACAATCTGAGGACAACGTTTCTGACCATTTAGCCGAGAATAATGAATCTAGGAAAAACGTTTCTCCTAACCCAGATAATCCGCAATCTGAGGACAACATTTCTGACCATTTATCTGATGAAACTGAATCTAGGAAAAACGTTTCTCCTAACCTAGATGAAGAACAATCAAACACGGTACAACAGGTGTTTGAGAGCCTGGGACTCATGAATTGGCTATCGTTCATTACCACACGCTTACCTTTGCTCAATCTGCCCGAAGAAATTTTAATGGCACTGCGAGGAGGTCAACTGGAGTACACCAAAGCACAAGTCTTGGCGCGGGTAAGAAATAATGAAATCCGAAAAAAACTTTTGTCCGAAGCGATAGCATCGGATTGGTCTTTAAGTCAAATCAAAGAAAAAATCGCAGCTTGGACGGATGATGAACAAGCATCCTCGTCTAAAGGATCTAACCAAATACCAGACCGCCTTCAAAATATCACCCAGCGCATTAAAAAGCGTCAGCTATGGAAAGAACCTAGAAAGCAAAAGCAGTTAGTAAACCTTTTAAACAAGCTCGAAGCCTTACTAGGGGATGAGTGACTTGGTAAATGCCCTGACTTAAGACAGAAGAGGTAAACCAAAATCAATTTACATCACAGAACTGTCAAAAATTCCCATTCAATGCCATGTCAAAGTTAATTATAGGCATGGTAACAGTCTTATCCAGTTCTTAGGGGATACGGCGACGTATGCCTCCTTACCCGACATAACCAACTTGCCGGAAATTACACACATATAGGCTCGATACCTAATATGCCTAAAAGGGTAGCCACCAATTTTAGGTCAAAGAACTGTAAGAAAAAGAGCCATCTGCAAAAATAAAATTCTCAAACCCAGCCGTGGACATGGTGATAAGGTTTCCATTGTTATTGAAGGTGATGGTGGCAGGGTTAAGGGGATTACCAGAACTCACACCAGAAATGATTAACTCAGAGCGATTGAAAGCACTAAAGTCAAGGGTATCAAAACCGTTGCCGCCATCAACACTGGCAGTACCAAACCCTTTCAAGTAGTCATTTCCAGTACCTAAATCAATGCTGATCCCACCACCGATATTAACTTTCTGTTGAACTTCATCTAGGGTGCTAGTGACGGTAATTTCATCATTACCATCGCCAGTTCTGATTATTCCTTGGCCATAAATACCATAGGCAATAACACCAATTGTCACTGTTGCCTGACCAGTCAGGATGTCACGACCATTACCTGTGTCAATGGTTCCATCGTTGAAGATGCCATAGGCAGTGGCGTTTACTCCTGAAGATTTACCACTACCCGTAATCGTGTCGTTACCCCACCCTGTGGTGATGATGGCATCTGTAATGTTCTGGATGCCGATACCAGTACCGGCGTTGCCAAGGGTGCTACCGTCGCCGCCACTGCCACCAGTACCGATGCCACCGTTGCTGCCGCCAGTACCAGTGCCGATGATAGTATCTTTCCCGCCCCCAGTATCCAGACTGCCACTGTTGCTGATGCCGCTCCCATTCCCACCGCTAGGGTCGCCAAAACCGGTGTTTGTGCCGCCACCGCCACCAGTGCCGGTGCCAGTAATAGTGTCTTCTCCATCCCCTGCATTCAAACTGCCACTGTTGCTGATACCGATTCCATTCCCGCCTTTGCGAGCACCAACATCGCCAGCACTTGTGCCAGCACCATTGCCAGCTATAGTATCTTTTCCGTTCCCTGCATTCAAACTACCACTGTTACTGATGCCAATTCCATTGCCGCCGTCGAAGGTTCTGCCACCCGTGCCATTGCCAGTGATAGTGTCTTCTCCGTCCCCTGCATTCAAACTACCACTGTTGCTAATGCCGATTCCAGTAGTGCCATTGAAGTTTCTTTTGTAGCCACCCGTGCCGTTACCAGTGATAGTATCTTTTCCGCCTCCAGTATCCAATTCGCCACTGTTGCTAATGCCAATTCCATCCCCCGCATCAGTTCCTCTGGAACTGTCACCACCAGTACCAGTGCCGATGACAGTATCTTCTCCGTTGCCTGTATTCAGAATGCCATTGGTGGCAATAGAGATGCCATACCCATCCTCGCCGACACCACCTAAACGACCTGCGCTGCCGCCTGTGCCAGTGCCAGTAATAGTGTCTTTCCCGTCCCCTGCATTTAGACTGCCATTGGTGGCAATAGAGATGCCTATTCCTTTTACGCCCGATTTCTGGGTTGAGTATCTGCTGCCACCAGTACCAGTGCCGATAATAGTGTCTTCTCCATCTCCTGCATTTAGAATGCCATTGGTGGCAATAGAGATGCCGATCCCATTCCCATCCCTAACGCCTGTGCCGCCTGTGCCGTTACCAGTGATAGTATCTTTTCCGTTTCCAGTATCCAATTCGCCACTGTTGCTGATGCCGATTCCATCCCCACCAGCGTTGTCGCCGAAACCACCTGTGCCGTTACCAGTGATAGTATCTTCTCTATCCCCTGTATCCAGACTGCCACCAGTAGCAATGGAGATGCCTGTTCCAGTACTGCCACTGCTTGTACTGCCACTGCTTGTACTGCCTGTAGCCTTGCCCTCAATGGAGTCATTTCCTGAAAATGTACTAATCACACCTCCAGTTAAAATATCAATACCAATTGCCCCAGATGCATTTAAATCTTCCCCGATTAAGCTATCAGGAGCAGGGGTGCCGATGAAATTGGGTGGAACAGTAAGTCTAGGCATGATCAAAATCCTCTCTATTTACGTTAGTTAATATGTCGAATGACGTAAATGCCGTAACGAAAAGGTTTGAAAAATTGCTACATCAAAGTTAAAAAACCGTTATTTACAACGGAAAATAAAGCCTTTTCAGATCATTACACTTTTTATACTAAAAATTAAATTTGAGGAAACTGTGAGGAAATTTGAGATTTTGGGGGATTTCAGAACTCGTGGCTCGGAGTCGGCGCAGCGAAGTGGGTCTTGCGGGCTTGCAGGATCTAGTTGGCCCAACCAGTAATCTTTCTGCCCGTAAGAGCCACCGACTCCGAGAGCGTAGCGGTCACGAGTTCGTCGGTTCAACACGGCTACTGACGGGTCTACTTTAAAAATCGCATTCTATTCTTGTGATTAAACCTGACCTACTCAATTATCTTCAGTACACTGTTGTCTGCCTAGACACAATAAGAATACTTGATACAAAAATGAGTATTGCGGGTAGCAATAGGGAGTATTTAGGCGGAGAATTTCTGTTTTGCTTCAAACGGACGCTCACACCTTTTGGATCAAAAATGAGTATTTGCGCGTCATCTAAAGCCAAATTATTGCTTAGAAACACATGAAAGAGCAAAACTCTACTTTTTCATATTACTTTATACTACATTTGTAACCAAAAAGCTGCACTCCACTTGTGAGCTACACCCTAGCTATCCTGTAAACACCACTTATTACATAGAATTTATGTAGTTTACTAGTATTGAAATAGTAGTTCTAAATACCTTGCTCAAGTGGTAGCTGTTGGGTAGCTCAACTGGTGACACACAGCTACCACTTGAGTAGTAAAAAAGTGAGTTTTTGAAAATTTGATGATTCCCCAACTGGTAGCTATAGAGTAGCCCTACTGCTACCAGTTGAGCATAAGACTTTTTGCGAAAAATTCGGGCGTAATGCTGACTGACAATGACTTACAGCAAATTTTAATCGCCTGTTTTATTCTCAATAACTTCAAAATTGTTGAGAATAGATAATACATTTATGTTGCAATTGTGCTTCAAAAATTATTTCTAGAGCTTAACCTGCCACGCTAACATTCGATTATTTTTCTTTAATGCCTAGTCAGGAATTGTTCATTTTACAATCTCCACGCTTGTTAATAGAGATGAAACTTGTTTTAAGTAGTGAAATTGTCTGATTAGTCACAGTTACAAATAGCAGACATTTTGCACCTAAAACCCCTATTCATATACAAAATGTCTGCTATTTTGCACAGCTTATACACGCTTTTAACCGTTATAGCTGTCAAGGAACTTTGACTATTCACTACAAAATGTCTGCTATTTTGCACATCGCTTTTTTGAAAAATTGCCCTCTAATATTTACTCCAGAAAGCTTTTAGCCATTTTTCTCAAACTGGCTCATTCTCAATAACTCTAAAATTATTGAGAATATATAATACGCTTGTGTTGCAAATGTACTTCAAAAATCCCGCTCAATCGATTAACTCCTTGAGTGAGTAAATCTGAAATCTCCACTGTGAGTTCAGGAGCTATTCTATATATTTAGCGTTAACTGAAACAGAAACTCGTCTAACGCAGTAACTACACTAAACAGTTATAAATCCGTGGACTTAGTGTAGTTTAACCGTAGTAAATCAGTCTCATCCGACACTAATATTTTTGGCCGTCCAAAAGGACAAAAACAGTGCTTTCTTGTCCTTTTGGCCGTCCAGTGAGCGCCAACCTTACTCAATTGTCATGCTCTGCTGACAAATGCCCACCTGTCAACGGACGGCCAAAAGGACAAAAACTGGTCATTTTTGTCCTTTTGGCCGTCCACTGTTTTTGAAAAAAATCTTCTGTAACTTATATCCAGTCTCAATTACAGCCGCTTTTTTGAGCAATTTTTATTGTCAATAAGCTGCGGTCTTATTGACAATGCGTAATCATGATATGTTGCAATTGTGTTTCAAAAATTCTTTCTTGAACTTAACCAACAAGTCAGGTGTACGCTCTGCGTGGCTCACAAGCTAAAACCACGATCCTGCTGTCTGAGCTTTTGTTGCTCCTCCAACAGAAGAGCTTCTAATTCCTGACTCCAATCAGGAGTAAAAGTTGTCACTTTTTTACTATGGGGCAACAATTCTAATACTGCACTAGCAGTAGAATTTCCTTGTGAATCATTATTAAACATCAGGAAAACTTTATCAGTATCTTTGAGAAATTCCATAGGTAGGTTATTCGGGTCATCAGCTACCATAAACATCGTTCTAGTTGGCGGTAGCCTTTCCCTTTTGTGGATCAGGAAAGTGGCGGCTGACATCGCATCAATCGGTGAAGAACACAAAAAGACATTTTCTACCTTGTCCGTAGGTTGCCCTCCCAATCTCAAATAAAACCAACCATTTGCTGTAGAGGTGGTTTGGTCGTACTCCACAGTGCGATGACTTTGCCTTGGCTTTGACCAAATTAATGCGCCAGTTTTTTCACCATCTAAATCACGCTTGATAAACAAAATATTTCGTTGCTCATCCATGTAAAGCAACTGATTATTATGTAATCCTTGCACAATATAATCTGGTATGTAGCGTTTCTCGTTCAAATACTTGTGCAACACTTGCCAAACAACTTTATCCTCTGGTGGTGGCGTAAACTCAGGCTGTTGCTGTTTGCGTTCAATCTCTTGAAAGAGTTTTTCTAACTGCTCAATTGGGAGTGGTTTAGCAGGTTTGAGCAGCAATTCATTAATAGGTTCATCATCACGTTCTGGTTGGTAGTCAATGCCACGATGTTTTTGCAAACCAGGGAAGGTGTAAGCTGCACCTAACTGTGTACCACTAAAAGCCTGCCCATCTTTCTCATAAGAAATTCCTTTAGACTTACCATTCCTAGTGAATCCTGTTCTTACACTGACACTAGCTTGTTGCAGCCGCATGATCAGCGTTGGCATTTGGGGATTATCAACACTAGCCCTATCAATTGTCTGCTGAATCTGCTCCTTAATGATGCGCTCTGGTGGGGTATCGCGCTTACCCAAGTCAAATTCTGACTGCTCTCGCCTTATGCGCCTGATTTGTCCGGTGCTGGGTGTGCGATTCAGTTTTTCTCTACTGCCCTGCACTTGTACTAACTCATAATCTTGCTCGATTTGTCGCAGGACTTTCTCAGAGCGTATATAATCCCAGGAATCATGCACTACTAGCCCTGTATCCATCCTGATGCGGCTGGCTGCAATGTGGATGTGGTCGTCGTCGGTGTTATGGTGGCGGAAGATGACAAACTGATTGGCATCAAAACCCATCTCCTTCATGTAACGGTCGCCAATCTCGTTCCACTTCTCATCATCTAATTTATCGTCTTTAGCTGCTGACAGCGAGACATGATAAACAACTCGGTCTGCATCAGAATTCAGTTGTCGAGACAGCTTAAATTCACGCGCCAATTCACGGGCATTTCTCCCGCTCATGTTGCCGCCGATTAGTTTAGCATCTTCGCGGGATTCCAAATAATCCAACAGTTTGCGAAAACCTCTGCCCTTAGTCTGCTTCCCAATCATCGTCTTCCTCTTCTTCCCAGTCGTCAGATTCAATATCATCCGAGGCAATATCTCGTCTACACTGATGCAGCAGTTCTAAAAGTTCTCTTAGCAGTTCGGGTTTTGCAGGTAAAGTTCGCCCCATTAATATAGCTGTGTTGGTGGCTTTGACAAGCTGGTTTAGATTGTTCCCGATTTGTCCTAATTCCCAATATGTTTGCAAGCTAATTTTACTCAGTCGTTTGGGTAATGGACGCATCAACGCATTGCGCCTCATTAGTTCACTCGCTGACATACCCGCATCAAGTGATTTTATTCGCAGCAAGTCCAGTTCGATATCACTTAACCTCACTGGGAAAATATGCTTTCGGACTAGAGCTTTTGACTGCTTGCGGTTCGCCATAAATCGAGAAGATATCGGGACATTGCGAGGGGGGTTTTTCAAGGGGGGTTTCCCCACTTGAACCAGTCTGCCGTTCGAGCGCAGCGAGACAAAGCGTAAGCTTTGAGGCATCGCTAGCTTCTAGCCCAAATACGGGGAAGGTGCGGTGTCAGATGTTACGGCTATACGGAGGACACAGCAGGGGGCTGAAGGCGGGAGTACTTTCGGCGTAGCCGTGATGCTGATTATCCTACAACTTACAGAGGGATATATCAACGGCGTAGCCGGAATTTGATAAAATCAAGCAGTCGGTAAATTCTGGTTCGGCGTAGCCGCTACAGAGTCGGTACAAATGGCGTAGCCGCTATATGAAAATTCTCTGATTCAGCGAAGCTGGCACACAAAATAATAGTTCAGCGTAGCTGTAATATGAAAAGATAATTCAGCGAAGCTGTTTTAAGTAAAGTTCTCTGATTCAGCGTAGCTGTAATAGCCAGATTTTTTAGCATGAGCTTGAATAAGACTACCAGCGAAGCTGCCACACTAAAAAATATAAGGCGTAGCCGTAGTACAAAAAGGTAATTCGGCGTAGCCGCAATAGTCAATTTTTTTGAGGATTTTGAATCAGATTTTTTCAAATAGTCGATAATTATCAGTTAATCGGTATTCACGAGATAACCATGAGTGAGCATCAGAATTCAGAAGTAATCACGAAAGAGAAGATTGATAAGGCCATTAATCTTCTCAAGTCACAGAAGCCGAAAGAGCGAGAAGCTGTATCGGACAGAGAGACTATCAAGAAAATGAGACGGTACATTGAGAAACTGACCTCTGATAAGTATGGCTACAGTTATGATGAAGTGTCAGAGATGCTGAAAGGACTGGGCATCAATTTGAGTGGCAGCAGAATTAAATATTTAATAGGCGAGTTGAAGAAAAGCAGTCGTCGCCAGCAAAAGACATCTTCAAGCGACGACAAAAATCGGTCATCAAATCCGGCTACTGAAACTCAGCTAGCAGTTGTAAATACTGCATCAGATGAAGCTAGTAGTGAGCCAGAGGAATCAACAGTAAATAGTGCAAAGGGCAAGAGAAAAAGTAAACAGCCAGCACCGCAGCAGCAACAGGCTGAATCAAACCTGTAATTAGAAAAATCCTATGAACATAGAATTATTAATTGGAACATGGCTGTTAACGGGAAGCATTTCTCTAAACAGCGACATAAAATTTATCGGTGATGAACCAGATCCGAATGGTGTCGAAAATTGGTTGAATGGTAACAGCAATAATTTAATTGATCAGGTAGAAGCAACCGAAGGACTTACTCTAACTATCTCATCAGATGGGAAATTTTTTGAAGAAAGAACAGGCGAACCAAAAGTTTATTGGTTTGACAGTGAAGGGGTATTGGAGTCTGAAGTTATACCGTTTAACGGTCATCTAAGTTTCTATGACTCTAAAGCCTTCTTATTGGTTGATGATCTAGTATCGTGGGCTGTACCTAGCGATGAAGTTAATAAAAAAAAGCTCAGATATGACGATGGGGACACGAAAATAGCTGATAGCATTGAAGTTCAAGGCGAACAGCTTATACGAACCATCTCAGTAGTAACGGATGAACTTTACTTAGATAGAGTGATTATCGTATACAAAAAAGCAAATAAGTGAAGGTATGCGCTAACCGCTTTTCATCGTCGTCTAAGTCAGCCAAATTTTTATTACTACCGCTATTAAGACTATCTACATAGCAGGAGTAATATTTTTTCTTTCCGTAGCCCAGGCAGCAACAACATAGAAACAATGGCATCCTAGTTTTAGTCTTTGAACGGGTCAAGTTAGCCACATAATAGGAATCAATATGGGAGAAGCTAAAAGGCGCAAGAATTCAGACCCCAATTGGGGTAAATCTCAAGGATTTAAAAAGTCAGACCCCAATTTGGGTAAATCCGAAGGATTTAATCATCCCAACAAACCTAAAATCACCTATTTGACTGAATCACATCCCGATTATCAAACCGCCTCTGACATTAAAAATGCTCACTACGCTGGCAAATCTCGTGTTTACCTTGTTCGCTTAGATTATGCCGATGGTGAATATTTTGTCGGCGCAGTCAACACATTCTTAGTCGGTACTCAAATTACAGTCAACGCCATCTGGACTCCCTACCCCAACAGCCAACGCACAGGTCTAGAAATTCTAGACAATATCCGTCGAGATATTGGTTTAAAAGCTAGAGACGAAATGTTTCAGGCCGATGCTGTTCTGATCGACTTTGAATCTGAATAAATTTTTTAGCAGTTGGGTACTGGTGATGATTCTGATTCAGCAATCAACATCGGGAAGTATGTACGGGCTAACCACTTTTCATCGTCGTCTAAGTCAGCCAAATTTTTATTACTACCGCTATTAAGATTATCTAATAGCAGGAGTAATATTTTTTCTTTCCGTAGCCCAGCCCTAGAAGCATTACAATTCTCAAAGCTTTAGTTTAATTAGACTGATGACGTTCACCTATTCTCTATACCCAGATAATTGGTCAGAAATTGCCACGGACGTTAAGCAACAAGCCCAGTGGCGTTGTCAAAAATGCGGGTTACAGTGCATTCCCCCTGGTGAAAAAACATCAAAGCTTACACGCTCAAAACGCAGAGTGTACACCCTACAGGTTCATCATTGGGACAGAAATCCAGCAAATAACCATAGCGGCAACCTTATAGCTCTTTGCAGTGCTTGTCACCTTTTATACCATAGAGGTGGGAAATCAAATGTTTCACCGGGGCAGCTATCTTTGTGGTAAATAAGTATGGACGATGATACTCAAGAACTAATCGCAATTCAGCAAGAACTTTCAGGAATCAGCGAACGCCTGAGAAAGATTTTTCCGTCAACTCATCCCCAATTTGACAGCGTGTTTGAAGACGTGGGTGCAGCTGGATATTACATCCGCGAAGCTGGTTATCGTCTAGAATCAGTTCTTATGACTGTTCAAGGTGATAGCTCAGGTTCTGCGAGTGATGCAGAGATTTCAGAAACTGAAATTGAGTAAACTTCAGTAGGCAAACAACGAAAGAAAGTCATCAGCAAGTCAGCCCTAACTTGGGGCGTGCAGAAATTCAAAACTCGCCGCATCGCCCTAGTACTAAAAACTTGGGCAACTTCCGCCACCCCCTCTAACAGGTGATCTGGTGATGATTCTGATTCAGCAATCAACATCGGGAAGTATGTACGGGCTAGCCACTTTTCATCGTCGTCTAAGTCAGCCAAATTTTTATTACTACCGCTATTAAGACTATCTAATAGCAAGAGTAATAATTTTTTAAAGTGCTGCCAGCCCCCCCATCTCTGGGTAAATCGGCTCACCCATCCTTGGGTAGTGTCTATGATTTTGGCGATCGCAGTTTGACCAATTTTCTGCTGCGACTCCCAAAGGTGGGTGAAGGCTTTGACGATGGCGTGACCTGTTTGCTGATCTCGGCTACCAGCTTCAATGCAGAAATCGCAGGCATCAACAACCTCTAATTTTACTCCTGGCAGTTCCCTTAAAAGGAAATTGAGGTCATAATCAGCGCAGAAGTAGAATGTTAGCTCCACATTGGGGCGACGATGTGAACGTAATCGCCCAATCTCTTGGATGATTTCTGCTCTTAGCAGGTCTGTGAGATACTTGTGGAAAGCGCTGTTTTTATCTTCCAGGTTGACCCTTTCACCAGTCATCACCTGATATTGTGCTGCTAAAACACCGATGTTTTGGTAAGGAATGCCAAAACTTGCGATCGCATCACACTCACTAAACCGATTAACACCACGACCATCGACAAAGTGACCGTATTCTGTGCGCCCCTCGGCTTGTGTTGCAATCTGTTTCCAATCAATAATGCCAAGGTTGGGGCAGAGTTTTTTCAAGGTTTCTTTGAGGGCGTTAACACGAGCGCTTAGTGGAAGAGAGCGATTTTTGGGCAGTTTACCCAGCCCAGTGACGTTGACGACTTTTAAATTGTCGTAGTCTGGGCGTTGTTGCTCGATGACTAACACAGGCTCATCGATGCCCAATTTCAATTTCAACTGCTGGGATTTGAATGTGGCATCAAGATAAATATTAAATTGGGCAGAGTGGGCCAATTCAGTATGTTTGGGATTTCGGCGGTAAATGCTGAGTACACCCCATTGAGACTGAAAACTACCATCACCTTTCCAAGCTTCGAGAAAGTCAGGCAACCAGTAATTAGGCAAGTCAAGAAACTCCCTACCTGCTGTTCGTGCGCTGTCTTTAACTACCTTTTTGGCAGCATAACGAGCCGCAGAGCTTTTTTTGAGTTGTTTATCTTGGGTAATATCAATTGAGTCCAAGTCTTCTAAGAAAGTTAAATCAGGTTCAGAGGCTTGCTGAATCGTTTCGATATCTAAGCCTGTGGGGAAAGGGGGCAGCAGCGCACGGATGCTGGCATCATCAAACCCGTAGCGGTCAGTGGGCTTAAGTTGCTGAGTTAACAGTTGGTGTAAAACTAAGAGTGCAGGTTGTAGCTGTGATAGAAGATTTGGTTCTAACAGTAGCAGTTTGCCGACAGTAGTTTCAAAATCGCCTCGGTTCACATCAACCGAGCGCACGGGCTTGATGAGTGTGCCTGCTTCTTCCCATAACCGTCCAACGGTGAAAGTTTGGTCAGCAGCGTTAGTTAAGGTGACTGGTGTAGAGTCTGGGTGCGCTCTGAGTTCAGAATAATTTTGAATTGCTGTGCGTTTTTGAAAGCGGAATCCAAAACCGTCCCCGTAAGCAAAACGGCACTGATTTTTAAGGGAACAACCGCCACAGATGGGACTAATGCCGCTCTCTTCAAAATCAAGGCTGCTAAAATTTTTGTTGCGGAAGGCATTAAATAAGTAAGTTCTGTGACAATTGCCGTCAGTGTCGGCAGTCTCACCCGCTTTAGTCCACAGTTTAAAGTCCTCACCTGTAGGAGTTTTGCGAGTGGGATCTAGTTTAAAGCCGTTGTGTCGCACTGGCAGATCAACAAAGTTTTCTTCAATGGGCAGTGTAGATGGGTTTCTGTGGTTGGCATCCTGGTAAATTAGTTTATCAACACCGAATAAGGCCGCCGTCAATTGCCCCGCATTGTAAGACTTGCCCAGTCCAGGGTGGGAATTATCTAAGATTTGTGTCCAGCCCTTAGAAACAGCTTCCACCCAAGCAGCAATATGTTCCTCTGGCTGGCAGGAGATAGAGATATTGCCTGTAACTTCAGTTATGTACGGGATATTGCCGGGTTTGTAAATAATTACATTGGGCGAAGGCGTGTCAATTTCAGGTAAGGGCAATGGTTGTGGTGGGGCTTTAAATCCTTTAAATATCGAACTAAATGGAGCGATTGCTTGCTTCAATAAATTTTGGAAGCTGCTCAAGTCCTCTCTAACTCGCCCAAGCTCCCACTGTTCACGGTTAATTACTCCTTTGGGCTGGTATGCTTGGTACTGCCGTTGCGGGAAGCGAAAGCCATACTGTTTGGCAATGTGAAACAGTGTACCGATTGAGATTCCCCCACGTCTAAAACTGCGAATCTTAGCGCGAATGTTCCAAGTTGAGCCTTTGATACTGGGCGACCACTGCTCGGCTATGATTTCCGCATCTGTTGCCCCATAATGATTAACCAGTGCCATCAACACCTGACGGCATTCGTCATAGTTACCGCTTCCTGGGGTACGTGGTGGGATGAATGAAAGAGCGTTTTGGATTAGCTGGTCAATGTCCCAGCCTTCAGTGAGGGAAATCTCACGCCACTCTTTACGCCGTGACTCAATTTCTTGAATTCTTAGCTGATACTCAATACGTTCCTGTTGCGCGATCGCAATCGCCTCACTTATCCATTCTGCTGGTAAAGTGGCTTTAGGGTTGACCAGGGGGAATTCTGCTTCTGTGCTGCCGTAGAAAACACGACTTGCATCTTTACAAGCTGGATCATGCGGTAACTGCTGCATGAGGAAGCGTGTACAAGCTTCTACAGTATCAGCGCCTTGGACATATTCGGGGAGAAGGAAAACCAACCGGAATTTATGCCAGTCTTGTTTGTGACTGGCAGTGGTGTACATTAAGGCGCAGTGTTTTTTAATGAAGGGATGGACTAGCGCTTCTTCGATCGTTAATTGGTGATCGTAAACTTTGATAGAATTGCCGTTAGCGTCCTTAATCGGCTTGTCATAAGCATCACGGGCGACATCGGAATTATCAATGTCAATTAGTAGCCAGTGAGAACCGATAATATTGGCCTTACTGCGCCATTTACCATCCAACAAGCCAGCACAGATGGCGTGACCTGCTTTAATATGTTGCTGGACATCGGCTAGAGTGCCTTCTACATCAACGAAGTTGCTGGCTAGCTTCTTAAAGTCCCAGTCTTTGTTTGTGCCAGTTGCGTTAAACGCAAACTTGATTATCCGACTCTCAATCAACTCAAGTTTTGTCAAAGCAGCAGAATTTGCCCCTTGAGCATCTGCTGATTGCGGCGATACTGAGTGATGAGATTGTTGTAATGGTGACATGAGAGCTATTCCTCCAGTTTGTGTGTTGGAGGAATTGGAGCTATCCCGAAAGTAATCTTCTAATACAAACGTTCAGAAATCGAATTTGATAAAATTCCTGAGTTGCCGTTTTTTGTGTAGCCAGTGTTACAATCGCTTAACACTCAAAAAGGTTTGATAAGATTACTATTAGGGATATTAATTAGGCGGCGAAACCTATACCCCAATTCCAATTGAAAGCCCGTTTGTCTCATCGAGACTTAGGGTTTTCAGCTTTTAGCCTATTCGTACTTGGCTAACCAAGCCTTGATGAACTCGGTTACTTCCTCCTCTTGAATTACAAACGTAGTACCTTTTCTCCTGAGAGCCAGAATTTTCATACTGCCCATCTCAGAATAAAGATGTGGGTTGTGGTCAGATGCTGCCTGAGTTGGACTCCATAAGACCAAAACTTTTCCTGTCGGTGTTTTTGTTACCTCTTTCGAGGACATTCCAAACAAATCTCTATTTTTAGTCAGCCATCTCTCGTAATCCGATAGCTCAACTAATGGGCAGGGTTTCCAGGTGGTTAAACCATTTTTATCTTTCTTTTTCACCTGTAGAATTTCCCTTTTTTCGTTGTAGACCACCTGACTATCTCCCCGTGAACGAATGGAGATAAACAGATGTGTCTTTCTCGGAAACCTAATAAACAAGTCGATGGGGTTCTTGTCTTCGGGCTTTAGCACTGGAAAGACTTGTATACCCTGGCTTTTAAACTCATTCAAAAGTAGGGCTGTTAATTTTTCCAGCCGCGCAAGTTTTTGAATTCGTATCAACGGCTTGTAAGCCAATCCAAAAAGAACCCATCCAAATGGATGAATTATGCCTCCTGTAGCCAGCGCAGCAGCACCAGCCGCTAGAGCTTGAGTGGACGCATAGTCTTTCGCCTCCCTAAGCATCTCTAATGCCGGTTCGTTGTGCGGCGGGAGTTGAAAATCGGTTGGTGGGTCTTTCACTGTAGTCATTGGAGACAACAAAATTAATGATGTGAAATTATACGAACTTTACTGATAGTAATGTTTGACACTGGATTTTGAGCAAATAGCCCTACTTTCTGTAAATAGGCCAGAATTTCCCTTAGAGCGTTTTTTTCTGATTGGCTTTCTTTGGTCATGCTGTACCCTTACCTTTTTTGCCCTTGGGTGTGGAGGAAGGTTGCTCATGATTTGCTAGCCAAAGGCTAATTGCTTCATCTAGTGCATCGCTTTGGGTTATTTGCAAAGCAGTGCAAGCAATTTTAAAGTTTAAAGCTTTCTCCTTTGGTATGTACCCGCTAACTTGAGTGAAATTTGGATCGTCTCGTCTTGTTACCACATCACTGTTTTCTATTTGTTCTGAAAACATTTTGACATTACCTCAAGAAAATTAGCAAAACATTACTTCATTACTTCATGAAGTAATGCTATCATAACACTAGCAAGCCAAAAAACGACGCATAACATAGGTGACAGAAGCCGGAAAGCGAAGTGATGGCAAGCCCTTAACTGGATATGTGGATTTAAAGCGATTGAGCCTCTAAATTCTCCAAAGCCAGAAAAAACAAGACTTTAACAAACAACAGAACCATGACAGCTATATATTCCAATGCCAAAAATTGGCTAGTTCAGGCAGACTTGTTAGCCAAATCAGGGCTAACTGACCTGATCGCCGGAAAAGACTCAGGTGCAGGGTATGGCAAGGCAATCATCGGTGATTTTTCTATCATGATGCCAGCCGTATACTCACTTGTTCGCAACCGCAACATCATGCACCACGAAACCATCTCAAAAGATGGGGCATGGGTGCGTTATGTACAAGGTTCACGCCTGGACTTAAAAGATGTTCAATTCTTCTGGGGCAGTGCGGCTCTAGCTCAAAGTGACCACACCCTGCTACACGAGGATAAAGCGAAAAAGGCAGAACTGGCGTTAGAAAGCATCCTTGCAGACTTAGAAGTTCTGAATATTCCCGATGAAGTCAAGCTAGAAATTGGTTTGAGCAATCACAACCCAGAACGCTGGGGCCAAGAGATTAAGCGCCGAGTAGAAGGGACTCACACCTTTGAACATCTGCACCCACTTACTCGTTCCATTGTCACCAAGACAGTTGAGATTGTAGTCACAGGCATTTATCCCGAAGGGTTTGGAAGTATTGCCCACTGCTTATTTGGTGAAGCGTCCCTGGTACTTGACCCCTCAGAATTAGCGATCGCTCTTGATATCGGTTCATCAACTTGGTTGATTACCGTGTTCAACGGCAGTGGTGCAGTGATTGACCGTCACTTGATTGAAGGTGGAGCCGGTGAACTGCATTCGATGATTGCAGAAACCCTCGACAAGCGAAACGACCGAGTGAGTCTGCTGTCCAAGGATGTGAAGCACTCGCCCAGTCTCGTTAACCAGGGAATTATTGAAGGCACTTTCACATACGGCGGCAACCACCTCACAGGCAAGAAGTTTGAAACCGAGTACAGCCAATGTCTAGATCAGTGGTGGAGTAACAGGATTGAGAAATTCGCCAACTTTGTGACTGCTGGCAATTATCTAGATCGTGCTAAATACCTTGTCGCCTGGGGTGGGGGTGTTTCTCTACCAGTGGTGGATCAAAACTTAGCCGGTTTAGGCTTTGTGGTCTTGAATAATCCCCAATTCATCAATGCCTTGGGGTTGAAGCTATTAACTCAAATTGCAAGAGGAGCTTAATCAATGAATTACGAATCTCGGCGTATAACCATCTCCTACCTAGCAGTAATTGAATTGTGCAAGATGTTTGATTTACCCCAAGATGCACCGACACAGGCATTATCAGCAGGTGTAGAGAAGCTGATTTTTCAACACGGCAATGTACAACCATCGCCCAAAGTTGAAACAGCGCAATCTACACAGCCCAATAAATCAGCATTGACAGCGATGGTCACTAATTTCAAAGGGGCAGCATGAGCAGAACCACATTCAGAAACACGGTTTTAGGCATTGGTGCAACAGCAGCAGCGTTAGCCCTTGGCTACTTCGGAGTCCAGCAGCTTGGCAGAAACAATATGTTCACTATCGCCGCAGCTGTCGGGGGTGCAGGGGCTATCAGCTATGTACTTCAAAAACCTGCTCAACCAGAAGCCCCAACCGCACCGATGAAAACCCAAAGAAAAGGGAAAAAGTCATGAGTGACCAAGACACCCAAAAGACACAACCAAGCCTAACAACAACCGAAATCATGACCATCATCCTCGGTTGCGAACAGACTTTAAGGTTTGTACAAGCATCTCCCAATTACAAACAAATCGAAGCCTCCGAAAAGTTCAGTACATCGAATGACTTAAAGATTGGTGATGCTGTGCAAGCTTTGATGGAGATTCACGAAGCCATCCTAAATATCGAGTTCTATTCCCAAGTTGAGGGACAACCAAATGCTTTCAACGACAGCCTTAGTGCGTAACCATTTGTACCAATTCCGTGGTCAACAACTGCGCTACAGCCATCGCTCTAATTGTCGAGTCAATGCACCTTTCATTTTCAATGACTCCAAGGGCAGGCGAAGAGAATTAAGTCGTGCGATTCGTTACTAAGTAAAAATGCTTAATAAGCATATAGCCTAGTCAGTGAAACTAGGAGCAATCCTAGCACTGAACTCTCAGACTGATGTGGGTGAAAGTCCTACCCGC
>NZ_JACJSI010000113.1 GCF_014698065.1 Nostoc flagelliforme FACHB-838
TCAAATTGCTACGGTATGCTTTAGTCATTTGCTCACAAGGTGCTGGTTTCTACAAATCTCAGCATAAGCTTTGTGAGCTTTCTTACAACATTACCCTACTTTTAAAACATCCTCTTAGCAAGATTCAACCGAGCATGAATAGATGGCTCAGATGATAACTCCAAAAAGGCAGAAGAATTTTCATCTATTTGATTTACCAATACTCGGATTTGTTGATTAACTTTCTGACGAAGGTTCGGTTGATTTGGTTGATGAGTGAGCCACTTTTCCCAACTTATCAGTAAAGTTAAGTGATTCAACTGAGCTTGCAGTTTAGCTGATTTGGATATATTTGGTATATTTTCTAATGTTTGGTAATACAAAAGTGATTTTTGCGCCTTTTGTGGAATAATATTAGCAATCTGCTCTCGAAAAAGTGGTTCTTCTATCCAAGAATATTTATCTTGCAATTGCTGATAAATTGTCTGTTCAATATTGCCCAGAGACAGATAAATATCGCTAATTTTTGATGAAGATACAAGTTTTGCTAGCGTTAATGTTTCTTGTAGAACTGTTTCAGATTCGTTTAACTTCCCCAAAATCCGCAAGACTTCTCCGAGATTCTGTAACCCAAGCAAGCTAACCGATGTTGCCTTCTGCTTACCAATTAATGTTGTCAGTTGCTCTTTTTGAGCAAGAGCAAGTTCCTGCAAAGTCGTGTCGCAAATACCTAGATTTGTATTAAAGTTTAAAGCTTCTAAAAGTGTATTGCAAGCTTCTTTGTGTAATCCTAATGCTTGGAAAGCAAGATTTTGATTAATCAGGCTTACCGTAATTCCCTCTTGATCCTTTAATTGGCGATAAATTTTGGTAGATTCCTGCCAACTTCTTAAAGCATCATTTGCTCGATCTAGAGCTAATTGTTCGTGACCTGATGAAGTCAGGGATACCGCTTGATTCTTGTTGAAAAAGATAAAAAATATAGGAGAGTAACTTTTAAAATACAAGAGTTATTATCCCATTCTTGTATCTTAAGCTTTGCCTTATTTATAAGCCTCATCTTATTAAATTGTAAATTTATTTCTCTAATCTTGTAAATAATGTTTAATAACAGTATTTATTCTTCTATAGGAAAACAGGTTTCCCTGTAGTTATGGCCTGTTCGATAATATCAGCAGCACGGCTGACTCCTCCAGAATGATGGATAGCAGATTGTAATCTCAGTGCATTCTGCTTATAAGAGTCTTGCTCAAGAACTTGCTTTATCGCTGTTCGCAGTTTAGGAACACTTATACTAGCCACAGGCACAAATTCACCAGCCCCACTCCATGCTATACGTGCTGCTACTGCTGGCTGGTCATTAGCGATTGGAATTGCTACCATTGGGACACCGTTATTTAAAGATTCTAAAACTGTATTCAATCCTGCATGGGTAATGGTGAGAGTTGCCTTTTCAAGTAGTTCCAGTTGAGGTGCATAACTAACAATTATCGGAGAGCCAGGTAATCCTTGGAGCGGTTCTGATCCACTCTCTTTACCAAGAGAGATTACTAGCTGGGTATCTAATCCAACGCAAACTGAGGCAATAGTTTGAAAAATTTCTAATAAACTATTTTGTATGGTTCCCATTGATGCGTAAATCAACGGTTGCCCAGTCAACTTTTCATAAGGAAAAGGTATGGGTTCTCGTCCAGTTGAATCTTGATAGGGGCCAGTAAAATGAAAGCATTTGGGCAAAGACTGCCTTGGGAAATCAAATTCTTTAGGCAATTGGCTCAACTGGGCGAGTTGAGAGAAGGTATCTTTGCTAGGTGTTTGAGAGTAAAGGGGCAAGCTCCACTTTTGGCGATAGGTATCTAAAATCTGCGTGATTGGTTTTGTGAGCGGCTTCATCAACAAGTAAGCACATCGATTGCGTAGACGCGTCCACCATGCCGGGTTATATCTCCAGTCCGTAAAAAAAGGCGGCATATCATCTTCTGCATTAACTGGCAAGGCATTGCATACAGTAATAAAAGGAATTTGCAGAAATTCGGCAATAGTCTCACCTTCTACTATAAATTGGTCTACTAATAATGCTTCTACACCAGCTTCTCTAAGAGCTTCTGGAGCTTTATTAAGCAGCAGATTTACTCCTTCTTTCATTAGGTTCATAGTATATTGCAAAGCGGCAAAACCGCTTAATTGTCCCAACTTTGCTAGGGACTCTTCAGTTCCTCCATAGGTATGCTGAGACTCTTTGATCATGTAAAAATCTAATCCTGCTGCCAGTGCTTTAGATTGAGCATCGGCAACTCCAAAGAGAGTGACACGATGCCCGCGTCTTTGTAATTCTCGCCCCAATGCTGTCATTGGATTAAGGTGTCCAGTACTGGGTGGACAAAGGATACCAAAATGAGTCATATTTTATAAGTTTTTTTCTAATTTGCTATTAACAGCGCTTGCTTTAAATATCATTGCATCTCTTAGTTACAATAAACATCTCTGCAACACATCGCATTTTAAGTATTAAAGATAGATAAAAGGTGTTTAAGTTAGCACTGTCTATCATCTGTAGGTTGCGATCGCAAATATTGCCTTTGCTTGTAAACTAACACACTACAATTGTGTAAAGAATATTGATGCTTTAGTTTGGCAATGCTTGGAATGCGAGCAACGTGTTTTTTGTAACTCATAGGAATTAGGGAAACTCAGCTAAATCGGGAACACAGGAAACACAAGAGATAATCGCCTTTTATTGAAAGCAGTTACTTGTACTATTATTGACAGCGTTGCTAATTACTGACAAAAGTAGTTTTTTGCGCTCAAACTTTCTTTTATTAGAATTGCTAATTTCGGACTTTCTTAGCAAGTTAAAATCATGATTTTAATCTTGGATTTAAGCGTATAACATTTATCTGCTTGATAGTAAATGGTTAAAGGCTAAGAAAATTTTGAGATTGCGATCGCCTGAAGCTGTCTTCGTCTTCCTTTGCCAAAAGCTTAAGAAGAGCTTAGGGACTTCCAACAACAGGTAATTCAGTACAATTTTGAGTAGAGCCGGAGTTTTGAGTGGAGAAACCAATTGAGTTGAGGCAAAGTTTGACTGCACCAAGCCGGAAACTAAAGATTACGATCCTAACAGTAGGTTCAAGAGGAGACTTGCAACCATACTGTGCTTTGGGTATTGGGTTGAAACGTGCGGGGCATGAAGTAACCGTAGCAACGCATGAGAACTTTGAGCCATTTGTGAGGCAGTTTGATTTAGAGTTTCCAGCGATCGCTGGAAATATTCAAGAGTTTTTGCAATCGAAACAAGGGCAACGATTGATTGCGGGAGAAAAGTTAAACCCAGAGGAAAGAGATAAGCTTTTGCTTCAACAATTGCAGTCGGCTTGGGTAGCGTGTCAGGGGGCTGAAGTAATCATCTACACGCCGCTAGCCAATTGGGGATATCACATAGCAGAGAAATTAGGCGTACCTTGCTTTTTTGCATCAGTTGTGCCGTTGAGTCCTACAGGGATGTTTGGGTTTTTGAGATTTGCTCAAATAGCTAAAAACCCGCTAAAGAAAGCGATAAACTATGGCAGCTACTTGGTAGTAGAGTTTTTGCACTGGCAAAGATATCGTCAGCTAGGTCAATCACTTCAGAACAGAAACTTTGAAATTGCCGCCTCTACCATATTTGGGCAGACGCTTCAGACAGAAGACTCCGGCAAATGTATCACGAATCCCTGTATTGTATGGATTTAGTTCGCAGTACAAGCGGATGTATGGCAACAGGCAGTAGAGCAAGCTGGCAAAAAGATTCCCTAGCGATCACATAGTGAAAGATGTTGTTGATAGAATACGCGAAAGTCCGAAAATCCCCAATCTTACCATATCGGTGAAATATGCATTCTTCTGCCCAGAGATAACCCAGACTTAAGGGGTAATACCAATTCACAATTCGCTTTTTCGCCCATTCGTAATTAAAAAACTTAGATACATCAATGCTTTCAAGGTTTGCATTTGTATCAGATTTTTCGTGAAATGGTATAAAGCGGGTCATTGGGGAGTGGTCAGCCACATTGGAGAATATACTTGTACACTTCAGACAAGGTGTATTAGTACTAGTAGTCTGCCAACCCAAAAGTGCTTGCTAGGTGAGGTCTGGGGAAAGGGGAAAGGGTACTGGGTTTGGGATTTAAAACCTTTCCCCCGGTTACTGAGCGCAGTCGAAGTATCCCCCTTCCCCTTTACCCCGCTTTCGTGACGAAAGCGAATTACTAGGGTGGAAGTGACGGCTGTCGAAGCACCAGAAGATTTGGGACAGGGAAGCAAAACGATCGCTTTCAAGACCAATTCCTTCATGCGAAGACTCTCATTATGTATTACTAATTACATAAAAATTTTACATAAACTCAATCTTTTGGAGCTTGTCTGATTTTTGATAATAGATTAAATTTAAACATCTCAATATAATCCAGTTTTAGCAAAGCTAATTATTAATAAAAGTAATAAAACTCCTTAAACATTTTGTTAAAAGCAGTTCACCGTAATCAAACTTGCACAGAAGATGAAGCTACTCCTCAAGGAAACCAATCTTTAGTTATGATTGTTGATAATAAAGTATTTAACCGTCAACAATTGCGACTTTTGTAGAAGAATCAAGGTATGGAGTAGCCTAAGTAAAAGATGATAAGGAGGCAATAGATGTATTTCAGTAATTGCACCCGCAACTAGTAGTCCTTGAGTCCATCTTGCTAGATATGTCGGGGTTTGAGTGTTGCGCCAAGTTACTGAGTCTTGGCTAAATCTTGTACACTCCAGTTTTGTTGCATATAACAGAAAAAAGCCAGACTTTGTCTCAACAGAGTAAAGTCATTTGTTAAACAGGACTAAAGTCACGTAATATCCTTAACCCTAACAAAGGAATAGCACGAAGATAAGGCAGTTTTTACTGAAGTAAAATAAAAATCCGAAAGTCTTGCAGCACAAAAATTTCATAACTCCAGCCTCTTAGAAGCTTTACATTTTGCTGTGATAAAAGAGAGTAAAAAGAAGTTTTTTCATCCGTTGTTGTGTTGGTGTAAGCAGTTCACGAACACGAGCTTAACAATTCTAGTTTTTTAACCAGGGGAGTCAACAAAAAAATGCCTTGGCAAGTATCTTCTCAAATTCCAATTAATCCTATCCATGCTGCTCTAGGAAGAACAGGTAAGATATTGTTCTTTGGTGGTTCAGGTAACGAGCCTAGCCAAATAGCGTATGACAATTCCCCAGAAGGGGTGAGGCTTTGGAATCTTAGTGACGGAACCTTTGTCACTCCAACAATCCCACGAGATAGTAGTGGAAACCCGATTGACATTTTCTGTGCTGCTCACTCATTCCGAGCCGACGGACAACTATTTGTTGCAGGTGGAACTCTACAATATGACCCATTTTATGGTATAGCCGATTGCTTTATATTTAATTTCACTGCCAATAGCGGCAACGGAGGTTGGACAAAAGTGGCATCAATGCGGAGAGGCCGCTGGTATCCTACCGTATTAACGCTGGGCGATGGGAAAATCTTTACTCTATCGGGTTTAGATGTAAGCGGCAACCTTGATCGCAACCCAGAAATTTTTAATGGTTCTACTGGTTGGAACATTTTTACACAACAAACCAGTGCATTTGCCCTCTATGCCCACTTGATCTTGTTGGGTAGTGGCAAACTTTTTTATACGGGTGCTCAATTGGGGGGCAACAATGGTGTATCACCACGCATTCTGACTTTACCTTCAAGATTTAATCGAGCGATCGCAGAACAGTCAGTATCGGGATTGCAAACTCCAGATAGTGCCAACCAAGCTGCTAGCGTATTACTCCCACCCGCTCAAGATCAAAAGGTGATGATTATCGGTGGCGGTGGAGGAGGTGTAGCAACGAACCGAGTCAATATTGTAAACCTCAGTGCTACTACTCCCACTTATACAGCAGCCCCCTCTCTCCTGAATGCCAGAATGCACCATAATGCGGTTATATTACCCGATCGCACCGTATTTGTGTGTAATGGCAGCAGAGGTGAAGAGGATATATCACAATCTACGCTGCCAGCAGAGATTTATAATCCAGCCACAAATACCTGGACAGCAGTAGAGACACCAATTGTTAACGGCCGCGTCTATCATTCAGTTGCAGTATTGCTGCCAGATGGCAGAGTGGTTGTAGCAGGGGGAAATCCTAGTCGTGGTACTTATGAAAATCGGATAGAAATTTATAGTCCGGCGTACATATCGCAGACAAGACCAACAATTAGTAGCGCTCCCGCGACAACAAACTATGGCAGTACAATCACTATCCAAACAAATCAACCTGCAACGAACACCAAATTGGTTCATCTAATTAGACCAATGGCACCGACTCATGGTCTAGATACAGAACAACGGCTAGTAGATACGCCGATTAGTTCTAGGAGTGGCAATTCTCTTACGGTTCAAATAACGAGTAATCGCAACATTGCACCTCCTGGTTACTACATGCTGTTTGTTGTTGACAACAATAATATTCCCTCAGTGGCACGTTGGATTCAATTAGTATAATGCCCAGCATCCGCTTAATAGGTAATGCTTTATAGCGTTCATTTCAAAAATCAAAAGTATCAGCCAATCTCGCTCACCTACAGCAAGCCTAGAACAATGGCAAACAGCAAGTAATTCTGGGAGTTACAGATGAAACTAAAGTTAACACGCAGACAATTTGGTCAGTTGGCGCTGGCAAGCACCACAGCAGCAACTGTGGGACTTGTTTACAGCAGAACCCTTGCACAATCCAACACAGGAACGGTTATCCTGGGTATCAAAACTGGTATTAGCGACAACGATATCGATACCAACCTGGACTCAAATACCACCGACCTCGTTAATACAAGCCAAACCACAACAGATCCATCCATTCTCCAGCCAATCATCGTAGAGTCTTGTAATGTCAGCACTGGGGAAATTAAGACTGTACTGACCACCGCACCGATTTTAGAGACTTGTGAACGGTTGAGCGGTTTTGCGTTCATAAACGGCCAACTCATAGCAGCTGCAAGTTATATCTGTACAAGAAACAAAAAGGACAATAAAGTTCGTTTAATTGATTTAAATTCTCTAGAAACTGTAGATATATCGGGACTGAAAAACAATGAAGATGTTTACCAATTAATACGATTGAAAGACGGCTCACTTGGTGGTTTAGTCGGTAAAGAAAAAGGAAAGGGGTTGTCTAGGATAGTAACAATTGACTTCAAGACAGGTCAAATTACAGACCGTAGTAAAATACCCGAACAAAAGCGAGTCACTGCTGTAGCTGAGTGCCCAGATGGAAGTTTCTACGGGATCAATACTAATAAAGTAGGCGAAACCAGCTTGTCTGAGATCGGTCAAGAAGAATCAAAAAAAATGAAATCCCAAGGTAAAACTTTGAATAATGGTTGTGATGGATTGATTTGCACTTCATCGAACGAATTATTCGCCTTAGTTGCATTTAGGTATGAATATCCTAAATACTTGCACAGAATCAATAAAGGCAATGGAGAGATGGAGAGGATAAAAGGATTTGATGTTGCTAAAATCACCCTTGCGTAGGCTTGGCGTGCAGCGCGGTTACACCGCACTATTGCTTGTGACAGTTGCGTAATCCTGTTTTGTCACTTTAGGAGAACCCAATTGCTGAAAGCCTTTTGGAGCTTAATTTTCCAGTATTTGACTATAAATTTTAGTGATGTTGGAAAGTAAAGGCTCAAAGCTCCACTAAATCAAAGTTTCAGAATCTTGCTTCGATTGAAGAATACTGCCGCGAACGCTTCAATTATAGTCGTGACGCGGCTTACTTGAAGATTTCGGCGACTGTGGTTTATGAGAATCATAATTAAGTTTTTGCCGACCAATGGTCGGCAAATTCCAATGCCGACCAACGAACGACAATTGCGTTTTTTGGCGAAAGCCGAGTTAGAACCGACTGTGCAAGCGGATGTATGGCAGCAGGCAGTAGAGCAAGCTGGGAATAAGATTCCATCCGGTCGCATAGTGAAAGATGTAGTGGATAGGATACGCGAAAGTCCGAAAGTACCCAATCCTTACCACATCGGGGAAATATGCATTCTTCTGCCCAAAGACGACCCAGACTTGAGGGGTAAAGCGGGTTATTGGGGAGTGGTAACTTATGCTGGAGAATACAGTTGTACAGTCCAGACCTGGGACGGCGACTACACCGTGAAGATTGAACATCTGAAGTTACTAGAATTGCTTGATGAAGATTGCCAATTCATGCAGCAGCTATGTGTGAGGTTACGGCAGTTGCATCAACTGGCTAGCCGTGACTCTTCTGTGGATTGGCTGTTGCAGGGGTTGGGGAAACAAGCTAAACCTTATTTATCTTCGTTGCAGGCAAAATTGTTGGCGGCTGTGGAACGGGAGTACAAAATCGAGTGGAGGCAACAGAGATGATGTTGCTGCTAGGAAACAAGAGGTTAATCCAACAAAGTTCATTAAACTCGTTTAGTTTCAAAGATTTCTCGCCACAATTCAAATTCTGGACAATTGCACCAAATGGTAACGAACCCATCAAAAAGTTTAGTTCCTGAATTTTGAAATTCCCTTGGGAGAACTTGGATCAAGATAGGAATATCCAAATCACATTTCCAATTTTCTATTTCTTTTTGAAGTTGGGCAATAGTGTCTTTATGGAACCCTCGGTCGTTGTTGGAACACTGAACAAGTAAACATATATTATCAGAATCTTTGACTCGCTTGAGCGAGAAATTAATCTGCGTCCACATTGATTGGACTTCATTGAAAATATTAGGCAAACCATAGTGATTGCCTAATATTGCCTTTCGGCGTTTAGATTCACCCATAAGTCCCCCTTAGCAATACAAATTTTGACAAGGATGACGAAGAAGATAAGAAATCTTCTGACGACGAGTAAGCTCAAGAGCGCTCAGACTAACCCTCTGGGAGTTATTAATTACTAATACTATTGTAACGATAAATCAAGGGTTTCAAGTATTTTGCAATTGCAAGGATTGAGGATTTTGCTTTCACCGTATCTGTCATCCTTGCTGGCTTTGCTACTGGCGGCTGTTGAGAGAGAATACAAGATTGATTGTTAGCAGTAGAAGTGAATGAGTTTATCGACCATCGTGTAACTGCTAACAGACCAAGGTAGGGTAATAGATAAAATAACTGGAACTTGATTTCAGAAGTGAGCGGTTAGATTGGGCGCAAGCTTCTCGCTACTATTAACTACAGAAATCATCAACGCGGATATCACGCCAAATATCGGAAATCTGCCAGCCTGATTTGCCCACAGATTGTACTGGAGGATTGTCAAGAAATGGAATATAGTCAGGTTGTATTGAAGGAGAAATGACTGCTGGTTTCTCCTCAGCTACAGGGGTTGTATGTTTGACAGTATTAGTTTGAAGAAGCTCGTCTTCTGCCTCTTCAATTAACTTCATCTGTCTCAGGGTAAGCTTGTCGGATTTTTTGATGATTTTCTTCTTGATATCTATATGATTAGAAGTATTCATTGGCTGTTCCCTCGAAGGCATTGGCAAAAAATTTGGATGACAGTAGATTTCTAGAAAGTCGGGGTCAGTCGGGTGTAAATAACTTGCACGGAATTAACAAGGTACACCAAATTTATGGAAAATACGAGTCCCTTGTCAAGGAATTTATTAATTGGACATAAATATATTTTTCGGGCAGATGCCCCAGCATCATCTGTTGCACAGATGCAGGTATTAAGCGATCGCTTCTTCATCATGGTTGTACTTTAAGATTGTTTTGTGGTTTTGTCTCCCAATAAGCAGATAATAGATGGTTAAGAGTTCTCACTGGAAGGAACAGCGTTGAAAAACTTATCAGGTGAGAAAGGCACAATTTTAGTAGTAGATGATGAAGCCAGCATCCGCCGGATTTTACAGATGCGTCTTGAGATGATTGGCTACAGTGTAGTTGCAGCTAGTGATGGTGAAGAAGCTTTGTCAGCTTTTCGTCAAGAAACTCCTGATTTAATAGTTCTGGATGTGATGATGCCCAAGCTAGATGGCTACGGTGTCTGTCAAGAATTACGGAAACAATCAGATGTTCCAATCATCATGCTTACAGCCTTGGGAGATGTAGCAGATCGGATCACTGGGCTGGAATTAGGGGCTGATGATTATATGGCGAAGCCTTTCTCTCCAAAGGAATTAGAGTCAAGAATTCGCTCGTTGCTGCGACGAAGAAACGATAGAACAACTACCTCTGCTATTTCTAATTTGGGAGTAATGGTTGTAGACAATCTCAAAATTGATACCAATAAGCGACAAGTCTACAAAGCGGGTGAGCGGATTCGATTAACGGGTGTAGAGTACAGCTTAGTAGAGTTATTGATGAGCTATCCCGGTAAATCTTTTAGCCGTGGAGAAATATTGCAGCAAGTATGGGGTTATAACGCAGAACAACATGCAGATACTCGTGTGGTGGATGTGCATATCTCACGTTTACGCTTAAAGTTAGAAGATGACCCGGAAAATCCAGAATATATACTTACAGCAAGAGGAAGTGGTTACTTTTTTCAACGAATTGCTCAACTAGACCATTAATCATAAAACCGCCAAATGTCACTTGTTTAAGGTTGATGAAGTTATTTGTCTTAATTTCAGTGCCCTGATAGAGAGGCACAGGAAATTAGTACAATTTTTGGATACTGGAGTTTTCAACAGGAAAAAGCATTTGAGCCAAAGTCTACCTATAGCACCAAGTCGGAAACTGAAGATTACGATCCTAACAGTAGGTTCAAGAGGAGACTTGCAACCATACTGTGCTTTGGCTATTGGCTTGAAACGTGCGGGGCATGAAGTAACGTTTGCAACGCATGAGAACTTTGAACCATTTGTAGCTAGAAAATATTCTTAATCATATCTAAATATATCTAATTTTATAAATAAAGGTTTATATTTTATAAAATTTCAATTTTTCTTCTATGTCTTCTTTTTTTAACTTGTACAGTGCGTCTAAGAAATGAATTTGCAAGCTACCAGGGCCTGTAGCTTGATGTGCAGCTATCTCACCAGCAATACCTATCACTGCCGTAGCATGTGCAGATGCTATAAAAGCATCTGTATTCACCGCCAAAAATGCCCCTATTAAAGCTGTTGCTGTACAACCCATCCCTGTTACTTTCGCCATCAGTGGATGCCCATTTTCAATCTGAATCACTTGATCAGCATTCACAATCAAATCTTTCATACCACTAATCACTACAGTACATTTATTCCTTTGAGCGAGGGACTTAGCAGCTTCTATAGCAAATTCAGATTGTTGGGTACTGTCCACTCCTTTAGTTTGAGTGTCTTCTCCCACAAGAGAATAAATTTCTGAAGCATTACCACGAATAACTGTCAAATTAATAGTTTCAATAAGTTTTTGGGCAGTTGCCGTTCGATAAGGCGTAGCACCAGCACCAACCGGATCAAGGACAATCGGCTTTTTGAGTTCATGCGCCTTTTGCATTGCCTTTTGCATAGCTTCAATCCATGTTTCACTTAATGTGCCGATATTAATTACCAATGCTCTAGCAATACTAACCATGTCTTCTACTTCTTCTATGGCGTGCGCCATAACGGGTGAAGCTCCTAGTGCTAAAAGAGCATTGGCAGTGTTATTCATCACAACGTAGTTGGTGATGTTATGAATTAAGGGAACAGAGTTGTGGATTTTTTGTATGTCTGACCAAATGCTGTGAGCATTGATATTCATTTGCTAAAAATGACAAAAAGTGTGTGAGGAGGGCGAATGAACCAATGAATGTCAACTAAAATTTGCTATGGACGAGGAGGTTGGTCGCGTTTGCTTTTGAAAGATGCAAGCAATTCTCGCACCTGTTCACCTGCGATTTCGCGTGCGCCTAAACCAAAGGCCAAGGCAGTTGCTACGGCGATCGCACCTAACAATAATCCAAATGCTAAGTTTACAATGTTACTGGCAACACCAATCTGTTGTAGTGCCATTGCTGACACTAAAGCAATAATTGCTATCCGGGCAATTTGTCCTAAGATTTGCGCTTGGCGGTCGCCAGAACTGGTAATGATGTTAAAAGCCAGATTTGCTAGGAATAGTCCCACGGCGAATATTGCTAATCCTGCCAAAATCCGACCAAAAACCACTACAATACCGCTTACCAAACTTGTTAGGGCAGGAATATTGAGGATATCAACTGCGGCAACGGTAGCAAATAACATGATACCTACGAGTACCACAATCCCAACTATTTCTGATGGGGTACGGCTGGTAGTTGTGGCTGTAACTGCATCTGGAGGTACAGAGTAATCCCGTGGTACGTCAACACGAGGAGGTGTAGTTCGTCTTACCCTTGTTGGTGGTAGACCGAGAACAGAGAAAATGTTGTCGAAGCCAAGGCTAGAGAGAATATTGGTGACGAGATCCCCGACAAACCGCCCTAAGAAGTAAGCTGCAATTAATACAAACGCTGCTGTAAAAATGGCAGGGAGGGTGTTGAGGATTTGTTGCAACATGGCAACTGCTGGCACAGAAATCGCGTCAATTCGCAAAGCATTGAGCGCGGCGATCGCAACTGGAATTAAAATCAACACATACACAATAGTGCCAACAATTCCTGAAAGCGATTGCCCTGTTGTAGTTTGCCGCAAACCAAATCTTGTACCGAGGCGGTCAATTCCTGCTGAAGCTAACAAGTTGGTGACAATCCGTCGTACCACAGTAGCAAGTAACCAGCCAGCAAAAGCAATCAGCACTGCTGCTAGAATATTCGGCAGAATTGAAACAATTTGCGTAATTAAATTCTCTATGGGTAATAGTGCCTGATTTAACTCCAGGGCATTGAGAATCGGCAACAGAAAAAGTAAAAAGATGAACCAATAAAGGGCACTACCAATCGTATCGCTTAAAGACAATTGATTTTGGTTAGGAGGTGTATTAACGTTAGTAGTGTGTTGATTTAACCGCTCATCTAGCCTCAAGGCACGCAGGGATCGCGTTGTGATTAGCTTGACAAGTGTTGCTACTATCCAGGCGATCGCCAGAATAATTGCCGCCCCGATCAATCTCGGTATAAACCCAATCAACTGATTGAGGAAAGTATTGAGGGGTTGAGATACTGCCTGCAAATTTAGTGCCTGTAAAACGGCAACTATGGTAAGTAAGACAATAATCCAAAAGACTATGCTAGAGATTACGTTCTCAACTTGAGGTAATTCTCTGCTATCCGTATGACCTGTTAACCCAGCCGCAATGCGGTTGTCTATGTTAGTGCGGTTCAGAATTCCCCGCACGATCGCAGAAGCAATGGCCGCAACCAGCAAGCCAACTAATAAAATTGCTAGTGCTGCCAGCACAGAAGGAAGAAAAGCAACTATCTGTGCAGTCAGTCGTTCTAAATAGTTTACTCCAGCATTAAAAGCCTGCCCCGGTCGAGTTGGATCAACAACTGGTGATGATGGTGCTTGTGCTAATATTTGTCCCAACTTTATTGGTACGTAGTTATTGTCCAGACTTGCGATCATTTCTTGCCAATTTCTATTCATAGTTTCTGAGAGTTGGGTTGCTGCATAACATCAGAATATCCAAATCTTATTACCAAGAAACAAATTATTTCAGTAATTTATTGATATTCGTTGATTTTTATATCTATCTCTAGACAATATTATTTTTTAATCTATCTAAAGTTTGATAAATATATTCCCTAAACAAGATAAAACCATAAGAAAAAAGGAGAATACTATAAATAAAGTTTCTGTGAATTTATCGAACAGAATAAAGGTTTCAGTCGTCAGAATTTAGTATTCATAATGCCATCAGTGAGGGTCTGAATCACCACTGATTGAAGACCATTAAATTTTCAATTTGGTGTGGTGTTTCACCGTTTATTTATTTGCGGTTTCGCACAGAATTTAATTTCTTATGAATCGTTACTCGTTAGCAAAACGTTGTTTGGCGGAAACTCTAGGTACAGCTTGGTTGGTGATGATGGGCGTGGGTACTGCGGTGATCTCTGGTACAGTAGCTTGGGTTGGAGTTACTGGAGTAGCGATCGCTTTTGGCTTAAGTTTGTTAACTGCTGCCTATACTTTTGGTTCGATTAGCGGATGTCACATCAACCCCGCAGTCACAATTGGTTTTTGGGTAGCCAAGCAGTTTTCTTCTAAAGAGGTTTTGCCATATATCGGGAGTCAGGTTCTCGGCGGAATTTGGGGGAGTACTATCCTGTTTTTGATTTGCATGGGCAAGCCTGGGTTTACAACAGCCAACTTTGGTTCTAATGGGGTGGGAATTCACTCCCCTGGTAACTATAGCTGGTGGGCTTGTGCATTAGCCGAATTCATTGTTACCTGTGGCTTTGTGCTGCTGATCTTGAGCGTCACATCTTCTCGTGCTTTCAAGCTGTCTGCACCCATCCCTATAGGTTTAGGGTTGACCCTGGTGCATCTTATCCTCATTCCTGTGACAAATGCCAGCGTCAATCCTGTGCGATCGCTAGCCACAGCTATCTTTACTCGCGGTTGGGCATTGGCTGACCTTTGGATTTTCATTGTATTCCCAGTTTTAGGTGGAGTTTTAGCGGGTATGGTGGCCCGATCGCTGCAAAAACCAGATATCTAATACAAATCACAAGCGCATTCTCACTTAATGTCCTGTATGAGCGTAAATAAGAAAGCCTCTCTATTGAGAGGCTAAATTATGAATTCCTAGCACATTTAACCAAATAGGTCAAAACCTGATACAGCAAATGCCCCAGCTATAGCTGAAGCCGCCAAAGAAACAAAAGCTGTGTTAAATAACCAGCCGCACCTGAGACGGCTTTTTTGGTTTCAACTGCTTGTTTTTGTGCTTGTTCTTTGATTGCATTGAGGCGTTTTTGAGTTTCTTGCTGGATGCGTTTGGCTCTTTGCAGTACAGTATCCCGTGTGTCTTCGATTTGGTCGATAATCTTATTAGCTTGCGCTTCGGAAATATCCTCACGCGAACTGAGGACAGCAACTAGAGTATCACGGTCGAATTGACCAAGGCGATGATGAAAACTGCTGTAAGGTGAGATTTTACGAGTCACCTTGAAAGGGCTAGTCCTATATGTGTATTAGGTTTGGAAATGCTTATTTACGACCACCAAACCATTTAGCCGCGATCGCTCCCAAAGCTGCTCCTACGACTGGATTACTAAGAAACTTCAGAATCCCTGGTTGTTCAGCCATCACTTCTTGGAAGATGTCAGGATGATTGTGATAGGCGAAGGATGCAAGTTTGCTGACATCATCAGCATTCATGCGGTTAGAGTTGTGGGTAGAAAGTCCCAAATCTCGCTCTAAATGGCGTTCGTCTAGACCTCTTCCCTTTAAATGCTTGAAAAATGCTCGTGCGACATCATCGCGTTCGTTAGGCTTAATTTGAGCGATCGCTTTCTGCAATTCTGGCTCTAGTTGGCTTGGGGGAATGCTGTTATGGTTGAAAGACCGACTAAACAATTGCCGACGTTCATCATGAGATGAGCGTTGAGCAAAATCGTCAAAGTTTTGATATTCCTGAGTTGGGTCAGATGAAACATCACCTAAAGATTCTGTATTACCATGCGCCAAATCGTTGAGAATTTCGCGTTTGTACTTTTCACTGCTGCTCATTTAAAATGTCTCCTTTTGTACTTGCAATCAACGGAATTAATGCTTCAAGTGAAAAATATAAGTAATTATTTATACTCAATTTGATTTGATTGCACATTATACTGACCCGTTAAAATCAGTTTTTTATCGGGTGCGTATACCAAAACCGTCAAGTCTTGATTGGGGAAATTTTTGTGAAAACCTTGGACTAAGGATTTTGTTAACGATCTCACTTCCGTAGGACGAACTTGAGGCGTAATTACGACACCTAACTTGTTGTTGTCACGTACATAAGCATCCTGAACAATTCCTTTTGCTGTACTAACAACCCAATTTCCAAAATCTTGACCTTGTACGCTGTTACCACGTTCTAACAGAGCATAGTCACCACTGCGACTGATTCCGGGCGGTAATTGAGTAGGTTGTTTAGCTTGAACAGTACCACTACAGGCGGCTGTTGTTGTTAGTACTAATACTAAGACCAAAGCTGTTAAAATTTGCCGAAACTGTTGAATTATTTTCAATTTAACCTCCTTAATGTTTGCAATACACAGATCAATATAGGGGCCCAAAGCCTTGCGCCCCTAAGCTTCTAAATTATGCGGTAAATGTGGTTTGGATTAGATCCGGTCAGTTTTGTTGACTATTGGAGTTTTATCAGTGTCAACATCTAACTCTTCACGTCGAATTGTTTCTTGAACTTCAACGGTTTCTTGATCTACTACTTTTTGTACTCTGACTTCTTCTCGCAAAAAAGCTTCTTTTTGAACATCAGCAACTTCTTCATAAAGTTCCATGTGTACTACTTCACCTTCACGGAAGTTAGCTGTTCCAGGAGATACAACTTTACCTGCGTCAGTAGGAGTAACTCGCTCAATGACGATTCGCTCTTTTTCCACGGGGACAGAAACTCTTGCAGTTTCGGTTTCTACATGCTTACCAATTGCAACTTCTCCGGTTTTCCGGCGCTGTTTGTTAGCGACTAGTCTTTCTCCGTAGAGTTTGAAGGTTTGGTCTTCATGAGCGCCAACATCATATAGATCCGGCTCTTGTTCGTAGCTGTAGTTGTTGCGATCAAGACTGGAAGTAGTGCGTCCGGCTGTCGATGCTACCGCAGCCACAGACGTTGCATCTAGAGATGCTGAACTTTCTACAGAGGGTGTACGATATCCTCCGCGCACCTGTTCTTCATAGTCGTAATCAAGTGGTGTATGCTCATGATATTCAGGTAACTTTTCCGCTTGCTCTCTTGTCATACCAATGACATATAGACGGTCTGCTGTAGAGTCAATACGCGATTTACCTATTGGTAGTAATACTTTCTTGCCAAAAATCCAAAATCCTAATTCAACTATTAAATAGCGGAATGCTCCTTGGTCGTCTACTACAGCATCACTTACTGTACCAATCTTCTCGTCAGTTCCTTGAACATACACACCCATTCCTTTGATGTCTTTACCAAGAGTATTATGGTATTCTGGATCGAATTCACTTATTTTTTGGAGTGGCATTCTTCTATTCCCTAAAACTTTTGCTGTTTGCTTTATATAACTTATAAAATTTAGTTTAGATAAATCTTCTCTCCGAAGATTGAATTAAAACATTTTAATGCTTCATCAAAAGTAGTAGTAAAATATAGTTGAATAACAAAAAAATAAAATTTATATTAATAAAGGTACTAGAGTAGTATTGTACTTCTAATTGTAAAAACTATTGCGAGCAAAATTTTATGAATCCTGTGACTAGTTTCTAGCACTAAACGTAAGGCTTTAAATCACCAGGATTGATATATATCAATAATTCAAGGCATTTAAATATGTTCATTAATCCCTTACATTTTCATAAAATATCAAGATATTTTTTAGCATGGATTGTTTCAGTTTAAACTCTTGCTCTATAACTCTTGACAAATCCAAAACTATTCCAATAGATTGATGATAAATGAATAGCAAAATGCCTTAATGTTATTAACGTACTAATAAATTTATAAATAAATATTTACTAATAATGGTTATTGCTTTTTTAAAGACTAAAGATAACCTTTGATAGATGCTTTTTAAAAAGAAAAGAATTACTATCATGAAAGTAATTCCTTGACCGTTAATAGTTGAGTGAAATAAAACTTTAGAAGAAACAAATGAATTTATTAGAGAAAATCTTTGGTGGCAGTCAAGCACAAGAGAATGACTACCGCAATTTTGTCAACCGTTATGAGCAGGGCTTACCCCATGAAGGATACTCTGATGAAGAAGTTCTAAACCGTTATCAGCAAGTATCTAGACAGTTACCTCCAGACCTTTATCAGGAATCTGCACAAGAAGCTTTTAGTCGGATGTCACCACAAGAGCGGACGCAGTTTGGTCGCTCTCTTCAACAGCAGACACGCTCTTCAAACTTGGATTTTCCTGATCTGAACCAAGATGGTATAGATGATCGCTTTCAAGACCCAAATTATCTTGCTCAAACCACAGGTCGGGTTCACCAGCAACAACCAGATATGCTCAGTCAAATCCTGGGTGGTGTTACGGGGAGCTTTACAGGTGGTCAAGGTGGGAACATTATGAGCAATCCATTAGCGAAGGGAGCGATGGCTGGTATAGCGGCCCTAGCTGTCAAAAAGTTGATGCAAAACAACTCTTGCAAAAGTGTTTTGTGGTATAATTAGAAGTTTTGCAATTTGTAATTAAGACTTTGAGGAGCAGTGAAAATAGAGAAAGCCAAGCAGCTTACTGCAAAAAAATTTAAGCCTCGGGACTGGAGTGAGCCGTAAAACCTTTGAATTAATGGAAGATGATGTTAAAGCTGATGCTCAAAAGTTGAAGTTGCCTGGCCGCCGTCCTAAATTAATTATTGAAGACCAAGTTTTAATAGTCATCCAATATTGGAGTACCGCACTTACTATCACATCGGATTAGATTTTGAGCTTTCAGAATCTGCGGTTTGCCGAATAGTTTTTAAAATCGAAAATATTTTAAATTTTGTCCAGAAAGTTTAGTCTACCGGGGAAAAAATAATTATGGAAAATACCATCTGAAAAAGATTTAGTCGTAATGGATGTTACCGAGAGTCCAATTGAAAGACCTCATATTGGTCAAAAAAGATTTTTTAGCGGGAAACAGGGAGAACATACTTTAAAAACGCAAGTAGTAATCTACCAAAAAAGCAGCCAAATCATCTGTTTGGGGCATGATAAGGGAAAAATCCATGATTTTCGCTTATTTAAAAATAGTGGAATAAAATTTGGAGAATTAATTAAGGTAATAGCGGATAAAGGCTATCAAGGAATTGCTAAGATTCATCAATTAAGTGAGCCAGCGCGGTCTTGGGGGTTTCCCCCATGAGCGACTGGCGGTGAAACACCAATTAAAAAACCATTCATGAAAAAAGTTGACGAAAGAACAGAAAAAATACAATCGGGAACTCAATCGATTAAGAATTGTTATTGAACACGTAAATCGTCGTCTAAAGATATTTAAAATTTTGTCTGATAGATATCGAAATCGTCATCGATCTTTTGGGTTAAGATCGAATTTAATCGCGGGAATTTATAATCACGAATTAGCCCTAAATAAACGGATTCTGGAGCAGGCGATCGCTGTATGAATAGCGCACTTTACTCTTGGGAGCGATCACAAGAAGGTGGGCGGGTACGCCATCGCACACAATTGCCCTCGTGTGGATTTATTCGGGGTAATGAAGTATACCGCAGAGTGGCAAATGACAACCATTGGTTGTCACGCATCTGGCTGGGTTAGATCGTGGGTGCTGTTGATGCTAGCGTTTAACTCTTGTGTAACGGCAAATTCAACATGTTTCGTTATTCTGCATAAAACACAAAACTCTAGCTGAAGAATATTACATATCAAACTTCTATATAAACCAGGGGACAACACTTTAAAATTCCTCTATTTTATTTCTTGTAATCATAAATTATGTCCTATCCCGTGTTCATATAATAAATAGTTAGACATCAATAACAAGGTGTTCGACTATGAGAGTTATTGAAACAGAGCGTTTAGTTCTTCGTAGGCTGAGTGTTGAAGATAGCGAGTTCATTCTTGAGATATTGAATGATCCTTTGTGGTTGCGCTTTATTGATGATAAAGGTGTGAGAACTCTTGATGATGCTCGTGAATATATTTTGAAGAATCCGGTTGCTATGTATGAGCGTCTCGGCTTTGGGCTGTATTTGGTTGAGCTAAAGGGGAAGAGCGTCTCGATTGGAATTTGCGGTTTGATAAAAAGAGATTCCTTGGAAGATGTGGATGTTGGGTTTGCCTTTCTTCCTAAGTTCCGGGGAAAAGGATACGCCTATGAATCTGCTTCTGCTGTCATGATGTATGGAAGAAAAACCTTCGGCTTAACTCGTATTGTCGCTATTAGTACACCGGATAATTATGGTTCAGCAAAGCTGCTCAAAAAACTAGGACTAAGCTTTGAGCGAATGATTAAACTATCTGATGATGGTAAAAGTGTTAGTTTGTTCATTTCTGATGTCTAACAATTGCGGTGCAGCGGATTGAAGAAGGTCGCTCGTGTAATCGTTCATGGGGGTAATTTATTGCTGAAATCGAGCAAAATATAATGATTGAAGAAGCTACAGCGACTAAACACACAAGCTCATCGATGAAAATTAAGACTAAATCATCTCGGAAGACACATAATGTATAGGAAGCATTTATTACTTAATCAGTAGTAGGAACTTTGGGGAGTAAGGATGGAGTTGGTTGACTAGAGCG
>NZ_JACJSI010000114.1 GCF_014698065.1 Nostoc flagelliforme FACHB-838
CCGTTAGCAACGAACTGATTAACTATAGCGGCGGCTGCCCTAATGGGTAAACCAACAATCATCACAACAGCCTTGGCGCAAAAATCGATGATTTCACCAAGCGTTCGCTTCTTACCTTTGGGTTTACCATCGCTGTTACCAGTGCTATTACTTTCTGCACCAGATGTTCCTAACGCCATTACTTCCTCCTCACTGGTTTGATATTTTGAACGCTTTTACATACCTCTTTGGCTTTGTGCTTCCACTTCCAAATTCCTTCTTCAATGCGACCTATGCAGCGCCCAGAAGCATCAAAGACATCAACAATCTCGTCATCTTGATAAAGAGTTGGGTCTGGTCTGGGATTGCGTTTACTGCTGTCAAAGTAATTCGTGATTCTCAGTTTTCGAGTTGTGGGCATGACTCCGGCCTCATATAAGGCATCGCTGGTCTTAGCCCGTTCTTCTATGCGTTTACGCTCTAATCCTTCGGTGGCTTTTAATCTCTCGGCTTCTGCATAAGCCCCCAACTTGGGTACTAAGGGGATGATTACAGGCAAAAAACAGACACTAACACCAGCCAAAGCTAAATACAGTTGTTTCTTGTACATCTCACTGTGCCATTGCGCTAATCAGTGCAAATTTTTCCCATTGCTTTAACTCATGCAGCCGTTTCAATACTGACTCCGCTTCGTTGCTAGGAGCGGTAGAAGAATCACACTCTAGCCATGCTTCATGAGCGATTTTTGCAATTAACCAGAGTGTGTCTGATTCGTTCATCTTTTCTAATCCTTCCCCCCATGTCTCACACATATCTTTTATGAGTGCATTGTCGTGAGAGAGGGAGTAATATCCTACGGGGTGCGCCATTTTGATATCCTTTAATGTGTGTACTGATTCATCCCTGATCTAAGTCACAACTGGGCGAACGCTTTTCTTGACCGGGCAAGCGTTCGCACAATTATTAATCATGAGAACTGTTAGCAAGTTGTACTTTTTCAATGCCATCTAAAACTTCAGAAATTGATTGAATGGCATCATTCAAAACCAAGTCATTTGATGTAGTAAAATGCTCTGATGTTTGTAGCCTCCTGTATTCGGGAGTAGCTTGAATCAATCTTAAAGTTTGTTCAACACCAGCCAGGATGATTACTATTTCTTCTGTGCTAACAATACTGTTCATCATCTTATTCACCTCTTATCGCCTCCAAATCCCCTAAATTGATTTGATGATTGTTATTGACGGAAAACCTTTCATTTACTAATTTCTCTAGAGCTTTTCTCAACCAGTAAGCGGGGGTTGTGCCATCCATTTCTGCAAGCATTCTGATGGCTGGAGTCAAGTCTTGAGGAACGTTGTAATTAAGCCGCTTGGTTAACATCGGTCGTTTCTCCTAAATAAAGTTTTTTCATTTCTGATAAAGCAACGGTTCCCGGATTTTCGGGAATCAACAAATTACTTTCTGGAATGCTCCCTTTGAGTAATCTTTCTTTAATCAACATCTGCACGGGCGCGATCGCAAATGCACCGCCACACAAAGTTACTTTGCTGCGTCTGGCTTTCACGGATACGTCATCTAGGGCATAAGCCAAGGGAGAATCTTTCATCCATGAATGAATCGCGTTTTCTAACTCACTCCCAATGTCTTCGCCATCAGGTGCAATCGCACTTATGCCGTTATTACCAACGGTTGCAGTTTCTAAAATCTCGCGCAGTTGGGAGGGGCGAATCATTTTAGAAGAATCGGTATTGCTCAATGCTCTAGAGAATTCTTTGATTAGTGTGGCAACACCACCGCCACCATTGGGACTACAAGTTACCCGCTTTGGTAATTTGCCGAGATTACTGTATTCGCTGATTGTGGCTGTACCATATCCAATATCAAAAGTATGGAACTGTTTATCCTCAAAGCGTTCGCTTGCCCAAAGTGACGCGCCATATCCCTCTGGAAATCCCAGAAAGCCAAGTTTAGAGAAGCACAGACGGTATCTAACACCATCTACCGCTATCCACTTGCATTGTTCAATAGCTTTTTTTAGTTCTAATGGGGAAGCTAGCGAGAGCGTTGATAAACGAATGTGCAAGGTTCTACGTTTGTTGCTTGTGCCTGTGGACAACTCAAGCAGATTTGGCAGAGATGCAATTGCACCTAATGCCAGTAGCGGGAAGTAGTGTACTTTGTGATTCTCGGAATCACTCATCGCTATGTACTCTTTACCTTGCAGTCTGGCTGATGAGCCTACAACCCAATGCTCTACAACATCTTTGTTGCTCTCGTCCTTACTCCGACTTAGGCTGAAAGCTCCTAATTCTCCAAAGGGCACTGATGGCACACAACACACTAAAGATTCAGTCTTCATCACTGGTGTTGTGCCAGTTTCGTTATTAACGAAAGCCTGATATTTAATACTGGAACGTCCAGCATCTAGCATAAAATGAATTACCTTTTTTGATGGCATTGATGCTTTCTCTGTTATAGTTTCAGCCTCGTTTGTGTTAGGTGCGTCCGCGCTTATAGATGTTGGTTGTTTTTTAGGTCTTGACATATCGTTTTACCCTCAACTTTTTATCGTCACTGTCACAAGCAAAAGTAGTCGTTATCAGCTAGCGTTTCATGTTTCATGTTTCATGTTTCAGGCTCGTGTAAGTAGCGTTTCACGGTTGAAGTGAGGCTGAAACATTGATGCAACCGTTGAAACTGTTTCATGAAACGTATCTATGAAACACTACTGAGTATCTTGGCTCCCAGTAGCAGCAGTCTGTGCCAGCATCGAATTTTGCAAAATCTGGAGTAAAAGGAAGTTAACTACCTCTGCATGGTCATTAATGCCTAATTCCTGCGCTTTATTGCTGATAAATGGGTGTAAGGATTGCCTGATTGTTACTCGCATAAATCCTCCTCAAAATAAATTTGCAGGCTGAAGTCGCCAAGAATACGTGTATCTTGTCTGCCATTGGCGTTTTTGCCTTGCTTATGAGTGCTATAGTAGATGATAGCTACTGAAGCTGTCAACTAAAATATTTAAGCTTCAACTCTGTTAAACTAAAAAAGCTTACAGAGTCAGAGTCTTAAAGGATATAGTTGAGTAAAGATTCAGTAAGCTGTTGAAGTGAGTAGAAATGGGAGTAACAAAAAAGGCTAAAGTAATGTTTACTTGCGAACATGAAACAAAATCGGATTTAGAAGCGTGGGCCAAATCCGAGCGAAGAACTGTCTCGAATTTAGTTGAAGGGGTAGTTGTTGCCGCCCTTGCCAACTGGAAAGAATCTGTGTCTACAGATGCGATCGCTAAAAACAAATCAAATGATTAACCCATCTGCCATTGATTTAAAATCACTCCCCTGGCTTCTCCCCGTTTTGACAGCTATCAGCGATCGCGATTGGGTACGGTTCAAGGAACTTGAAGTCAGTTTTGCAAACGCTTACGGGGTCGAAACTTGGGCAGATGTTTTCAACTTCCGAATCATGCCCGCGCTAGAGCCAGAGGCTAAAAGATGGCTGTTAGTGACAAAATGCAGCCAAGGTATTAAGTCAGTCAAAATTTTAGATTAATGTCTTTTTGAAGCAGCATCAACAAATTGAATTATTCTTAGTCACACTAATACTATTAATAGAGTGAGGTATTTATTTGGTTTTTAATACTAGTTGAAAACTTATAAAAGCTTTGCTGTGTCTTGGCTTGAGGAAAATAGATAAATTGTTTTATTTTATAAAGCTGAGATATTTATTATTTTTTTTGCCTGACATAATTTACTATGTAATAAGACTATACCCTTAGTTCATCTTTTCTAAGTGTCATGTCACCAGATATACATAAGAAAAGAATGCCTCCCCAAGACTCAACTTGTTTGCTGCAAGTTGTTTAACAGTCCTAGAAGACACCCAGTTGTTTTTTGTCGATTAAATTTCTTTATAACCTAATGTTATCAGTTCCTAGTACTTCTTACAACTTCCTACAACGGGTTTAACGAGAAATTTGATTAAAACTTTGGTGAATCTTCGGGGGAGGTAAAGCCCACACAATTTACCTCACAAGGATTTCACAATGGTAGCCATCTTTAACGGTTCTAGTACTACTGCTACTTTTGACGTTCGTGGACATCTAGATCAACTGACTCTAGCCCCACTATTATCTGAACCCAGGAATCAGGCGACACAGCCCAATAGTGTTGAGCAAATCTGGACTAACGAGAGCGTTAAACAGCATTGGATTTCATTTGGCGCTTTCAAAGATTTTATTAAGCAGAAGTTTGGGCGTGAGCGACTTTGTGCAGAGCAGTTTGACGCGATGATTGAGTTTACAGACTCACCGCACCGGATAGCCGAGGCTTTAAGGTGGAAAAAACCATATTCCGGCGTTGTGTATGCTGCGCTGATGCTGAATGCAGATGGTAGCGTCTGGCATTCAATTTTGAGTCTACCAAACGATGATGGCACAAAGCCTTACAAACGGCTGGCTCCATCTAAGAATGGAGATCAGTGCTTCTATCCTCGCGTCGTCCCCATTATTAGAAGGCTCGTTGAGCAACAGATGGGACTTGAGAAAGGCAATATCCCTGATGATGTGGATTTCTATGAATGGTTAGCCAATTCCGAGTTACCTGTAATTACGACCGAAGGCGGGGAAAAACTGTTTAGTTTAATCTGTCAGGGATACCCCACCACCACCAACTACGGCGCGACCTGTGGGGTAGATAAAAAGACCAAGCGATTCAAGCCCAGCTTACAGCGAATCATGAATCGCCCTAGAACCTTGTTAGTTGCCTATGACATGGATTCTAAGCCCTCGGTTATAGCATCTGTAAACAAGGGGATTGATGCACTGTCAATAGCGGCGCAAAAAGTAGGCTCCTCCGTATCGCGCCCCACCTGGGACGAGTCACTAGGCAAAGGGATTGATGACTTGTTGCTGACACCAAACGGTTCAACGCTTTGGGCCCAAAGCTATAACTGGGCGCTATGTCTTGGCATAGTCACCAAAATGCTGGGCATTGGGGCGGTAGACGAGGTAAATAGTTTTGAACAACTCGAACAACTTTCTCAACTCTACGGCACGATTGTAGAGTTAAATATTTTGAAAACTCGCATGAGTGCGGATAATCTAATCGCGGCACTAAATCAGCAAATCAGAGAATTGACCCACGGCAAAGATGCCGTTGAGTCCAAGTCTCATCAGTCAAAGTCTTATCAGTCAAAGTCGAAAATTATCCCGGCTGATATGTTGGCATTTGAACTCGTCCTCGATTACCGAGAGCGCCTCAAGTACTGCAACGAATACAAGGAATGGAAGTACTATCTAGGTGATGATTCAGGATTGTGGAAATCGCTGGACGATCACATGATCGAAACAATGATTCAGGGAATATTAGATGCCCGTTCAATTGTTGGCTATGGCACTGATAGCTATATAGTCAATATTCGCAAATTCATGGCGCGACGGCTAACTGTTGAAACGTGGCCCCAAAGAACAGATATCGTTCCATTCCTAGATGGTGTACTGGTGCTGGCTACTGGAAAGTTTGAGAAACACTCACCCGCTAATTATTTAACCTGGACACTGCCCCATCGCTTTGATAATCCCAAGATTCGAGATTGGCCAACGATTCGCGGTTGGTTCCAGGAAGTAACAGAGGGGGACTCCCAAAAAATACAGACCCTCATCTGTTTTGCAGCTGCCACACTCAGAGGTATGTCTCATCTCCAAAAAATTCTTTACCTCTGGGGCAATGGCGGCAATGGTAAAGGCATTTACTCGGATATCCTGACTGCGTTAGTCGGCTCAGAGAATACTTGGAGTGGCAAAATTGAAAACTTGGATAATCCTAATTTCCTGGTAGACATCAACAACAAACGCTCAGTCATTTTTGAGGATCAAGATAAGGTCAATGGCGGTTTGCAAACTTTCAAAACCCTCACGGGGGGAGGAAGCACCAAAGCCAAGGAAGTTTATAAAAAAGCTTGTGATGTCAGACTCGCTGCCACAGTTTTAATTACTTCCAATTATGCGGCGCTCCAAGGCTCTGGGGTCGGCAGATGGCTCAAAAGGCGGTTGATTGTAGTAAACATGAATTACTGTCCACCAATTGTAGATACTCACCTCAGAGAGAAGCTCTACCCGGAGATGGGAGCCTTCACCCAGTACCTACTTACCATTCCAGAGAGTGAAATAATTAACACTCTCAATGGAAAAAACTCTACTGGCTATGATCTCGCTTACTGGGAAATGGCACAAATGACTGACTCCATCGCGGCTTGGGTGGAACGGCATATTGTGCGAGATCCAACAGGAGTTGTCAAAGTCGGCTCCAACAAAAACGAATGGCAAAGTAGCAGCTACCGCCCCGAAATCAGCACACTGTTTGGCTCCTACCATCACTACTGCCAAAATTCTGGGCAACAAGGCAAGAGCTTACCCAATTTCACCCCAGACTTACTGCAAGTCTTAAATCATGTGCTGGGATGGTCTGATGTTAAGCAGGAAAAAACCAGAACTGGCAGTCATTTTTACGGTATCCGGTTAAGAGGCGCTTTCGATGAAGCTCCGTTCCCTTCCGAATCTTCAATCACTTCCAATCAAGCTGGTGATGGAGGTGTGACGGACAAGGTTATGGATATGGTGATGGACTCAAAGCCTTACGGTGACGGATGTGATGGACATTTACAGAAAAATCTTTTTGTAAACGAGGTAAATAATCATCCATCTAATTTTTTGAAGAGTGAAAGTTTGGGCGATGAGAAAACGGATTTTGTAGAAAGTTTGGGCAAAACTCTATCACCTCCGTCACAACCATCACCTGAAATAGCTATAACCCATACACCACTTGCATTACCATCCATTTCCCCAAACCATCACCAAACCATCACCAATCCGTCACCGGCTCCATCAGCATCCGTCACCACCCGCGAACCCGTTAAAGGAGATCGTGTAAAGCTACTTTCAAGCGGCGAAGAATATAAAATCTCTTGGGTTTCCTGTGGTAGTGATAAAGTGCTTTTGGTTTCTGCCCTCACCGGACAACCGCTCACTGCTCCTTCACCGTTGCGTCCTGGCGCTGCGGCGGGTGGATTAAATCTCATTGATGTTAGTGAACTGGAGTTTTTGGATACTTAGGGCAACTAATAATAGGATCTCGCGCGAGATCATCCGTTCAGATGTATCGCGTTCTCTATGATTGTCCGAGGAGAGGGAAGTGACTTGATTGTGCTTCAATTAACGGCTTTTGCGCTTTGTGATCAGCGTGTGTCAACTATCTAGTGGAGACAGATGATAATTGTTTGCAATAGTCGTTAATGAGTGGGGTTTGGCAACGAAGAATTAAGGTTTTCTCTTGTTAGGCGAACAAAGTAGCAAAAAATATTGTGATGCCGCAATCTTCGGCATGAGTTTCTCTTGATGCCGCCCGGAATTAGAGTAACTTCAGGCTGATGCTGGTGGCGATTTACCAACCAAGAGTTCTTTTTTACTCTGCTTTAACTGTTTCCAAAGTGCCTGAATCTGGTTGTAAACATCTTCTGGGTCATTAACTTACTGTTTTAGCTAAAAATACGTAATTACCCGGAGATTGAGTTGAAATCAAATCTGATAGTATGAAATTATACAGATAAGTTCCGAAAAATTGAGTCAAGGCTATTTGATGCACAAAATGGCTGCATCGCTCATTTGATAGTGCTTATTTTTACCTGTTCGTTTATCAGGCAAATTTTCGAGAATTGACCGGAAATAAAGTACTATTTCGTCGAAAATTCCTGGCTGATTCAAAATATCCCCTAAGCTTACGAATTAAAGAGATACAAAAACCATATCTTTAACAGGAAATTTTGCATAGTTGCTAATCATATTGATAATTATTCTCATAAGGAGAATTGCTGGTCTACTGACAGTATGACCAGACTCCTGTTTTTGCACTTTCCAAATGCGTGTTAGGTCAATTGCACTACCAGAGTTAGCAAACAGAGGACGTTGCGGGTAGTTTGCCCAATGATGATGGAGAAAATCAATTAAAGTATAGTTAGTTACCCATACTCCCGATGATTGTTGCGGATTAAGTCCTTGCAACAAAGCTTCTGGATTGTTGCTACAGCCAGATTTCATGATTTTCCTTTGTTAACTGCGAATGGAAAAAATCTTAACTATACTGATGTGTAAACTATTAAGTAGTGCTAGCACTTGAGTATTAATTCACCCCAACTTGTCTCGTCTGCTTTGCGATAATTCCGCTTTATCTGCTCCGTAATTATGTTATGGCCTGTGAAGATTCTATTACCTCACCCGTGAATAAATTGGTTTTATCTGAAGAAACCTTTTTCTTTGAGCGATCGCTCGATCTGCTGTCTGTCATTGGTCTGGATGGCTACTTTAAGCGGATCAACCCTGTATTTACCCAAACCCTTGGCTACTCAGAAGCAGAATTATTAGCCAGTCCTTTTTTAGACTTCGTGCATCCAGACGACCACTTCGCCACGTTAGCAGAAATGGAGAAGGTGAAAACCGGGATAGCAACGCTCAATTTCGAGAATCGTTACCGGACGAAAGCTGGCTGCTACCGATGGCTGGGATGGACAGCATCACCGCAGATTGTCCGGGGAGTGATATACTGCGTTGCCCGTGAGATGACTCAGCAGAAAGAGACGGAAGCCGCCCTACAACAGGCCAATCAGGAACTAGAACAACGCGTTGCCGAACGAACTGCCCAGTTAGAACAGGCAAATGCAGCCCTGGCAGAACAGGAAGCCTTGTATCGAACGCTGTTTGAAACGATGGAAGACGGCTTTTGCGTTATTCAAATGTTGTTTGATGCAAACAATACGCCGATTGATTATCGCTTCCTAGAAATCAACCCTGCATTTGAGCAACAAACCGGACTCCAACAGGCAGAGGGTAAAACGTTACGCCAACTCGTTCCCAATATGGAAGAATTTTGGTTTAAGACTTATGGCAGAGTGGCTCTAACGGGTGAACCCGTTCGCTTTGAAAATGGCTCTGAGGCGCTGAATCGCTGGTTTGATGTATATGCATTTCGCATTGAGCAGCCAGAGAGGCACAAAGTGGCCATCCTGTTCAAAGATATTAGCGATCGCAAACAGTCTGAGAAAGCCCTGCGGGAGAATGAAGACCGGTTGCGGATGGCGATCGCCTCTGCCCAATTGGGAACTTGGGATTGGAATCTAGTTACAGGAGAATTGAAATCGGATACTGGCTGCAAAGCCATGTTTGGGCTACCGCCCGATGCCGAGAGTAGTATAGAAGCGTTTTTTGAGGGCTTACATCCCGATGACCGCGATCGTCTTCAGGAAATTATTCAAGAGGCGTTTAACCCAGCATCAGGTGGCTCTTATGACACTGAGTATCGAACGATCGGCATTCAGGATAAAGTTGAACGCTGGCTGAGGGCGAAAGGGCAAGCCTACTTTGATGCAAACGGAAAACCGCTCCGCTTCATTGGTACGGTGTTGAATATTACGGAGCAAAAACAAACCGAAGCGCAATTAATTCATGATGTTTTTCACGATTCACTAACTGGACTGCCAAATCGTGCTTTATTTGTCGAAAGGTTGGAGCGGGCGCTGGTGCGAACAAAGCGTTATTCAGGCTACAGATTCGCTGTCCTGTTCCTAGATGTGGATCGCTTTAAAGTTATCAACGATAGTCTTGGTCATATAATTGGGGATCAATTGCTAATGGCGCTGGCACGCAGATTAGAAAGGTGTCTCCGTGCAGGAGATACAGTTGCCCGCTTAGGAGGAGATGAGTTCACAATTCTATTAGATGATATCAAAGACTTAAGTGATGTAATAAATGTAGCGAACAGAATAAATGTAGCTTTGACAGGAGCTTTCAATACTGGTGGAAACGAAGTGATTACTACTGTCAGTATTGGTATCGTTTTAGGCACAAGCAATTATAATCTGCCAGAAGAACTCATCCGTGATGCTGACATTGCAATGTACCGCGCTAAAGCATTAGGAAAAGCACGCTATGAAATATTTGATTTTAGTATGTACACTCAAGCTGCCCAGTTATTACAGTTAGAAATGGATCTACGACGGGCAATTGAACGCCAGGAATTTCAGGTTTACTATCAGCCAATTGTCTCGTTAGAAACTTATAAGATTATTGGCTTTGAGGCTCTTGTGCGCTGGCAACATCCTGAACATGGAATTATTTCTCCAGAAAAGTTTATTCCCTTAGCAGAAGAAACTGGGCTGATTGTGCCGATTGGTTATTGGGTGTTACGCGAAGCTTGTCGTCAGATGCGGGCTTGGCAATTGAAATTTCCTACTAACCCACCCTTAACCATTAGTGTCAATATTTCTAGTAAACAGTTTTTCCACCCCAATTTGATTGAGGAAATTCGCCAAATTCTGCTAGATTCTGGTCTAGAAGGCAGCAGTTTAAAGTTGGAGATTACTGAAACCGTACTGATGAAAAATTCTGATTCAGCTACTGCTATGCTTTTGGAATTACAACAGATGGATATTCAGTTACATCTAGATGATTTTGGCACAGGTTATTCATCCTTGAGTTACCTGCACCATTTTCCCTTTAGTGCATTGAAGATTGATCGTTCATTTGTTATCAACATTGGTGCTAATGGAGAAAACTTGGAAATTGTTCAGGCGATTATTTCCCTAGCACAAAGTCTTAATATAGATGTAATAGCCGAGGGTATAGAAACAAGAGAGCAATTAACACAGCTTCAAATGAAAAAATGCAAGCACGCACAAGGATATATTTTCTCTCGGCCACTTGATAGCAACTCGGTAGATACATTAATCGCATCTAGCTTGTACTTTCAGCTAAATTAAAACCTGTAACTTTTAACTCACGGTGAAGTGGTACAACACAAACAATTTCTCCTTCTGGAGTCGGTTTTTTAAGTACAACATGACTACCAGTTTGTCTAGTTTGAATAAATCCTAAGCGCTCTAATGCACGAATTGTCTCATTGCCTGAGATTCTTGGCAATCTAGGCATAGCTGACCTCTATGCTAGTTACAAACCTGGGACTAGTATCAGTGTCGAGCAAAGGACATTCTTCTAGGTATAGCCTTTGGTTGCAGAAGATAATTAATTACTGATGCGATCGCCGCGTGGTTGAATCAGTGCGTGATTGCTGACTCAATGGCAAAAACTGCGATTGGCTGCGATCGCTTTGAAGGTGAGGATGGCTCACTCGTTACTACCCTGTTTGGTTCTTACAACCGTTATTGCCATAAGGCTGGCAGCAAACCGAAAAATCATAACAACTTTTCGCCCGACCTGCTGGAAATGTGCCGCAGCGTTTTGGGCTGGTCAGTGGAGAAAGAATCTACCAAAACGGGTAAATTTATCCGGGGACTGCGGCTGAGGGTGGCTGGGATAGATGATCTCATTCCCACTCATGATTACACCCTCGCTCAAAATTTAAATTTTGGTGACGGCACTGGTGACGGCACTGGTGACGGCTCAGAACCTATACTCAATAAGGGTTTCCCGGATGGTGACGGCACTTTGATAAGTCAGCTAGAAAAACAAGTGGAATTAGTTTTCGAGCCAGAGTCCCAAATCGACAATTCTTTGTTAGAAGAAAATTCTCTGACACCACAGCCCGTTGAAAATGATTTAGTAATAAATAAAAGTGGATTGGGTTTTGAGCCGTCACCCAGCGTAAAAGCCAGTCCAAATAATGGTTTTGAGCCGTCACCACAGCCGTCACCACAGCCGTCACCACAGCCGTCACCATCCGTCACCACTCGCCAACCCGTTAAAGGAGATCGCGTCCGGCTACTTTCAGGCGGCGAAGAATATAAAATCTCTTGGGTTTCCTGTGGTAGTGATAAAGTTCTTTTGGTTTCTGCCCTCACCGGACAACCGCTCACTGCACCTTCACCGTTGCGTTCTGGTGCTGCTGCGGGTGGATTAAATCTCATTGATGTTAGTGAACTGGAGTTTTTGGATCAGTTGGGCAACTAATTGACATAAGCTAGTCATCTCAACAGAATCCCCCTTTTCGAGGGTTTATCCCAAAAACCCCAACTCGCATTTTGGGTTAAGGGCCAATCGGGAGAGTTAGCGATCGCCATCGGAAAGGGCGGTACGCCATCGCGATCGGAAATGCGTTGAAAATTGCACTGACGTTGTGTTGCAATTTTCGTTGCATGACAACAGGGCAGTCGCCACTATCCAAACATCCTCTTAGGGATTGCAAGTAATGGATTGAGTACCATTACTTTCAACTGAAACATTTACTTTATATTCTGCTGGACATGTTTCAATTGAGTTACCTTTTCTAAGTTGGATTTCCTGTGAAAGCTGGCAACCTGTAAACTGTGCTTTCTCATTAAAAGATATAAATTTTTGGGCAAGGCACTCAAAATTAGATGACCCGGAACTGGGGCTGGAAACCTGCACGGTCGTATCTTGGCCAAGAATACAACTTGCCAACGAACCATTTGAATAATTACTAATTGTCCCACCAACACATATAACTGACGCAATTGCAGGTAGAGAAACAGCAAAATTGATTGAAAATAAACCAAAAGTTGAAGTTAAAACTACCAAAACTTTGGAGGGAAATTTCATAAAAATACTGAATAGGAGAATAAAATTTGTTACTTCATTTCTACTTTCTTGCTCCTAAACACTGATACAGCAAAGATACTGATCTTGCTTTAAAGTTTCTGTGAACGGTCTAGCTGAACCAGCTTTGAACCACTGAATCAACCAACTAACGCGGAACACAGCGATTTTGGCAACAGTTCAGAACCACAGTTCACGTCCTTGAACTGAGCCAAAATAGAGTTTGGCGGCGATTCTGAACCACAGTTCAGGTTTTTGAACTGAACCAAACCGAGGTGATAGGCTAGACTGTGGTCGAGTCAGCCCTGACTGGCGCTCACGTCAAATTAAGGTTTTGGGGCGCTTACGCGGTCAAATTGACAAGAGATCATCCGTTGGAGTTTATAGTTTGGGGTTTTTTGTACAAACCCTCGAAAAGGGGGATTAAGGAATTTAATCTTGAATGGTGCTTTGCCTTTAAAATAGCGTAAGCCTTCATAGAGCTATAGGTTTGGGAGAGTCTCATTAGTCCTTAGACGATCTAAGAATTGCATTTTGAGACATAAAAAGAGACATGATTTAGGTATGTCTCAAAAAGTATAGTTTCTGAAACACATTGGGGGAAAGCTTTGCTGACAAGGATTTGAAGGTAATAATGCCAAACCTGGCATCACCGTGCCAAAACGGGAAAATTGTACGCTAAGGCTGAAAAGCTTGCCTAGCAAGCATCTTAGCCCCTGATTTTTTACCCTTCACCCGAAGATCGGCTGATTACCCTTATTTTGTTGGTGCAGAGTAGTATTAGGCATCACTGTGTCAAAACGGGGAAAGTGTACGCGCTTGGAACTGATGCTAACCTCAACGCTATGAAAATCAGTTGTTTTGAGCAAATGGCATACCTGTATTTATCACTTTTGACTCGAATCAGTCTTTTTGATGGTGCAGAGTACTAGCAATACTCTGCACCATCAAAAAAAATTAACGCCCAAAATCTAGACAGAGAAAGACTTTCAGCCTTAGCGTACAATTTTCCCGTTTTGGCACGGTGATGCCAACCTCGTTTTTGCTATTCCCCCTTTTCGAGGGGACGTACAAAAAACCCCAGTTTGTATTGGACAAGATAGGGTAGCCACCGAGATACGCGCAAAATGGGACACATTGTAAAGTTTTGTAAAACTAATTGTCAAAAACCTTGATTTACCGTTGTTTCAGCCTCAACCATTACTTAACTATTCAAATGAAGACATTCCCTAAAAGAGTCATTTATGGGCAAGTGCAAGGGACAAAGAAACGTAAAAGCTTGGTTTTGAATAGCAAAATTTTTATTAGTCATTTATCATTTTTGGGCAAGTTAGTAAATCGACAAAGGCTTATCTGCAATATCTATTTACAACGTGTCCCAATTTGCAGGTATCTCGGCGGACACCCAATGTGGCAGGAGTACCTCGGAGGTTTAGATGGATATTTAAGAGGGGGAGAAAGCGGTTGCCGACGGCAACCGCTTTCTCCCCCTGATAATGATTATTATTCTTTGAGCGTAGTTTCTTGGTTTTTGTTGATTAATTTATTCTTTGGAAGTCCCAAAGTATTATCCTATTGACCTAAAGCTACGTAAACTTCACTACCTGCAAAACCGACAATATCATTGCGACCATCGCCGTTGATATCACCAAGCTGACGCGGATATTGGTCAAAGCTAGTCCATCCACCATCACTAACAGTAAAATAACCGTCATAAGCTACAGATGCCTGACTGAAAGTGCCATTGCTTTGACCTAGAGCGACGTAGACTTCACTACCTGCAAAACCGACAATATCATCGCGACCATCACCGTTGATATCACCAAGCTGACGCGGATATTCATTAAAACTAGTCCATCCGCCATCACTGACAGTAAAATAACCGTCATAAGCTACAGATGCCTGACTGAAAGTAGTCATTATGATGCTCCTTTAATAATTAACCTTGTGAGTAGTGAAACCACAATTATTAGTCAAGCTAGTACCAGTATACTTGTACGTTATATGCACAAGTTTTATGCAGTTAATAACATCTCACTAGCTTTTCTTCAGACGCTAGCACACTTTTTATGCAAATTGTGAAATTATTTTTTACACCCAAGTAGGACTTTGTTGCGAGATTTAGCGGAGTGGGGAATATCGGCGCGATCGCTAATAAGATCAAGCAATTCTGACTGATCTGGGGTCAAATCATTGTAGGCTGTGGATCACAGGGTCAACAGTCTGGCAATGAAAATCAATCGGCACTTAGCGCCTTCTTTCTAACGCAGTTAGAGATACAGTTAATCTTCAGTCACGGATTAGACAGCGACCGCGATCGCAACGAGAAAATCGCAGGCATCGCAGACTGGCTATTTGGCATTGAGCCAAGATGGACATATTTAACAATTGATAACTCTTCGCAATAACTTCTCAGTGGCTTGTCTCTCAACGGAGTAATAGGGATTGTGGCGTAGTAGACTGTCCATAATACAGCGCGTACACCGGACACTACCACCAAGAATAAATGAGGCCGCCACCCCCAACTCGTCTACCCAACAAGCATTACAGGTCTAGAGAATACCTTACACCAAGTGAAGTGCGATCTCTACTCGATGCCGCACTCGATCGCAAAGCTCGTTATGCTCACCGTGATTATACACTGATGCTGATGATGTTTCGCCACGGCTTGCGGGTGGGGGAAGCTGTAGGGGCTAAGTGCGGTTTAAGATGGGATGCACTGATGTGGGCCGAACGTCAAATTTTTATCACCAGGGAAAAGGGCAGTGACTCTGGGGTGCATCCCTTGAGAGATGATGAATTAGTTTTGCTCAAAGAACTCAGAGAGATGCTGCCTGATAGCAAATATATTTTCGTTTCCGAGCGTGGTGAGGTGATGTCCACTGATGCAGTGCGAAAGCTGCTTGGGCGGCTGGCAGCGCAGGCGGGGCTTGATATCAAAGTTCACTGTCACATGATGCGCCACGCTTGCGGTTACTATCTGGTGAATCAGGGGTATAACACCAGGGAGATTCAAGACTTTTTGGGGCATCGGGATATCAAACACACTGAAAAATATACCAAGCTGAATGCTCGACGCTTCCTGAATTTTGATTGGGGTGATTTGTAAAATTTTGACTATGGGGATTTATTCCTACTCGACCAAAAAGTAATGATAAATGAGACATTCAGTTAATAGTAAAAATCACCACCGTTATGAAGGTATTAGTTACGGGCAATGAAGGAATGATTGGTTCGGTTGTGGAAAAAGTTTTGCGTGCCGATGGATGTGAAGTGATTGGCTTTGACATTGCAAGTGGTCATAATATTCTCAATCCCAACGAAATCCGTTCTGCACTTGTTGGTTGCGATGCAATAGTTCATCTGGCGGCCCTCCTGGGAAACCAAGAAGAAACGCCGGATGAAATCATGGCAGTCAATCTTCAAGGCACTTGGCATATTCTAAGTGCGGCAGCAGAGGCACAACTCAAACGTATCGTTTTCTTCAGTAGTGTTGATGCGTTGGGAATCTTCAAAGGTGAGAGAAAACCGGATTATCTTCCGTTAGACGACAATCATCCTTGTTATCCAGCTACTCCTTACGCTATTTCCAAGCGGCTGGGTGAAGAAATGTGCCGATATTTTACCGATAGCACAGGTATTTCAACCATTTGTCTGCGACCACCGGGTGTATTTGATCAAGAAACTTACGATTTTATTATTTCCAATCGCCAAGCCAATCCCGATTTTGAGTGGAATCCATTTTGGGAATATGGCGCTTTTCTCGATGTTCAAGACGCAGCAGAAGCAGCACGGTGCGCTTTACACTGCCCTAATCCTGGTCATGTCACTTTGCTGCTATGCGCGGATGATATTTCTTCGGCACATCGAACAAGTTTTGAATTGGCTCAATCCCTACTTCCTGAAGTAGATTGGCATGGTGGACATGAATATGAAGGTGAGCCTTACAAAGCTCTTATTAACACCCAACTTGCTAAAGAAGTCCTCCAATGGGTTCCGCGTCATACATGGCGACCACGAAACAACTAAATTTTAGTTTCCTATAGAATCAGCAATAATCCTTGCTTAAACATCAAGAGGCAAGCTTGGCGATGCTGTGGCCTGTGGGCGGGGATGTCGTTAAATGGTAGTTAGACGACATCGGCAATTAGGGGGCTACAGTAAAGCATCCAGCCCCAGATTAACCCGCAAGCGATCACACTACCGGAGACAAAGCAAAGAAAGGTGCTTTCTTAATTTTTGCTTAGTTACTACGAATCAATACTTGGTGGATCAATATTTGGTAAAGGTACTGGTAGCTCTGGGATAAGCTTTTTTCGTCGTGGGGGAGGGTTCCTGAATTTAAACTTGTCTAAATCCTTGAATCCAAAATCATCGCCAGAGTTTTTCTTTTTAACCATAGGTATTATCTCTAATTAGTACTTATATACTATAGAGTTTCCCTAAGCTTTTAACTTGTCATTACCCAAAATTGATGCTATGAGTAACTGAGTATTTACTCAAATGAGCTTTTACTCAAAATGCTGGAGTCTACAAATGCCAACAGTTATCGCCATCCTGAAGTAAAAGGGAGGCTCAGGTAAAACAACCATTGCTACTAATCTTGCTCATGCACTGAAGCGAGATAATTACACAGTGTTAGCCGTAATTCCATCACCCTCATCCTCCCTTAAAACTTTACCTGTTTTGTTGGAGCGCGTCTTCACTTGTACGTACTATATTCACCGCTACAGGCTTGAACTAGGCAGATTTTTGGTTGTCTGAAAATTTTGGTGATTAGACCCAAAAAAAACCAAAAATTACAAATCATCATGGTTGAGTGTGATGCCGATTTTGAAATAGCGTGGTGTTAATACAGAGGGAAGAAAAATGTCAGAGCAAGTTGAGCAATCAGAACAGCAGTCACAACAGAATTACTTCCAAGCAGTTGGGGTGATTTCGGGTCAGATAAATTTTACTGAAGACAAGAAATTAAAGATTGAAATTGGTAGACGAGAATATCCAATCTTCTCTAAACCCAAGCCATTTGAGGCGCTGAAAATACATCTCAAGAAAAAAAACAGTAACGAAGTTACTTTGTTGGTTTATCCGAAAGTAATTCATTTCCCTAAGCCCGACCAACCACATCAAATGCATTTTCAATTAGTGGCACACCAAGAAGCCCCTTCGGGATTATTTGAAGAACTCAATGACGGAGAATTTAAGCTATCTGGATTATGGCAGTTTATCCCTGTATGCCGAACTCCCTGCATTTCAATTTTCAAGAATTTTAACTTCGAGAGATTAGATTTTATCAAATCTGCCGAGACTTCATTGAAAGTAAAATTTATGAAAGCATCCCATTTACCAATTGTTTGGAAAGATGCTATTGTTCCCCCCTTCCGATTTAATCCTAAAGTGGCTAAAGAAGATCAAGCCAAGCGTTATTTCGTTCAGTTAAAAGCCAAATTTAACCCGGAAAAAAACATATTTATTTTTAATTCATTGATGGGATTACCCACTGAAGAATTACCCAATTTTCTCAAAGCATCAAAAACAGATAAGGCTACAGTGGCGGCGGAGAAAAGAAAGAGTAATCCTAACAAGAAACCTGGAGCTAAAAAGGAATCAAAAACCCCATTACCAAAGCCTATAAAAAAGAAAGCTGTCTCGGAGACGGAATGAGTTAAGGGGGAGTAGCCTGCAAGGTTTGTAACAAGGTTTGAAAAAATGAGTATTTACTCAAAATACTGGAGTCCATCAGATTAACTAAAACTCAGCTTAAGAATTCGGAAATTCTGTTGTATTTTTGACTTGCCATTACCCAGAATTAATGCTTTGATTGTTTGAGTATTTACTCAAATGAGTGTTTAGTAAAAATGCTGGAGTCGTTAAATGCCAACAGTTATTGCCGTCCTGAACCAAAAAGGAGGCTCAGGTAAAACAACCATTGCTACTAATCTTGCTCATGCACTGAAGCGAGATAGTTACAGAGTGTTACTGATAGATTCCGATCCGCAGGGCAGTGCAAGGGATTGGAACGAAGCAAGCTCTGGGAACATCATCCCGGTTGTTGGACTAGACCGGGAAACACTAGCTAAGGACTTGCAAGCTATCTCGCAAGGATACGACTGGATTGTAATTGATGGTGCGCCACAAATTGCCAAGCTCAGTGCAGCTGCGGTCAAAGTTGCTGATTTGGTTCTCATCCCCGTACAACCAAGCCCCTACGATATTTGGGCGTGTGCCGATCTGGTTGACATAATCGCCGCACGTCGAGAAGTCACCGACGGTAAACCAAAAGCTGCTTTTGTCATTAGCAGAGCAATTAAAAATACCAAGCTCAGTGGAGAGATTAATCAAGCACTAAAAGATTATGGTTTACCTGTGCTTAAGGCAAGCACGACTCAACGGGTAGTCTACCCAACAACGGCAGCAGAGGGATTAACTGTTTTCAGTGACCCCAGCAGCGATGCGGCCAGAGAAATTAATGCACTCAAAAAGGAAGTGCTGGAGGTACTCAAGCATGGTGCTTAAAGCAAAGAAAACACGACGCGACCACGAGCAAAAAAACTTGGCGATTGAAGAAGCAAGTAAGGAAGAAACCACCCGCTTGAATGCAGAAATCCCTATCAGCTTACACAACAAAGTTAAGATGCGGGCCATAGAGGAAGGGAAGGGCAGCAGCATCACCAGCATTGTAATCAAGGCACTAGAGGCTTATCTAAATACTCCAGTCTCCAAAGATTGAGTAAAACCTCATTTGAGTATTTACTCAAATACTCCCTTGTTTCAGTAGGTTTTCAACAATTAAATTAGAGTATTATATGAGTACTTGTACTTGAGAAAATCGAATTTTTTAACTTTATTTGTAATAAATTATTCTCATATTACAGCTTCTGAAAGCTATATTAATTTATCTCCTCTAATAACGCTAAGGATTGCACATTGATGCTCTCAAGTAAATTAGTAATGTCAAATGCTAATCAAGCGCTAACAAGTTATTAGTTAAAATAAATACGCATAAAAAACTTATTAAGCTGGGATTCCAATAATGACATCACCAACAGAATGGCTTGAATCAGATATTTTGTTTCTTGTTACCGAGAAAATTCAAGAGAGTTTTGAACTTGAATATAAGGAGTGTCGGAATAAATTTATATCTACGTAAAAACGTAAACTAAGTATTCCCAAAAATTTTGGGATTTGAACATTAATAGATTTGATTTTCAGGGGGGCGTGCCGACATCAACCACAGAGTATATGCTCTACTCTCTACAACCCAAATTACACGATGTCGGCTCAACGCCACATCAATATATAGGAATCATATTTGATTTCTGAAAAAGACTACGAGATAATACTGAGGGAAATATCGGTCTAAGAGTGAACCATGATAAATCAGCATCTACAAGGGGCGATCGCAGAACTACAAGAATTTATAGATGCTCGTCCAGATGCGCGTGAAGTCAGGAAAGCATTGGCAGTCAAACTGATTTATCAAGGCTACAAGTATGAAGAAATTCAAACAATTTTAGATGTGTCAGTTGGTTCGATAACAAGTTGGAAGCAAAGTTACGAGGAATATGGGGTTTCGGGGCTGCATCTGAGCTATAAGGGAAGGAAAAGCTATTTGAGTACTGAACAACGAGAAGAAGTATTAAGTTGGCTACAAACGAAGGCATATTGGGAACTGGGTGAACTGGAATATAAACTAGCGTTTGAATATGATGTCACTTACGAGTCGAAACGCAGCTATTACGAATTATTTGAT
>NZ_JACJSI010000115.1 GCF_014698065.1 Nostoc flagelliforme FACHB-838
CAACAACTGCGTCTGTTTTTGAGTGAGAGATTGCCTGAGTATATGATTCCACAGGCGATCGCCCTTTTAGACCATTTGCCACTCAATCATAATGGCAAAGTTGACCGCCAGGCTTTACCTTTACCTCATAGCCTTGGTCTAGAGTCTGAAGTTGCTTATGTTGTCCCCAGAACTGAGTTAGAACAAAATATTGCTGTTATTTGGCAAAAGGTTCTTAATTTAGAAAAAGTAGGCATTCACGATAACTTCTTTGAACTTGGTGGACATTCCTTGCTTATGGTTCAGGTTCATACACAATTGAAGCAAGTCTCACAAACAGACTTAACAATACTCGATATGTTCAGATATCCAACCATTAATTCGTTGGTAGAGTACTTAAATTTCTCCTTTAATCCACCATCATTTGTTGAGGAAACCAATATTCAAACAGAAAAACTCAAAGAAGGTAAAGCTCGACTGAAAAAACGCCTACAACAAATTAAGTCAAATAACAATTAAGAGGATTATAAATAATGGATAGGTCAAGTATTGTTAGTAATCAAACAGGTTTAGAAATTGCAATCATCGGAATTTCTGGACGTTTTCCCGGAGCAAGAAACACTGATGAATTCTGGCATAACCTGCAAAATAGTGTAGAATCAATTGCTTTCTATAGTGATGAAGAGTTACTAAGTTCAGGAATAAGCCCAGCCCAATTAAGTGACCAAAATTATATCAAAGCTGGGGCAATATTAGAAGATGTAGAATTTTTTGACGCTGCATTTTTTGGTTTTACTCCTAGAGAAGCAGAAATTACCGATCCACAACATCGCATTTTCTTAGAGTCTGCTTGGGAAGCTCTAGAAAATGCTGGTTATGATTCTGAAACTTATGAAGGTTCGATTGGTGTTTATGCTGGTGCTAGCTTACCTTCTTACTTACTCAATCTTTACTCAAACCAAAACCTTATAGATTCAGTTGATGACGATCAAATTGCCATTGGCATTGACAAAGATTATTTAGCCACACGCGTCTCTTACAAACTTAATTTAGAAGGGCCGAGTTATACAATTCAAACTGCTTGCTCTACTTCATTAGTTGCTGTTCATTTAGCCTGTCAAAGTTTGCTGAGTGGTGAATGTGACATGGCTTTGGCTGGTGGTGTCTCAATTCAATCTCAAGGAAAAGCTGGTTATGTTTATGTAGAAGGAGGAATTTCATCTCCCGATGGTCACTGCCGCGCCTTTGATGCCAAAGCACAAGGAACTATTTCCGGTGATGGTGTAGGTATTGTGGTTTTGAAGCGATTAGAAGATGCTATCAAAGATCGCGACACAATATATGCTGTTATTAAAGGTTCAGCTACGAATAATGATGGTTCGTTTAAATTAAGTTATACAGCACCTCGTATAGATAGCCAAGCCAAAGTAATTAGAGCAGCCCAATTAATAGCTGAAGTTGAACCGGAAACAATTACTTATATTGAAACTCACGGTACTGGCACAGTTTTGGGCGATCCCATTGAAATCGCAGCACTAACACAAGCGTTTCGTGCTGGTAGCCAAAAGAAAGGCTTCTGTGCCATTGGTTCAGTGAAAACTAACATCGGACATTTAGATACAGCAGCCGGTGTAGCAGGTTTAATTAAAACTGCTTTGGCATTTAAAAACGAGTTATTGCCGCCTAGTTTGCACTTTCAAGAACCTAATTCTAAGATTGATTTTGCTAACAGTCCCTTTTATGTCAATTCAACATTGTCTGAATGGAAAAACCAGGGGACTCCTCGCCGCGCTGGGGTAAGTTCTTTTGGTGTCGGGGGTACAAATGTCCACGTTGTTTTGGAAGAAGCTCCTACTATCATACCTTCTGAAACATCTAAACCTTGGCAGATAGTGACAATCTCTGCTAAAACCAAATCTGCGCTTGAGGCTGCAACTAAAAATTTAGTTGTGTACTTAAAACAGCATCCAGAAATTAATCTTGCTGATGTTGCTTATACTCTTAATAAAGGTCGCAGGGCTTTTAATTACCGACGAGTATTAGTCTGTAAAGATATTGAAGATATTGTTAATACACTGAGTTCCTTCGAACCACAAAGAGTTTTGACATCTCAGGAGGTAAAAGAGCGATCACTCGTGTTTATGTTTCCCGGACAGGGAGCGCAATATGTCAATATGACTCTGGAACTTTACCAGACGGAACCGACTTTTCGCCAGCAGGTTGACCTTTGTGTTGAAATCCTCAAACCACACCTGGGATTAGACCTCAAATCGATCCTATACCCTAGCGAAGAACAAGTACAAGAAGCGGCGGATCAACTCCAACAGACTGCTATTACCCAACCAGCCCTCTTTATGATTGAGTATGCCCTAGCTAAATTGTGGATGTCATGGGGTATTCATCCGGTGGCAATGATTGGTCACAGTATTGGTGAATATGTTGCTGCATGCCTAGCAGGTGTGTTCTCTTTAGAAGATGCTTTGTCTTTAGTAGCTGCACGAGGAAAACTTATGCAACTACTACCACCAGGATCAATGCTTGCCGTCCCGTTGCCAGAAAATGAGGTGCAACCCTTGCTGAATAAGCACCTCTCATTAGCGGCAATTAACGGAGCATCTCTTTGTGTGGTTTCTGGTTTGATGGATGCTGTGGAAGTATTACAAAACCAGCTAGCAAATCAAGGTGTAGAGTGTCGCCGTCTACATACCTCCCATGCTTTTCATTCTCAGATGGTCGAGCCTATTTTAAAGCCTTTCACTGACCAGGTGAAAAAGATTAGTCTGAAGGCTCCACAAATTCCTTATCTATCTAATGTAACTGGCATTTGGGTTACAGCAGCAGAGGCAACAGATCCTAGTTATTGGTCGAAGCATCTGCGCCAAACAGTGCAATTTGCTCAAGGTTTACAAGAATTACTCAAAGAACCAAATCAAGTCCTACTAGAGGTTGGGCCTGGTAGAGTGTTGAGTACATTAGCTTTGCAACATCCAGACAAAACAGAGGAACAAGTTGTACTTTCTTCAGTCCGTCACCCGCAAGATGACCAATCAGATGTTGCTTTTTTGCTGACCAATCTGGCTGAACTTTGGTTAAGTGGTGTACAAGTAAATTGGTCAGATTTTTATACCCATGAGCAGCGTTATCGCCTTCCCTTACCAACTTATCCTTTTGAGCGCCAACGTTACTGGATTGAGCTACAACCAAAAACTGCCGACTTACAGGTACAACAAAGATTAACATCTGCTCAACTGTGGCAAACTTTTGTCCAAGCAGGGCAGTTACAAGCTAGTAGCAACATCTCTGCACTAGATCAATCAAGTTATTTGGTAAATAAACAATGGTTAGATCGTTTATGTATTGCCTACATTCATCTGGCTTTGCATAATTTAGGGGTTTTGCTTCATCCAGAAGAAAAATATTCCCTGGAGATGCTGTTTGAAAAATATAAAATTATTCCTCGCTATCAACAGTTGCTATATCGATGGCTAAATATTTTGGTAGAGCAAGGACAGTTACAGCAAGAAAAAGGGCTATTTTATAACTTAGCACCCTTAACTAAAAAATCTTTAGATTCTATTTTAGAAGAAGTTAAAGTCAGGCGAGTAGACGCGCCTCAAATGCTTAAAAGTATCCAAATTTGTGGTGAACATCTGGCAGAAGTACTCATTGGTGAGAAAGAACCTCTGGAATTATATTTAGCGACAGAAGACGATTTATACACCAATGGTAAGGAACCAGAAGAAGAAAGCTTACCATTAGAATCGCCTTTAAATAGCTATATCAAAGCAATCTTGCGCTCAAGTGTGGAAGCAGTAGTAAAGTCATTACCGCCAGATGTGAATCTAAGAATTCTGGAAATTGGGGGTGGAATTGGAATTGCTACAGCAGAATTATTGCCGATATTATCATTGCGGCAAACTAATTACACCTTCACCGATATAGGTGGTTTGTTTCTCAAACAAGCTCAACAGAGATTTAGTGACTATCCATTTGTAGAATATCGTTTTCTAGATATTGAAAAATTGCCAATACATCAGGGCTACAAGATGCACAGCTTTGATCTAGTGCTGGCTGTAAATGTGCTGCACGTAACGCGGAACATGGCAGAAACACTTGAGCATGTTCGCTCTCTGCTAGCACCTGGAGGATTTTTACTATTGTGGGAAATAACTCAACCTCAATTAGACTTCGATATTGGTGACGGTTTGCTAATGAATCCCTTGGAGGATGAAGAACGCAGTAAAGGTAATCCCTTTTTGTCAAAGGAGCAATGGCAGAAAGTATTACATGAACATGGATTTGTTGAGGTTGTGGCTTTTTCAGAAACTGAAGCTTATGGAGAACAGGTTTTACTGGCCCAGGCTTCGACTTTAATAACTGATGAGGCTCCAAAAGCGTTTACTGTATCAGCAGAGAAAAAAAATATTGACCATCGGCACTCAGATTTATTGTCTGAACAGAGGGAAATTGCTGACTGGTTTTATATTCCATCGTGGAAGCGCTCAATACAACCTCAGTCAACTGTTGAATTAGGATGCTGTTTAGTTTTTGTGGATGAATGTGGTTTCGGTGAAAAAATAGTTCAACGCCTCAAACTTGAAAACCACAATGTAGTTAGCGTCAAAATTGGAGATAAATTTCAAAAAGAAAACGAATTTTCTGAATATATATATACAATTAATCCCAGATATCCAGAGGATTATCATGCTTTACTAAAAGACCTCTGTATACTGGGCAAAGCTCCAAAAACAATTGTCCATTTATGGAGTGTTACTTCATCGTCAATAATTGAAGATAGCGAAAAATATGAAGCTTTTGGCTTTTACAGCTTGCTATTTTTGACACAGGCGATCGCACAACAAAATCTCACAAATTCTGTAGCAATTGAAATTGTGTCAAATAATCTGCAAGATGTAACAGGTACAGAGATTTTATGCCCAGAAAAAGCCCTGATTATGGGGCCTTGTCAGGTAATTCCCCAAGAATATTCACACATAGTTTGTCAGAGTATTGATATTATTCTTCCTCATGGCGAAAGTTGGGAAGAGAACAGACTTGTAGACCAATTACTAAGCGAATTTACTAGTAGTAAATCTGACCGGATTATTGCTTACCGTGGATATCATCGCTGGGTACAAACTTTTGAACCAGTTCATTTGCAAGGAGTTGGAGAAGGAATACCCCAATTAAGACCAGAAGGCGTTTATCTAATTACAGATGTATTAGAAGACTTTGGTTTAGCAGTTGCAGAATATCTTGCCCACGCTGTACAGGCAAAACTTATACTACTAACGTGTGCAGTTTTTCCCCAGCAAGATGAGTGGGAAAAATGGCTATCTACTAATCAACAGCAGGATGATGTTAGCTATAAAATAAGAAAATTACAAGCGATCGCAGCGCTAGGGGTAGAAATTATGATCCTTAGTCCCAATTTGAGTAACTCCCAACAACTAGCAGCAGCAATTAAAAAAGCTAATCATAAATTTGGTCAAATTCATGGCGTGATCCATACCGCAACGGTTTCAGGAGAAGGTATGATTCAAGTAAAAACAAAAGAAGCCACAGCAAATGCAATGGCATCGAAAGTCATCGGTACACGATTACTTGAGTCTCTCTTCCAAGAAGCTAAACTAGATTTTTTCATCCTTTGTTCATCACTCGTTTCTTTTGACGGTACTACAGGAATGTTAGAAGCTACCGCCAGCAATGCTTTCTTAGATGCATTTGCTCACTACAGTAACTCTAGAAATGCCGGATCAATTAAATCTATAAATTGGGATAGATGGCATAGTTTAGATCTATTACAAAATGCAGAAAGACAAGGAGAAAGTCTGGCATTTACACAAGGAGTGGAGGCTTTCAAACGCATTTTGCCAACTAGTAATTTACCTCAAATAGCCGTATCAAAACAAGATTTGCCAACTTTGATGCAGCAAAAGCATTGTGTCCAACCCGCAGCAGCATTAGTTAAAGAAACTTGGTTACAATCAAATCACCTTCGTCCCCATTTAGAAAACACTTATGTTGCTAGTCGTAACGAGGTAGAACGCTCTTTAACTGAAATTTGGCAAGAACTTTTAGGTATTAAAAAGATAGGTATTTACGATAACTTTTTTGAATTGGGAGGCGATTCTTTATTTGCTACTCAACTTGTTTCTCGTATTTGTAAGAAATTTGAGGTAGAATTACCTTATAAACTCTTCTTTAATGCCCCGACTATAGCAGAATTAGCTGAAGCAATTTTAGCAAGATTAACTGATTTAACAGAAGAAGAAAAATTAGCCCAAATTTTAGCCGATATCGAAAATTTGTCGGAAGAAGAACTGCAAGGAATACTCACCTCTCAAGATTAAATAATAATTGCACCTGGGGTTTCAAATGAGTGAACTTTCCCAACGCATCGCTAGGCTTTCTCCAGAGAAACTGAAGATTTTGGCACAAAGGCTGAACAAGGAAAAAGGAGATGTTTTATCGCCAACAAAAATCAAACCTCAAAGTAGAGATTCTAACTTTTTTCCTTTATCCTTTGCCCAGCAGCGACTATGGTTTCTCGACCAATTAGAATCTGGTAACACTGCTTATAACCTTTCCCAGACTATACGCTTAGTAGGTAAACTCAATGTAATAGCATTCCAGCAGAGCTTAAATGAAATCGTCCGTCGTCATGAAGTATTACGGACTACATTTATAACGATCGATGGCCAACCGCAACAGGCAATCGCTTCCTTTTTGCATTTGCACCTGCCTATAGTAGACTTGGGTGGATTGCCAGAAAAGGCACAGGAGCAACAAGTGCAGCATCTAGCCACAGCCGAGACGATGCAACCTTTTTTACTGGCGCAAGGGCCATTGCTCCGAGTCACACTACTTAAGTTAGGTGTAGAAGAACATGTAGTGTTGGTAACAATGCATCATATTATCTCCGATGGTTGGTCTATTGGAGTTTTAATTCAGGAATTGGCTACTATTTACACAGCCTTCGATCGGGGAAAAATTTCCCCACTGCCAGAATTACCCATCCAGTACGTTGACTTTACCTTGTGGCAGCAAGAATGGTTGCAAAAAAAAGTTCTAGCAGATCAACTTCATTATTGGCAAAAACAACTAACAGACGCACCAGTACTACAACTGCCCACTGACCGACCGCGTTCGGCGTTACGCAGTTCTCGTGGTGCTACCCAATCGCTGGTGCTAGCGCAAAGTCTGAGTGAGGCACTCAAGGTCTTTAGCCTCCGCTCAGAAGTAACTTTGTTTATGACCCTGTTAGCAGCATTTCAAACTTTACTCTACCGATACACTAGTCAAGAAGATATCTGCGTTGGCTCACCCATTGCCAATCGCAATCGCAGCGAAACTGAGCAATTGATTGGATTTTTCGTCAATACTTTGGTGCTACGGACTAATCTCGGCGGCAATCCCCAGTTCCCAGAGTTACTGCAAAGAGTGCGAGAAGTAACTTTAGGTGCTTATGCTCATCAAGACCTTCCCTTTGAACAATTAGTGGAAGTTCTACAGCCTCAACGCGACTTAAGTTATCAACCCTTATTCCAAGTGATGTTTGTGCTGCAAAATTCTCCAGAGTCGGATCTGGAACTACCAGGATTGAGCATCAATACCTTAGAAATTGAGGGTGATACGGCACTATTCGATTTGACGCTATCAATAGAGGATAGCGAACAAGGATTAGTAGGGGCTTTAGAATACAACACCGATTTGTTTGATGCCAGCACGATTACCCGAATGTTGAGTCATTTTCAAACATTGCTAGAAGCGATCGCTCTAAACCCTCAACAAAAGGTTTCTGATTTACCACTCTTGTCTACACCCGAACGCCACCAGTTACTGAGAACTTGGAATGAGAACCAAGTGTTTTACCCACAAAATCGGTGCATTCATCACCTATTTGAAGCTCAGGTAGAGCAAACCCCTGATGCGGTAGCAGTGGTTTTTGAATCACACTATCTTACCTATCAAGAGCTAAACCAGCGCAGCAATTGTTTGGCTCATCATCTCAAAGGTTTGGGGGTAGGGCCAGAGGTGTTAGTCGGTCTTTGCATCAAGCGCTCTATAGAAATGCTAGTGGCAATTCTCGCAATTCTCAAGGTAGGCGGTGCATATCTGCCTTTAGACCCAGTGTATCCTCAAGAGCGATTGGCATTCATGTTAACTGATACACAAGCACCTGTGTTGTTAACCCAGAAGCATTTGCTCACTAAATTTGACCATGATTCTCATGTAGTCTGTATAGATACAGATTGGCAGAAAATTTCTCAAAACCAGCAAGAGAATCTTATAACTGAGGTTCAAAGTGAAAATCTGGCCTATGTGATTTACACATCTGGCTCCACAGGAAGACCCAAAGGGGTAACAATCGAACACCGCAATGCGGTTTTATTGTTAGATTGGGCACAAGATGTCTTTACAAAAGAGCAACTTAGGGGTGTCTTGGCCTCTACCTCCATTTGCTTTGATCTGTCAATTTTTGAGTTATTTGTTCCTCTTAGTTGCGGTGGTAAGGTGATCTTGGCTGAAAATGCATTACATTTACCCACCCTAGCTAGCCGACAAGATGTTACTTTAATTAATACGGTTCCTTCTATCCTCATTGAATTATTAAGAATTAATGGCTTACCTGAGAGTGTGAGCGTGGTCAATTTAGCAGGTGAACCTCTGCAAAATTCCCTTGTACAGCAGATATATCAAAGGGAAACAATTCAACAAGTTTTTAATCTCTACGGCCCTTCAGAAGACACAACATACTCAACCTTTGCTTTAGTCAAAAAAGGAGCTAATCAGTTACCTTCTATTGGTTATGCGATCGCAAATAAACAAACTTATGTTTTGGATAATTATCTGCAACCAGTACCTATCGGCGTTCCGGGGCAACTATATTTAGGCGGTGCTGGCTTGGCCCGTGGCTATCTCACCCATCCCCAATTGACTGCGGAAAAATTTATCCCCAATCCTTTTAGTCAAGAACAAGGGACACGTCTATACAAAACTGGCGATCTAGTCCGCTATTTAAGTGATGGACAGATTGAATACCTTGGTCGTCTAGATCATCAAGTAAAAATACGTGGTTTCAGGATTGAAATTGGAGAGGTTGAGGCGGCATTGAGCCAGTACCCTGATATCCAGCAGGCAGTAGTTATGGCTCGTGAAGATATAGCTGGTAACAAACGTTTAGTAGCTTATATTACCCTCAATCAGGGGTCTCTGGCAACTGGGGAATTATTGCATTTTCTGAAAGCAAAATTACCTGAGTATATGCTACCCTCATTTATAGTGCCCTTAAAGAGTTTACCACTAAACCCTAATGGTAAAGTAGATCGCCATCGCCTTCCAGCACCTGATACAGACAAAATAGAGCGGCAAAGCTTCACTCCACCCCGTAACAATTTAGAATTACAACTAGCATACATCTGGGAAGATATCTTAGATGTCCGACCAATTGGCATAGCTGATAACTTCTTTAATCTCGGTGGTCACTCTCTTTTGGTAGTGCGCCTGATGGCTCAGATTCACCAGCAGCTAGGACAGAAATTACCCTTAGCTCAATTATTTCAGGCTCCCACTATTGAGCAATTAGCTAATACACTTCGTCAACCAACAGAACGCCTCCCCTGGTCTCCTGTGGTAGCAATTCAGCCTAGTGGCTCAAAAAAACCATTCTTTTGTATACCTGGAGGTGGTGGATATACTTTCTATTTGTATCACTTAGCACGTTACTTAGGTTCAGATCAACCTTTTTATGGATTGCAAGCGCGGGGTTTGGATGGAGAACAAGAACCTCACACCACAATCGAAGCGATCGCAGCTTATAACCTAGAAGCCCTGCGAACAATTCAACCCCAAGGTCCATACTTACTAGGAGGTCATTCCTTTGGCGGTCTTGTTGCTTTTGAGATGGCCTTGCAGTTACAAAAGCAGGGGGAAGAGGTAGCCTTACTAGCTCTGATGGATACTTTAGCACCGATTCCTGGCAACAAGTTTATCGAGATTGAGCAAGATGACACTGGATATCTAGTTGAGCTTGCAAGCATTATAGAAAGTTTTTTGAACAAGCAATTGTCAGTATTCTACGATGCTCTCCAGTCGCTCTCCCTAGATGAGCAATTAAATTATGTCCTAGAACAGTTGAAAACAGTCAACTTCTTTGCTGCGGATGCAACTCCAGAGCAACTTCGCGGTCTTCTAAAAGTTTTCAAGGCTCAAGCTTCCGGTTTGTATTTACCACAGGAGGTCTATCCAAATAAAATTAATCTCTTCCGAACTAATTGGGAATTAAATAGCGATCCCACAGTCGGCTGGGATCAACTTTCTCGCCAACCAATACAAACTTACACCGTTGCCGGCGAGCATGTGACGATGATGGCTGAACCCCATGTGCAAGTTCTCGCAAAGCAGTTGAAAATTTGCCTCGATCGAGTACAACTCAGTCTCTGATGAAAATTTAACCTCCGCGTCTATTTTCAAGGTAGATGAAGATAATCAAATAACTCACACTTTCGAGTAGACTTCTACCAGGTACAACCAGATGACTGAAGAGAAACAAATAACCTACATATCCAAAAATAGACGAATGCAGGTCTTTTTTGCGATCTGGTTTGGACAATTAATGTCTCTGATTGGCTCCAGCCTCACTGGTTTTGCACTAGGTGTGTGGGTTTACCAGCGCACAGGGTCAGTTACCCAGTTAGCGCTCATTTCTGTATCCACAGTTTTACCAAAGATCCTGATTTCCCCTTTTGCAGGTGCTTTCGTGGATCGGTGGAACCGCCGTCAAGCAATGCTATTTGGTGACACGGGAGCTGGATTGGTGACTCTGGCGATCGCTATTTTATTCTTCGTGGGGAAACTAGAAATCTGGCAGATTTATCTAGGTACAGCTGTCAGTTCTATCTGTAGTTCTTTTCAGTGGCCAGCTTATCTTGCTGCTACCACACAGTTAGTACCTAAACAACACCTTAGCCGAGCTAGTGGTCTAATCCATCTGAGTGAATCAATTGCTCAACTAACTTCACCAATTCTAGCGGGGGTTTTGGTAACAACTATTCAGATTCAAGGGGTATTTCTGCTTGACTTTATTACCTTCTTATTTGCTCTCATAACGCTGCTGTTTATTAAGTTTCCCGAACATAGGACTAAAGCCGACAATCAAGAAAAAAGTTCCTTACTAAGGGAGATTCTTCAAGGTTGGACATACATTAAAACTCGTCCGGGTCTGTTGGGATTAACGCTCCTTGTAGCTGCTACTAATTCCCTTGGGGGCATAGTGGAAGTATTAGCGACTCCATTAATATTGTCTTTTGCCTCACCAGCTGCACTCGGTACTGTACTGTCTATTGGTGGTAGTGGCATGTTAGTTGGCACCTTGCTCATGAGTACTTGGGGAGGCTCACAGCACCTCATGAGGAATGTCTTTTGCTTTTTGCTGCTAAGTGGTTTATCTATTCTATCTGTCGGACTAAAGGCTGATACTTCGCTGGTTGCCCTAAGTGCTTTTCTTTTCTTCCTGAGCCTACCAATCACTAATACTTCCATAGATGTCATATTTCAGAAAAAAGTTGTCCCTGATATCCAAGGAAGAGTCTTTGCCTTAATGGGAATGATTACTGAGTCATGCATTCCTGTGTCTTATCTATTAGCAGGCCCCCTAGCCGACCGAGTTTTTGAACCTCTGTTAGCCCCTAATGGAGCCTTAGCTGGAAACATTGGACAATTGATTGGTATAGGAAAAGGACGTGGAATTGCTTTGATGTTTATAATCATCGGAGCGCTAACGATGGCGATCGCAATTATTGCTTATCAGTATCCTCGTTTACGGCTGGTAGAAAAAGAGTTACCCGATGCAATCGCCGATCCTGCTACAAAAAATCATCATGAATCATTTAGTGAATAATTTTTCATGGCAGTCTGAAAAGTTTACTCCTAACTTTATCAATAAGGAAATAGCACAATGAAAATCGCCTCGGCTCTTTTAGAGAATTGGTTACGCGACTACTACTTTACTAATGAAATTGATATTAGTAGTAGCGGTGTAGAGGATTTCTCAATGGTCGAACTTCGTCAACTAATTGGACTCCAACAAGAAGAGTTTGATCAACTAATTTTCCATGACAGTCCTTCTTTGGGAAGTTTGGGATTGCGAAAAGCGATCGCTCAACGGTGGGGAAAGGGAGACATCTCAAGAGTTATGGCAACCAACGGTTCTAGTGAAGCCATATTCTTAGTGATGAACGCACTATTAAAGCCTGGTGACGAAGTAATAGTTTTAGAGCCTACTTATCACTCTCTAGTTCACATTGCTGAATCTATTGGTTGTCAAATCAAATACTGGCAATTAAAATTTGAGCAGCAATTTGCTCCAGATTTTGAAGAATTAAAAAGTTTAATTACTCAAAATACACGTATGATAATTGTGAATTTTCCTCACAATCCCACTGGAGTTTCAGTAAGCTTAGAACAGCAAACAGAATTAATTAACTTCGCGGCTGGAGTAGGAGCTTACCTGGCATGGGACGAAGCATTTCTCGAATTAACATACGATCGTCCTCCTCTCCCAGAAGTTAGTTTGTTATACGACAAAGCCATCTCATTTGGAACTTTATCCAAAGCTTATGGTTTACCAGGATTAAGAGTCGGTTGGTGTTTTGCTCCACCTGATGTATTAGAAGATTGTATTCATCTGCGTGACTATATTAGTCTGGCTCTTTCACCATTAGTTGAACTAGTTGCTCAACGTGCGATTGAAAATGCAGATTGTCTTCTCAATATTCGTCAAAAACAAGCTTACACTAACCGAGAAATTCTGGCTGAGTGGGTTGAAACAAATCGGGATTTTGTGGAGTGGGTAAAACCACAAGGCGGAGTAACTGCTTTTTTACGCTTCCGAGACATTTCAGATATTGAAGATTTTTGCCATCATTTAATCAATCCTCACGGGGTTTTACTTTTACCTGGTACTTGTTTTCATCATCCACATCATGTGCGCTTAGGATTTGGTGGTTCTACAGCCAAATTAAAAGTGGGTCTTTCACGTTTGTCTCAGATGTTAAGTGTTTATCATTCAAACACACAATTAATACATATATAAAGGAGTAAAATCATGTCTAGAATTGTATTATCTCATCAAGAAATCAGTGATATTCAATCATTACTGAAAGATATTACCTCGCATTACAATTCTGTAGAAGATCATGATTTCATCAAAGACTCATGTCTATATGCTCAGGAACTACCTTGGCGAATTCGTAAGTTCATCAATGATTTTAGATTAATAGAGAACAATCTAGGTACATGTATAATTTCAGGTTATCCTATCGATGATTCTAAAATTGGCTTAACACCTAGTCATTGGAAGTGGAAAGCCGATGCTTTACACACACTGGAAGAGCAAATTTTGCTTGTTTTATACGGTTCTTTGTTAGGAGAAGTTTTTGGTTGGTCTACTCAACAAGATGGATATATTGTTCATGACATTTTTCCTATCCAAAGCCATGAAAATGAACAATTAGGATCTGGAAGTTCGCAAACTTTATGGTGGCACAACGAAGATGCTTTTCATCCTTACCGAGCTGACTACGTTATTTTTTTATGCTTGCGTAATCCCGACGAAATTGCGACAACCATAGGGAATTTAAATGTAGAACAACTAAAACAAGAACAAATTCAGGCGTTGTTTGAACCCAACTTTTATATCCGCCCAGATGAATCGCATTTGGAAAAGAATGAATCAGAAATTAGAAAGAAATCACGAGAAAATGATGGCTCTAATTTGATTACTTTGTCCTATGAAAAAATCAACAAAATGAATTCTTGTGCCGGAGATAAAATCTCAGTTTTATTTGGTTCTCCTGAATCGCCTTATTTACGTCTTGATCCATATTTTATGGATCAGCTAAATAATAACGAAGAAGCACAAAACGCCTTTGATGCTTTAGTTAGAGCCATAGATGGGAACATTGAACCTATTACTTTACAACCAGGAGATTATTGTTTGATCGATAATTTCAGAGTTGTTCATGGGAGAAATCCATTTAAAGCCAAGTATGATGGGAAAGACCGATGGTTGAAGCGAGTAAATATTACAAAAGACCTGAGAAAGTCAAGAGATTCTCGAGCTGCAAGCACATCAAGAATCATTTTGTAGATATCAAAATAGCTAGGCTATGTTGAGTATCTAGAAACTCGTTCATTCCAGTATCATTCCTTTGTAGTCAGCGACTATAACTCTGATTTTATCGAACTTTAGGACTACGATTTGTCTTCATGAAAGCTTTTATCTTGCTGGTATAGCTGTTAGTTAATCAAATTACTCTCCATATCTTGAGGTTACTAAATCCTATTTCATCTCCTTTTATAGGAGATGAAAGTAGGGTTCCAATACTTTTCGGTTAAGGGGGAAAGGGGAAGGGTAAAAGGAGAAAGAAAAACCTTTAACCCTTACCCTTTAACCTTTTCCCAAAACCCAATTCCAAGTTAAAAATGCTTAACCGAACAGTATTGAGTAGGGTTCTTATGCCTGATTAATATCCTTAACAAATTATCTACTCAAATTCCACACTTAGGTAACATCATGGCAACAGTAGGAAAATACTGCAAAGCTTACTTAGTTCAAGAATTATGTCAGTTCCTTAATTGGGATACACAAGTTGATTATCTAAAAAAAGAAAGCCAATATATTGATGGTAAAGAAGTTCAATACGAGCGAAAGCTTACTGATGAAGATGTAGTTTATTTGCAAGAAAACTATGTCGTTACAGATGGAATTTTTTTTGATGATCATATTGTTTATAATAATATTACCCCTGAATGGCAAGCTTTTTGTAAAACCGTGCTGCAATTTGATGTTTCAACTGATGAACCAGTAAAAGTTAGTATTTCTGCAATTTGAGATAGTAACATTACTAAAAAATTGATTATTAACAGACAGTAGATAACGAAGAGATGAATAATATATGTCTCATTTGCAAGGAAATGAAGTACATCCCAACCCTCCCTGATATCTTGAGGTAAATACGGTATTTTTGTATCTCACAAATATCTGCTATGAGAAGCTAAACTTTTGGAGTTATGTAATAAATAACAGGAGATAACAATGAATAGAGATGACAAAGAAGACACTAAGATTTATAAAGTGGTTATTAACCATGAAGAGCAGTATTCAATCTGGCCAGCAGATATGCAGAATGCTTTTGGTTGGAAAGATGTTGGTATAAGAGGGTTAAAAAAGGAGTGCTTAACTTACATTCAAGAAGCCTGGACTGATATGAGACCACTTAGCCTGAGAAAAAAAATGCAGGCTGAAACAAATATGTAAGCATTATTTTAAAGTTTTCGCCAATATTCAGATGTCTTATTATTTTAGGCTTACTTATATATTGGTGAAAACAAGTTTTTAACGGGATTTTGCACTTGTAATTTTCACAATTGATAAACACGAAACTAAAACAAGACTTTAATTAACCAGAGAAATATATGACTACCATACATACCAGTTTATCTCAGCAGTTTTGGAGTAAATTTGCATTAAACAATTGGGAAAAAGACAATTTAGCAATCAAACACTCTTTCATCTCTCCTCCTGTAGCTTCAGATGAGTTGTTTAAAATAGTTGTTAATGATTTTAATACTGCTGATGATGTACATGATAGAACCAGATTTTATATTGGTGAAAAATTGCAAGAATTAGATAAATCAGATATAAGGTTGCCGCAAAAGGAAGATGCATCTTTTGCTAGTTATAACCAACGGATTTCTACTATGCTGAATGGGCAAGAATATGCATTAGTTATTGATGCTATCAAAGTTAACGATGTTCTTTGGGATTGGACTTATGACTTTCTCCAGAGCTTGTACAAATCATTAGGTTATATCAGCTATGGACATTTTTATTCTATATTTTATGGAAATTATCAGGTTACTCCATTTGGCGTACACTTCCATTTTAATCCTGCTGAAAGTGCATTTTATTTCCCTATAAATGGTGGAAAATCTATGAGAACATGGACACCAGAATTTGTAAATAAACATCCAAAGCTAAAAGGAGCTAAAAATTATCAAGACTTTCTTGAAAGTTCTACTCTTCTTCAAGCTGAACCAGGAGGCATGATATATTGGCCTTCAGATAGATGGCACGTTGGTGATTCTAGAGGAGGAGATGTTTCAATAGTTCTTGCTATTAATACTTCCAGTGACTTGGTTATGCAATTATCACAGATGATTTGTGATGAAGTCAAATATTTGTATGGAGATTCTATTAAAGGATTTTTCTTCAAACGAATAACTCAAGCATTAGCACAATGGCATTCCCTTAATGAAGAAATGAAAATTTTAGGTGGAGATTCTTTCAAGGGTTATCCAGTTAGCCCCTTAATTCGAGCCGGAATTGGCTTATTATCACTTATATTATCGATTATTCCTAGTAGACAAATAACTACAAAATCTTTCTTTAATCCTGATGATTTACAAGAAAGTGCGGAGAAAATTCCAGAATCTATTCAGTTAGCAGCTAAGAAGTTTAAATGGATTGTAGATTCTATAATTGTTGAACGAGCTAGTACAAAACTATGGTTAACTATGCTAACTTGTTATGGTTTTTGGCCGTTGTCAGTATCTCAAATTATCTCAGATAAAAAGGTAGTTTTAACGAATGAAAGTTCTATCCAAGTTTTTCCAAAACGTAAAATTTTATTTAGACAAGTAGATAGAAATAATACTTTTGTTTTTGTTAATGGTATTGGAATCAATGTTACTTCACATCCAATATTTCCATTGATAATTAAAAAGATAAATTCTGTAGAAATCCAAAATGTGGTAGAAATATTACAGTTTTCTCGGACTGTAGTTGATGATAGTAATAATAATTGCCAAATTGCAGATATATTAAAATTTTTGGAGGAGTTATTACTTTATCGTGGTATTAAAATAGTTAAGTAGATAAATTGTAATAATTTGGGACTACGATATAGTTAGGGATCATCCAGTTTTGGAAGATTTACCATTTCTGAGAAAATGTAGAAGGAAATAACCCTGTGTGATCGCTGACTATGAGCCAAGAGAAACAAGAACGGATCAAAGCCTGCTTACAAGAACTGGCAACATTATTGTACTCGGAAGCTGATAAGAGTCAGTTAATAGACCTTGAAGGTATAGAAAAAACAGTTCGTAGCCAAATATTGGAATATGTCGATCCAGAAATAGCCCTTTTTTTATCAAACAAACAACAAAAATAAAAATCGGTAAAACCAGGAAAATCACTCATCTTAGTTGGGGAACTGAAATTAAAAGCTAAACAGATACAAAGACTTGGTTTGAAGCTAAGGAAGCAGGTTTTTTTCATTACTTCAAAAGTGCAGTTTGAGGTTATCAGCTAATGAGATCATATCAAAAAGCAGAAATTGAGATTGAGGCATTGAGCAGGAGTAAAAGTTGGTCACTCAACCCAACAACAACTAGCGCTGGCACAAGATTTTCAACTACCACTTGCTAAACAATTAGTTTCAAAAGTCAGCGTAGATGGAGGAAAAGTTCGACTCAGGGGTAAACCGAAAGCAGGCTGTCACTGGCCAGACTATAAAACCGTTCGTATGCCAGCGATCTACTATGGTGCATTTTTTGATGGCAACTAATCATTAATTGATTACGTTAATACAATACCTCTGCCAATTTACGAGGGTTCAACACCCGTAGAAACGGGATGAATACGTCCTAAAGAGCATAGGCTGTTCGTGGGTTTTGAGTTGTCGTTGTGAGAGACAATAACTCTACTACAGCAGCCCTATCTCTTCAAAGTTTGCGATTGCACACAAGCTTGGAAATTTATGCCAAGACAATAACTCTAGTACATCGGCCCTCTCTCTTCATCCTCCTTATTTTGGCTAAGGTATTGTTAATAACCAACCTTTAGTAAATCCACTTGTTTGCTTGGGAGATGGTCATGATGGAGTTTGGAATTTAGTTAAAAAGTTTGGAACTGAGAGGTATTTTCCAGTGAAGCAGCATTTTCAGCAAGCTATTTTGTTAACTGCTCCGTCTTTGATAGTAAGCTTCTTTCCCATTGTTTCAGAAGCGGCTGTCTTCAATTTGACAAACGCTACGATTGCCGATCTTAATGCAGCATTTCAAGCAGATGCTTTAACTAGCACTGAATTGACACAACTATACCTGAACCGAATTGCAGCATATGATCAATCAAAACCAGGGTTAAATGCAGTTCCTATTGTCAACCCCAATGTGCTTAATGAAGCAGCTAAGTTGGATGCACTGCGGGCAAAAGGAATTATACTAGGTCCACTGCATGGCATTCCGGTTGTGGTTAAGGACTCTTACGATGTCAAAAATCTGCCAACGACCAACGGTCTTGAAGCATTCAAATCATTGATTGCCCCTGAAGATGCCTTCACTGTAAAACAGCTTCGGAAGGCTGGAGCCGTAATCTTAGGTAAGGCAAATATGGCGACTTTAGCAGGTGGGCTTGAAGGCACAACTAGCGAATCTTATGGAGCTGTTTTTAATCCCTATGGACTAGAGCGTGTACCTGGCGGTTCCAGCAGTGGATCAGCTGTAGCGGCAGCCGCATCGTTAGCGCTGCTTACAATGGGTGGCGAAACAGGTGGCTCGATCCGCGTACCTAGTGCTAATAATGCGGTCGTTGCTCTGAAGCCTAGCCTTGGGTTAATCTCCACAGATGGTACCTGGTCATCTGTACCGGAGAGAGACGTCGTTGGTCCAATGGCCAAGTCAGTTCTAGACATCGCCTATGCGATGGATGCACTTGTTGCCTACGACTCTAACAACGTTTTGAACCCGTACATTCCAAATGTAGATTTGATTCGCCCAAAGACATACATCAGCTTTCTGGACAGGACAGCACTTCAAGGCAAGGTTTTGGGGATTCCTCGTCCTTACATTGGTAAAGGCGATCCAATCACTAGTCAAAGCTTCCCTGATGAACTTCTTAACCCCCCTCTTGATCCTGTCATTTCAAATATCTTTGAATCTGCTAAACAGATTTTAGAGGCTCAGGGAGCAACACTAATTGAGGCAGACATTCCTGCATACACAACCTGGTACACTGGTTTCCCTCCAGAAGGCTACCCTGTTTCTGATGAACGATTATTGTTGACCGATGCATACTATGTTGACAAAAAACTTAAGCAATACAAGAACGAGCAAATCAGATCATTAACTGATCTCCTTGCTATTACTTCAGAAGAGAAACCCTACTATGAATCTCTTAAACTATTTGCTGAAATAACTGCTTCAGGACAAGCTAAACCGATAGAAGAATTGCTGGAGGTCGATCAAGCACTCAAGGCGCTCGCTAAGTTTCGCCAGAATCAGTATGAGGACTTTATGAGTGCGAATGGCATTGATGCGTTTGTCTTCCCAACCCTGAACTATTTAGCTCCACAACGAGAAAAAGAAGATGAAGTCTACGCGGTTTATGGTGAGCTTCCTGCTTATCTTGAGGCAAACGTTCTGGGAGTACCAGCAATTACTGTCCCAATGGGATACTCACTAGAAGGTATTCCTGTATCGTTAGAATTTATGGGCAATTATCTTGGCGAAGGTGAAATTATCAGTTACGCCTATGCCTATGAACAAGCAACAAAGCTTCGACGTTCTCCTGAACTGACACCTTCGCTATCGGGAGAGATTTTTAATTACGAAGCTGTAGCTGTACCTGAACCTAACACAATGCCTGGTTTGAGTTTGTTTGGATTAAGTATAATGGGATGGTTATATCGTAAAAACTTACGGCAGGCAGAAACAGGAAGACAGAGTATTGAGATTAGAGAAATCGTTGGTTAACCAGATAGGTGTTGTTGTACCCAAAGCACAGCGTGAATGCGATCGCGCAAATTCAACTGACTAAACCCGGATTTCTCACAAGTGCGAAAAAATCATTGAGATGAGTAAAATTTAGGAAAGGATATTTTATACATCAGTGGATTAAATTCAGGAACCGAAGACAATCACGTATTATCCGAAGTTTTAAAGATAAATAAAATACGAATAAAACGAAAAGTACTGGAGTAATAACTATGATTAGCAATAATTAGG
>NZ_JACJSI010000116.1 GCF_014698065.1 Nostoc flagelliforme FACHB-838
TACACATGGGCAAAAGCGAAAGCTAAGAATATCGGGAGCCGGATGCCGTGAAAGTGGCACGTCCGGTTCTAACTGAGAGGTGCGGGAGATAATACTCCCCATCGACTCAACCAGAAGGCGCTTGGCTGGGGAGGATTTGAGTCTGATATTCTGAGCTATCTTTCGGATATAAATAAGCTCGAACAGTTTGCCGATTATGCGAATAATGCCCAAGAGTTAAGTGACCGATTAGAACCATTTTTGGACAATGCCAAGGTGGTCTTTGAGGCGATGGCGTGGCAGGGAACTAGCAGTGATCGGATCTACTTCTGCATCAAAACCCCAAAGAAAACATTGACCTGCTCAGACAAGAATGGACGACCTTTCAGGATGACCCCATTTTATTGGTCACAGTGGAAGAGTGATGGAATGCCCTCTCAAGTAGTGCGTGACCCAGCTATGGGGGTTAATGGGCTGGTGAAAGCGACCAACCCATATAAGCCGTTGTGGGCGTTTGGTGGATTCTTGGGGTTTGCGCTTGCGGGGTGGATGCTGCGCCATTGTCAGTATGAGGAAAAGCAGAGGGCAGTTTTTGAAGACATTGCCCAAAAACGGGACGCAGCGAAGGCAGAGATGGCGGCACGTTCCGAGTTACTAGAGAGTTACCGAGATGTTGCGATCGCAGAAGTCCAACTACAAGCCGACTTGGATCTAATCGCTAATGATCGCACTGTGGATATCCAAAAAGCCGAGATTTACGCCCACACGGAAATTGAAGTTACCCAAATGGAGGCATCCGAGGCTATCTTTGAGGCGCAAACGGCGGGGATGACCGAGCAACAGAAAGCAGAGTACATCAAGCAGTTGCGCCTTATGAAAACGCCCTATTTGCAAGGGAGTCAGACCTTAGCGGGGACGATTGACCCCAACGACAAGGTTACTGGAGATGAACAGGGCGCAATCGCACCGGGAGCAACCCCAACAGGTGATTACCTTCACCCATCAGAAGGTCTTGCCCTAAATACTTTGCAAGCCTTAGCCAGAGCCGATAGTTCCACTGCTTTAGTCGCCGCACCAGGAAGCGGTAAATCAGTAACGCTCAATTACTTAATTCAGAAAATCTTGGCGGATTACAAGAATGCCGATATCTGGGTAATTAGTGCTAAGAATGATAGTTTCTGTGGTTTACGAGAGAAAGAAAGGGTAATTGTCTTTGACGGGGAAAACCCAGACCTAGCCAAAGAGGTAATTGACAACTTTTACACGGACTACAAAAAGCGTAAGCAACTACCAGAATCAAAGCGCGAATCCTTACCACCATTGATTCTAATTCTGGATGATTGGCTAGTAATTGCTGACTCATTAAGCAAGCTTTACTCTGATTGGAATTATGGGAGTAAATTACTTGATGTTTTACTGATTGGTAGAGAGTTTAATACTAAGTTTATTGCCTCTCTACAGTCTTTTAATCTGGCAGCTTTGGGTATTGAAAAGATGGACGCACAAACTCGTCTCTGTCTCAATTTATTGTTGTTAGGTAACAGGTATATCAAGAACGGAAGGGAACAAGAATCTTATGGGGTGCTGGAACTGATTTTAAATAGAGGTGACATTATTCCAGGTAAACAAGAACGAGAACAAATTAAATCTAAATACTTGGATATTAAAGCAGTCTCTTATCAAAACCTCCGCCCAGTTATGATTGCTTCCGTTGGTGGTTTTGTTGTGGCATTAATGCCTCTCTTATCTAATAAAGTCAACTCCATTGCTTCGGAGCAGGAATATCTAGATAGAGTATTTGACCTGGAATTTAATTTAAGCTCGACTCACCCGATACATCCTAAACCATTATCTGAGGTGGCTAACAAGATTTTTGAATACTTCCAGAATGTCAAGACTAAAACCCCAAAAACATTACGCGATTTGAAGAAAGCAGACAGGCTATCTGGTTATTCAGAGCCAGAGTTAATTGATGGTTTAGCTGAATTAGTAGAGAGGGAGAAGATAAATTCTGACGGCAATGATAGCTACTACCTACCTGATTGGTGAAAGTCCTGCCGTGATGCCGTGGTCATAAAAAGGGATGTTTTACGGGCTTTTCTGAGTGGACACGGCATACGGCAGCAATCACGGCAATCCATACCCTGTATAGGTCGTAGCCTACGGCACTGCTACGGCAGCACGGACACCCACGGCAGAAGCATCAATAATAAGTCCGCCAATAAATAGCCATTTATTATTAGAGGATTATCAATATCATGCTGAAAATAGTAATTGTTGAACCAGAAATATTTACTCTCTTAGGTATCAAAGGTGCTATTGAACAATCTCCTGATATAGAAGTTACAGGGTCAGCTAATTGTGGAAAGATAGGTTTTCAGTTAATTGAACAGACTAACCCTGATGTTGTGTTAGTTGATTTATTATTGCCCGATATGAGTGGTTTAGAACTGACTCGCTCAATCAAAAGGAAAACTAATAGTAAAGTGGTGATTTTTACTAATCAGACTCATTCAGACTTTATTAACTCAGCTTTCCGTCATGGTGCTGATTCTTATATGCTCAAGACGGCTGATATAGAATTGATTGAACTAGCCATCAAGAGAGCTTACTTTAATGAATGTCTACTTGACCCTAAGCTGGCTAAAAAATTATTAGAAACCCTTTATCAAAACAGATATATTGACCCTAACTTCGTTGAGAAAAACTTGCTTGACTCTCCCACCGAGCGACAAATACAAGTCCTGCGATTACTGGCGCAGGGGTTAGTTTTTGAACAGATTGCCAGAGAAATGTTTCTCTCTGTTAGTACAGTCAAACATTATGCTAGTGATTTGTACAGTAAATGGCACGTAAAAAACCGTTATGAGGCGATAAAAAGAGGGGCGATGCTTGGTTATATAGACTATAACTTGATTGTGAATGAATGATTTATTGGTGAGGAGACCGAAAGAATTAAGTCGGGTATTGGTGGGGTTTATTTTTGTACAAAATTTCTATATCCCTAACAAGCCCAATCGTTGCTGCAATACCGAAGAGCGCACCGTCAGAACATCGGCAGTCATTATTGAGATACAGCCCAACTTTAAGGTAAAAGGTCAACGGTTCAGTTAGGAGGAATTGAAGCGACTGTTTAGCCAAAAAATTAAGGGGACGATGTATACACTGCGACTGCAATCCTTATCCCAGTTGTTGGTGTGCTTGTCAGATTTAGAATAGGCCTTGTCAACAAAAGTTGAACGTATTTAGCATGAGTTTCACCCAGCATCTTCAAGATCAGTACATCAAAGTCGGTTCTGTTAATACCCGATATTGGCAACTTGGTGAAGAAGGAAGCGAGATAGTTTTGCTGCATGGTGGTGGCGGTTATAAGCTAATGAGCATTTAAGTTGCATAAACCCAGGGCTGAAGCCCTTACCACGAGCGAGTCAGTCTGGAAAAATGAATGACGATTAGCTTATTGAGTTGTGGAAGTACAATATTTTTGAGCTAGCCAAGCATCACCGTGTTTATGCTTTCGATATGGTTGGTGCAGGTCGAACAGATAAGCCTGATGCCAAATATACCTTTGACTTCATGGCGAAGTTTACACACTCTTTGATGGAGGCTTTGAATATCCCTCATGCCAACTTGATTGGAGCCTCCGCCGGAGGAGGAGTGGCGTTAACTTTCGCGCTCAAATTTCCAAACAGGGTCGATAAGCTGGTAATCGTTGGCAGTGCAGGCTTAGGAAAAGAAGTAAGCTGGCTATTGCGACTGCCAACGATTCCACTTTTAGGTGAGTTATTAGGTTCTCCAAGTCGGTCTGGTCTGGCAATGTTGTGCAAGCAGGCTGTCTACGACCCAAAACTGATTACCAATGAGGTGGTCGAAGAGTTTTACCAAATGGCGACGATTAAAAGAGCCAAAGAAGCCATGCTCAGTGTTGGTCGTGAAAATTTCAATGTCTGGGGGCAGTTTTATCAGCCGATTGTTGAGAAATTAAATACCATCACTGCTCCCACATTGCGAAAATACGGGTATCCCCTGATGCTTGCATCAATGGAACCCGTAGATGGTGGAATGAGTTGCTCTATCAACTCAATTCATTATGGAAATTCTAATCATTATTCAAGTAGCGTTTTTCTGTTTATTGGTGCTACTGGCAGTCATCCACATACTACAACTGATATACATTGAGTGGCGCAAACCTGACGCAGAACGCCCACGCCAACCATCTGGCAAAGTTTCTCAATCATACCGTAGCGACCCAAGGAACAGAGCATTGCAAAGTGATTTACTCACATTGCTTAAAGGTGATGTAGCCACAGCAAAACGCCTTTTATTGCAACAGAGGCGACGCAAGCCAGGTCAATCAGATAATTGGTACCTAGAGAAGGTCATCTACGACTTGGAACGCGATCGACACTGATTAGTCAAAATTCCCTTTTCGTCACTTGATACTTAAAACTACTAAAATTCATGTATCAATAATCATGATTGATTTCCTGTCCAAGGATTTAAAGCACTCCGAGAAATATTTTGGCTTCAGCTAATTAATTTTTCTCACTTGGAATCCTTCAACATAAGAGTCAACAATTCCGACATCTCCCACAGGTCTTTATTCCGGTTGTCATCATAAATCATCAGCGTTCGCGGGTCAGCATGACGGCTTAACTTCTGCACCTTTCTGATATTCCCATCAGTCGCATCAAGCGCCGTCGTAATCGCTGAATGCCTTTTGCACACGTTTATATGAATATATGGCAGTTTTCTGGTATATATTACATCAACTTCTAATTACCAATAAATAAAATGACTCATTATGGCTTAATTTGCCCGGCTTCAACAGGTCATCTCAACACGATGCTCCCTTTAGGGAAAGAACTACAACAGCGTGGTCATCGTGTTACTTTATTTGGTTTTCGTGATGCCGAAGCCAGTACAGTAGCAGCAGGACTAGAATATTGCGCCATTGGTGAAACTGAATTTCCCCCTGGTATCAATGCACAAACCTTGGCTAAATTAGGTCAACTCAGTGGGCGGGAAGCATTGCAATACACTGTTGAGTTACTCAAAGATGGGGCAACGGTGAGGCTGAGAGATGCACCATCGGTGATCAAAAATGCAGGAGTAGAAGCACTGTTAATAGACCAACTCAACCTTGAAGGAGGAACTATTGCAGAGGTTCTAGGGCTTCCCTTTATTACTATTTGTAGTGCTGTAGTCATTAATCGAGAGCTTAGTATTCCACCCTACATAACTAACTGGGGTTATAACCCAGCGTGGTGGGCAAGATTGCGTAATAAATTAGGCTATAAAGCCTTAGATCGTGTCGCTAAACCCATCAATGAAATTATTAATGAATATCGTCAACAGCAAAATTTACCTCCCTACCTTACCCCCAATGACCGGTATTCTCAGTTAGCACAAATCAGTCAACAACCAGCCCAACTAGAGTTTCCCAGAGAGAACTTACCTCCATATTTCCACTTCACAGGCCCTTTTCATAGTTCCATCGGTCGGGAGGTTCCTGATTTTCCTTTTGAAAAATTGACAGGAAAAACCTTAATTTACGCCTCAATGGGAACTATACAAAATCGGCTGCTGGGAATTTTTCAATCTATTGCTGAAGCTTGTCAAGATTTGGATGCTCAATTAGTAATTTCTTTGGGTGGTTCTACAAGTCCAGAGGCTCTACAAGGGCTACCCGGTCAACCTTTAGTTGTTAAATATGCCCCACAATTGGAGTTGTTGCAAAAAGCAAATCTCACCATCACTCATGCAGGGTTGAATACCACATTGGAAAGTTTAACAAATGGTGTGCCAATGGTGGCGATTCCTATTACTAATGACCAACCAGGAGTAGCTTCCCGCATAGTTTGGTCAGGATGTGGTGAGGCTTTACCCATTAAGAAAGTAACCGTTTCTAAGCTAAGAACAGCCATTCAAAAGGTGTTGACAGAAGAAAACTATCAAAAGAATGCTCTTAGATTGCAGAACGCAATTAAGACAGCAGGGGGAGTTAGCCGAGCTGCTGATATTGTTGAGCAAGTTTTATCTACGGGTAAACCTGTTCTTTCTCAGTAAATGCCTGATACCTATTTATAGATGATGAACCAGGAATCCTTTGTCAAAAAGGATAAATTAAATCTTCACCAAATAGCTTCAAGAAATTATGCAGAAATTGAATTTACCAAATAATTTAGAAATTTACTGTCTTGGCAAGGAGGAAACAGAATATATATATCAAGAAATATTTATTGAACAGCAATATTTACAGCATGGCATTACTATTAATGATGGTGACTGTATTGTTGATGTTGGTGCTAATATAGGATTATTTTCTATATTTTTGAGCCAATTGCATAAATCATTAAAGATATTAGCCTTTGAACCAGTTCAACCCATATTTGAAGTTTTACAGGCAAATGTCAATTTGCATTCTCTGGACAATATATCTCTACAAAATTATGGATTGGGTTCAGAAAATATTTCAGAAACAGTGTTTACTTTCTATCCCAACATGGCTGGTAATTCGACAACTAGACCTTTGGAGAAATTAGCTCAAAGAGAAGTAATGGATCAGGCTTTGAATCAAGATATGGTAGAATACCTTTTTCAAAGCCAAGAAGTTAAAGGTGAAATCAAAACATTATCTTCTGTAATCAATTCATTAGCCATTGAATCTATAGATTTATTAAAAATTGATGTGGAAGGTGAAGAATATGAGGTTTTGCGAGGCATCAATCAAGATGATTGGACTAAAATTAAACAAATAGTGCTTGAGGTTCATGACGTAGAAGACAGAATATCTCAAATTAAAACCCTTCTAGAAAGTCAAAATTTTCAGATTATAGTTGAACATAATAATTTAATTCCGCCGACACTCAAGATATTTAATTTATATGCTGTCAGAAATTAAGTTATTAATAAAAATTGATAATTTTTTTTATTTGCCCGAATCCTTCAACATTCCCGTCAACAATTCCGACATCTCCCACAGGTCTTTATTCCGGTTATCGTCATAAATCATCAGCGTTCGCGGGTCAGCATGACGGCTCAATTTCTGCACCTTTCTGATATTCCCATCAGTGGCATCGAGCGCTGCCGTAATCGCCGAATGCCTGACCCTGTGGGGTGACATTGGTTTCTTCACCCCCGCCTTCTTAAAAGCAGTAGCCACTATTTTATAGATGGCATCCGTAGTCAATCTATGCCCTGAATTATGAAAATCTAACGCTGTAAATATCGGTAAATTGCCATTCAAATCCCCCCTGGCAATTAACCAATCTGCAAGAGCCGCCGCCACATCTTTTGACATATCCAAATATTCTTCATTCGTTCCCTTACCCTTCCCCAAAACTCTCAACTTACGCCCATAAAAATCAAAGTCTCCCACATTAAGATGACATATCTCTTGGCGACGCAACGCTAAACCCCACAGCACCAGAAAGATTGCATAGTTGCGCTTACCAATCAAAGTCTGCCTATCAAACTGCTGAATTACAATAGATATCGCTTTGCTATCAACACCCCGCGTATCCCGGTACGCCTTAACCTTCTCCCCTGAAACATCTTCTAGGGAATAGTTGCACACTCCCAACTTCCGCCCCATCTTCGCCAGCGACTTAATCGCCGCCAGCCGCCGATTGATGGTTGCCTCCCGCAGCCCAGATTTAATCAACATCGCCTTGTATTTCAACACCACCATCACCGCTTGTTCTCGCTGCAAGTGCAAAAACTCCAGCACACTATCACCACTTGGCGGTAATAAAGTCATCTTCAGAAAGAAATCTCTCAAATCCTTCTCATAAGCACGTCGAGTATTGGGGTTGCGCTTGTCTGCCAACAGCTGCGCCAACACATCTGGGTCGCCCTGAAGCTGTGCGTCAAAATATCTGGCGATCGGGGCATCTAAACACGCCTCTAATGAAGCAAAGACAATTTCTCCTGAATTTGGATTTGACATAAGTGCTGACTCGCGTTCAATAAGAATAAGCAGGGGGGCAGGGGGGCAGGGGAGCAGGGGAGATGAAAGACACTAAGAGTCTGTTTTTCTGCCCGGATGTCCGACTGTTTTCTTTATCAGCCAAGGGGTAGGATTATTAATCATGCTTACTAAACTACCTAGAACCTTATTATAAGTACCGTAAATCTCTCTACCTGTATCAATATCCAAATAGTTACACTTGACGGCAAATTCAATCCACGTCTGGGTTTCAGCAGCTTCCGCTTGTCTACGACACGCTCCGCGAACACAATCATTTAATTTAGCCACAAATGCTGCTACGTATCTACGTTTCCTCCATGCTTCTGCTAAATTCGCACATACAGAACGAGAGCAACGACGAATTTGGTCTGTGAGTGAATAACGTTCCTCGACTGGAAACTTTTTAGATACCTCAAATATCTTCATAGCTGCATCAAAAGCCATCTGATAGACTTTCAAGTCTCGATGATTTGTAATTGCATTTTTTTCCATTTGCTATCTCTTTCCCCCCTGCTCCCCTGCTCCCCTGCCCCTCTGCTTCCCCAACCTGGCTGATTAGGCATAAATGCTCACTGCGTCGTTATTGATAATGTAGCTTTCCAATAACGACCATCATACGTCACTCACTTTGAGTATGGATGCTTTGATTAGATGAATACCTAAATCCGTTTTGCGGAAGTGATAGGGTGTCAATTGGTGATACGAAGTCTGTAATTTCCGGCTTTGATATCAAAATTGATAGCTTTTCAGAAATGGACTGCGCCCAGGTGGTAGTAACTATCAGAGTGCTGAATTATAAATAACTTCTATAAATAACCAGGGGAATATAGCCCCACAAAAGCCCAGTTGTTGTGATTGGGTTTTTTGCTGGGGTGCGATCGCTGTCCTTTCACAGCTTTTACCGTGAAAACTATTAAATTTGATTGGTATTACTTTACAAAGAATACTGAAACTGAAACAGTGAAGTTATTTAGAAATAAAAACGTGAATCCAAAAATCAATATGAAAAAAATTATTTTATGCCTAATGAGTTTGAGCGTAGCACTATGTCTAATACTGTTTTCGGAACAGACTTATGCACGCAATTCGGGGTATGAAGTGTGGCTTTCAGATCAAGGAAATACTCAAGGAATTACGGCCAGTTCGCCGAATGGACTGTATGGCGGCAAAGTCAGGATTTATGATAGTGCAGACTTGGAACAGAACCCACCCATAAACAATCCATTGGTATTAGATGTAGTAACTGACTTATTTCCAAATGCACTCTTAACAACAGGATCTGATGTCAACAGAATTCATGGAATTATTCCCACCTCAGATTATAAATACATGACATTAAACTTTGTTGCTTCAGGGCATTTAGGGATAGTAGACGGTGAGACAAAACAGCCTGTGTGCTTATTCCGCTCTACTGCAACTAGTACAGGTAGACAAAATCATATGTCTACGATATCTCCAGACGGCACAAAAATCCTCATCGCTAACCAAAGTGGGCGAATGCTTGAGCGAGTGGATATTCAAAAAAATACCGCAGGACAAGTAACAGGATTTAACTATAACGCGGATGGCAGTATTGACATGGTTGGTGGGACGGGACGAGTATTAAATCAACCTATTGCGGTAGATGTTAATCTTGGGGATAACATTAGTTGTACCGTAACCGGACAGGTCGCAGACGGACAATCCTCTTCTACCCCCAACGGCAATCCTAAACAAGCCGCAGGAGTTCGCCCGACTAATACAGTAATTTGCCCGATTATTTCCGACAACAGTCAGCACGCTTACGTAACTTTAGGCGGCGGTGGTATGTTCGTGGTTGACATCACTACCGCACCCATGAAGATAGTAGCTGAATACGATCTAAACGTAGTTCATGCTGCGGGTTGTGGAGGACAGTCGGCTAATGGATTTATGATGCTCAACACTGGAACCTCTGCCCCCAATGTTTCTGAATTTACACTCTATCGGTTTACACAAGACTATCCTCTAGCACCGAACTATAATCAACCCAATCAACCATTACCAGTTGCTGTCTGGGCAGACCCAGACAATGGAAAAATCATACTAGGAAACAATCGAGATGCACATGGGATGGTCATCGTCAAAAATTTAAGTTCTGGAGAGGACAAATACCTGCACCAGTTTGATCGGGTACGAAATAATGCAGAAGTATTTCAGATGAATCCCCCGTGGGAAAATCTTCACTTGCGTCACGAAGGTACGTACAGTCTGACAACGACTGGAGCTTGTGGGACAACTCTGGGAGCAGAGCAAAGTAATGATCCAACCCCGGATTTAGCTGATCTATCTTTAGGTAATAATGGTGACAAGATTTATGTTGCCTTACGGGGGCCAAATCCTCTGACCATAGCACATGCAGCAGCAGGGAGTTGTCCTGGATTGGGAGTTATTAAGCTATCTCCTAATAACAAAAGCGGTGAATTAACAAATGTTTTGCCCACGATGATTATTAGTGGAGATAGCACGAAAAACTTGAGTGACCCTCACGGGGCTATTGTGCGTCAAAAATTAAACTAACTATTTCCTACAAGAAAGGTCAGCCACAATGCAATAGCGATGGACTATGCCCCACCATAGACCATCGCTGTTGTTATCTCAGTGCAGAAGGTGAAGGTTTATGACTGCTGCCCCTGATATTGCCATTGTCAAACCTTTAGGTGAGGTTTATCTAGGGGTAAAAGTAGCCAAAACGCATTTTGCCGCCATGCGTCACCTGAAAATCATACTCAGACTATGTTTCAGAAAAAAAAATTGACTTTAATCTAAAAATTAGGATTTTGCAGATCAGATCCACTACTTTTATTCGTACCAATTGAACCTCTCTAATTTTTACAACCTGAAACCCTTGTGGCTACGTGACAAAATCCTGTGCAAAATAACTTAGACTTTTACTGGTACAGTCAAAACAAGCTTTTTCTCCGTTTTTTGATAAAAATAGCGATTTTATTTCTGTAACTCATTCATGGCAAGTCTTTCAAGCTTTACGTGGCGGCAAAATCTGTTTTGGCTACTTTTACCCCGATTACTACAGTATTGGATCTGAACAATGGCAACTACCGCGCAACTGTGCGTTTCAGCAGACACGCCCAAGTGCAGACGGTCTTAAAATATGATGATAACCGCCAGCGTTTGCAAAAGCAGATGAGCGACTCAATATCAGAATTGATTTAGGTATAAGACTTAAAAATTTAAATATTGCCAATTTGAAAATTTTGATAGACATAAATCCGCTTATATATTAAGTTCCTTATAGAAAGCCTATGAAATAATATAATTAGGAGCCTGTTTTGCGTTTTTTCCTCCTTATTGTGCTTTTATTAGGCATATTTTTCCGTTTTACGCATCTTGACCACAAAGTGTATTGGTATGATGAAGCCATAACATCTCTGAGGGCTTCTGGTTACACTGAACAAGAAGTTGTTCAGGACTTTTCCAAAAAGTCAGTAGTTAGTGTAACTGAACTCCAGCGATATCAACATCCTGATGGAACAAGAAGCGTTATTGATACAGTCGAAAGCGTAGCCAAGGAAGATCCGCAGCATCCACCGCTATACTACGGTTTGGGAAATTTTTGGTTCCATAGCATCGGTAGTTCACCAGCATTAGCTAGGTTGTTACCTGCCTTACTTAGCCTGCTAGCATTCCCCAGTGCTTATTGGCTGTGTCAAGAGATATTTGTTGAAACAGGGGTTTTCGCTTCAAGGCTGCCTACATATTTAATGATAGGACTAATTGCCATCTCGCCATTTCACGTGCTTTATGCACAGGAGTCGAGACAATACAGCCTATGGTTTGTAACTACTTTACTTTCAACAGCATCTTTACTGCGGGCAATACGACTAAATACTAGGATTAGCTGGGGTATTTATCTACTTACTCTGGTAATCAACCTTTATACCTTTCTCATGGCTGGACTGGTGATGGTTGCTCATGGTCTTTATGTCATGCTTATCTATGGGTTTCGTCATCAAAAAACTCTCAAAGGTTACTTTGTAGCATCTGTGCTAGGCGTTATCGCTTTTCTTCCTGAGGTTTGGATTCTAATTATTAATAAGTCTCAAGCTAACGAAGGTCTTGATTGGACATACCTTTACAGCCTTAAAAACTCAGAACTCAGTGATATATGGATTCAGCACCTTGGTCGGCTCTTTTTTGATGTGAATCAAGAACCCTGGGATTTTTATGTGCATCGAGTGTTGCTAGTTTTAACCGTATATGCTTTTTATCGCCTCTGTCGTCAAACGCCCATGTCAGTTTGGTTACTGATTATCCTTCTGACTGCTGTTAGCACATTGCCTTTAATGATGCCCGATTGGATTTCAGGAGGGATGCGCTCCACAAAAGCACGATATATGATTCCTGGCTTATTGGGAGTCCAACTAGCTATTACTTACTTGTTAGCGAGAAATTTAGCTAGTCCTGCGTTAAAATCTTGGCATAATAAAGTTTGGCGATTAGTCTTAGTTATCCTAGTTTCGGGAAGTATTTTGTCTTGTGCTGTTAACGCTCAAGCAACAGTTTGGTATAACAAAGATCATAATGGAGAAAATATAGCTGTTGCCAAAATTATTAATCAGACAACTCATCCTCTTTTGATTAGCGATGCAACAGTAGGTCATCTTTTATCTTTAAGCCATTCACTTAACCCAACTGTACAAATTCTTATTCAAACTCGTTGCGCTACCTGTCCGATTCAACCTTCTGGCACATTTAGAGTTCCGATGCCAGCAGCAGAAGAATTAAAACGGTTTAGTGATGTTTTTTTATACCGATATAATCCTAGTAAGGACTGGCTTAAGGAATTAGCAAAACAGCAAAATTATAAATTTGAACCTGTTGTATTTGGTTTTGCTAAATTCTCAAAAGACAGACCTGTGCTTTGGAGAGTTATCCCTATTTAAAAAATGGCATTGCATATTTTTTGTGGAATGAATTACTCCTTTTGTGTCACTTTGAGGAATTATCAACTCATGTGACCGCGCTTTTGTCGGGTAATGAAAGTTTCACGACATCACACGAAAAGCGCCTATTGTAGAGCTTGTAGCTTTAGATCAACTAATTTCTATTTCCTGATCTACGTGTCAAATCAATCGCTCCCCGCTTTATCGTGTGTGTTCCTAGCTCACGTGTTATGGCTGTATCAGTCAGATAATCTAGATTAAAGAATAAATAATCAATAATCTAGAATCTATCATGTATAATATTTGCCACATAAGCAAACTGAGTCAAATGTAGACGTGACCCAAAAACTGGCTGTCTTCAACATGAAAGGAGGGGTGGCGAAATCGACCACCGCTTACAACTTAGCTGTGGGTCTGGTCAAGTTTAAAAAGCAGCGGGTATTAGTTATTGATATCGACCCACAAGGAAACGCTAGTGCTGCACTAGGGATTCCCATCTGGCAGCTAGAATTTCAGCTAAAAGATGTGTTGCAGCACAAGGTTCCGCTAGCACAGGTACTGGTGACAACTGCTAGTGGTGTAGATGTAATACCATCTAACATCTTGCTGGCAGAAGAAGAAATTCCAATATCTGGTCGTCCAGGCAGAGAACTCCTACTCAAAAAAGCGATCGCTCCAATATTAGATAAATATAATTTTGTGCTGATAGATTGTCCGCCTAACGTGGGTGTGTTTGCCATCAACGCACTGATGGCCAGCGATGGGGTAATCATCCCAGTAGACATGAGCTATTTGGGCTTGTTGGGCGTTCAAGGAATTGAACACGCCCTAACTTTGGTTAGAGATCAGCTAGATCATCCCATTGCGATAGCAGGTGTGCTGGCAACTCGGTATGACCGCAGGAACAATCTTAGTAAAGAAGTTTTAGATGCGTTAACTGAGCATTTTGGCTCAAAGATGTTTAAAACGGTGATTCCTGAGACGGTAAAAATCCGAGAAGCACCTTCTCACGGGCAATCTATCTTTGAATACGACCCAAACGGTGTAGGTGCTTCTTCTTACCGGGAATTAGTTAATGAGGTTTATAAATGGCAGTAAATAAAAATAAGTCGCGTTCAGTTCTCGGTGCTAATCCTTTGACAAAAGGGGTTTTCAACAAAACTGAGGTAGAAACTCAGGCTAGTGAAGAAATAATCAATAATCAAGAATCTAGATTCTTGATTAAAGGTGATAGAGAGGCAGTGAATCTGCGCCTGCCTATCGAACTGAACGACTGGCTCAACGATCTACTCAAGAAAGGCAAGCGCAAGCATGGTGCTAAAGTACCGAAGGAAGTTTGGGTGCAAGCTGCTTTGGAATTGTTCAAGGCAATGCCCGTAAACTGGGAAGAGATTGATTCAGAGGAGAATTTGCAGTCAGCACTATTGAATCTAGAAACTAGAATAAAGAATCTAGAAAATATTTCAGCATAAGCTCTGAGGAACATTCCAAAGGTTTTTATGAACAAGATGGTAACGGTTGTATTTGATGGAAATGTTTTGCACCCAGATGCGCCCTTGGATTTGACACCGAACACGCGTTATGTGATTACAATTCAAGAATTGAAATCCCCATCACCCGATGGTGATGCTTGGGATGTGCTGGAGGCAATGGTAGGAACTGTTGAGGCATCTGAGGACTGGTCTAGTGAACACGATCATTATTTGTACGGTACTCCTAAGAGCAATTTAGGCAATCCATGAGTAATGAGCGCTTGTTTTTGGATACAGTATTTATCCAGGCTTTGTTGAATAAACGCGACCAGTATCATTATCAGGCTAAAGCATTTCTGCCAAGAGTACGAGCGGCAATGGCTGTTTGGGTAACAGAAGCGATATTGGTAGAAGTTGGTAATGCTTTGGGTGCTGTCAATCGCCCAGGGGGAGCGCAATTTATCCAGCAGTGTTATAACACTGCTAATTTACAGGTGGTAACTGTTGATACACCATTGTTTAACCGTGCGTTACAGCTTTATAACGAGCGTCCTGATAAAACTTGGGGTTTAACAGACTGCATTTCTTTTGTCGTGATGTGGGAACAAGGTTTGACAGATGCAGTTACTGCTGATCTACATTTTGTTCAAGCTGGGTTTCGGGCATTGTTGCGCTCATGATTGATGAACGCAATGATTACTACTCAGATAAAAGTAGCATTTATGCCCCCTACTTAATAGGCAAAGCGACTGCTCCCTAAACTTGTGAGCTTTTTTCACCCCAGTTATGATGAAGTACGTTGCTGATGATTGGAAGACCATCAAATGCTATTTATGATCATTGAGCGATTTAAAGACAATGATATGCTGCCAATTTATCAACGTATTCGGGATGAAGGCAGAATGTTTCCTGAAGGTCTTAAATATATCGATAGCTGGGTAGAACCGAATTTTAGTAGATGTTTTCAGGTGATGGAGTGCGATGACTTACGCTTACTTCAGGAATGGATTTTGAAGTGGCGCGGCTCAGGAGCGACTTTTGAAATTATTCCGGTAGTGAGTAGCAAACAAACCCAAGAACTTATTGCGCCTCTGCTTGATGGTTTGTAACGGCAAAGTTATCTGCAAGCAACTAGGCACGTTAAGCTTGAAGAGACTTGAAATTTTTGCTGATTGCTTAACCATAATAAATAGCTTCCCGTGCAGATTTCATATCAAGCCAACTTGCGCGAACGCGCAATCAAGGCACGACCGCACAAGGAAGTTATGCGGTAATGGCAATCCCAAACCTTTACTACAAATGAATGACAGCCTTTACTTTTAACCCCCGTTGCTTAAGAGTTTTTCTTACATCAGGGTGGCTTGTTTCTTCAGAGTACAGTACAGACTTTGCGCTAATAAACCTATTGCATATAAAAAACCCTGGAGAAATGCCAACTCTATCGAGATTGCAATTTATTCAGGGTTGTAAAGTGTATATTTATGGCACGTAAAAACGTAAACTAAGTATTCCCCAAAATTTTGGGATTTGAACATTAATAGATTTGATTTTCAGGGGGGCGTGCCGAGAGCAACCACAGAGTATATGCTCTACTCTCTAACATCTAAATGGAAATTACCCAATTTTTAGCTCAATGCCAAAAAAGGGATCGCGCCAGATCAATATATATAGGCAGCAATTACACGTAATGGCTCAAAGGTGTAACGCGATCTCGTGTATGTACACTTAAAGTTGTTGACTATTGTACGTTGATCAACTGTAAAAGATTCTCGCCAAATTACGACTGTCGTTACCTCGCCGACTTCGTAGAACATATATGGTTATTTGAAACAGTGGCGATATTTGACGTGATTGCACGCTCCGTGCAGTTAAGAAGGCGTAAGCCTACTCGTAGCAGATGGGAAAATACTCTAAAAAACCTCAAAGTAAGAAACTCTAAGACTTAATTTCTTACTTTTGTTGTCAGAAGCCGCGCAAGATCAATACTTTTGGGCCCATTGTCTCGCAACTATCTTGCTCGGTCGCGGCTTGCATCAGGTTCAGAAATTTGTGATCGCTAGCGAAGCTGGTATATCATAATTATTTTCTCATGGACATGAGCAGGGTGACTTAAATATTATGTTTAATCGTTTTTTGTTAGCTACAGTTTCCTTATTAACTGCCTCTTGCATCTTTGCAACTACTGCAAAGGCAGAGTCGAAACAAAGGGAGCAGCAGTTGCCAACAGACAGACACCAAGTATGGCCTACACCCGTGCCGACGCAAAACACCCGACGACGAGCAGGAGAAGACCAAAAAACCTATTTTGATAGGATAATAGGGAAGTCGCCACTCGAATGGCCATCTAATGAGGACTACTGCCGAATCGACTTCTTGTCCTACAACCCATGCTTGAGAGAGGAACAGCAGCGGCAGTACAACAGAAGCCGAAGTCAGGAGTCATCTGGTTCACAGTAGTATGCCAAATAATCACAATTGAAACGGACGATCTGTCAAATTATTAGGCGAACGCATAAGTGAAGAGTATGTGCCAGATCATAAACAGCGTTTGACTGTACGTTATGAACCTGCAATCTGCTGTAACTCTTTATAGCGCTTGTGATTTTTTGACCACTCTTCGCAAACTTCTATAACAAATCTCTTCTCTTGTTCTGTCAAAAGCTCATCCGATTTTCCAGAGGCTAAAATATAGGCTGCTTTTGCCGCTCTGTCGTACTTCACACCAAATTTGACTAGTTCTGTGTGAAATATTTTTTCTTTCTCCTTTTTCGACAGTGAAAAGTTATGTTGCATGGTTCAGCTAGACTGGAATCCACCCAAATATTGGGTTTCTCCAGAACGAATCGCATTTGCAGATATCTCGGCTCAATGCCAAGCTATAGTAAAAAATATGACATTACTTAGGCAATAAAAGCGATGACGCTGAAGTGTAAACTCAAGTCAGTACTGGTTCACTCTTTTAGCTGCATTCCTCTAGCTATCTTAATTGGAAGTAGTATCTCAGCACTAGTAAATGCTCAAACTATCTCTCCTTTTCCACCTCCTTTTCCATCTTTAGAAGAACGAGAGTATCAGAGGTGTTTAGATAGGTCTTCAAACTGTATAAGGCCACCATTAAACGAGCAGATACCAAAACCACCGGAACAGAAATCGGAGCTACAGAGGTTAATTGGACAAGCGACTTCTGACTACAATAGCAGAAGATTTTCAGTTGCAGAGGAAAAATTCCGCCAGTTGATTAAGAGCTACCCAAAATATCCATTGTTATATTATCAGCTTGGCAATGCATTGATGCGTCAAGGAAAAGCTGAAGAAGCTGTTAGTCAATACCAGCAAGCTATTCGGCTCGATCCTGACTATGCTGTTGCTCATAATGGTATAGGAGTTACTCGCGCTAGGCAATTCCGGTGGAAAGAGGCAACTGAAGAGTACCAAAAAGCACTGATTATTAATCCCACTTATGCCGATGCGTTGAAAAATTTGGGAGAAGCACTTTGGCATCAGGGTAAACCAATAGAAGCGACTGCTTCTTTAGAAAAAGCCAGAAATTTATTCAAACAACAGGGTAGAACGGAGGAACTTCAACTAGTAGACCAGCTTTTACAACAAGTGCAACAGAACACCCTCTAAGGGTTAACATTACGAGATAACTGGCATCTTACGTTACTCAATTACTTAACTTAGTTACTTAATTAAGTAAAATACAAAATTCTATATTTATCCGCCTTAAGCCAATTCGCTGTAACGTTTACCCACTGGACAATTCAAACAGTTTGTTTCGTCACATAAACGGCAGATAGTTAAGGCACTGTCCTTTGTTTTAGTCAGGGAAAACAAGATTTGGTTAGTGATGCGGCATAAATTTTGGCGGTCTTTTGAAGATAGAGAAGCGATGGCTTCCTCAAGTGCCTTAAGCCGCGCTTGATGGAGCTTGCTCACCAGAGCTTCCCCTTCTTTTGTCAATTTCAACTCCACAGCCCTGCGATCCACAGAGCAACGTTCACGGAGAATTAAACCTTGTTTCTCCAGTCGCTCTACAAGTCGCACTGCACCAGGATGCGACATCCCAAGGGCGCGGCGCAATTGTTCAATCGGTATCCCTGGTGCATGTCTTACCAAGCACATAGCTTCGGCTGCCGGCCCTGCATCATCGATCATTCGCTCCACAGACTGGGCAACGGAATCTGTCAAGGCAAGGGACAAAGCCCCCAGTACATTCGCAAGGTTAGTGTTTTCCATCCCTAAATTATATGCGTGAAGCATATTGACCTCAAGTAAATTCGGTGGTTATTATATGCTTCAAGCATATATCTAATTTCTCCATGATCCGACCTACAAAACCCGAAGATGCAGTGGCACTGATTGAAGTAGCCAACACAATCGGTTTCCAACCGCACGAGATCGAGGCTCTCCGCAAAATGCTGGCTGACTACTTCGGCGGTAACACCGACAGCGATCCCTTCTGGATCACCGACTTTGATGACAAAGACGGCCCGGTGGGGGTCGCCTACTGTGAGCCGGAACGAATGACCGAGCAGACGTGGAATCTACAATTGATAGCCATTCGCCCCGACCACCAGGGACAAGGACGCGGTGGCAAACTGCTGCACTACGTTGAAGAAACTTTGAAGGCGCGTGGTGGACGAATGCTACTGGTGGAAACATTGGCGAGCTTCGAGCGCACAAGGAAGTTCTACGCGAAGTGCGGCTACGAGGAGGAGGCTCGCATTCGGGACTTCTACACGGCAGGGGCTGATAAGATTGTGTTTCGTAAAGTGTTGAATGCGGCGTAGACTACAGTAACCCATGAACAAGTTTTAGTTCAGAAACGAAAGGATAGCAAAGTAAGAAAATTTAGAACAGTATTTCTGAAACTGGTGGCTCAACACCAGCAATATCAAGAGTTTTGAGATCCATCCTTTCGCATCTCGGCTCAATACCGAATACATATTTAGTCATGAATCATTATCTAAGTATAAATTTTCTTGCGTTGACCCTGGATAATCCAGTTGTGTTGATTTCTAATAAATCTCTAACTTCCCAAGTAATCGAAATTGTTTGATTATGCCAGAGTTTATTTATAAAAACAAAAAAGGTATTGTAAGAATAGCTTTTTATAGCGAAGAGGATCAGGACTTAATTGAAAATTTTAGGTGGAGGATTGATCATGATGGTTTTATGCGACGAAACAGCGCTAGGGATAAGTTTGGAAAACAACAAACTATTTTTTTTCATAATGTTATAGCCCAAAGAATGGGGCTTGATACTAAACTGACGATCCTACACCTCAATGGAATTAAAGGGGATAATCGTCGCTCAAATCTTCGAGCTGTAACCAAACAACAAGCTCAGATGTCTAGGGGTAAGCACTGCAATAACAAATCTGGATTTAAAGGTGTCGTCAAAAAATCGCCGCTCAAATTTAGAGCGCAAACTACGCTCAATA
>NZ_JACJSI010000117.1 GCF_014698065.1 Nostoc flagelliforme FACHB-838
TGGCCTTGCTTTTCACTGACATTACTTACTCTTGGCTCATCATCAATTTCATTTTTTCCGCTCCTGATTTTATCAAAGTTAAGGCTGACCACTAGAAATTGGTGCAAAGTAGAAAGTTCACCTTCAAAAACTTCGTATACGAATTATTCACGACTTCAATTATGTTGAGTCGTCCTCATGAACTACCGAAATTGCTAAATGGCATTGCGAATGAGATTACAATTCAGCAAGAGTAGCGATCGCCGCAGTGGGTCAAATTGAGGTGACTTGAAAATATAGAGGCTGAAATCTCCTTGCACTGACTACATGAAGTCATTCCCCTTAAAGAACTCAAATCCTCCTCATGCCTCGGCTCTTGCCTTAACTGCTGCCCATAAACTATAAGCTGCTGATTTCAATCGTCAGCTTTGCACTTGATCCTCTTGGACTGTGGCAGTAATTCCTTGGCAGCCCGTGCAGCTGCATTACCAGAATCATCCGAGTCAAAAGCTATTCTATCGTTTTCAGAATGTACAGCCGAAAAATTTTCTCCCATGATGGTATTGCACGATTCCTTGCTTGATTACAGTGGTAGACCTTAACTTACTGTTTTAGCTAAAAATAGGTAATTACCCGGAGATTGAGTTGAAATCAATTTTGTTAGTATGAAATTATACGAGTAAACTTCCCAAAAATTGAGTCAAGGTTATTTGATTTTGCCTTTAATCTTACATGACATCACCGAGCGCAAGCAGGCGAAGCTGCTTTTAGACAGAAGCCTTGAAGAAAATACTAGCCGTGTTTCGAGTTTATTCGTTGTGTAGCGTGGATCTGGGTAATTATGACGGGTGGTATCTTTTTTTATGGTCTCCCATTAGAACGTCTAAATATGGAGTTTGAACGCCAGGTACAAGAGCGAATAGCTCAGTTGCAGCAAGCACTGGACTTTGAAGTAAGACTCAAACGGATCACTGAGCAAATTCGCAACAGTCTAGACGAAAATCAGATATTGCAAGTGGTTGTGCAAGAATTAACCCTGGTGCTAAGTACAATCTCCTGCCATACAGCTTCCTATAACCTCGGATCTGCCACTTCCACTGTCCGTTATCAGTACACAATCTCTGAACATGAAATTATTGCCTCGTCACTTCCATCTGTTGGTCAGGTAGTTTTCATGAACGCTTTCCCTGAAGTGTACCGTCAGCTTCTGCAAGGTGAGCATTTCCAATTCTGTGAAATAGATGTCAGCACGGTTTGCAAGCCGTTGGCAATTTTAGCTTGCCCCATTATTGACAATCAAGCCATTTTAGGAGACCTTTGGCTATTCAAACAGAAAACGGATGCCTTTAATGAGCTAGAGATCCGGCTGGTGCAGCAGGTCGCAAATCAATGTACTTTTGCTATTCGTCAAGCCCGTTTTTATCAGGCATCTCAACAGCGAATTGAGGAACTTGAACGATTAAATCATCTCAAAGATGATTTCGTAAGTACAGTTTCACATGAGTTACGCACACCCATGACTAACATGAGAATGGCGATTGAGATGTTAGAAGCTATTTTGAAACAATCACAGACACTTGAAGCTAAACACATTACTGCTACTCGCTATCTGCGAATTTTACGAGATGAGTGCCAGCGAGAAATGAGTCTGATTAATGACCTGCTGGATTTAACTCGTCTTGATATCAAAACCGAACCATTAGTGCTGACTACCAAGAATCTTAGTGCATGGATTCTTCAGATTCTTGAACCTTTTGAAGAACGATTTCGTACTCAGCAGCAACAACTGCACATAGATATTCCAACTGAAATACCTGCCTTAACTACTGATTTCTTCCAATTAGAGGGTATTTTAGTGGAGCTATTCAACAATGCTTACAAATATACTCCTGCCAACGAAACTATTGCAGTATTGCTACGTGCCACACCGTCAGCTTTGCGATTAAGCGTGAGCAATTCTGGTGTAGAAATTTCGACAGATGAACTTGCTCATATCTTCGATAAATTCTACCGCATTCCCAGTCATAACCCTTGGAAGCATAAAGGAACAGGATTGGGGCTGGCATTGCTTCGTAAGCGAGTGGAACAACTTCAAAGCACCATTATTGTGTCTAGTGAGCAGAAGTGGATCACCTTTACACTGCAAATTCCTTGGAGCATAGAGCAGGATCACTCACTAGCAGATTCGATCAAGTCTGGGGAGAGTCGCGGACAGTTGAGCAACGGCGCATAGACGATCGCATCTTAGATATGCCCCGCCCAAGGGCAAGACTTTTCGAGACTGAGTTTGAGGAAAATCTGCCTCGAATCAGTAAACTCCATAAAAAGCACATACAAAATGGTTTGTACTACTGGAAGTTTGTCTACAACTGGATGATTCCCGAAGAAAAGGCCAAGCTCGATATCGTTAATGCAATTTTGCCTAACGGGAGGAGGAAGTACAAAATACACCAAATGCTGTCGAAAGAAACAAAGGAGAGGTTATCTCCTCATGTTATATCAGTCCTGGTTCTGATGAAGTCGGCTAACTCGGTGGCAGAACTAAGGCGGCTGGTGCAGTGGCAGTACGGAATAGATCAGCCTAATCTGTTTGATGGTTGGAATGTGGAATAGTTGACGTAAGTTCTGCGGTAAGCTGACAACAGTTTACCGCAATCTTGTGTGAGCTTTAAAATGGCATTCCAGCAATATGGAGCTTTGGTTTTTCAGAGTTTCGCTATATCAGAGTTTTGCATACGTGAAAATAACATCATTGTTTAACCTCGGTTTGAGAAAACCTCTAATGGCATTCCAGCAATATGGAGCTTTGGTTTTTCAGAGTTTCGCTATATCAGAATTTTGCATACGTGAAAATAACATCATTGTTTAACCTCGGTTTGAGAAAACCTCTAATGGCATTCCAGAAATATGGAGCTTTGGTTTTTCAGAGTTTCGCTATATCAGAGTTTTGCATACGTGAAAATAACATCATTGTTTAACCTCGGTTTGAGAAAACCTATAATGGCATTCCAGAAATATGGAGCTTTGGTTTTTCAGAGTTTCGCTATATCAGAATTTTGCATACGCGAAAATAATCAAATTACTTGGCAGAACAAATCTTAATTTTGTAATTTTTGATATAGTGCTATTTTAGCATATTGGAATTTTGCATACGCGAAACTACAAAATACTGAAATTGTGAAAAACTAAATTTTTAAAGTTGTATAATTTCACTATTTCGCTAACATACGCTATAAGTCTAAGCTCTAATTCAGCAAAAGGAACCAATAGTGATTATTACAGTGGCTAGTTTCAAAGGTGGAGTAGGCAAGACAACAACGGCTGTTCACTTAGCAGCTTATTTAAACCGAAAGGGGGCAGCTTTACTTGTTGATGGTGATCAGAACCGTTCTGCTATGACATGGGCTGCACCAGGGAAACTACCATTCAAGGTAGTCACTGATATTCAGATGCCTAAATATATTCGTCAGTTTGAGCATATTATAATTGACACCCAAGCCCGACCAACCAAAGAAGACCTTGAAGAGCTAGCTGACTCTTGTGATCTTCTTATCTTGCCAACGACACCAAAAGCTTTAGATTTGGATGCTCTTTTAAGAACAATTGAAATCTTGCACCAGATGAAATCCAATTTTAAAGTTTTACTAACGATGGTTCCACCACCACCAAGCCAGTCTGGGAAGGAGGCAAAAGAAATGCTTTTAGCTGAAAATATTCCTATTTTTAAAGCTGAAATTAAGCGCCTAGTAGCTTTTGAGAGAGCGCCTTTAGAGGGTGTTATCGTCAAAGATTACCCTGACCCAAGAGCAGATGCTGCTTGGGCTGGGTATGAAGAACTTGGAAAGGAGATAATGGTCTAATGACACAAGAAAAACCAGCAGGTGGTCGCTTTGCAAGCCTTCGAGCATTGCGAGAACAGCGTACAGAAGAACCACTTGAACCGCAAGAATCGCTCGAAGCACAAGAAGTACTTGAACCACAAGAAGTACTTGAACCACAAGAAGTACTTGAACCACAAGAATTACCTGAACCACAAGAATTACTTCAAGAGCAAGAAATAGAACAAGCTAGTTTATTACAAACAGATGTAACAGACAAAACAGAGAAAGGCTTGAAAGAGATACCAGAGGCAACGAAGCTTCAACCAGTTGTAGCAAAGAAAACAAAAAGCAACCTGCCTCAGAAAAATAAAACTGTACCTCAAGATGAAAAGCGTGGGCCAGGACGGCCTGCTGGTCGTCGGAGCAATCCCGACTATACTCAAATTTCTGCATATATTCCTTTGGATATGTTATTAGAAGTTCAAGATGTTTTAGCAGAGGAAAGAAAAGAATTGAGAAAGCGAACACCGCGCCCTGTAAGCGATTTAGTAGAAGAACTATTAGGAACATGGCTGAAAAAGCAAAAATCTAGTAAATCAGATAGATGAAAAACTGAAATTTCATATTTTTGCGTATGCAAAATTCTGAAGTCTTTCATTCCTAATCTTTAAGCAAAACATTGAAACATGAACGAATACTTCAGTGGTGAATCCGAATGAATCGAAACCGCCAGGAGCAGTTGTTGGACTAGATGACCAAGGGTTATGGTGCCATACTTTACCGTTGCGGCTAAGTGTTGATGAAGTTGAACAACACAAAAGACCTCAAGAAGAGGCTGGAAAACCTGAATTGGTGAAAGATATAAATTACAAACTAACCTATGAGTGGGTAATTCTCACTACTACACTACCTGCTAATTATGATGTTTATCGCCAAGTAGTAAAAGCTTACCCCCAAAAAATTCCTTTGGAATTAACTTTGGGTGTGAATGATAATTCAGTTGAGAAAGCTGAACCTGTAAGCAAGTGATAACGCACTCGTTACATAGTCAGCAAGAAGTTAGAGATCAAGACTGAATTGCTTTTCAACAAAAAATTGATAGTAAAGTATAAATCAAAGAGTCAACGATGATCTAATTTAATTTCTGCTGCGTTGATAAAAAAGATTTCAGAAATTCTTAGTAGGGGTTACATAGGGGCTATATATACCCCAGCAACAGACCAACACTTTGATGATATTTTGACCCCTATATAGGATACATATAGGTGCTAATTGGGGCATATCTGACTAATTGACATTTTGTGCCCCACTTAGCCCCCAAGGGGATATGATAAGCTCTTGAGGCTGGACAAAAAGGGGTAGTTATTTTATTCTTCTCTACCTCTGCTTCTCCAAATCATCTGAACAGATAATTTTTACAAATTAAAGTGTATTACTTGGAGCCTATGTCAAACATTCACACGTTACAAAAAATTTTTCCTGCGGGTTTCGATAACGGTTATGGAAGTCTGAAACTTTTAGTCGAAGGATTTAAAGTAGTTCGTGTCCCCAGCTATATAACTAATGCCGAGATGGAGGATGTTCCAGGACGTGTAGTTTTTAACGGTACTGCTTATACAGTTGGAGAGTCTGCTTACCGGACAGGGAATTATTTTGACCGCAACACAGACAATAATGAAAATAAAGTCAATAATGCGTTGTTGACTTTATTGGGTGCATTGGCACATCTCCCACACCGTAAGGCTTGGCACTTAAAGTTAGTCGTCAGTTTACATGATGTCGGTCTGGCTGAAGAATTGCAAAAAGTACTCAATGGAGAATATCAGCCAATACTTGCTGGCAAACAATCAGATGTAAAAGTAGAAGTGCTGAAAGTTGTGCTAGAAGGTATGGGTGCATTATTTGGGCATCCGCTACCCAAAAAATTAACCATTTTAGACTTTGGCAATGGTACGACCTTGTATTCTCGTTATAACCAAGGGAAACGAGAAGTTCACACTGCCTACCCTATCGGTGTAGAAGTTCTCATCGATGATATCTCCCAAAAAATGAAACATTTAAATGGAGGAAAAATCGGAGATCCTTCCATTATCCGATTTTGTTTGGAAATGGGGCATACCAGGTATAACCGTGACATCGATATCAAAGATGTATACAGTGCAAGTCTTAAAGATTGGTATCAAAAATACTTGAAGAAAGTGGTGAATCTGACACTTGATGCCAAGCACCAGGGGGATGAAATCTGGGCGATTGGTGGAGGTTGCCTCTTACCAGGATTTAAAAAGCTGTTGGAGAAAAACGGCTTTAAAATCCTGGACAATCCGGTAGAAGCCAACGTCTCTGGACTTCTAGAGATGGCAAAAACCATCACCAGCAAGAACCCAACTACTACATCTGGTACATCTGGAAAGTGAAGTTATAACAATGGCAGATAAAAAAAACTTAGCACCGGAAAAAGTTCGTCTCAAAGATAATTACCGAGAGCGCATATTTGCAGAATCGCAAAAACTAGATAAAAGTTACCTGGACACGATTTACTTTATAGTTGATTGCTATTTTGTTTTCATTAAGGCTGGATTACCTATACAACTTTTAGCAAACACTCCGATTAATACTGAGTCAAACCAACTTCCTTCAATAACTTCGACTCCATTTGCACAGGATAAAGAAGATTCTTCAGGGGAAACATTCAGCCTTGATTTTGATTTGTAACCGACAGAGGAAGTTGGCAACGGTAAAGAACGGGAATTAGCCTTAAAAGCGGTAAGAGGAATGGCACGCTTGTTAAGCGTAAATCTCTGGTATTCCTAGATCAAAGGGTGTGGAGAAGGAAAAAGGGTACAGGGTGTAGTGTGTAGGGAAGCAAGAATATGTTGTTCTATTTGATACACTAAAACGCAGTTTTCCTAACACACTCAGCTGCAACCCTACCCTCTACACCCTTCTTAGTGTGGGGAATTAAGAAGATGTTGAACTCCTTGACGCACTCGCATTCTATTGTCTGGAACACACAAAGCTGCAACCCACCCCCAACAAGATAGTCAGCAAGCAGGTTTCACATAAATCTAGCGTGCCATTCCATCAGTGAGAGCTAATTCATCAGCGTAGGCGTAGCCCGCCGCAGGCATCGCTTACGGTCGTCGTTCATGTCAGCACAAAGTTATTCTTCCTCCTCTTCCTCGTCATATTCATAATCAGCATAGTCTTTCCCATGCTGCTCGTACCACAGACGTTCTTCTTCAATAGCCGCCTCTCGCTGTATCCTTCTCCGTTCTGCCATCTCTGCTTCTAAGCGTTCTTGCGCTAATTTCTCCTTCTCAATTCTTTCTTTCAAAAGCCTTTCCCGCTCTTGGGTTTCTTGTTCTACCCTCTCCCTCTCAAGTCTGATTAATCGCTGCTCAACTCGTCCACAGTAAAAATCTAATGCTTTACCCGTCGCGGCTCCAGTACAGGTACCACCCACTAGAAAGATGAGTCCGGTATTAAGCCCTCAATCGGGCCACCGCTCCACTGCAAACTTTTCTGATTGAACCATACCAGCACAGAAAAGACAGAAATTCCAACTACTGTATTGATCAGCGCAAAAATTCTTGGTGTCATCTCAGTCTGGCGGAGAATTAGCCACTGTCCCAGCCAGAGTATTGCACCAAAAATCACCGCAGCGATCGCGCTCATGACCAAATGATCTGGATATCTGAACGGATCTAGCACCATATTAATAATTAATGGTACAAATATCAGCGCACAGAGCAAAAAGCCAATTAATAAGCCAACGACGCTTATCAAGCTCCAGTAGCGACCGAGATAACCAAGGCGGAACTCCAGTATCCACTCTTGTACGGGAAGCATTGTGACGTAAAACGCGATTCCTGCACTGACGTAATCGAGCATTGGCAGTTGTTTTACCTTTGTATTTAGCATATTTGGCATAGTAGGGTATTCGCCGAGATATGTGCAAAATCGGACACGTCGTAAAGTTTGGTAAAGTTTATTATCAAAAACCTTAATTTACCGTTGTTTCAGCCTCGACCTCAACTTGACCATTCAAATGAAAACATTCCCTAAAAGGGTTATTTATGGGCAAGTGTTAAGGACAAAAAGGGGTGGAAGCTCCCTCTGAAAAATCACCACTCAACGGCGGCGACCGCTACCCTCGACATATCTACCTTGCCTTTATCTGTAAGCTTTTATCATAAAGCTAGCTATTTGACAAGATATTTGTTATACTTATTTACATGAACAATGATTTCGACTTCAAATCTCCTGAGCTATTTGGTTCTGTTGTTTTCAGACCTGATTTTAATAGCTTTAAGACTATCAATGCTTCCCAAGCTTGGTCTTTATTCTTTACAGGTGGTAGAGAAGACAAAAAACTAGATTCTAACCCTCGAATAGGTCTTTTGTTTACTAGTATTTTGCTAGGTCTTAGTGTTTCTGGGTTCGCCAGCGCACTAATTACCCGGACAATATTTCCTGCTTAAGTGCTTGACTAGTAGCTAATACGAAATATAACTCTGAACCACCAACTTCTTGGTGGTTCAAATTTTTAGTATCTCTTCACTAATATCTTAGTAACGCCATAGTTTCGGCTAACCTACAAATCTTTTAAAGTCTGACTAACCTTGAGGATATCAGACAAATATTTATCTAAAATTTGGCAATTTAATCTAGGAGAATTCATGTTAGACTTTAACACCTTGACGGTATTTTCAAGCACTTACTGCATTGGTATTTGTGCTTTTCTAATCCCAGCCAACCTAATTGCTACCTCCTTAACAATAGGTTTGACATTATTGTGTCGTCCAGCTATTGAGATTTGGCGAAGTGCTGCAATTGCCAGTACCTTTGCTTTATTAATCATACTGCACGTATTTGCTTGGTTCATGATTGGAGTTGTCATGGCTCCCACATACATTTTATTGGGACTAGGAAGCATCTGTCTGGGAGCAAATTTCGGAGCCATTCTCCTATACAAACGCTTTGCAAATGCTTATGTAGCAATGAAAGTTGAATTTTCTTAAGTACACTCAGAAGTAACCCTTTATAGAGCAACCTTCTAGCCAACTTAGTTTTTCAAAAATCAAATCAATACTTAACCGCAAAAGTCAGGATTCATAACGATTCCGAGCTAAAAAATCAACTTGAACAATGGCTAAATAATTCGTAAGAATTCAGGAGTAATAATTCAGCTATTCTGAATTGTTAAAGAATTAAATAAAGCTTTGATAAATAAGTATCGTAGTTTTAATAAACTCCTTATATATTCTGGCTCCTGAATTCTTACAATTTATCTTTGTATGTCTATTTGTTGTGTTTGAGATTTAACTAATATTTTATCAATTTGAGTATTGACATCCTCAAAAGTTTGCAATATCTGTGGAGTTAGTTTATTAGTCTGCACCTGACCAGATTGCAAATTTAAAATTACCTCTCCATTTTTCTGCGAAATAGTTAAATCCCTCTGCTGGGTATTGAAAGCCAAGTCATAAATCTTTCCTATAACTTGAGTACCATTTTCATTAGACTTACCCCAGACCATACCAATCCTTTGAGCAATTTGAGTCAGCCGACTGATGGAATCAAGCTCAAATGTATCTTGATTCATTACTGCCAACGCTTCGGCTGATAATTGCTCACCAGCTTTAAACCCATTAGCCACTTCTACAATGCGTTTTTTGTAATTCTCCGACTTCCCTAACTTATCTGCGGCATTGTACCAATTTCTCAAGTCATTAATAGTAACTGTCGGGGGCTTCTCTACACTTAGAAGTTCGGTTTTCACACTATTACTAATGTTTGTTGTAGAAGGAGTAGTGGAGAGTAATGGAGTTATAGATTGGTTAGGTGGGGATAGTGCTGTTTGTTCTGGTGCTTTCAAAAACTGCGGTCGTGTGGCAAGGGAGCTAACTTTTTGCTGATACTCAAGAGTAGACTCAATAATTCCTCCAAACTTCTTGATCATGCTCGACAAAGTTTTGGCAGGGATGGAGCTATCAACTAAGTTAAATACCGCTAGACCTTTTTTAGTTTCCCTGATAACATCTTCTATTGGTACTTGTTGACATTCAACATTTTGAGCAGTTAACCATTTCGTCACAGTCTCAGCTTTCTGGTTATCAACAGCCAAGCCCATGATTCCAAGTTTTTTGTTTGATTCTGTAGAAAATAAGAAAGTAGGACGCTCTTTAATCTGATGTAGAATTTTCGCACTACTCTCAATCATCTCCTGCTGTTGAGGATTAACCGATTGAGTCCCAAAAGCCTGAAATTCCTTCGTCCATTTCTGGGGATATTCAACGGTATTAGGGTCAATTTGAGCGCAAATAACAGAAAAATTACTTTCAAGGATCGCGGGTGCGGGTGTAAGTTTTCCGGTTTTGAGCAGTCCAAGTTGTCTGAGCGCGCCTTTGTCTTTTTTGAAATGCAATACCCCCAAGGGTTCACCATTCAAAAACACGGCATCTCTGGTTTTTAAGGGTGGCAAATCGATAGTCAGTTTTCGGTAATCTTGATCATTGAATGTCTGACCAGAAAAATCATAAAAGTTAATTTTATTAATTTTGAGGAGATTCCCATTGGGAGACTCACCCAGGACAAAAGCTTGATCTCCTGTCTCAGAGATTGACGTGAGCTTTAATTTTAGGGGATTACCATTTTTGAGATAATTAATTTCTTTTAACTGTTGGGTAGAATCACTGTCTAACTCACCCAAAGTTTTGCCATCAAGTTTAATTTTTACTGTTTTGTCAGTCACCGGCACAGTACCAAATTCTAAGTTGATCGATTCGGCGTTAAAAACAAGTCCTGCATAAGAGAAGTTCTTGAGTTCACGGATAGTAATTTCAACCGACTCGTTTCCAGGCAGTCCAATAGTTGCTTTGGCAGTAGCAGGTTCTACCCCAATGAAATTAGCTTGCGCCTTTGAGCCAATTGGTAACATTCCAGCCCTGGTTTCGAGCATGGCGAATTCCTTATATTCGCCGTCAGCATCCTGTACAAACATTAGTCTGGAAACGTGGCGTTCATGTCCCGGTGGGTGGTGGCTAGCTCTGATTTCTATGGGGTGTTTTTCGTCTGGGTTCCACTTTCTGCCCAAAAATTGATTTGCTTCATTATGAAGTGTGACTAACTTCGGTTCAGTAAATTGCAATTTATCTAAGCGAGAGATAATCTCATTGGGGAAAGCAGCGAAAGCAAAATTGGAGACTTTTTTAGCGTAGACGCGGAGCGGCTTGTCGCTAGACATCGCCTGGGGGTTTGCGTTTTCTTTCCTTGCAACTTCGAGTTCATCCTGACGGGATGCACAGATATTCCAAGCGGCGGCGGCGGATGCAAGTTTTTCTGACTCTGGGATTTTCGCATAAAATGCTTCTGCTGCATCATTTGCCAAGGCAAAGAGTAGTTTAGTTTGGCTTCTAGTAAGTTCTGGTTTTAGTTCTAAGAGTTTAGCTCCCTGCATGGTCATCCCCGCCTTGAGGTTGTGGTCAGTCACAGATTGTTGGCTAACTGTCTCCAGGTTGCGGTAAGCGGGTTTTCCATCTGACCCAACCTCGTCATCTATCTGTGCAACTGCTAATAATTTATGGGGGCGTTCACTGTTTGTGAATTTAATCTCATCTAAGCGAATATTAAGTGTCTGGGCTTTCCAGATTAGGGGATGCCCGTAGCGGGTGAGGTTGGTAATTTCGAGTTGCGTTCCTGAATCCGTTTGAACAATTGCGCTAGGGCCAGACTCTGTTTCTCGCCGCCTTGAGGCACGAACCGCAGCGTTGAACTTCAGATCAAACTCGTATTTAGCGGCGATCGCTGCAAATTTTTGCTGTGGTGTAAATTCTACTCCTTTGAACAAGTCTTTAAACTGGACGATGGGACGCGATTCTAACTGTGATTCTTGGAAATATTTATTAGTTTGGCTAATCAATAATTCTACGGGTGAGTAGCCTTTTGGTATTATTCCTGTGTTTAAATAAGCTGACGAAGATTTCTTATCTTTAATATAATTAACATCACGATATAAGTAGCGGCTGTTTTCCCGGATTTTATCCATTTCAGGTTTTTTAGCACTTTTGAATAAATCAACCGCTATTTGGTTTTGATAACACCCCTCACCAATCATTTCTCGGTACATCAGGCGGTTAACATCCATCGCCTGTTGAATAATCTCTCTTCTTCTGTTAGGATTCTCTGCTAGAGCTACAACAGATTGCATGAAGGGTTTGTACTCTGGTCTAATTGGTTTGGGCTTCTCGCCATGTTCCTGTTCAAATAAACTTTGATAGTGCTTAGATACTTGGTCTAAATAAGTTGACTGTTGTTCTAAGTTACCGTAAGTTTTAAGTACCTCAATTTCCGATTCTAATGCCTCTAGTGCTGTCACTTGATTGTTGATTATGCCCACGCTGATGCTATCGCTCATGTGGATAGCGATTTTTTCAAATGGGGGCTGGCTTCCATCGGTGGGATCATAAAATGATTGTTTTTTCAGCTTAACGGTGGGCGAATAGGCGTTTTGGGGAAGATTTCTTCGCTCTGCCTCTGCTGTCAGATTAGGGTATAAGCTGGCTTTTGCTACACCAATGCAGTCACCATCGTAGTCTCGTGCTTGGCGTTCTGATTCGGTTTCTGCTGGGTCGATAAAATCAGCATCAACCCCTCGTGCTTCTAACTCTGTAATTCTGGCTTGTATGCGCTTGTGGTCTTCGTCATTAACTACAATTATGCCTTCTAAGGGTTCACCATCTGGCCCTAACTGATCCTTAACATATTTATTATTAGAAACACACAAACCATTAGAGTTGAGGAAAGGAGAACGGAAGTTAAGAATTTTTTCTTGCTCATCAAGCCAAGAGACACAAATTTCACCATTTTTGAGTTCCTTGGATGGAATAATCATCCCTCGGTCAAAAGTAAGCGTTTTCCCAATAGCAATATCTCGCCACTCACTTTGTACAAACCGATTTAATTCTTGTTTGACTTTCTCAGTTTCTAATAACTGCTGATGCCCTAGTAAATCGGCTTTAATGAGTTTGTACGTGAACAAGTCATCTTTAGTACTCTCATCATCCAACTCCTGATCTGCATCTAAGTCATCATTTGTCCCTAAGTTTTTAACACCTGTTTCTTCATTGGTGACTTCTGCTGTTTTTAATTTACTTTGACTCAATGATTCTTTACGTTTTTCGTATCTTTCACAATAGTAAGCAGCAACAATTCTCGGGTCATCTTTAATAGAGGCTAGTCTTTGAGCTTGTACCTCTAGTTCCTCAGCAAAATCTTTAATTCCTTGGGGAAAAGATGCCAGCAGTTGGGAGATAGACATCTGACCTTGTTGAGATTGTCCTTTTTCAGCTAACCAAATATTTTGCTGATATAATCCTGGTTGAATTTGAGGTTTAGTAGGGCCTTTGGGTCTATCCTTATCTGTTCCCTTAAAACTGCTTACGGGAAGAATTATATCGATTTTTGGTTCATTTTTAGAATTTGCATATTTTATTCTATCTAGTCTGTATGGTCGCAGTGTTCCTTTGCCAAAGCGATATTTAGTAGTATCTTCTCCAACTCCATCTACCCAACCAAATCGATGTTGAATTACACGATAGCTTTTATCTGCTTGGGATTCTCTTAAGGTTAGCAAGTCATAAAGTTGTGTTGAAATCTGCCCATAACAATCGCCAACTAATTTATATGCCAAATCATTCGATAATATCCCTCCATTTTCACCCCTGTTATCAGTAGAATCATCTACTACTAAAATGTTTAGCTTTTCGTGAATCGCATTTTTACAAGCCCCAAGGAAGATGGAACCATAAGCACCCCGGTCTTTACTATCTGGACAAATTTTTTGAATCGTTTTTAAACATTCTTTATCTCCATAAAGTAAGCGAGTCTTAGAAGACAGTAATAAAATTTGTCCATCTGGATGATTATTTAATTCTTCAGCAGTGCTGTATTCATCTGAATGTCCAAATGAGAACTCTTTGTCAGGAAAGTAAAATTCTAGTAAAGTATTACTGAGCTTTTCAGTTAAAATTGATTGAGAGTCAGTTCTGCTATTGTCTATATAGATCCACTGATTTAAACGAGGGTCAAAATGCTTTAATTCCAAAGTCATAAGATTTGAAATTTGATGAACATTAATTAAATTTTTGAGAGGTTTTTATGCCAAGGATTAAGCGTTGGATAAATATGAATAATGAAGAATTCAACCCAGATGGAAGTTTGAAAAGTGAAGCTCGGCAAGAAATGTTATCCAAAGGTGAAGATCCAGGAGCAATTGATAGTTATGCTCGTAGAGCAAAAGAAGAGTATGACGAGTGGAAGCACCTGGATGAGACTGATCCAGAGCCGTGGCCAATCTACACAGCCTACGATTTCTTCACTGAACAAGAAAAAAAGGAGTTTAACCCAGATGGTTCTCTCAGACCTGAATATGTAGAGTATGCTCAGAAAATTGGCATCAGTGAAAGTGCGCTAGAACAGCTTGAGTGGCGCAAGAAAATCGAGGTTGATGATTACAACAAAGTGTCTACTAAATACGCAGAAAAGGGCATTAATTTTGGTGCATGGCAGATGAGAAGAAGGATTGGAAACAGCAGAACATAGGTCCAACGTCGGCAGCAGATGGAACAAGACCTGCATAACTTTGAGGATGTTGACAGTTTGCCTTTCGACAAGGACACAGCATTTTAGGCGGGAGCGATGCAGAACGAGTGATAATATAAGCTGAAAGCATTATCAAACAGCGCTTTCAGCTTTTTAGTGACATCCTTTTAATGAGCTTGAACAGCAGGCAGGTTAGCAGCAGCCGATGGTTTGGCAGAGTGAAACGCCCCGTTAAAAAAAGGCAATCATTCCTAAGATGACAAAGACTGTAATGATTAATATGTGCAGTGAATTGAATGCCGAGCATTCTCTGACTACTTCAGCCCACATTACTTTCAGTTGGTCTTCCGTTGTCTGCTGGGCGAAAAAGCGAATTGTTTGGTTAATTGGCTTGCTGTTCTGTAGCTGGAGGGATTACCCCAGACGATCGCACAACTGACTTGTTGGAAGCGGCGGCAAGGAACGCAAACATTCCTAAAATAGCGAAGGACGTAATAATCACTTGCTGTACGGATGCAAAGACCGACTTTTCTTTCTCCTTTTGGACAGCGATGCGATTGATATTTTGCTGAAATGCCGACAAATATAGATAATCTAATACTTTCTCACACAGGGCAGGGTCTTCACCTATCTGTACTTTCTGGCACAGGAGAATTTCTAGATGCTCTCGGCGGCGATCACTTGTAGACAAATCGCGCTCGTCCCACAGTTTTGCCTGGGTTGTATCTAAAGGTCTATTAATACCTAATATAGTCATACTATGTCCTTCTTTAGTTGTTGAGTTAGTTGAGGGAACGGGTGTAATCCATAATTCAACTACACCCTAGTAGTTCGCTTTCGTGACGAAAGCGGGGTACTGGGTTTGGGGGAAGGTGGGGGGCCCACGAAGTAAAGGATTTGGGGCAGGGGGAAAGGGTTTAAATCCTTTTACCTTTCCCCAGTCTGAAAAAGCGCATTTTTGGGTTGGCAGACTGCTAGTGTGCTTTTTGAAAAGTGGAACTCATACCTAACTTAAGAAGTTTAAATATGCTTTCAAAAAAGAACTAGCTACGTTAGTACTGAAAAAATCGGTACTAAAGTAACTAGTAAAGTTAGCGAGTTTATGCTGTATTTCCCATTCCAAATCTGGTTGTAGAGATGGGGATAGAATCTGTGCTTTCGATGGTGGTTGGGGTGTATCCGACTCCAACGGGTTCGTCCCATCCTGGAATAATTCTTGTGCCAGAGTCCGCCCATCGCCGTCAATGTCACTACTCAAGAAATACTCCAAAACCTGCGGTGTAGCACCATCAATTGCTGCTTGTGCTAGTAGGGATTTGATGAATTGGGGAGATGCCTCACTATCAGCTAGTACCTTCAAGGTTTGCTCGGCATCTTGGATGGTCATTTTGGAGATATCCTTAACTCCAACTTCGTCCCAGACATCCCCAAAATACTGTCGATATTGCTGATTGAAGTCTTGCTCTTGGGCAAATCGTGATAATTCTTGTACCTGCAAATGTGTCATTTCAGCCATCTTAATTTGCCAATGTTAATTGTTCGCGCTTGTTACTGTTAGAGCGATCGCACTTTCAGATGAGGAAAGGTGCAAGTTGAAGCATATCTCTTACCAAGAGAGGCTTTTACGATGTTAGACAGATATTCTGTCTAACATCAAGTGCAAGATATGAGCTACACTCTATTGATAGAAGTGAGATGATTAACTGCTGGAGAATAAGAATCTGGTATTAATTTCTGTTTGCGCTCATAGCAAAAATTTTCATCCAGCATTCTCACATAACTAATATGAGTTGCCCAAACATCAGCCAGTCGCTCACCCAAGCCAACGGTATCTAATGATTTGGGAATAACTACTCCACCATTCCAAACGATAGGGATGCTTTCTGTTTGAAAATATTGTGTCAGTTCTCGACGCACAAACTCACCAGTACCACCACAGATGAGAACTTCGTCTAATGGTACATGGTTTTTCACCCACCGCAGCAATGCTCGACAGTATTCATCCCGAATCACTTCTAAAACTGATTTAAACAATTCTAAATCCGAGTTAATTCCTGATGGTGTATTCCTACGTGACAAATTTCGTAATGCAGTGAAATTACCTTTACTTGCTTCCACTAAAGCCGCCGCTATACACGGATCATCTTTCGATAGTCCTACGCTAGTACGTTCGACAAACTTTTGTAACACCCAATTCATCCCCAAGTCTGTCGATTCTTTCTTTGCTACTTTCCCTTTTTCTGAAAGGGTAAAACTGGCATTACGATGACCCAGCATTAACAATCCTATATTTTTTTGAGAAAATACATTCCCTAGAGCGCGATTTCTGTAAGAAATAATACCTGTTCCTTCAGGAAGATTTTTGAAGCTATTGACCTTAATTTTCATTCTTCCCGTTGGCGTTATTACTCCTTGCCTATAGTTTAAGACAAACTTTTTAGCCAAATCTTGTACATTCTTCTCTTCTCCAGGTGGTAGCAAAATCTGGAGAAACATTTCGTGAATATCTACATTTATTTGACGTTTAGCTAGCCACAACAAACCAGCAACCTTTGATAAGGCATATTCAGACTTCAAATCTTGCAGTGCCGCAGTTCCAGCAAACTCTCTTTTTGCAATACTCCCTAATACAGAATATTCCTGACCAATTCTCACCCAAGCGCTATCATCAGGCAGCGCATCTACAGTTAAATGTTTGGTTGAACCCTCTCCCACATCGGCAACTTCTGGACTCATCCACAATGCAAATGGCACTCCCGCCGGATAAATCTGGGCGATCGCTTTGGTTGAACTACCCCCCAAGTCTGCCGTCAGTATCAACTGTACGACTTGGCTTGATTTGTCCTGATTAGTATTTGTAGTTGTCATAAATTTTTATTACCGTTTGTTTCGTCAAATCCCAACAATTGAGTAGCCATTAACAAGTCTGGTGTCATTTTCAAGTCCATTAATCCCAAGTCATCATCAGATAGCAAGGATTCTTCCTGCTGACTTGTTTGCTCTAGTTCCTCTTGTTCTTCTTTCTCTTTGCAAATCGCATTTGTTGAGATTGGCAAGCTTTTTTCTAAAATCGATGATTTGTTCTGCTCTATTTGTTGTGGTGGCAAAATCGCACTACTATCTACTTCAAAAGAATTAGAAACCTTTTGCATTAAAATTCTAATCTTTACTAGCTTTCCTTCCAATTCCCCAATACTCGACAAGCAAGCTTCAATAAATTCCTCTTTACTTACCTTTCCCACTAATGCTTCTATTAGCCAGTAACTTGTCACTGCTTCCATTGTCAGTTCACCTGCCGACTTTTTTGAGCGATGATTCACCAAGTATTCAATAGTTCTTCCATCCCAAGAATCATGTCTCCGTTTTACTCTTGGCAGTTCAACGTCTTTGCTTCCCTGTTTGTCCATTTTAAAAAATCAGTACAGTTGTCTTATTGTTTACATTTGCAATACTTGATACAAAAATGAGTATTGCGGGTAGTCTAAATGAGTATTTAGGCGGAGAAATCCCCCTTTTCCTCTCAATTGCGTTTCCACTGTGTTTTTGCTGCGTTGCGCTTTTTCCCTCATTTATGAGTATCCGTGCGTAATTCGTACCCAAATTATTCACCGCTTAGAATCAGGCCACTAAATGCCTGGAGTCTTTGCTATGTAAGCACTTGAGCTAGTTAGGTATTAAAGTTCCTTCAAAAAGTCTTTCAAGCCGCTAAAATAATCGTACGTACTTACTACGACTATCTTCACTTTTTCGCATTTGAGCAATTTAGCTATTTTGGCGACTAGTCGCAATTGCTCCGATTTTGGGAAAATCAGCGTGATAACAAAATCATACCAAGTTTATCCAAGATGTGAAGCCATGAGCTACGCGATCGCGCGATTAAGAAAATTAAAGCGGGGGAACATATCAGGCAGTGCCTCTCACACTGCGCGAGAACGAGAAACCCCCAATGCAGATCCCACTCAAAAAAATATTCGGTTCATCGGTAGTCTTGACCCAGAGGAACGACTAGAGGATTTGGTACTAGCCAAAATTGCCGAAAATGAGCAGAGGCGAAAAATCCGCACTGATGCGGTTTATTGCGTAGAGTTACTGTTGAGTGCATCGCCTAGTTATTTCCGTCCCGACTGCCCAACTAATGCCGGTTACTATGAACCCCAAAAGCTGGATGACTGGGTGGAAGCGACTCACCAGTGGTTAGCGGATGAATATGGCAATCGCATTGTCCGCGCCGAGTTGCATTTAGATGAAGCCACCCCCCATATTCACGCTTATTTTGTGCCTTTGGATGATCAGGGACAGCTACGGTGCAATCATTTCTTTGACGGGCGGCAGAAAATTCATGAATTTCAGGATTCGTACTACAACACGATGCGGTTAATTGGACTAGAGCGCGGTATCAAAGGAAGCAGAGCAAAGCACCAGGACATCAAAGACTTTTACCGCATTGTGGAGGAGGGGCGTGACTTAGAAGTTGATGAGCTAAGTGCGGCGCAATTGAAGGCTAAAGCTGCCGACCGAGACAGGGCGAATCAACGTAAACAGGAAATGGAAGCTACAGCCAAAGCTCTCTCACTTGAAAATGAACAGTTACGGCGACGAATTGCACAATTAGAACAAGATAATCAATCAATAAAAAAACTTACCGAATGGTCAACTGATTTAGCTTTAGACGATGTTGCTTGGGAGTTGGGACTGTGGCGTAAAGGGAATGAATGGGTAGGAGGAAACCACATCATTAATATAGATGCCTCTCAATTTACTAACTTTGGCAATGGTTCTCATTTTGAAGGTAATGATGCAATTGGTTTGGTGAAACACGTTAATCAATGCAACCAAGTCCAAGCGATCGCATGGTTAGGGGAGCGATTTGGTGAAGTCGGCGCAAAACGTGCAGCGAGCGAGCGCTCATGCTCAAAAAGTTGCGGTTGACATTATCCAAACTCAACCAGCATCCCAATTCACCCCACCCGTTGAGGATAAAGCTAACTGGTCAGGCGTTGAACATTACCTAACCCAGAAACGAGGCATACCTTCTGATTGCGTACAAATGTTACATAACCAGGGTCTAGTTTATGCCGACTCAAAAGCAAATGTAGTGTTTGTGATGCGGGACTTGGAAGGGAATACCAAAGGGGCTTTCTTAGAAGGTACAACCAATAAATTTTCTGGTTATGAGTTAGGTACAGTTCGCCGTGATAGCTGGTTTTACTTTACTTTGGGGAAAAAGCCTAGTGATAAAACTAGCACTGCTGTACTGTCTGACTCTCCCATTGATGCCATTTCAGTAGCCATGCTGGAATATCT
>NZ_JACJSI010000118.1 GCF_014698065.1 Nostoc flagelliforme FACHB-838
CTTTAAATTATTAGAGGTTTTGTCATGAAAATTGTTGTCATTGGTGGCAATGGACTGATTGGTAAGAAGCTTGTCAGCAGGCTACGTGAGCGTGGACATGAGACGGTGGCAGCGTCCCCTTCTTCAGGTGTCAATGCTGTTACAGGTGAGGGACTAGCTGAGGTGTTAGTAGGTGCCCAAGTTGTTGTCGATGTGACAAATTCACCCTCCTTTGAAGATGCGGCGGTGTTGGAGTTCTTCCTTAAGTCAACCCGGAACCTGCTGGCGGCAGAAGCAGACGCGGGTGTGGTTCATCACGTTGTGGTATCAATCGTCGGTGCTGATCGCATCCCTGATAGCGGCTATATGCGTGCGAAAGTCGCTCAGGAAAAGTTGATCCAGTCCGCAGGAATACCCTATACAATCGTCCGCGCTACGCAGTTCTTTGAGTTCATCGAGACAATCATCGCTCAATTCCCCACTGATGGGCAAACAGTTCACTTACCCCCTGCCTTTATCCAGCCCATCTTGTCGGAGGACGTTGTTGCCGCGCTGGTCGATATCACACTGGGAGCGCCAGTCAACGGCATTATCGATTTAGCTGGTCCAGAGCGGTTCCGTTTTGAGGAAATCATCCGCCAATTCCTAAGTGCAACTCACGACTCACGTCAGGTGGTTGTAGACAGCCACGCCCGTTACTTTGGTGCAGCGTTGAACGATCAGCTTGTTCCGCAGGGCAACTCGCGCATCGGCTCGACCCGTTTCCAGGACTGGCTCAACCGCTCGATCGCTTAAATATCACCAATGAGAATTCAATGCTGACATCGGTTGAGTTGAGGACACAAAGCCCAACATCCCGCAACTACTGAGTTTTGCAACGCTCAACTCAACCGACACCTGTCTGATTCGCTATCGGCTTGATTCAGCATGAGAGCACATCGAACGGATTTTTATTCACCAATTCGTGTTCACGTTTGTATTCACGCAAGGAAAACCCAAATGTTTACTAGATTTCTTCACGGACTTGCATTCGCAGCACTCTCCATATTCGCAGCTTTTTCCGTATTCACAGCACTCCCCGTATTCCCAGCTTCAGCCGATGTGTTGGGTGAAAAGGTAACGTTGGTCTTTGATCGTGCCCTTCCTAATGCAATACGGTTCAGTTAAGGCTCAAATAGTTGTAAATTGGGTATTGTTTCCAAAAATGGAAATCCAGTCAGGTGCATCTCAAGGAATTATCGTTGGTGTCTCCTAAGATACGAAGTACTGAGATATTCAAGGCGATAGAGACAGCTATCCCCGCAACTTCAATCGAACAGGCGATTGCAAAAATCAAAGTTAAAGAGTCCCTTTTTTTGAGTTGGTTAACTCTAGAGATTCTTGATCAAGTTTTACCTCAAAGGGTTCATAGAACTAACCCAAGGGTTGTGAAAAAACCTGTATCAAAATTTCGCTCAAAAAAAGTAAAACACAGAGGTACTGGGACAATAACAAATCCTCACGTCTTCCTTATTCTAAGCACTGCATAGCCTTAACTGAACCGTATTGCTTCCTAATGTGCCCGGCAAGAGCATGAAAGTCCAGCTGGTCGCATATGCGCCAGGTGTCTCATCGATCCCTCACACCCATCCAGACTCGGCTTTCATTTATGCAACAGTCCTGGAAGGTGCGATTCGTAGCAAAATTAATGATAATCCAGTGCAGGTGTATCACGCTGGTGAGAACTTTTTTGAATTACCTCGCGATCATCATCGTGTCAGCGCCAATGCCAGTGATACTGAACCCGCACGCCTGCTAGCAGTGCTTATCGCCAATACCAATGAACAGAACCTGGTCATAAACGACAAAGAGTAAGACGTAAAATTGTATACAAGGATTTTGATGTATCGACACTACCGAAGTTGGAGCCGGAGACACTCTAGAGCTAGTGAGTTGGGATGATAACAACATCACTGTTGCCAATATCACTCAACATTATGTTCGTGAGCAGGACAATGCAGAATTACTTCATCACGCAGCTCACACCCAAGCATATAAGGTCTAACAAGCTCCTTTCCTGAACAACCTCTCTTCCTGCTGCTTTCCTGCAATCCAAATGATTAAGTCGCGTTTTAACTCAAAGAATTTGAGTGGTGTAAATTGAGCGATCGCAGAAGAATGAAGTTAATCGAGGTGGGCAGCAAGCTCCACCAACCTAAAGGAGAACAAGATGAAAACACAGAAAGTATGGTTCATTACAGGAGCTTCCAGAGGCTTTGGGTTAGAAATTGCCAAAGCAGCCCTGGCAGCAGGCGACCAGGTAATAGCAACGGTTCGCAGTCAACCCGCACAACTTGCCGCTACCCTGCACAACCACCCGGATCTGTACGTTGTGCAGATGGATGTCACCGAGGAAGACCAAGTACAAGAGGCTGTCAGGGAAGGCATTGCCCGTTTCAGCCGGGTTGATGTCTTAGTCAATAATGCCGGGTTTGGCATGGTTACTGCGATCGAAGAAGCCACGGATGCCGAAGTCCGCAAACAGTATGATACCAACGTGTTTGGTTTACTGAATGTGACTCGTGCCGTGTTGCCGTACCTGCGCCAGCAAAAATCCGGGCGGGTGATCAATATCACCTCGCTGTTCGGCTACGATACAGTTCCGGGCTGGGGATTGTACGGGTCCACTAAATTTGCGGTCGAAGGTCTCTCGAAAGGGTTAGCGGTCGAACTGGCACCGCTCGGCATCCAGGTTACGGCAGTAGCTCCCGGTCTTTTTACGACCGACTTCCTGAGCACTGAATCTTACGTTGCCAGTAAAACCATGATTGACGATTACCAGGCAACGGTAGGTCGGATGCGGAGCGGAGCTGATGCGCTACACGGCAACCAACCTGGCGATCCGAAAAAGTTTGCGGCTGTGATTATTCGACTCGCCAATACAGAACGCCCGCCACTGCATTTGCCCGTCGGGAAGGACACGATCGCAATGTACCAGAACAACGCCGCGAAAATGGCACAGGAAATTGAAGCATGGCTGCCAGTCGCTACCAGTACTGACCATGACCACCGCGTAGCAGCTTTGACCATCGCCTAACCTGCAACATTCACACATTATTTCCAAAGGAGATTGTGATGAAACTGGAAGAAGGTCCAAAAGCCGTTGCCTATCGTGCAGATGTGACGAAAAGAAACAACCCGAGCTAATTCGATTTTGACGTGATCGCAGGAATAGCCCTTACCGTACATTTTTGTTCGACGCTACTCATCCCTCTTTTGCCACTCTCAGTAAAGAATTTTCCAGAACTGTTGATTTGTAAGGCTTTCGCCTTGCGACTCCAAAATTATTGAGAATGGCTAAAAGCCAGAGAGCGCAAGGCAAAAGCGTTTTTATCTGCCCAAAGTGGCAAAAAAGAGATGATCTCCACATCCGGTGGTTTTAAGACCTTAATACTCAAAAAGCCCTCCTAAAGGAGGAGGCTTTAGACTCATTTTTGCGGTGGCGAATTGAAGGAGAAAAATAATGACGACGAACAAGAAGGAAAACTACACAGGAAAAGTAGCGTTTGTGACCGGAGCAGCGAGCGGCATCGGCCGCGCGGCGGCAGTAGCATTCGCTCGCGAGGGGGTCAGCGTGGTGGCCGCCGACGTGTCCGAGCAAAATAACCAAGAGACGGCCAGCCTGATTGAAGACCAAGGCGGGCGGGCGATCGCCGTCCGGTGCGACGTAACGCGGGATGAGGATGTAAAGGCGGCCCTAGACAAGACTGTTGAGGCTTTCGGGCGGCTGGACTTCGCCTTCAACAACGCGGGCATCGAGCCGAGAAAGCCAGCTCCGACCGCGGAGTACGAGGAGGAGGAGTGGAACCGGATCATTGACACCAACCTCCGCAGCGTTTTCCTGTGCATGAAGCACGAGATCCCGCTGATCCTCAAGCAGGGCGGCGGCGCGATCGTCAATACGTCCTCGGGCGCAGGAATCATCGACGTCAAAGGCAGCCCCGCGTACAGCGCCGCGAAGCACGGCGTGATCGATCTCACCCGATCGGCGGCCCTTGACTACGCCGCGCAGAACATCCGCATCAACGCCGTCTGTCCCGGCTTCATCGACACCCCGATGATGAGTCGCTTCACTGGCGACACGGCCGAAGGGCGCGCGAAGATGATCGCACAGGAGCCGATTGGACGGATGGGCAAGCCCGAGGAGATCGCCGCAGCAGTCGTCTGGTTGTGCTCAGACGCGGCTGCCTTCGTCGTTGGGCACGCCATGGTCATCGACGGCGGCCAAACGGTGCAGTAACGCTCGACACCAGCCTTGATGCTGTTGCAGTGAACGCGACGGGCTTGGAAATCCGGACGGAGTGGCGGCGTATTCAATAAACGCCAGGACTTACGCAAAGTGAATTACTACCTGCTCGCCAACTGATTCCAGCAATGAATTGAAATCAGATGGATGAGAGGTAACAGTTCGATTCATCCCACCTCTTGCTAGACCAAAGCTAAATTCACTTGAATGCTGAAAGCCCAGGAAGACACACATCTAAGTCGCGTTTTAACTCAAAGAACTTGAGTGGTGTAAATTGGGCGATCACAGAAGAATAAAAAGTAACCGAAGTAGATATTCAACTCACGAATCTAAAGGAGAACAAGATGAGTAGCAATCACGTAAACAGTCCAAACATGAAACTCGAACTCGTGGTCTTTAACGTTTCCGACGTGGAACGTACCAAGGCATTCTACGAGAATCTTGGCTGGCGATTCGACATCGACGTGGTGGAGGGCGACTTCCGCGGCGTGCACTTTACTCCGCCCAACTCGGATGCCTCGATCCTCTTTCGCAAGGGAGTCACTCCAAATAATTCTGGCTCGGCGCACAACCTGGTTCTCGCCGTGGACGACCTCGACGCCGCCCGCGAAGACTTGATCGCTCGCGGTGTCAACGTGAGCGATATCTTCCACTACGCTGGCGCTCCCTTTAACAACGCCGTGGAGAACCCACGCGTCAGTGGGCGCGACCCGCAAGCTCGTTCCTACTTCTCATTTGCCTCGTTTGAGGACCCAGACGGTAACATCTGGCTGCTCCAGGAAATCACTACGCGGTTTCCTGGTCGTCTGTGGGAGTCGACGCGAGCAGGAGACCTAGACGTTGCAACCCTTGCAAGCCTTCTTGCCGAGACGGCAAAGCAACACGATCACTACAAGAAGACTCACGCCGAGCATCACTGGTGGGACTGGTACGCGCCCTATCTGAGTGCGCGTCAAAATGGCAGCAGTTCAGAAGAGGCTGCCGCCGTCGCTGACCGTTACATGGAGGAGATTTTTCCTGTTCTTTCCACGTGATGCGGTCAAAATGGCACTCACCAGGTTGTCCAGAACCCAACCTGGTGAGTGCTGAATTGAGCGATAGGGCGAACACAGAACTCGAAGCTGTCGCTCGCCCCACTATCAGAGCTAAGTAATGTGGGCAGGCAATACATAACCTCAGTTAAATCCAATTAGAGAAAATCAATGTTAAACAAAATCAACTATCAACGCCGCCGCTTTCTGGGCATTGCAGCCATGACCATTGCGACTACACAACTCAGTCGATTCAGTTCTGCGATCGCACAATCGAGCAATGTAAAACCAAAGGAGTCCACCACGACTCAACCCGGAACCGCGCATACCGACACAACCGCAATCCGCCCCTTCCGCGTCAACATTTCAAAAGAAGCACTCGTCAACCTCCGTCGCCGCATCACAGCAACGCAATGGCCCGAAAAAGAAACTGTTACTGACCTGTCGCAGGGCCTACCGCTCGCGACGATGCAGAAACTCGCGCGCTACTGGGCAACAGATTACGACTGGCGCAAGGTCGAGGCAAAGTTGAACACCTTGCCGCACTTCATCACCGAAATCGATGGACTAGACATTCATTTCATTCATGTTCGATCAAGACACGAAAACGCGTTGCCGCTCATCGTCACGCACGGATGGCCCGGCTCGATCATCGAGCAGCTAAAGATCATCGATCCATTGACTAATCCTACGGCACATGGAGGAAAAGCCGAGGACGCGTTCCATCTGGTGATTCCGTCGATGCCAGGCTACGGCTTCTCTGGCAAACCGACCACTACCGGTTGGGGCGTCGAGCGTATGGCACGTGCCTGGGACGTGTTGATGAAGCGGCTGGGCTACACCCGCTACGTCGCTCAGGGCGGCGACTGGGGTGCGTTTGTCGTCGACCTGATGGGTGTGCAAGCGCCTGCGGGATTGCTCGCTATCCACACCAACTATCCTGGGACAGTTCCAGCCGATGTCGACAAGGCGCTCGTGGCCGGCGATCCACCTCCATCCGGTCTGTCGGCCGAGGAAACGCGCGCCTACAAGCAACTGGACAGAACGTTGAAGCAAAGAGTCGCCTACGCCAGGTACATGGCGGCGCGCCCGCAAACCCTGTACGGCATTGCGGATTCGCCCGTCGGGCTGGCTGCCTGGCTTCTCGATCACGATGATGCTGGCGGCCAGCCGGCCTCTGCGGTCGTCGCGGCTCTGAACCGAACTACGAGCGCCACAGGCGAACTGACGCGTGACGAGATTCTCGATAACATCACGCTCTACTGGCTGACGAACACGGGAGTCTCCGCGTCTCGTCTCTATTGGGAATATAAGGGTGGCTTTTGGAATGCCAAGGGTGTCTCCATTCCAGTGGCTGTAAGTGTCTTTCCCGGTGAGGCATATCAAGCCCCGCGGAGTTGGACGGAGCGGGCTTATCCCAATCTCATTTATTACAACCAGCTCGACAAAGGCGGCCACTTCGCGGCGTGGGAGCAGCCAATGATTTTTGCTCAGGAACTGCGGGCGGCCTTCAAGTCCCTGCGATCGTCCAAATGACCGTCTGGGCAATGAGTTCGTTCGTGGAACCATCAATCCCCCATCGTGATCAGCCAGCCATTCGTTATTCAATTTCGGAACCCAAGCCGTTGAGACGCATAAGGTTATTTGTAAAAAGGAAAACACCATGAGCAAGATTATTAAAGCTGCCGCCGTGCAGATTAGCCCCGTGCTGTACAGCCGACAGGGTACCGTAGAGAAGGTCATTAAGAAGATTCGTGAGTTGGGCCAACTTGGCGTTCAGTTCGCAACCTTCCCCGAGACCATCATTCCCTATTACCCCTACTTCTCCTATGTGCTAGCCCCGTTCGCGTTGGCAAAGGAACATCTGCGGTTGCTTGAAGAGTCGGTTACTGTGCCGTCTGCTGAAACCCAAGCGATCGCCGAAGCCGTGAAGGAGGCAAACATGGTCGTTTCGATCGGCATCAATGAGCGCGACGGCGGCTCGATCTACAATACGCAACTTCTCTTCGACGCAGACGGTACGCTTATCCAGCGCCGCCGCAAGCTTACGCCAACTTATAACGAGCGGATACTCTGGGGCCAGGGTGACGGCTCCGGACTGCGCGCCATCGATAGTGCCGTTGGGCGCATCGGACAACTTGCCTGCTGGGAGCATAACAATCCTTTGGCACGGTATGCGATGATCGCCGATGGTGAGCAAATCCACTCGGCGATGTATCCGGGATCGTTCGCCGGTCCGCTGTTCGCGGAGCAAGCAGAAATTAACGTCCGCCAGCACGCCCTTGAATCCGCCTGCTTTGTCGTCTGTGCGACCGCGTGGCTGGATGCGGCTCAGCAGGCTCAGATCATGAAAGACACGGGTTGCGCGATCGAGCCGATTTCTGGCGGCTGCTTCACTGCCATTGTGAATCCACAAGGACAGATCATCGGCGAGCCGCTCAAAGCGGGTGAAGGTGAAGTGATTGCCGATCTTGACTTTGCCCAGATCGATGCCCGCAAGCGGCTGATGGATGCACGTGGTCATTACAGCCGCCCTGAACTGCTTAGTTTGTTGATTGATCGGACACCCACGTCGCCCGTCCATGAGCGCACCGAACACCCCAATGGTAATGGCTCGCACCTGGTCGTCGAGGAGAGAACTGTCGAGGTTTTCTAATTTCACTGTACCTATCCGAACGCAACGACAGGGAGATCAGTGCGTGTCTAAAAAAATCAATCATAATCGCCGTTACTTTTTAACGGTCGGTTCGCTCATTTCACAAACAGAGTAGCCAAATAACAGCATGAAAGTGTAGTCTGCAAAGGTGTTCCCTAATAATTGAGGCGGCTAGGTCACAGTTGCAAAGCACCACATCAGAGCAAGTAGATGATCTTCCAGTGATCATACATTGGTTGTCACAAATGCAGATCCCGTTTCTGCTAGACCAGGAATTACCCAGACCACATGGCAATCGTCAGGGTTTGAGCTACGGTCAACTGGGGGTATTATTATTGACTTACATCTTGACTCAGGCAGATCACAGACTTTGTGCAGTGGAATCATGGGTACGCCAGCATCACCAGATTTTGGAAACAACAACAGGATGGGAAATTCGGGATAAAGATTGTAGCGATGATCGATTAGCAAACTTGCTTAGTGTCTTAGGTGGCTCAGAAAATGATGCTCTAATTAACATCGAAACAGTCTTAGGACAGCACTTGGTTAAAGCCTATGACTTACCCACAGATGTAGCACGTTGCGATACCACAAGCTTAAGCGTATATCATCAACCCCAAAGGGATCATCAACAAGTCGAGCAAGCATTACCACCACCGTTACTGCACAAAGGACACAGTAAAGATCACAGACCGGACTTATTGCAGTATCGTCAAATGCTCTCGACCCTTGACCCAGTTGGGATGCCACTAGTTAGCGCTACTCTGACTGGTAATGGTGCTGATGATCCAATCTATTTCCCAACATGGCAACGCTTAGTTGAGATTATTGGACATACTTCATTTTTATACATTGCTGATTGTAAAGCATCTTCTTGGGCTAACCGGGCGCAAATTGATCGTGATGGTGGCATTTATTGCTTCCCCCTAGCAATGACTGGCAACCGCCCAGACATATTGAGGGATTGGGTACTCAACCCACCTACACCTGTATACAACATCTTTTTGCCCACCCAAGTTTGGGTTGAGACACCAGTTTGCGTTGGATTTGAAGTCCCTTTAGGTAGTATTTGGGTAAACCCACAGACAAGAACACGGCACAATTGGTCTGAGAGATGGTTGGTAATTCGCTCTGCGGCTTTGGCAAAGCAACAAATTCATGGATTGGAACAACGCCTGGGTAACGCCGAAATCGCCTTACGTAAACTGATTTCTAAACCAGGAAATGATACCAAAGTTCTACACACTAAAGTTAATGCTATTCTCAATCGCTATCGAGTCTCAGAGTACATTACCTTTAAAGTTGTACAGAAAATTACCTACAAAAAAGTTTATAACTCTTGTGGCCGTCCAAGTGCCGATCGCCCTTATCGTCGAGTCAGGCAGATTGACTTACGATTAGAGTTCCAGCGTGTGCTGGCGGAAATACAGATTGCTTATACTTTGGCAGGATGGCGATTGTTTGTCACTAATGCGTTAACATCACGACTCACACTTGAGCAGGCAGTGCTTTACTACCGGGAACAGTGGCAACCAGAAATGGGATTCCATCGCTTCAAACGCGGTCAACTACCAGCATTACCCATCTATTTCCAAGATGAAACACGTATTCGAGGGCTGATGTTTTTGCTTACTATCGCCTTGCGTGTTTTCACATTAATAGAATTTGTTGTACGCCGTCAATTGTTAAAGCAGTCAAAATCTTTGGCTGGTCTATATGATGGTAATCCCAAGCGTAGCACAACTCGACCAACAGCAGAAAGATTACTCGATGCTTTCAGTGGTATTACCATGTATTCTCATCGAGATGGCAGTTGCGAGATCACCCTACTTAATGACTTGCAAAAACAGATTTTAACCCTGATGGAAGTGCCGCAGTCGCTTTACACTTTTCCTCACCTTGTACCGACATAAGTGCTTACAATAATTCTATTTAAATTAAGCTACGTAAGCTTTACAGCACTTTAATTTCTCTTCTAGTTTTTTAAATGGGCGAACCTACCGTTTTTAACAACTATGCTTAAAACTATTGCTGTTACCCAGCTTGGCATGATCGGCTGCACCATACAACATGCTACGTCAGCAACAGCTAAGTTAGCGATTGAAGGTGAACTGCCTTCTTTTGTCGGCGCGATCGCGTGGCTTAATTCGCAGCCATTAACAGTTGACGAACTGCGTGGAAAAGTCGTGCTGATCAACTTCTGGACTTATACCTGCATCAATTGGCTGCGCCAACTCCCTTATGTTCGCGCGTGGGCTGAAAAATATAAGGATCAGGGACTAGTAGTAATTGGTATACATACACCGGAGTTTGAATTCGAGAAGAATATCGATAATGTCCGCCGAGCCTCAATAGAAATGAAAATTGACTATGCGATCGCCGTAGATAACGATTATGCGGTGTGGCGTGCTTTCGGGAACCGTTATTGGCCAGCCCTTTATTTTATAGACACGCAAGGACGCATTCGTCATCACCAATTCGGCGAAGGCGAGTACGAGCAATCGGAAAGGGTCATTCAAAAGCTACTGTCTGAGTCCCGAACTGGCCATGTCGGTTCGGAAATAGTCGAAGTCGACGCTTGCGGTTTTGAAGTCGCCGCCGATTGGGGCAGCCTGAAATCGCCTGAAAACTACCTCGGCTACGAAAGAACGGAGAATTTTGCGTCTCCCGGCGGTGCGGTGTTAAATAAGCCTCGTTTATATACCGCCCCCGCGCAATTCAAACTTAATCAATGGGCGCTTTCGGGCGATTGGACAATCGGAAGACAAGCCATTGTACTGAACAAGTCCGGCGGGCGGATCGCGTACCGCTTCCACGCACGCGACCTTCATCTCGTCATGGGTCCGGTTGAGCGAGGATCGTCCGTGCGGTTTCGCGTGCTTGTAGATGGGCAGCCGATAGTTGCGGCTCGCGGACTTGACGTCGATGTGCGAGGCGAAGGCACAGCTACCGAACAGAGGTTGTACCAACTGGTTCGACAGCCGAAGCCTATCACAGATCGACAGTTCGAGATTGAGTTTCTGGATTCTGGCGTAGAGGTTTTTGCGTTCACGTTCGGCTGATAACGCAAACAGATACGCCTTCGCAACAAGCGAAAAGAAATATGAACGCAAGGTAAATGATATGACGATGAAATCCACACATGACAGCCCAATCCTCGTGACTGGAGCAGCTGGCGATCTCGGTGCGATCGGCCGCAACCTTACCGCAATGCTGCTCGCCAAGGGGCATAAGGTGCGTGCCTTGGTTCGGCGGGAGGATGAACGCGCTGAAGGTCTGCGCCAGCTTGGTGCTGAGGTCGTCCAAGGCGATCTGACCGACCTTAGCTCGATGCACCGCGCGATCGAAGGTGTTGCGCGCATCTATTTCGGAATGTCGGTCTCAGAGGCTTATCTCGAAGCCACGGTTAACACCGCTGCGGTGGCGCGCCACCACGGCGTCGAGGCCTTTGTGAACATGTCGCAGATGACGGTGACGCAGATGAGCATTACCGAGACTACTGACAGCCCACAGCACAAGCTGCACTGGCTGGCGGAACAGGCATTGGCATGGTCGGGTCTGCCGGTCGTCACGGTGCGGCCGACAGTCTTCCTTGAGAGCTTCTTCCTGCGTCTCGCTGCTGCTGGCGTCCGGGATAGCGACGAACTGTTGTTGCCACTAGGTAACGGCAAAACCTCGCCGATCTCGGCGGTTGATGTGGCGCACGCCGTTGCCGTAATCCTCGACGACCCTGCCTCACACATTGGTCAGGTTTACAATCTGACTGGATTTGAGTCAGCCGATCTGAATCACTATGCGCGCGCGTTTTCCGAGGCACTCGGTCGAACGATCAGGTATCGTGACGTGCCGCTCTCCGCGTGGGTTGATACACTTCGTAAGTTTGGGGTGCCAATGCACCTCGTCAACCATGTTGCGGTGATGGCCGAACTTCACGCGCAGGGGCGGTATGATCGCATGACGGATGACCTGTTCAAGCTCACAGGCAAGATGCCGACGAGCATGTACGACTTTGTGAAATTGCACGCCGCCCAATTCACGCAAAGTCAAGTCGCGGCTTGAGGGGCAGGCCGTCTTCTTCAACCACAGAAAAATTAAATCGCGTTTTAACTCAAAGAATTTGAGTGGTGTAAATTGAGCGATCGCAGAAGAATGAAGTTAATCGAGGTGGGCAGCAAGCTTCACCAACCTAAAGAAGAACAAGATGAGTAGCAATCACGTAAACAGTCCAAACATGAAACTCGAAGTTGTGGTGTTCAGCATTTCCGACGTTGACCGCGCAAAGGCATTCTACGAGAATCTCGGCTGGCGGTTCGACATCGACCGTGAAATTGCACGCTGCTGAATTCACGCCCAATGAAACCACGGCTTGAAGAGCAGGTCGCTCGTATATCACTGAGTGGACAAAGGCGGACACTTCGCGGCGTGGGAATAGCCGCAACTCTTTTCTTAGGAGATCCGTGCCACGTTTTGATCGCTACGCTAGTTGGCTCGGCACGCACAAACCTAAAAAATCCAAAACTACTCAAAGAGAGGACACCATGACTCAATCAGAAGTTACGCAACCAAACAGCGGGCAGGCATCTGATGGCAGTGTGCTCAGGAGGAACAAACCCATGACCGTCTCGTTGTACACGTCCATCCAGCCGCAATTCCGCACCGTCGATGGGCTATCCATCCGCTACGCCGAGAGTGAGAACCCAAGGCGAGGTGTGGATGCCCTCCTCCTCAGCCCGTGGCCGGAGAGCCTGTATGCGTTCGAGCCAACTTGGTCGCGGCTTGCCGAGCACGCGCACCTCGTGGCGGTGGACCTCCCGGGCTTCGGACGCTCTGAGCGCCGCGACACGCTCATGTCTCCGCGTGCGATGGGCGAGTTCGTTGTGCGCCTTGCCGATGCCTTTGGGCTGGAGCAGCCGCACGTCGTCGGTCCCGACATCGGCACTAGTGCCGCGCTCTTCGCCGCGGCCCTCTACCCGGGGCGCCTGCGTAGCCTCGTGGTCGGGAGCGGGAGGGCGGCAGTTCCGCTACAACTGGGCAGGGTGCTAAAGGATCGTCGGAAGATAAGCAAGTTGAGTTGAATCCAATTGGAAAAAGATAAATGTCTGAAAAAATCAACTATCAACGCCGCCGCTTTTTGGGCACTGTGGCTATGACCATTGCCACTACACAGCTAAGTATATTCGGTTCTGCGATCGCACAGTCGAGCAAAACAAAACCAGCAGTTCTGTCCACGACTAAGCCGAGGACAAACACGTCGTTCGGCTCACTAAAGCAGATCGATGCTGGTGTGCTGAATGTCGGATACGCTGAAACTGGTCGCCCGAATGGCCATCCAGTAATCCTCCTGCATGGATGGCCCTACGACATTCATAGCTATGTCGATGTCGCTCCTTTGTTAGCATCGGCGGGGTACCGGGTGATTGTTCCATATCTGCGCGGCTATGGCATGACGCGCTTTCTTTCGAGCGAGACGTTCCGCAATGGGCAGCAGTCAGCGATCGCTGTGGATATTATCGCACTGATGGATGCGCTCAAGATAGAGAAGGCGATCCTCGCTGGCTATGATTGGGGGGCGCGAACAGCCAACATTATCGCGGCACTCTGGCCGGAACGCTGCAAGGCACTCGTCTCCGTGAGTGGTTATTTGATCGGCAGCCTTGAAGCCAACAAAACACCGCTACCGCCGAAGGCCGAACTCGAATGGTGGTATCAATTTTATTTTGCGACGGAGCGGGGCCGCGCTGGCTACGAAAAATATCGGCATGACTTTAACAAGCTTATCTGGCAGCTTGCTTCGCCGCAATGGCACTTCGATGAAGCGACGTTTGAGCGCAGTGCCACGTCCTTCAACAATCCGGATCACGTCGGTATCGTCATCCATAACTATCGCTGGCGGCTTGGCCTAGCCAAAGGCGAGTCGAAGTATGACGAGATTGAGAAGCGGCTCGCCACAGCCCCTGCGATCGCCGTGCCCACTATCACACTCGAAGGTGATGCCAATGGTGCGCCGCACCCGAATGCCAGTTCCTACGCCAAGAAATTCTTGGGCAAATACGCACACCGGATCGTCAAGGGCGGCATCGGTCACAATCTGCCTCAGGAAGCGCCACGGGAGTTTGCCAAAGCTGTCATCGAAGTTGACGGTTATTAATTGGGTTTAGCCTGAATTGTGAAACGGACAATTTGCAGCAAAGAAAAAACACCATGACCAAACTGAAAAAAGTACATTACAAAACCAAAGCCCGCACCGCAGGTGCTTTCGTCCTGTCGCGACTCCTCGTCACGCTTTTGGCGGCAACAGTGTTTCTGGCACCGCCCGCTCGCCTGCTAGCGCAGCAATTCGCCCAGATCGGCGCACAAACCCAGGTTGCGGGCAAGGCGATCGCGACCGAAGACAACGCCATCCGTCCCTTCCGCGCCCACGTCCCGCAAGAGGCGATCGTCGATCTCCGCAGGCGCATTACGGCGACGCGTTGGTCTGACAAGGAGACTGTCGCCGACCAGTCGCAGGGCGTGCAACTGGCGACAATGAAGGAACTCGTCCGTTACTGGGGAACGAAGTACGACTGGCGGAAAGCCGAGGCGAAGCTGAATGCCTTACCGCAGTTCGTAACAAACATCGACGGACTGGACATTCACTTTATCCACATTCGCTCCAAGAATCCTAAGGCTTTGCCGTTGATCGTCACGCACGGATGGCCTGGATCGGTATTTGAACAGCTAAAGATCATCGGCCCGCTGACCGACCCGACGGCCTACGGGGGACGACCAGAGGACGCCTTCGACCTGGTTATCCCGTCAATTCCCGGCTTCGGCTTCTCCGGCAAACCGATGGGCACAGGTTGGAACCCCGATCGCATCGCGCGAGCCTGGGCGGAGCTGATGAAGCGCCTTGGTTACACCCGCTACGTTGCCCAGGGCGGCGACTGGGGGTCCCCTATTTCCAGTGCGATGGCGCGCCAGGCACCAGCAGGATTACTCGGCATCCACATCAACTTGCCGGCAACAATCCCGCCCGAAGTGGCCGCGGTGCTCGCCGGCGGCGGACCCGCGCCAACGGGACTCTCCCAGAAGGAACGCGCGGCGTTCGACTCACTCGAAACGTTAAATAAGAAGAAACGGGCCTACGCCGTGGTGATGGGTACGCGGCCGCAGACGGTCGGGTATGGACTAACGGACTCGCCGACCGGACTCGCGGCGTGGATGCTCGGGCATCCAGGCTTCGCGCAGTGGACAAGCAGCAGCAGCGATTCCGAAAAGTCCCCGACGAAAGATGAGGTGCTGGACGACATCACGCTGTACTGGCTGACGAACAGTGCCGTCTCGTCAGCTCGGCTGTACTGGGAGAACAACACTAGCATTTTGAACGCGGCCGCGCAGAAGACCGCCGATATCTCGCTCGCGGTGGCCATCACGGTATTTCCGGAGGAGTTATATCGCGCTCCAGAGACGTGGGCCCGACGCGCCTATCGCAACCTGAGCTACTTCCATGAGGCTGACAAGGGCGGTCACTTCGCGGCGTGGGAGCAGCCGCAGCTCTTCTCTGAGGAGATCCGCGCGGCGTTCAGGTCACTGCGTTAGTTCAAGACCAATGGATTCACACCACAAACAGCAGCCAAGGAGAATCGGATGACTCAATTATGATTGGTGAAAAAGCAGCCGATTTAATTAAAGCCAGTCGTACTCAACAAACTATAATCACCAGCTATCAACAGAGGTAACAATGGAAACAGCAGATGTAATTGTGATTGGAAGTGGTCAGGGCGGAGTTCCACTTGCGGCTGACTTTGCTAAGGCAGGTCGAAACGTCGTTTTATTTGAGCGCGATGCGTTAGGCGGCAGTTGCATAAACTATGGCTGTACTCCTTCTAAAGCCTTTTTAGCGGCTGCCCATGCCGCAGGCCGCGCTCGACAAGCTGCAAAGCTAGGCATACACGCACATGTTGAGATAGATTTTTATACAGTAATGGAGCGTGTACGTAGTATTCGTAGCCAGTTTAACCAGGGTACTAAGCGGCGATTAGAAAGTGCAGGGGTTAGAGTTGTCTGTGCTGAAGCCGCTTTCACCGGAGAGCGAACTGTGAGCGGAGGAGGTGTGACTGTGCAGGCTCCGATCATTGTGATCAACACAGGAACATCCTCTACCATTCCTGACATTCCTGGTTTAGCTGAAACGCCTTATCTCACCAACCGAAATTTCTTTGATTTGCAGCAGATTCCGCCCCGGTTGCTCGTGGTCGGTGGTGGCTATATTGCTTTGGAGTTAGGGCAAATGGCGCGTTTAGGGAGCCAAACCGAATTGATTGTGCGGGGCGATCGCCTGCTGGCTCAAGAAGAATCCGATGTCAGTGCTGTGCTTGCTGATGCATTTAAGCAAGACGGAATTGGATTGCATTTCAATGTGACTGTTCAGCAAGTTGCTTATACCAACGATGTGTTTGCCCTAACGCTGAACAATGGTGAAGTACTTAATGGAGAAGCATTGCTGATTGCGACTGGGCGCAAACCAAATACTGGGGCATTAAATTCTGCGGTGACAGGCGTTGAATTAGATGCACAGGGTTTTATTAAAATCGACGATCAGTTTCAGACGACTTGCGCTGGAATTTATGCGATCGGGGACGCTGCCAAACAGCCTGCTTTTACGCATGTTTCTTGGGAAGACTATCGCCGCTTGAAAGCCATTCTGTGTGGCGAACAGCGGACGCGCAACGATCGGGTGTTAGGTTATGCCGTCTACACTGAGCCACAAGTGGGTCGAGTGGGTATGACCTTAGAGCAGGCTCAGAAACAGGGTATCTCTGCGCGAGAAGTCACCCTGCCGATGGCTCATATCGCTCGCAGCATTGAGTGGGGTCACGATCTAGGCTTCTACCGCATGGTCATCGACACCCAGACGAATTCGATTTTAGGAGCAACGCTGGTTGGTTACGAAACGGCTGAACTGGTGCATGTCTTTTTGTCGCTGATGGAAGCTAAAGCAACGTGGCAGGTACTCGAACAATCGGTTCACATTCACCCAACTTACGGTGAGGCGTTGCCCAGTCTGGCAAGGCTACTCGTTGGAGATAATATGCCAACCTGTCCCAATATGTAAGAAATATCTGAATCGAAAGCTTAAAACAACAAACCAATTCACAACAAAGGAGACTCTAATGCCTTACGTTACTGTCGGTAAAGAAAACTTTGGAAACATCGATATTTATTACGAAGATTTCGGAGCAGGACAGCCAATTGTGCTAATCCACGGGTTTCCTCTAAGCGGTCATTCCTGGGAAAAACAGGTGGGAGTTTTGCTGGACAAAGGCTATCGGGTCATCACTTACGATCGCCGGGGCTTTGGCAATTCCAGCCAACCGTCCTTTGGCTATGACTACGACACTTTTGCGGAGGATCTCAACACGCTGATCGCAAAACTTGACCTGCGCGATGTTGTGCTGGTCGGTTTCTCTATGGGGACTGGCGAAGTGACGCGCTATACGGTTCAGAGCGCGTCAGTAAAGCCGTACTAATGGCTCCGGTGCCACCCTTCCTGCTGAAGACAGACGACAATCGCGAAGGGGTTGATCGCAGTGTCTTCGACGGAATTATGAAAAGTATCATAGAAGACCGTCCAGCATATCTGTCCACATTTTTTAAAGACTTTTACAACGTGGATGTGCTTCTGGGCGAGCGCATTAGCGAAGATGCCATCCAAATGAGTTGGAATGTTGCAGCAGGAGCTTCTGCTAAGGGGACTCTGGACTGTGTACCGTCATGGTTAACCGATTTTCGTGACGATTTGCCACGCATAGATGTGCCCACTCTCATCATTCATGGAGATGCCGATCGCATCCTTCCATTTGACTCTACCGCAGCAAGACTGCCGAAGCTAATTAAAGACAGTCGCCTTGTGGTGATATCTGGCGGTCCCCACGCTATAAACTGGACTCATGCCGATCAAGTCAATCCTGTGCTGTTGGACTTTCTTGAAGGAAAATAATCAGCATTCCAAAGCCCGCCCAAAATCAATGGTATCTGTTGCAATTAAACGCTGATCTAGACTAAATGGCACACTTAAAAAGCGCTAACCTTTGATATTACTGGTTTTTGGGCGTGGCGTTTAGAGAATTAAGAAGAGTAGAGCTAGGTTTCACACTCGTCTGTTGAATATTTCTTAACACTATAGTATTGAGTCAAAAATATGAAAATTTATCAGGAAGATTTAGATTGGGCGGTTTCCCAAGGCTTAATTACAGCAGAACAAGCCAATGCGTTATGGAATGCACTTTCAATGCGTCACAGCCAGCGTCCGCAATTTAATTTTGTCAACGTCACTTTTTACTTGGGGGCGTTAATTGTCATCTCAGCCATGACTTGGTTCATGACATTAGCGTGGGAATCATTTGGTGGCGGTGGGATTTTTTTGTTAGCCAGCATTTATGCCTTGTGCTTTGTACTTGCAGGAAGCAACCTCTGGTGGCGACAAGAGATGAAAATTCCCGGAGGTTTGCTATTTACCATTGCAGTTTCCTTGACTCCTTTAGCAATTTACGGGCTGCAACGTGCGACAGGGTTTTGGACTCAAGGCGACCCTGGTACAGATCAAGATTTTTATCTCTGGATTAAAGGCAGTTGGTTTTTGATGGAGTTAGGAACTATCATCGCAGGTTTAGTTGCCATCAAGTTTGTACGTTTTCCCTTTTTAACTGCTCCCATCGCCTTTTCGCTATATTTCATGTCTATAGATATCACACCATTATTGTTTGGTGAAAGAACGTATAATTGGCAGCTACGCCTATTAGTTTCTCTGTGGTTTGGTATTGCTTGTATTGTTGTCGCTTACCTAGTAGATATCCGCACTAGTAGACGTAATGGAGATTATGCATTTTGGCTATATTTGTTTGGATTACTTGCCTTTTGGTCTGGTCTAACTTTAATGGGAGATAGCAATGAATTTCAAAAATTTCTCTATTGTTTGATTAATTTAGGGTTAATATTGCTGTCGGCATTGTTAAAACGAAAAGTTTTTATTGTTTTTGGGGGATTGGGTGTCTTTGGTTATTTAGGATACCTTGCTTACAGCGTCTTTCGCAATGCAATCTTATTTCCGTTTACGCTAACATTTTTGGGAATATTTATAATCTATCTAGGAATTTTATATCAACGCAATAGTAGGAAGACTGAGCTTTTTTTAGAACGTCTATTACCAGACACTGTGAGGCGCTTCTTACCCAAAGAGTAATAACTTTTTGCCTTTACTCGACACTTATCAATGCCTCTATTTGTGCCAAAAATTTTTCTATTTGCTTACATTTTTCGACTCTGGAAAAATACGTAACTTCCTTAGTTTGGTGATAAAGATTCAGGTGGCAGAGGATTGGCAAAGGGACACTTGAGGGCAGCAATTCTCTTATACCAATTTAATATGAAGCTACATATAATGGTAAGAAGCCAACTCCTAAGTTTAAATAGCCATGAGCCGCCCGTTTAAGATTGAAATCACAGAGAGCGAAGAGGAACTAAAA
>NZ_JACJSI010000119.1 GCF_014698065.1 Nostoc flagelliforme FACHB-838
AAATCTTGATAATTCTAGATAACGCTAGTTACCATAAAAAGAAAACTATATTGGCAGAGATTGAAAAAAACTTACCAAATATTCAACTATATTTTCTGCCTGAGTATAGCCCAGATTTGAATTTAGCCGAACTTGTATGGCATTCGGCGAAAGAATACATATCTCATCGCCTATTTAAATCAGTAGAGGAACTGAAAAACTTATTAAATAGATTGTTAAATCAGGGAGAGTTAATAATTAGATGGGGAAAAAAAATTAAAAATAAAGGTAATGCTGCTATTGCAAACTAAATGTGGAACAGCTTACTCGCTCTAGTATTGGACGATTTACTGGGGAATTTTTCTGGCTACCTTCAGCTTTGCTACTTCAACACAACGTAACTTGGAAGGCAATTGATGAGAGAACTATCCAAGCTAGTTTAAATATTGATGGTGAACTTATAACGCTGACGCTGGTTACAGATTTTAACGGCAAACTGCTGAAGCTTTCTTTCTTACGTTGGGGAGAACACACCGAAGATGGTAGTTATGCTTACATTCCCTTTGGTGGAGAATTTCAGGAAGAACAAACATTTGGCGGATTTACAATTCCCGCTCAGATAAATGCAGGCTGGTGGTTTGGGACAGAGCGTTACTTAGAGTTCTTTCGAGCAAAGGTTGAGCAAGCTGAGTTCCGTTAACTAATATCAGGTTCGATTAAACACTTGTAATATTTGTAGGTTGGGTTGAGGAACGAAACCCAACAATTAGCCTAATATGCAATACAGTTCAGTTAAGCATTTCTTTATTCTCTCAGTGCCCTCTGCGTCTCTGTGGTTCGTAAAAAATAATTGACTTTGGCAAATCGCAAGGTGTAGGGAACATGCCGTGCCCTTACGGGTGTACTTTTTTCAAATTGGTATAACTAAATCGATATCAAAAAAGTTGATTCTGGAAATTAAAACTCATTCACATCCAAAAATTGAAAATCAGGATGAACCCACAGAAATTCACGGCGTTTGTTCTGCACCCGCACTAAACCACCAAAACTAGGATCTTTTACTTTCAGAAGGGCGTGTAATTCTCGCAAAATCGAACCTTGAGCGCGGATTGCATCGCCTTCTAAGAAAGGGGTATCGCTCTTGGACTTTCCAGCCAAAACCATATCGCTGCCTTTCAAAGTAGACTCAATGCTTTTCTGTCCCAAATCGAGTTGTTCTTCAAAACCTTTGTAGGTGGTGTCATCCAGTGTAAGTTTAGTTAGCGAACCTGCCACGGGTAAGACTAAGCTCAGGATTCCGGTAACAGTTTTGAGATAGGGAGCTGCTTTGATGAACCATTCACGAGACAAGTCTAATTCATAGACTCCCTTTTTCTTGTCATCGGGATTTAAGGCTGGAAGTGGCTTACGAGCGTGTTCGCACCAGAGAGTAAGTTGAAACTTAGCACTCGTCCATTGGGGGAGATCAAAAAATCTCCGTTCAACAGGCATAAAGCTAAACAGACGCGGCCCGTCTTTTGCTTCATCAGTGAGCATCTGCATCATTTCTGCAAACCGCTCGTCCGCTTGGCTCAAGATACGCTGATCGTTTTTATCCAACTCCTGAAAGCCTGTTTGCATTTGTGCGCTAATGGTATATATTTTGTCCTTTATATCTCCAAACCCTTCAACAAGCATTTTTTCAATAGGTGTTTGCCGTGAGCTTGGTGCATTTTGCATTAACTCATCAATGTCTAGCCATTGGTTACAACCAGAAATCATACAGGGAAATTTCGCCATACCCTGACGTTTACTGTCAATCAGCTTTGCTACTTCAAACTTTCCATTTCCAGGTACATTCATCCCGCAAGGTGCAATGCAGGGAACCATAACATTACAACGCAACCCTTCCCAGAAATTCTCGACTAGCCATTTAATCTCTTCCGTGAGATAAGACAGGAACCGTTCTGGATAAGCTGCTCGGACTGTGATTTTTACATCAGTGCCAACATACTCCAGCAATGCCCGACCATTGTAGTCATTGTCAAGCATTAAGCCGCGTTGCCAGTGGATGCTGTCATTGTAATTCGCCCGCCCCAGTGAGTATTTGTGCAATCGGACAATCAACTGGTAAAACAATCCTTCTGCTACTGCAAACTGTCCGCGACTATCCACAATGCGGCAGATTTGCACCTGTTGTCTGTCTCCCGCTTCCGGTTGTTCTCCCCAATTAGTAGCGAATTTCTCCGGGCGTGTGTCGGGAACAAGTTGAGCGATGAGGCTGGTATTGCTAGTTTCTGGGCGCTCGAATACCACTTTGTAGGATAGATCAAAGCGTTCCATCAGCCGCAGAAAAATTGGATGCAATTCTGAGGGGTAGCCTTCTTCGCCTGTAAATGGCGGATGGCTCCACAACTGACTGAGATGCTCAAATTCAACTAAACCGTTGCGTCTGCGTGTCGTTTCATCATCTAGCACGAAGCTGATCGCCTTTGCCAGCCAGTCGGGTTTGAGGATGACGATATTGCGTAGTGTTGAGTCGTTATGATAATGGATGAAATGCCCTAGTATATGGGAGATGCGAAGGAATAGTTCTGCTTGCTCCTCATCGATTTCCTCTTTAGCGCAGATGGCAATGACATCATTGTAAGGGACATAGGCTTTGCCATTTTTCTGTAAGGTTTCCCGCACCCGTTGCCACTTTGCTGGAACAGATCGCCCCATTTCGGGAAGAGATGCAGCGACACGGGCAATAGTATCTTTTAATTCTGCAATCCCGGTGCAATGTGTCGTATCTTGGTTGGGTTTGCTGTCTACATGGAAGAAATCGATTACCGTATCTCTGCCGAATTGAGCGAGAATTTCTTGTCTGTCAATGTCTGGTTGTCGCTGTCCGGGGCCGCCGTGGGTTGCAACTACTAACACCTTTGCATCTGGTTCTCGATTTTTGATCAGCGTAATCCACTCTTTGACAAAGCCTTGCTGGGGGCCTTCTCGTGGTTTCCAGATAACGAGATACACGGCTGGCGCACTGAAAAATAACTGGTGCGTCGGTCGATAAACCCGTTGACCGCCAAAATCCCAACCATTCAACCTGATTTCTGTGCCACTGTTGGGATCGGTGACGGTTACAGATTTAATTTCAATCCCGTGAGTTGTGGGGCGACCATCTACCCATTCATCTCCCCGCAATGCTCCCAATAGACAACTCTTGCCCACCTCACCCTCGCCAACTAGAATCAGTTTGGCTTCATTCAAAGTTATCTGTTCTTCTGCCTTTGCCCGCAGGTATTGTAAAACAGTTTCTGTGCCTTGTTCGTAAGCGGCTGCAAGGTCAGGGTTGAGAGGATTATTGTCGAGGTAAAGATTTTGCAACACAGTCAGGGATGCGATCGCTTCTGGCAGTTCGGTCAGTTCGTTGTTGTCGAGGAAAAGCACTTCCAATTTAGTCAGGGATGCGATCGCTTCTGGCAGTTCGCTCAGTTGGTTGTTGTCGAGGTCAAGCTGTTGCAACCCAGTCAGGGATGCGATCGCTTCTGGCAGTTCGCTTAGTTGGTTGTTGTCGAGGTCAAGCCGTTGCAACCCAGTCAGGGATGCGATCGCTTCTGGCAGTTCGCTCAGTTGGTTGTTGTCGAGGTAAAGCTGTTGCAACCCAGTCAGGGATGCGATCGCTTCTGGCAGTTCGCTCAGTTGGTTGTTGTCGAGGTCAAGCCGTTGCAACCCAGTCAGGGATGCGATCGCTTCTGGCAGTTCGCTCAGTTGGTTATTGTCGAGGTTAAGCACTTCCAATTGAGTCAGGGATGCGATCGCTTTTGGCAGTTCGCTCAGTTGGTTGTTGCGGAGGTCAAGCTGTTGCAACTGAGTCAGGGATGCGATCGCTTCCGGCAGTTCGGTCAATTGGTTGTCGGAAAGGTCAAGCCGTTGCAACCCAGTCAGGGATGCGATCGCTTCTGGCAGTTCGGTCAGTTGGTTGTTGTGGAGGTCAAGATTTTGCAACTGAGTCAGGGATGCGATCGCTTCTGGCAGTTGGGTCAGTTGGTTGTTGGCAAGGTCAAGCTCTTGCAAATGAGTAAGGGATGTGATCGCCTCTGGCAGATGGGTTAGTTTATTATTGGAAAGTGAAAGCGTTCGCAAATGAGTTAGGTATGTGATTACCTCTGGTAGTATGTTCAGTTGGTTACTATAAAGGAAAAGCACTTGCAACTGAGTCAGGGATGCGATCGCTTCTGGCAGTTGGCTCAGTTGGTTGTTGCCGAGGTTAAGCACTTGCAATTGAGTCAGGGATGCGATCGCTTCTGGTATCTCAGTGAGTTCCATATCGCTGAGATCAAGTTCTATTGCTCCCTCTTGCCGTGCCTTTTCAATACGCTACGCTGCTCTGCTTCACGATAAGCCTCATCTCTTGCCATGACCAAATCCTTTCTCTCACTAACAAAATCGGAGTAATAGCCAGACTTTTTCTGAGTAACAACCTATACAGGTGGTTTAGCCAGAAAACCTCAGCCTAACACTCTAATTAAACAGCAAGCAACGCTAAGGGTGAAAATAGAGCAAACAAATCTCATACAGGGATTTCCATCGTTTCTACTCTATGAAACCTGGGATCTGCACCGTAAAACAATGGCGTTAAGGAATCAAGGTATAAAAACCGAGCTACTGCGATCGCTCCTGCAAGTTAGTCGAGATGAGCAACTAAAATACTCAGCGTAGATCCCCCTAAATCCCCCTTAAAAAGGGGGACTTTGAGAGCTTTTTGCCCCCCTTTTTAAGGGGGGTTGGGGGGATCAAAACTTTGAGAGCTTTTTGCCCCCTTTTTTAAGGGGGGTTGAGGGGATCAAAACTTTGAGAGCTTTTTGCCCCCTTTTTTAAGGGGGGTTGGGGGGATCAAAACTTTGAGAGCTTTTTGCCCCCCTTTTTAAGGGGGGTTGGGGGGATCAAAAGCCTGTGGCGCAACTCTATAAGACTTGTGTATACACCGTAGCCTAAAAGGAGAGAGGTCAAAGTATATTGCATAAACGAGAAACGCTATATTTATTTTATTTTGGTTAAAAATTTAACCACATCAAATGATGTTGACAATTAAATAGCTTGCTGGTTTAGCGGAATTACAATTACAAATTCTGTCCCCTGTCCAGGAGCAGAAATACATTCTAATGTTCCCTGATGTTTTTGAGTGATAATCTGATAACTAATAGATAAACCTAACCCAGTACCTTTACCAACTGGCTTAGTAGTAAAGAATGGTTCAAATAATTGTTTTTGTAACTTTTCTGGAATGCCTATCCCATTATCACCAATGCAAATAACTACCTGATTTTCATTAGTAAGTTTAGTATAAATCCGTATCTGAGGAGTAAGAAGCGCTTTTTCCCCTGCTCCCCATTCACCATTTATCACTACTTCTTCTAAAGCATCGATCGCATTTGCCAGAAGATTCATAAATACTTGATTCAGTTGTCCAGCATAACATTCTACTAATGGCAGGTCGCCGTACTCTTTAATGATTTCAATTGTTTGATAGTTAGATTTAGGTTTGAGGCGATGTTCCAGAATCATCAACGTATTATCTATACCTTCATGGATATTCACAGCTTTCATTTCTGCTTCGTCTAACCGAGAAAAGTTTCGCAGAGATAAGACAATTTCTGTGATTCGTTCTGCACCAACTTTCATAGAAGTTAGCAAGTTGGGCAAGTCTGCAATCAGAAAATCTAAGTCGATCGCTTCTGTTTCTTTTTGAATTTCCGTTACTGGATTAGGATAGTTTTGCTGGTACAATTGCACCAATCTGAGTAAATCTTGAATATATTGATTGGCATAAGTGATATTGCCAGAAATAAAATTGACTGGGTTGTTGATTTCGTGCGCTACACCTGCTACCAACTGCCCCAAACTAGACATCTTTTCACTATGCACTAGTTGAGATGCTAGCTGCTTTGCTTCTTGGCGCAATTGTGCTTCTGAATATCGCAATATCTGCTCTGCTTGTTTGCGCTGGGTAATATCGTGGAGAATGACGACATACTCTTGAAAATCTTGATGGGGTCGGTCTGAAATCGAAACTTCTAGGATTTTGTTTTTGCCATTGCCGAGTATGGTTTGTTCGCTACGCTTTTTCCACTCCTCTGGATACTCATAAACTAATGCAGGTAGCCATTTTTTCAGATGATTTCCCCGCAACTCAGATGGGGTGACACCAAAGAATGATTCAGTGGCTGGGTTAGCTTGTCGAATAATGCCTTGATCATCTACGACTAAAATGCCATCTTGAGCGACAGTAAACAAGTGTTCGGCAGCTTCTCTTGCTTCTGCGATCGCCACTACTTGCGGTAAACTTGTCCAACAAGCGATCGCTACTCCCACAAATGCCACACTCATCAACAGCACTACAAATATATTTTCACCCCCCGCAGTTGCCACTTTATTAAGTTTGACACCAAATAACCAGCCAACTCCCACAGCGCTGCACAGTAAAAAAATCAGAATGCTCACCTGAATAATTACTGAGTCTTTGATGATTACTACAGGGCGCTTGCGATGTCGCCGCATCCACCAACTGAGATGGAACGGAGGGAAATTTACACGGCGAATTACTGCATCAATTGCCATAACACCAATGGGAGATAATAACCCAATTAGCAAGTTGAGCCAACCCCAAGCTAGTCCACCCACTACCAGCACCACAACTTCTAACAGCAGAATGCCCAGAGATAGCCGAGGAAACAAAACTTCTGAGCGATCGCGCCCAAGCCAAAGCCCCAAATGCAGTAACATAAAGGAGACAAACCAACCGATGTTACCAACAGCCACGATTCGCGCTACATCTCCCCAAATTAAATAGATTAGGCACAATACCAGTGTCAACATCAATGCTGGGGCAAACACACCCCGACGGGATACAACAGAAAAGACTGGTGAAATGTGATTATCTAAAGCCAGTTGATACAAAATTCGCGGGCAATTAGAAACGACTGTTGCCGAACCAAGTAAACAAGCAGCTACTAGTAAAAACGAAACACTTACACCAGCGAATCTTCCCCAAAAGGGCTGGGAAGCCGCCACAAGATTCAAGAAAGCATTATCTTTAAAGTCTGGATTTGTTGCTAACCGCATTACTATCCAAGATCCCCCGATAAAGATGGGTGGCATCATCCAAGCTGCAATGTCTAGAAAGCGCAGCGTCTTGGTGGGGTGGCGGCTATCGGCGACAAAAGAAGAAGCTGTTTCACAACTGTAGGTTGCATAAGTGACGAAAAAGAACCACTTTGCCCAATCCACAAAGCTCAAAGATGACCAACTGCTCGGAAAAAAACCAGGACTAACGGGAGAAAAAGCTAACCAACCAAGACCTTGCACACAAAAGGTAATTAGCAGTCCAAAGGCTGGAATTACAAAAAACAAATGTAAAATACTTAGGGCGCGAGTACCGCTAAACGCCACAATAAAAGGCAACAGTGTAAAGCCGATATCCAGAAAGATGTCTGGACAGGTAACACCCAGCGCCTCCAAATTCACTTTAATTAAATCTCTAAGTACGATTGTATTAACTGACAGGTAAGAAACCCAGTTGAGGAGGTAGCCAATGACTGCATAGCGAGCTAGTCCTGGGTAGTTTTGTAGTAGCTTGGTAGCATAATTAGGTGTTCCTCCAGCCACGTTCATGAAATGCATACCCAAGCGTTTTACCTGATAGTTAAGCAGCATTCCAAAAATCACCGCAGGTATCCAGACAAAAATAGCTTGGACACCGAGAGCAGCATGAATTGCTGGAACCAATGCTGTCCAAGAAATATGAGCTGTCAAACCAAAGCCCCAACTTTCAACAGCACTCAGGCTTCTAGTCAAGCGAGGGTAAGAAGATTGGCCCAAACTGGAATGATTAGTATGGAGCATGATTGGCCGGTTTAGATGGGATATTGTAATTAAGCTTATTAGTTAGAGTTCCCATCTTCTAAATGTTGTGAACAAAGACTTTTTGCTCGGTATCATATTTAGAAGTTGTTTTAAAAGTGTTTGGCTGTGCTTTTAAGTACTTCTAGATCCCCCCTAACCCCCCTTAAAAAGGGGAGAACCGGAATCAAAGTCCCCCAATTTATCGGGGAATTTAGGGGGATCTGAACCTTTGATACCAATAAAGGGACTTTTAAAACATCCTCTTAGATATTTGGTATATCAACTGAAAGATTCTCTTCAAGTAAGTAGTAGGACTTATGCAAAAACTCTCTCAAACTCTTATTACTTTGTGACGGCAGTCGCTCATGGGGGAAACCCCCAAGACCGCGCTGCCTCTCCTTTGCGTTCTTCTCTAACGAGACGCTGCGCGTAGCTTGCTTCTCCGTAGGAGTATGCGGTTCATTTTTTCATAATTTTGCATAAGTCCTGAGTAGGTTTGATTAAACATGAAATTTGATAATATTTCACCTGTCAAAATCTACAAGTGCAGTTAATTAACGTTTTGTTCTTTTGCCAGAAGTGGTATATTGGCACTTGACCCGACCGAGTACAAACTATGCATCAGCCCACAATACAGCGAAGTCGAGGTGTTGTACTCAGTACTACAAGATAGGAAGGGGTAGCATGGAAAGTGGGCAAATGAACAAAAATTTTGGGCAAGGTGGTGCTTTTTCACTGTTTAAAGGCGTACCTCTAAGGCGGATTTTAGTAGCGTTGTTTCTGCTGCAAATCTCGCTAGCTGTAGGATTGACTGCATACTTGTCAATTGAGAATGGGCAAAAAGCAGTCAATGAAGTAACTAGCGAATTGCGGCGTGAAATTGGTAATCGAGTAGAGCAAAATTTACAAACTTATCTGTCAACTCCGCGTCAAGTATTAGGCAGTAATCAAAATATTATTGATATGGGGTTGCTGAAGATAGAAAATCTGGCAACCTGGGAGTCATACTTAATAGAGCAGTTAAAGATTTTTCCCGATGCGTTGATTTTAACGGCAAGTAATGAACAGCAAGAACACTTAGCGGTAGAGAAGCTCAACGATCGCGAATTCTTACTCAGAAAAGCCGGAAAGTCAACTGGTTACGACCTCTACACCTACAAAATTGACTCTCAAGGACAACGTACTCAACTACCAGAGGTAATCAAAAACTATGATGCGCGATCGCGTCCTGATTATCAAACAGCAGTTACCGCCAAAAAGTTCAGCTTTAGTCAGATTTTTACACCCCTGACTGAACCAACGCTACTCATTGGTGCATCTCAACCCATCTATAACTCACAAAGTCAGTTACTCGGAGTCAACAGCACTCTAACTCATCTATCACAAATTGGGGATTTGCTGCAAAACATCAAAGTTGGCAAGTCTGGACAGATTTTTATTATCGAGCGATCGGGGCTATTAGTCGCAAGTTCCACAACCGAAGAACCATTCCGCTTACAAAATGGGAAACCCATTCGGTTAGCAGCTTCCCAAAGCAGGAATTCTTTTACTCAAGCAACCGCTAAATATTTAACGACTAAATTTAATAGTTTTGACCAGATTGAAAGTTTACAGCAACTAGATTTCTCAGTTGATGGCAAACGACAATTTTTAGAAATTAGACCATTACAGAGCGAATCAAATATCAACTGGTTAATTGTGGTAGCTGTTCCCGAAGCAGATTTTATTGGACAGCTTAACCGCAACACTCAAACTACAATTTTTCTCTGTCTCGGAGTATTAGGACTAGCTATTTTATTGGGGATTATCACCGCTCGTTGGCTAACTCAGCCAATTTTGTATTTCAGCAATACGATAAAAGATTTAGCCAATTTTACTAATTGCGAAGATTCAGTAGTGAAAGTACAAGGCATTAAAGAACTAGAGGTGCTGGGTGAATCTTTTAATGAGATGGCGCAACAGTTACAGAAAAAATTTACTGCACTAACTAATAAAAATGAAGAATTAGAACTACAAGTTAAGCAGCGAACTCAAGAATTACAGCAAGAGATTCAAGAACGGATCAACAATGAGCAAAAACTACAACAGCATCATCAAGTACTAGTAGAACTGGCAAATCACAAAGCAATTTCAGAAGGAAGTTTAGAAACAGCATTCAAAGTTATCACAGAAAAAGCAGCGAATGCTTTAGAAGTAGAGCGAGTAAGTGTGTGGTTATTCGATAGCGATGCCTACGGCGAGCTGCGCCAACGCACCAAACTACAATGTATAAATCTCTATGAACGTAGTAATCAGATACATTCAGCAGGTTTAGAGCGCAACCTTGCAGATTATTTAATCTACTTTAAAACCCTGGCAGCTTCGAGTACTATCATCGTCACCGATACTCGTACCGATCTCCGAGTACAAGAATTATGGGATGAATTACTAAAACCAAAGAATATTGTATCCCTAATTGATAGCTCTATTTGGGTTGGGGGTAAAGTCGTGGGAACGGTATTGTATGAGCAAATTGACACCCCCCGGACATGGAAACTGAGTGAGCAAAACTTTGTTAGCTCAATTGCAGAATTTGTCACCTTGACTTTAGAAATCTGCGATCGCAAACGTACAGAATCCGCTCTGCGTGAGGCTAAAGAAGCTGTTGAAGTGGCCAATCGTGCCAAAAGTACCTTTTTAGAAAACATCAGCCACGATCTGAGAAATCCTTTAAGCTCCATTCTAGAAACGACACAAGGACTTCAAAGTGAAGTGTATGGCCCTGTGAGTGAAGAACAGCGCCAGTCTCTAAATACGCTCGAATCTAGCGGTAAGAACCTACTAGAATTAATTAACCAGATTCTTGAGTTTACCGATACCGAATCTACCAAGATAAAACTGCAACTAGCTACTACTTCAATTCAGGAATTATGTAATTCCAGCCTAAGTTTTGTCAAACATCTAGCGTTCCAGAAAAATATCCGTCTGAGGGCACAAATACCAGAAGAACTCGAACCCATCCAAATTGATGAAGTCCGCATTCGCCAAGTATTCATTAACTTGTTGACTAATGCCATCAAGTTTACTAAAGAAGGAGGCGAAGTTTGGATTGAAGTCCAACCAAGTTCCACAAATGAGTATATCTTTTTCAGCGTAGTAGATACGGGTATTGGTATGCTTTCCGATGACCTTTTCAAATTATTTCAACCTTTTGTACAGGTTGAAAATTCTTCTACCCGTCGTTCTCCAGGCACCGGTTTAGGATTAGTAATGGTGCAAAAAATTGTCGAGTTGCATGGTGGTACTGTCCATGCCGAAAGTCAGTTAGGCAGAGGTAGTCGTTTTACAGTCAAACTTCCTTGGAAAAAAGCGAGGGAATAAGCAAGGGGAGAAGAGAATTACTTTGAGATATAGCGGTTCTCGTTTGCATGAAGGACATTTTTAAATCTCACCCCTAACCCCTCTCTTTAATAAGTAAGGCTACGGTGTTAAAGATCCCCCTAAATCCCCCTTAAAAAGGGGGACTTTGACTCCGGTTCCCCCCTTTTTTAAGGGGGGTTAGGGGGGATCAAAAGCTTACGAGAATAATGTTGTGCTTCTAATTGCGTACTTTAAATACAGACAAGACTATGCAGTTTGAGTGTTATCATCACTTGCTGGTTTCTCTAGAGTCGCCTTTAAGCGTGTCGCTGTGCTTTTGCGGATGCGATCGCTCTTGCGAACAGCACCCGCCATTTCATATTCACGGCTATCTTTGCCGTATTTAAAAGCAACTCCAATAAGCATTTTCTCAGCTAGATCACTTAAAGTTTTATCCAATTCGTCCATCTCAGTTTTAGAAGAGTCAATCACGGTTAAAGCAGTATTATAAGTATCTATCTTGGTACGATATTGCTCAATTAGTTGTGTCATACTTTCCAAGTTGCGCCCATCGCCAAAATCCATAGTCGGATCGATGGCTTTCAGTCCTGCTGTTCTGAATTCAGCTTTTTCTAAAACGCGGTATGTACGTTTTTGACGCGACATAAATATATCCTTTTTATCTGCTTTAGAGCTAGTTTGCCTCACTAAAGCTGAATCTAAGTTCAGTAAAGTCCTCAAAAATTAGTATTTTATATAACGATTAATTCAGTATTTAACGCAAAAATCATGAGTTTGTTAATGAAAATCATGATTTTGTTAATGAAACTCGTGATTTTGTCAATGAAAATCGTGATTTTGTCAATGAAACTCATGATTTTGTCAATGAAAATCGTGATTTTGTCAATGAAACTCATGATTTTGTCAATGAAACTCGTGATTTTCTTGGATTTCTTGGAGTTTGGCTGTCGCATCTTCTACAAAAATTTGATAGGGAATCTCTCTAGCAAGCTCAATAGCGCGATTGAGCGCATCTACAGCCTCTTTTTGCCGTCCCAGTTCTAAGAGAATTTCAGATGTGAAGTAAATCAAATTACGACTTTGGCTATACTTAGTACCAATTTGGGTATACAGTTCTAACGCTGCCTGACAATACTCTAAACCCAAAGTTAAATTTTCTTGCAAGATGCCGATAGCTTCTAAAGTATTAGCTTCACCCAAGCGAGCGCCTATGTCGCGGTAGAATGCCAATGCAGCTTCGTAGCGCTCTAAGGCTTCGCTGTTTTGGTCTAGGAACTGCAAGACATCGCCGATAGCTTTTAATGTATTAGCTTCACCCAAGCGAGCGCCAATGTTGCGGTAGAATGCCAATGCAGCTTCGTAGCGCTCTAAGGCTTCGCTGTTTTGGTCTAGGAACTGCAAGACATCGCCGATTGCTCTTAAAGTATTAGCTTCACCCAAACGAGCACCAATGTCGCGGTAGAATGCCAATGCTGCTTCGTAGCGTTCTAACGCTTCGCTGCGTCGGTCTAGGAACTGTAAGACGTTGCCGATTGCTCTTAAAGTATTAGCTTCACCCAAGCGAGCACCAATGTCGCGGTAGAATGCCAATGCTGCTTCGTATAGCTCTAAGGCTTCGCTGCGTCGGTCTAGGAACTGCAAGACATCGCCGATTGCTCTTAATGTATTAGCTTCACCCCAGCGATCGCCTATGTCGCGGTAGAATGCCAATGCTGCTTCGTATAGCTCTAAGGCTTCGCTGCGTCGGTCTAGGAACTGCAAGACATCGCCGATTGCTCTTAATGTATTAGCTTCACCCAAGCGATCGCCTATGTCGCGGTAGAATGCCAATGCTGCTTCGTATAGCTCTAAGGCTTCTCTTGTTCTATAAACTCGAAACTTCGCTTTACCTGCCCAATAATAAACTTCTGCTTTAGCTGGAGTTGCCACTTGCTCTGCTGCAACCTGTTCTAATAATGCTGTAATCAGCGATTCTAGTTCGGCAACACGAAAATTATTGTTCCAGTTTTGGGCTAAATCCCAAAGCTCACCGCCTTTCCACTCTCGGTCAACTACAATCAAGTGATACAGCCATTCAATTTGAGTTTCTGGCTGTTCATTGGTGCTGCCAAAATACTCGGCTGCCCGTTGCGACAACGTGATAAACTCATGCCGACGTTCTTGCCGCAGATGTTTTAACATCAGATTTCGCGTCAAATCATGAACATTATGCCCTCTATCAGGAAACTCTTCCACAAAAGGTAAAGCTTGCAATTCTGTATAAAGCTGAGATGATTGTTTTTGCAATTCTGGGCGCAGTGCTGCCAAAATCTCTGCATTAAACCAGTGTGGCACTACTGCTGCCCATACAGCCGCTGCTAACTCAGGTGAAAGCGTCGAAAGCAAACTTTCCGTGACAATCCAAGAGCGTTCTTCATCTGTTTGTGCCTTTGCCAGCTTCTGCAATAACTCACTATTCATTGCCCTTCCTTTGCTAGTGTTTGTAACCATTGCACAATTGGAGCAGGTTCTCCTCCTAGTATCTGCATCGCTGTTTTTACCTGATCTTGATTCAAGCGCAATCCAGCTTTTTGGGTGTAGTCATACCATGCCTTTGCTTCGGAGATGGCTTCCAAGCAACAACAGTGATGTAAATTCATCCATTCAATTGTCGGTTGAGGAATCTTCTGCCCAGCAATTACTACAATTAACTTGGGTGTATCAACAACATCTGCTAAAAATTCTCCCTCTAACCAGTTTGCCAGTTCAGTAGCGGCTTTTTCGTAAGAATCAAACAAAAAAACTAATGTTTGAGGAATTTTCCGCAAGTCCTGAAAAAATGCTTCTCGTAGTTCAGTCAAGCGAAAATTGCGTGTAGATTCATCATTAGACAAAACTACGCTCAATTGATTATCATTGCCAGTCATCGTAGTGTCAGCTATCTCTATTCCCGATTTAAGATATCGCCTAACAGCAGCGTTTAAAGAAGGAAAACTTTCTTCTCCTAAACGCTTGCGTACACGAGAAAAGATATAGGGAATTCCTTGCTGTGCTGTTTTGAGATCCACTGGTACAGATAATATATTTTTAGGCAAACTATGCTGAAACAGTGCCAGTAACTGAGTCTTACCTAAACCAGATTTAGCTTCAATCAGTAGCACCCGTTTGCCAAAGCTTCCCTTTACCATCTGGTTGAAAAGTAGAAGTTCCTGTGTGCGATTAGCAATAATCATGGATTCGGAGAATTATTTTGTTGAGGAGAAGATGGAGGATTAGCATCGTCTGTCACAGAAAACTTGTTGTTTTCACCGTCTATCTGAGTATCTTCTACCAAAGCGTCTCCTTTGGTAACTCTTGCTATATTTTCTTTCCCTGTTATTCGCGTCCTTCTAACAACAGTTCCTGCTCTGACAACAGTTTCCGGATTTGTATCTGGTTGAGAGGGAGTTGGTTGTGAAGACTGTCTACCCCAAACGTTACCGAAGATGAGTTGGAGAATATTCACTAAAAAGGCTCCCAATAAGGCAGCACCAATCATTTGAACCAATCCTCTGACATTTGATGTTTTCGCAACTTCTCCAGACAACCATGCCCAAATTCCTGACAAGAGAGCAAGTTCAATTACTACAGCAGTAACCAAGAACCAGCGTCTCTCTCCTAAAAGGAGAGAGATTTAGAGAGAGGTTGTTCAGATATCGTGAAAAGTCATGGATATTTAACGGCATACTCAATATCTCGATTGGTATCCCTGGTAGTGAGAAAGCGCTTGTTTGTTAGCGATGTCTACGACAAGCTAGGTTTACGCAATCTTACCTTTTTCTGTGCTGAGTGCGTAGGCGTAGCCCGCCGTAGGCATCGCTCTACTGCAACTGTTAAATATCCTTAATTTAATGTGGGAATATCTTAACAAACTTGACTGCGATCGCACAGAAACAAAACCAGATAATTACTCTATCCAAAAGAATGCCAAAGTTATAGCTTGGTTATATTTTGTTTTTTATACTACCCAAGATAGAGCCAGAATTATTGACGAGCTAAATATACACGCAATACAATTATAGTAATTCAATTTAACCATAGGTAAATTAAAATAATTTGCCTAGAGAATAATAGACAAGCAATACTGAAGATAATTTGGATGAAACAAATGAACGCCAAACTTATTGCTTTTTTGGGAATTGCAGCAGCTTTTGTAAGCATAGAAAGCCAGGTCTACGCTCAGTCACCAACATCAAGCAGAATTCCAGGACAATATAGATTAACTGGTGATTCTCTAGTTGGAATTGATAATAAAACAGCCCAAGATGACTTTATAAGTTTTTTTGAGCAACCTAATCCAGTAAGCATTCCCAATAATAGAAGAGACAATAAAACTCCAGTCAAAATCCGTTTTAACGAATCATTATCACAGCCAGACACTTCGGTTTTCTTAGCACCGGCTCAGTCTGGAAGTGACAATGACGGATTGCAAGTACAGTTAGATATAGGGAGAGAATAATCTTATATAAATTTGCATTGAAGCTGCATAGAAAAGAGCTTCGAGAAGAAAGTCATAAGAAGTTAAAGATATAACACGTTCCGATGTGATTGGACTGAAAAGCTCGTTTAGGGTGCTGCGGCTTGGTCAATTTAAAGGAGTGCAATATCTTCTCCAAGTTGAGATGAAACCGCATCTAAAAACTCTTGAATTTCATGTATTTGAACCACACCTGTCGTAGGGGCGCAAGGCCTTGCGCTTCTACCCCGTGGTCTGTTTACCCGAAAATAGCTGTAATATCCACCGTTATATATATGTGCATTAGAAAAGTAAAAGCCCCACTCAGTTTTGAGCAGGGCTGTGTAAAGTTTTATTGCTAAAATTAGAAATTTGAATTTTAGAAAAAGTTCATTATTGTAATAATGCCAACGCTAGTTAACATCATCAAAGCGCCCATAATTATGGATTCGCCTAAGCGATTGGGGGATTTTGAAGTGTTCATTTAAGTAAAATCCTTTTTATTAATTGTTCCTTAACCATATCAAAATCAGTATAAATATCTATATAACCATTGTAAAACTTAAATTTACGTAAACTTTCTTAGTAAATCCTTAATTTGTATTTAGGTGTTGATTTTTACTTGTAATGGGTTATCCTGCTAGTTTCCCCACTCCCCATTCTCCAATTCCAAAATGTAGTAATTTCCGAACAGAATAATTACCTCATTTCCGGGCGGAATATGGGCCTTGGTGAGGTAAAATAAATCTTAATCAAGGTAAAAATATTTGAACAGAAGATTATCATGACAGTCTCTACGGCATCTATAAACCAAGCGATCGCTTTTGACTTAGAAAAATTAAATGAGCAATTTGAAACTGCCACTCCCAAAGAAATACTGGCATGGTCTATAGAGAATATCCCAACGGGGCTGGTGCAAACAAGCGCCTTTAACGTGGATGACATGATAATTACCCATATTCTTTACAGTGAACTGAAGCATCCCGTTCCTGTGATCTTTCTTGACACCTTGCACCACTTCCCTGAAAGCCTAGAATTAGTAGCCAAAGCTAAACAAATCTACAACCTGGATTTGCAAACTTTCAAAACCCCAGACGTAAACACCCGCGAAGCCTTTGAAACCAAGTATGGCGAGAAACTTTGGGACAAGGATATTGCCCAATTCCACCACATTACAAAAATTGAACCACTGTTACGGGGTCTAGACGAACTCAACAGCGTCGCTTGGATTACTGGCCGCCGCCGTGACCAAGCAGTAACCCGTGCTAATATGCCCATATTTGAATTAGACGGTAAAGGTCGGCTGAAAGTAAATCCCATAGCTACTTGGACACGCCAAGATAGCTGGGTTTATGTGGCTGAACATGGAGTCATCTACAATCCCCTCCACGACCAAGGTTATCCCAGCATAGGCGACCAACCCATCACCACCAAAGTAGGCGAAGGCGAAGACGAACGCGCCGGACGTTGGCGGGGAAGTGATAAAACAGAATGCGGAATTCATATTTAGTCATTGGTCATTTGTCATTTGTCATTAGTATTAGACAAAGGGCAAATGACTAAGAACAAAAGACAAATATGATTAAGATCCTCCACCTCTCGGACATCCACATGGGAAGCGGCTTCTCCCACGGACGAATTAATCCCACGACTGGATTAAATACACGCCTGGAGGATTTTGTCAATACTTTGTCTATATGTATTGACCGAGCGCTGACAGATGCTGTTGATATGGTTATATTTGGTGGCGATGCTTTCCCGGATGCTACACCACCGCCTTATGTACAACAAGCTTTTGCTAGCCAGTTTCGCCGTCTGATGGATGCCAATATTCCGACAGTGCTGTTGGTAGGCAATCACGACCAACATTCCCAAGGACAGGGAGGAGCGAGTTTAAATATTTACCGCACTTTGGGAGTGCCAGGGTTTGTTGTCGGTGATACATTAACTACTCACTGTATCGAAACCCGTAATGGCAAAGTGCAAGTAATCACCCTGCCTTGGCTGACTCGTTCTACTTTAATGACTCGCCAAGAGACTGAAGGTTTATCTTTGGCAGAAGTCAACCAACTATTAACAGAACGTCTGCGAGTAGTTCTAGAAGGGGAAGTTCGCCGTCTTGACCCTGATGTGCCAACTGTTCTTTTGGCTCACTTGATGTCTGACAATGCTACTTTGGGCGCAGAACGATTTTTAGCGGTGGGTAAAGGTTTCACTCTACCCCTATCTTTGCTGACGCGACCTTGTTTTGATTATGTAGCCTTGGGACACGTCCACCGCCACCAAAATCTGAATAAATCCAACAACCCGCCGGTGATTTATCCAGGGAGTATTGAACGGGTAGATTTTAGTGAAGAAAAAGAAGACAAAGGCTATGTAATGCTGGAACTGGAGCGGGGGAAGGTTGAATGGGAATTTTGTCCCTTAACAGTTCGGACTTTCCGCACCATTGAGGTGGATATCTCAAAAGCAGATGATCCGCAAGCGATGTTAATGAAAGCGATCGCCAAGTATGATATTCAAGATGCTGTAGTGCGGCTAATTTACAAACTCCGCTCTGAACAGATGGATTTAATTGACAGTTCCTCTCTACATACTGCTTTAAGTCCGGCTCATACCTACACCATTCAAGCAGAATTAGTGAGTCAATTAGCCAGGCCTCGGATTCCTGAATTGAGTGCGAGTAGTAGCATCGACCCAATGGAAGCCTTAAAAACTTACTTGAACAACCGCGAAGACCTTAAAGATATTGCAATATCAATGATGGATGCAGCACAGAAGTTGCTAGCAGATGATGTGGAAGTTTGGCTGGAAGCAACAACTAATGAGTAGGTTAAAATAATTTGTAATTAACAATTATTATAGAATAACGTAGACGCTTCTCTACGAGACGCTACGCGTAGCTTGCTTCCACGAAGTGGTACGGCTTGCCGCAGGCTACCGCAGAGGCGCGGAGGGTACGGAGAAATCAGAGTTTTAGAGGTTTTTTATGCAAGCCCTATCGCACATCAGTTAGGATTAACTAATGAGATAAATATCTGATATTTCAATAGTAGTGATTCTAAGAGTAAGTTATACAATGAAAATTACAGGAATCAAACGCGGTCAAACTATTGAATTATTAGAGCAAATTCTCAGTATTCCTAATGAAGCAGAAATAATCGTGAAGTTAATCAAAGATTTTAAAAATATACCTAATTTGCAATTTGAGAACTGGTTAGAATAGTCAAAAGGCTGTATAAGTATTTCTACAAGTGAACGATCGCCTGATTATATACTCTACCAGGATGTGCGATCGCACCATACAAGTTGTGCATACACGCATAATTTGGATATGGAGTTTAATGCAATACTTGAGATTAAGTGCGATCGCTAAATTTATGATATTCAATAAAACAGCTTTACTGGCTAAAGAAAGTCAAAACCTTACTACTATTTTGTATTAAAAATTACATATTATAGCAAGCGCCAAGGCGGTTAGGACAAACAGTATAATTAGTGAGTAAAGTAAAACTAGATACAGATGAAGCGTTCAGCTCAAGGAAAGCTCATGCCAAAACCTTACAGTTACGACTTACGCCAGAAGGTAATTCAGGCAATAGAGTTAGACGGGATGAACAAAACGGAAGCAGCGCAAGTTTTTCAAATCAGTCGAAACACAATCAACCTATGGCTGCAACGAAAAGCCAGCACTGGAGATTATCAAGCATTA
>NZ_JACJSI010000012.1 GCF_014698065.1 Nostoc flagelliforme FACHB-838
AAATCTTGATAATTCTAGATAACGCTAGTTACCATAAAAAGAAAACTATATTGGCAGAGATTGAAAAAAACTTACCAAATATTCAACTATATTTTCTGCCTGAGTATAGCCCAGATTTGAATTTAGCCGAACTTGTATGGCATTCGGCGAAAGAATACATATCTCATCGCCTATTTAAATCAGTAGAGGAACTGAAAAACTTATTAAATAGGTTGTTAAATCAGGGAGAGTTAATAATTAGAGGGGGAAGAAAAATTAAAAATAAAGGTAATGCTGCTATTGCAAACTAAATGTGGAACAGCTTAGCAGCAATCCAATCTAAATCTGATACTTGTGTAATACACTTACACAGTTCGCAAACTAGCAAAGAAGTGTTAGGAATCAGTTCCCAGTTATAAGCACTAATGAGGGCGCGGTGGTACTCCCTCTGGGCGATGATGTATAAATCAAAGAGTCAACGATGATCTAATTTAATTTCTGCTGCGTTGATAAAAAAGATTTCAAAAAATCCTTTTGGGGGCTATATAGGCGCTATATATACCTCAACAACATAGTGCTTACAAGCAATTCAAAAAATCTCTGAAAAATATTGAAAAAGATCCACATCAGATCCAAGAAGCGGAAAGCTTGCTAGTTGATCTTCTCTCTATTTTTCTTTCCCTAAAGTAACAAAAGAGGGTTAATAGTGGTTAACTGTCAAATAGCAGAGGTAGAGGTCAATGACTTGGGATTTGATTTAAATGTCGAAGCATATTTTGTCATTGCAGACACAACAGGTCAAAATCATTTTCGGGCTAACAAGATAGTCCTTTGGTCGAATATATGGGGGGATGAACAACGGCTTTTCGATTTAGAAGATGAACTAGGTGACCAATTCTGGACAAACTATCAAATCCAGTTACTTTTTGATGAAAAAAATCAGCAAACAATTGAACTATCAGTATCTCAAACAGATGATTATACAGCGAGGTTAGAATTTTACCCATCCCTGAAAAGGTTTTTACCATCCATAGTTCCCTTTGCGGATAATGACTTTTAAAAATTATTATCCAAACTGATTATGAATTATCAGCCAATCAAGCAGAATGGCAACCCTGACTCTTCGGAGCGCAAGCTATACCATAGTTAACAGTTAATAGTCAAGCAAGAATCATTGGCTATTTTGATAGCCCATAAGAAGCTTATCCACTTGTACTGTTAGCCATCCGGGAAGGTAGAAAACCGGGGTAACATTCTTTTCGACCTTTATTGCGTTGTTCGATGAGTTTTTCTAAACCTTTGAGACGGTCTTGTAAGCCTCTTAGAACACCAATAGCTCGAAAGTCTTGAAAACTATTCACACCGAAATCTGTAAATGCCTTGGGATCTTGCTTGGTGCCAATTACTGCCATGACGTTAACCTGAGCAAACGTTGCCTCAATGCCAGGTAGGAAACTAGTGAGGCTATTCTCGTCCCGGATGATTCCTTTGATAGTTGGAATAGGCTGGTAGATAGCTCCTGGCATATTAGGAATAAAAGCCATGTATTGGTATTGAATCCAGGCAATAGCTGAGTGTTGTGGTCCAGCAGTAAAAATGATTTGTGTCAGTAAATCAATCAATTGGTCACGGTTGGTAAGACGGGGTGGCAGAGAAGCTACACCAAAACCCTGCTCACTAATGGGTCTTTGTAAAGCTTGTATCCAATTTTGAAGTTCAAAATCCTCACGGATATCTCGGTTGGATTTGTAGTAAATTCCCACATATTGACTAACATATTCTTCTAAGGCTTTCCAAATTAACAACCCGTCATCACGATAGGGAAAATCTCTCAGTACAGAACGGTCATCAACACCTCGCTGGCGTAAATTAGTCGGAAGAGCAAAATTACTAAAGTTATTAAAAACTTGACTAACACCTTGATTTGCAAGGTTGCGCGAGCTTTCAAGAGTGCCTCCTAAAATGATATCTACTAATCCTCCAGGATTGATCAGTACCTGATCAGCAACAGCATTGATTGCCATTGTGAACTCAAAGTGGGGTTTTAGTAGCACATTCACGGGATGACGAGATGCTAGTTCACGAACAGTAGCTAGTGCAATGGGTTCTAAAACAAGATGGGTCTGCCCCAAGTGACGTACTAACTGATGGACATAAAAATCAGCCATCTGAGCGATCAGTTTCGCCAAAGTCCAGTCCACTCCATCCATTGGTGTCAAAAGCAGACTTGTTCCGGGAATTTGTCCTAGTTGGATGGCAATAGGGATTAAGCACGAATCCTTGCGACTCCTATCAGTATAATAGAGTGCGATTGGGGCAGCGAGAAATTTATTCTGTTTGGGGGTAACGGTATCGTTATCAAGTAACGCATAATCGGTGACAAAAAGATTTCCATTTTTAATGGCACTTTTGAGAGTTTCTCTAACGTACCCTCTTCTATATACCCTTCTGAGCACAGTTTGAAAAATCTCATCCGTTATTGAGAGTTTTTGAGTCAGACTGTAATTCAGTGCCAACACATTGGTTAATTCCATTGGGTTGGGGCCGGAAAGCCGATGTTGTGCGAATGTGGCATCGCTTCGGAAGGTCTTAGCAACATCTGGTAAAGGTAAAACCGGAAAAACTGCTGCGTAGTCTTCCAACTTGAGAAATGACTGCGGATTCTGCAAAAATGCTTGTTGATTTGCTGCTATTTTTTCTGACAAAGTTGCACGATTATTGTTATACCCTTCAGAAAAAACCTCTTGAGCAGGTAAAGTTGCCACACGAACAGCAGTCGGTAGCCGCAATCCGACCTGATATTGTTGACGTGTTTGTTCTAGCTGCTGCTGACGCTCTTGCTGGCTTATCAGTGCTTCATGTTGCGGTAAAGTTGGGATCTGCGGATTGGCAGGAGGACTTGGCTTTGAAGAGGGAGTATCGCCTTTGACTAAGTTTTCCAAGCCAGGGGTACAGGCTAAACCTAATAGAGCTAGCATAGTACGGCGCGATAGGACGTATTGCTCTATTAATTGTTGGTGTCGTTGCTGTCGAGTTGGTAAGCCCATTACATTATCCTCCACAAAAACCATACTTTTCACCAATAAAAATCATACGGTGTCTGTCGTTTTTTGTGTTAAACATGATACTTATCTTTAAGCTGCAACATAGTTGATATTGCCTTTATTTTTGATTTTTCGATGCCACTTAATCAGTAACTCACCTTGGTTTAACAGTTTATCTAGTAGCAGGGCGGCCGCGTCATGTTAATAAACAAAGTCTATTCTCAATAGAGCTAAAATTAATGTCATTAACTTTTGCTTATTGCGAAAATTTTAGGCGTTGGCGTAGCCCGCCGCAGGCATCGCTTTAGGGCTTAAAAAATAATCAAGCACGAAAGGAAGGATTTTTTCGTTGGTTCTTAACCTTCGTTGTGATCAAGAGTAATTTAGATGCGTTTGCCCTAGACCTGTCCTAAAACTTGAAAACAAGTACACACAAGGCTTTGAGACCAACCCTTGCAGATTATCTGTCAACATAATAATTAGGGTTTGATATCGTTACTGATAGTTTAAACAAGCAAAATACAGTTTTATAATTATAGGCGATCGCTATTATTGTCTAATTTAAGTAACTCCTAAAATCAGACTACCAATTCTCAACCTTACTAATCCACAAACCGTGAGAACTATATCATTGTAAACATCGCTTTTTAGTCGAAATCTGTGTGATACTATTTGAAAAATTTTCACCAATCTTATGAGATGCTCAATATATATCCGATTACTCAAAAATACTTTGTTTTATTGTTTTTGTGCATAACTTAATTCCTGGTTTCTTTTTTTTTGTAAAGAGTCTTTATATTTTTACCGCCTTGATATCCCTTGTCGCCTCCAAATACTTGTTTAATGTGAAATTTTATTGATTACGAAATAAATTTATGTCCGCAGTTAGTACAGGTAAGCCTACTTATACATCGACAATATCTTGAGCTTCTGGAAGACCAAGAAACTGAGTTTTTCTAGTATGTTGTCTAATATTCCTGAATAGTATTTTTTTTGATCTTCTGGCTGTGATGGTCTATTTACAGGCTGTTATACGCTATCAACTAGTAGCTGAAATTTGGTTAAAATCTCTTGAAAAATTTTCAAAGCGCTATCTTTTTTTGAGACTTGTTCGAGTAAGCTAGCCGACAATATATCCCGGATAATTTTCCTCTAATAATGAAAATTATCATTTGCTTCGGTTTTGGAAATACCAAACAGCATTCCTAAAATTTCAAGTGATGGCATTTGTCTGAGGTAAAATAAGCATAATACTATTTTTTCAAAAATTAAATTCGATTCCTATATAACTCCAGGTATTGTATTGCTATTTAAAGCCTATTAAGGTATTTGCTTCTTATCTCCAACGCCGATTTAGCCGCAGGAAACTTTTTATCCTCTGACAAAATCTTTCTACCAGAGGTCTAGGTTTTGATACATATCTAGGCGATCGCGATCTACGCGTACTCCCCGGATTTCTTAATTCTTCTTCTATTTGTGCAGCTTTATTTAAATCTGAAGCGGCTCTATATTCGTATCCCAATTGTGAGCAAACTAGCCCACGATATTTATATGCGTCAATATAGCGAGGATTGAGACGAATCGCGTGGGTAAAATCTGCGATCGCATCTTCATATCTTCCTTGTGTAGCATTCTCTACCCCTAAAGTATAGAAAGTTTCTGCATCCCAACGATTGACAGATATTTTTGGGGGATTTTTAGGCGAAGATGAAGATGGATTCTTAGGAATAGGAGGCTCAGATGGACTTTCAGACTTGAGCTTGTTGTAAGCTGCGTTGATTAATTTAATTTTTTCCTCAGCTTCCTGTTTTTGCTTTTGTTCAATAAAGCGATCGGGATGCCAAATTTTCACCAGTTGACGATAAGTTCGCTTCACCTGTGCTTGAGACGCACCAGGTTCAAGTCCAAAAATTTCATAAGCATCATTGATATCGAAGCGTAGACCCTTTTGTGGCTTGTCGTCAGACATCGCGCATACTGATAAAATGGCAACTATATCTATGTTAACTATTCCCCTAAATTCTCTCCAAACACCCCATTCTGGCTATCACTGGGATGGCAGTAGTCGCCGCTTCTTTGAAGGCTGGTATTATCGCGTCACCTTACCGGAAATTGGGCAAACATTCGCCTTTATGTACTCCATTGAAGACCCCATCGGCGGTAAACCTCACAGTGGCGGTGCAGCACAAATCCTCGGCCCGGATGATGAATATTTATGTCGTACTTTTCCTGATGTCAACAAATTTTGGGGTAGTCGAGATGTCCTGAGTTTAGGTCATTGGGGTAAAACTAATTTGCAAATTTCTCCGCTATATCTCCTCCCAGAAGAATTTGAGCATCATGTTCAAGAAGGATATCAAGCTACTGCGACTTTGAATCAGGGAATAATTCGCGATCGCGCCACCAATAATTATTGCCGTTGGCAGTATGAAATTCAACCAGTATACGGTTGGGGAAATCAAAATAGCAATCAGCAATCAACAGCAGGCTGGCTATCATTCTTGCAGATTTTTGAACCTGGATGGCAAATTTTGATGGCTCACGGTCTCGCCAGTGGAAAAATTGACTGGAATGGCAAAATCTACGAATTCACCAACGCCCCAGCCTACGGCGAGAAAAATTGGGGTGGTGCTTTTCCCCAAAAATGGTTTTGGATAAATTGTAATTGCTTTGAAGGCGAACCCGACTTAGCATTAACTGCTGGCGGTGGACGCCGGGGTGTGCTGTGGTGGATGGAATCTGTGGCGATGATTGGCTTGCACCATCAAGGCAAGTTTTATGAATTCGTTCCCTGGAATTCACAAGTAGAGTGGGAAATCCAGCCTTGGGGCAGATGGCAAATGAAAGCTAGTAACTCCAATTACGAAATAGAATTGACCGGAACCACCCATCTACCCGGTACACCTCTACGTGCGCCCACAGCAGAAGGTTTAATATACTGTTGCCGGGACACCATGCAAGGAAAGCTAAGTTTAGAGTTACGAGAATTAAATGGAAGTAAATCTAAAATCATTCTGAAAGCAGAAAGCCTTCTTTGTGGTTTAGAAGTAGGCGGCGGCTCTTGGGATAATTGTTGGCAGTCTCGGTAAAACTACTGCTATAATTATATATGCTTCGCAGTTGGGGTTGTAGCTCAGTTGGATAGAGCGGACGCCTCCTAAGCGTCAGGTCGTGCGTTCGAATCGCACCAGTCCCGTTGTCTCAAGAGAGTTATACAGCAATTCGTAGGTTAGGACAGATGTGCTAACCTACCTTGTTTGTGCCTAATTGAAACGAGAATCACTATATAAAGTGGCTAGAACCCTTTGATGAATCGTCCGATACAGGTTAGGATAATCCATCAATTAGAGGAAAAAACTCCAGGCACGCTCAATCGCGCTTTAGCGCAGAAATCAAGAAAATTTATATTTGGGCAGATTATCGAGGAGTTTGCTAATCTACTATCAACTGTTGTTTTTCTTTTAATTTAGAGAAAATTTTGGACTGAGTAAATAAAGTTATTGAGCCTTGAATAAGCTACTCTTTACAGGTAAATCTTTTCGTTTTATGGCTTTTGTCCTACCATTAATCACTTGGTGGGGATACAAAGAAGTACAAAACCAATTTGTACAGCCGCAAGCAGTTGTAGTGTTGGGTGGTTCAACGAGACATTTAGAGCGAGAGAAGTTTACAGCAAAATTCGTTCGTGAGCATCCAAATATACCCATTTGGATTACAGGCGGCAGCCCACGTACATTCACCCAACGAGTGTTTACCAAAGCTGGTGTTGATCCCAAACGTTTACACTTGGATTATGAAGCAGTAGATACAGTTACTAATTTTACCACCTTGGTGGATGATTTGAATGCTCGCGGCATCAAGAGCGTTTATTTGATTACTTCAGACTTTCACATGCGCCGGGCTTGTGTCATCGGCGAAATTATTTTGGGTAGTCGGGGTATTTATTTAAAACCGATACCAGTCCCTTCAGAAAAACCGCCTGAATCTATCGAAAAATCTATTCGTGATGGAGCTAGAGCCATAATTTGGTTAGTAACTGGTTACACTGGTGTGGATGCCGCTAAAAATAAGCGGTAAATCATACTCAATTTGGATTTTTAAATTGAAAATCTTTCGACTCAGAAGGTTTATCGATTAGAAACAAGACAAATTATTCCAACTTTATATTGTATGATTTATTGGCATTTGCATATTCGTCAATACAGACAAATTGAGAGAACTAATGCCAATGATCTTGATATTAACTCAGTAACAATAGGCACACCGAAGAATATTGCGAATTAGTGGGACGAACAAAAATTGACGCTCTTAGGGAAATGAAGACAAAACCGTCCTAGAAGTGCGTAGCTCTAAACTTCAAAGCAATTAACAACTTTTCCTCATTTGTTTCCTTAGTACATACTTTGCATCTACCAGAAACTTGAGCGGCGGCTTGGGCTACTCAAATCTATCTCTGTAGTTCCAGAAAAAAACGCCCCAAGTCCTCCCACAATTTGATACCCTAGCTTAAACAGATTTGAGAAAAATTAAAGCGTGGAAATTCAACTTGGGCGGGGAAAAACAGCTCGCAGAGCTTACGGAATAGATGAAATTGCTCTAGCCCCCGGTAACAGAACACTAGACCCCAGTTTGGCAGATACTAAATGGCGAATTGGCAATATTGAGCGAGAAATCCCGATAATTGCCAGTGCAATGGATGGCGTAGTAGATGTTCGCATGGCTGTACGTTTGTCACAGTTAGGAGCATTAGGTGTCCTCAACTTAGAGGGGATTCAAACTCGCTATGCTGATCCAGAGCCAATATTAGATCGGATTACCTCTGTGGGTAAAGATGAATTTGTTGCTCTGATGCAAGAACTCTATGCCGAACCAATAAAACCGGAATTAATTGAACAACGTATTCAGGAAATTAAACAACAAGGTGGCATTGCGGCGGTGAGTGCGACTCCAGCCGGTGCAAGTAAATACGGTGAGGCGGTGGCAAAAGCTGGAGCAGATTTATTTTTTGTGCAGGCTACGGTAGTTTCTACTGCACATCTGTCACCAGAGTCTTTAGTACCACTTGATTTAGCAGAATTTTGCCGTTCCATGCCCATCCCCGTGGTGTTGGGGAATTGCGTAACTTATGAAGTTACTTTGAATTTGTTAAAAGCTGGGGCGGCTGGGGTACTAGTAGGAATTGGGCCTGGTGCTGCTTGTACTTCTCGTGGAGTCTTAGGTGTTGGTGTACCACAGGCGACTGCGATCGCAGATTGTGCAGCAGCACGAGATGATTACTACAAGGAAACTGGTAATTATATCCCTATTATTGCTGATGGCGGTTTAATCACTGGTGGCGACATTTGTAAATGCATCGCCTGTGGTGCTGATGGTGTGATGATTGGTTCCCCCTTTGCCAGAGCCGCAGAAGCCCCAGGACGAGGTTATCATTGGGGTATGGCGACTCCCAGCCCTGTCTTGCCCCGTGGCACCCGCATTCGTGTTGCCACCACTGGCAGCCTAGAGCAAATACTTATTGGCCCAGCAGGGCTAGATGATGGCACTCACAATCTTTTAGGAGCCTTAAAGACGAGCATGGGCACTTTAGGAGCTAAAAATATTAAAGAAATGCAGCAAGTGGAAGTTGTGATTGCGCCTTCGCTATTAACCGAGGGTAAAGTTTACCAAAAAGCTCAACAATTAGGTATGGGGAAATAGAATTGGGGCATGGGGCATGGGTTATTTATTAATTCTTCTCCCTCTGCTTATCCGAACCATATTCTCCCCAATCCCCAATTCTTCAATAAATCTTTCCAGGCCCCTAAACAATTGCTGGAAAAATCCGATATCTCGCTTACAATAGAGATAGCGGAGACGAATGTTTCCGTTCACTCCTCACACCACACTCCGCCCGGACTACTGTTCGGGCGGTTCCTTATGTTTATTTATAAATTTTAGAGCTTCTTTGCAAATGTACACCCTCGCACTGCCAAGCTAAGGTTTTTGCTATGGTAGAATTTTCACCAAGCTCAGATATTATTGGCGAAGGTTTTAGGCATGTCAACAGCCGCACAAGTTACCGATTCTAGTTTCAAGCAAGAAGTACTCGACAGCGATGTACCCGTTTTAGTTGACTTTTGGGCACCCTGGTGCGGACCATGCCGTATGGTAGCTCCTGTTGTCGATGAAATCCACGAACAGTACAAAGGTCAAATTAAGGTCGTCAAAGTCAATACGGATGAAAATCCTAATGTTGCTAGTCAGTACGGCATCCGCAGTATTCCTACATTAATGATTTTTAAAGATGGACAAAAAGTAGATATGGTCGTAGGGGCTGTACCTAAAAGTACATTAGCTTCCACTCTCGAAAAGTATCTTTGAAACTCAATCGGCAATAAAATCCTCTTGAGTTATCCTTGTTGTTCTAACCTTAGGTTAATTTTTATAAACAAGTTTGAGAAACGAGAAATTCGCGCCTCTCAAACTTGTTTACATTTGTATACAGTTTTAGAGTATTTTTAGGAGTTTTCTAGCTCAAAAATAACTCTCTAATTCCCGTACTACCAATTTCCACTGCTAGCGCCGCCAACAGAAAGCCCAAAAGTTGAGTCACAATTACTCCACCTTCTGCACCAATCCACTGGTCAATCAGATTTGCTAAACGCAAAATCAACCAAGTAATCAACATTGCCCCTAAAATACCTACCGCTACAGCAATATGCGGACTCTGTGATTTCGACATCAGCAACATCACCGTCGTCAAAGTCCCCGGCCCCGCTAGTAGTGGTAAAGCTAGTGGAGTAATTGCGACATCGCGTCCTTCCTCAATAATCGGCTGGTCTAATTCTCCCTGTAACATTTTCAAAGCTATTAACAGCAACAATAGTCCTCCTGCTATTCGCAAAGAGCCGATACTGATTTCCAAGTAATTTAAAATTATTTGCCCAGCAAAGGCAAATAGCAAAAGAACTGCGATCGCAACGATAATTGCTTTATCTATAACTTTGTTTCTTTGGTCTGGCATCATGCCCTTAGTCAAAACTAAAACAATCGGTATATTGCCCACGGCATCCGCCAAGACAAACACAGCGATAAATGTTTGAATGAGAATAGAAATATCCACAGTAGACAGCTTTTATCAAGGTTTGATCACAACCTAATCTTTATCTTGCTCAGTTTGCTATAACCCAGAGGAAGATTAAGATCAGTAATAAAACAACTCTGGTAAAGAAAATCTTGGCTGAGGCATTTCTAATTAAGTTCCACAGATGTTGAAGTAGCGATATATTTTGATAATCTCTTTTCCATCAATCAACTGTTCGTTGTTGAATCTATGAAGCCTTATTTAGCCGCCGCTATTCAATTGACCAGTGTGCCTGATCTACAGAAAAATTTGGCACAGGCAGAAGAATTAATAGAGCTTGCCGTGCGTCAAGGTGCTGAATTGGTAGGTTTGCCAGAAAACTTTTCCTATATGGGAGAAGAAAAAGACAAACTCGCGCAAGGTGATGCGATCGCTCTTGAAAGTGAAAAATTTCTCAAAAAAATGGCTCAACGCTTTCAAATTACGATCTTGGGCGGCAGCTTTCCAGTTCCAGTAGACAATACAGGCAAAGTTTATAACACCACTCTACTTATCGACCCAAACGGTCAAGAACTTGCCCGTTACTACAAAGTACACCTATTTGATGTTGATGTCCCCGACGGCAACACCTATCGGGAATCCAGCACGGTTGTAGCTGGTACACAACTACCCCCCGTCCATTTCTCAGAAAAACTCGGTAATTTAGGTCTTTCTATTTGTTATGATGTCCGCTTCCCTGAACTGTATCGACATCTGGCAGATAAGGGAGCTGATATTATCTTTATTCCCGCCGCCTTTACCGCCTTTACTGGCAAAGACCACTGGCAAGTACTACTACAAGCCAGAGCCATCGAAAATACCGCTTACGTCATTGCTCCTGCCCAAACAGGCAATAACTACGGTCGCCGTCTAACCCACGGTCACGCCGTTATTATCGACCCTTGGGGCGTAATTTTAGCCGATGCCGGGGAAAAACCGGGAATTGCGATCGCAGAAATCAAGCCCACTAGGCTCGAACAAGTTCGCCGTCAAATGCCTTCTTTACAACATCGCGTGTTCTAGGGAGTGGGGAGTAGGGAGAAGAGTTTATCCCCTCTGCCCCCCGCACCCTGCCCCTCTGCCTCTTTTCAATGCCCCATTCCCCATGCCCAGCCTTTATGAATAAAACAAAAAACCGGGTAAACACCCGGTTTCTGACAACATTAAAATTCTCAGTTTTTTAGGAGCATAGCAAAACTATGCCCCGATTTATTTGTTGTCAAAATTAAACTTTAGCAGCTGATTTGGTAACAACGTTGAGTTCACCTTTAGCATACTTAGCAGCAAAATCTTCCAGAGAAATTTGCTTAATCTTGCTTGCGTTGCCAGCTGTGCCAAATTGCTGATAGCGTTCAGCACAAACCTTCTGCATGTATGTAATGGAAGGCTTGAGGAAGTGACGGGGGTCAAACTCCTCTGGTTTTTTAGCCAAAGCTTCGCGTACAGCAGCAGTAATAGCCAAACGGTTGTCGGTGTCGATGTTTACTTTACGTACACCACTCTTAATACCTTTTTGGATTTCTTCTACAGGTACGCCGTAGGTTTCAGGAATTGCACCACCATACTGGTTAATCAGTGCAAGCAAATCTTCTGGTACAGAAGAAGAACCGTGCATTACTAAGTGGGTGTTAGGCAGACGGCGGTGAATTTCTTCAATGCGGCTGATTGCCAAAATTTCCCCAGTCGGCTTGCGGGTAAACTTGTAAGCACCGTGGCTTGTGCCAATAGCAACAGCCAAAGCATCTACTTGGGTTGCTTCTACAAATTCAACAGCTTCATCGGGGTCGGTTAGCAGTTGTGAGTGGTCAAGTGTACCTTCAAACCCGTGACCATCTTCAGCTTCACCAGCACCAGTTTCTAGAGAACCCAAACAACCTAGTTCACCTTCAACGCTGACACCCAAAGCATGAGCTACATTTACAACTTCGCGGGTAACATTAACGTTGTACTCGAAGCTAGCGGGAGTTTTAGCATCAGCTTCTAAAGAACCATCCATCATCACGCTGGTGAAGTTGTTCTTAATTGCTGAGTAGCAGGTAGCAGGCGCATTACCATGATCTTGGTGCATGACAATGGGAATGTGAGGATAGGTTTCTACAGCTGCCAAAATCAAGTGGCGTAGAAAGTTTTCTCCTGCATAATTACGAGCGCCGCGTGAAGCTTGTAAAATTACGGGGCTATCTGTCTCTACAGCAGCCTTCAGGATCGCCTGAATCTGCTCCAAATTGTTAACGTTGAAAGCTGGGATCCCGTAACCGTTTTCAGCTGCGTGATCCAGAAGCAGCCGCAGTGGTACAAGCGCCATAGATAGTCCTCCTAATGTGGTTGTCAGCTAGTCGGTCTGAGAAAAGCGTATTTATTACGCTAAATCTTAAGAGTTTTTTCAACTTATAGGAAATTATAACTAGTGTCGTGTGCCTATGCTGAAAAAGTTTACCCCATCGTTATTATAAATGTGTTCTATACTTGCTCTCTACTGCTGTACTATGCCCCATAGTTGCTCTGTGTTGCTGTACATTTAGTTACCCTACAGTTAGTATCTCTGGTAGCCCACTATCCAAAATGGCCATCTCAAAGCGATCGCACTCTTAACTATTTTGGCAAATCTATAAGCGATCGCATCAGGCAAAAGGCTCTAGTCCCTGGACAAATGCTGCGTGTTCAGGAGATTGCAAGCCTGTTTGTAAAACAGTCAACACGGACTGCATATTCCCCGCTAATAACTCTGCAACCCCTAACCACAACCCTGGAAAAATTTGACTTCGCAGAATTCCGTTACTATCAGTAGCCAACTCTAAATACTCACCCTGTTCCAAATAGAACCAGGTCAATTTCTGATCGAGTACTTGCCAGACAATATATTCTTTGACTCCATTGCGACGATAGGCTTGTTTTTTAGCATGGAGGTCGATGGCGACACTACTAGCAGCAATTTCGACAATTAGCTCTGGTGCGCCTTCAATATAATCATCTTCACTCAGCCTTGCTTGACCACCCGCTTCTGGGTTGATTATAAGTACAGCATCTGGTTGGGGTTCGTTATCTAAGTCTAGGCGCACAGTGGGTTCTACTCCCAAAGCTACACCAAGTGTCGCGGCTTCGTAAGTACCGAGCCATGTAAGAATCCAACCGTGCGGTTGACCGTGACTTCTAAAACGTAAAGCAGCAGGCATGATGTAGACAATTCCCTCAATCAATTCCGCTTTTTTCAAGTTAGGCATGGCGTTATAGCGACGCTCAAATTCATAAAGGCTGAGTTTGTCGCCATTTTCCAGAAGGGGAATTGTCCAATGCTGTGGAAGTGTTTTTACCATGACAATGGTGTGTGGGATTTGTCTATGCCTATCCTACCGAATTGCAGAAATTTCTTGGATGCTGCGATCGCCTTCTTTTAATCTAAATATTATGTTGATTTTATGGGTCGCCCGGGATTCGAACCCGGAACTAATCGGTTAAAAGCCGAGTACTCTACCGTTGAGTTAGCGACCCTTTCGCTGCATTTCGCAACTTTGCAATCATAGCATATACATCTATAGATTTGTAAAGGGGTTTAGAAAAAATTAGCAGTCAACCTTATAGATGCTGTATGGCTAGCTCCTGGTGCTAACATAGTCAGGTTATCACCAGTATTGAGAGAGTTACGGGTGGCACTCCACGGTTCTAGACAGTAGAATTCTTTGCCTTTGACTGTCCAAAATACCAGGTAGGTGGAGAAATCATCATAATCCAAGGTGAGTTTTAACTTCCGGCTGCGATCTATTGCATTAGCCGATTTACTCGTTAGCTGTCCAAAGGCAAAATCAATTTCATCACGGCTAAAGTCAAAATTGCCATCAAAAGAGCGAATTTCTTTAGTTTGATTGTCTTGATACTGCTTAGAGGGAATTTCCAGTTCTAATTGAGTTTTATCACCACACAGAAAGTAAGGATGGAAACCAGCCGAAAAGGGCATTGGTGTAGATGACAAGTTTTTATAATGCTGGCGGACTTCTAAAGTATTACCTTGAAGTTCGTAGGTGAAAGCCAACTGAAAATCAAAAGGATAAACTGCCTTAGTTTGCTCATTGCTATCAAGAACGACAGTGAGACTAGCTTTATCTCCAGTTTCTTGTTCTGTTGCTTTCCAGGGCAATTCACGGGCAAAACCGTGTTGTTTAAGAGTATATTTTTGTCCGTTATGAGTGTACGTATTATCTGGTAGATTGCCACAAATAGGAAACAAAATTGGATTTCCACCTCTGACACTCAACTCAGGATGAGTAAAGCGTTCAGTATCCAGATAGAAAATTTCTTGTCCTTGAATACGCCAACGGGTGATGATCCCACCGCGTTCTGGTACAACTTCCAATTGAGAACCAGCGGCTTCGTCAGAAAGAATGTACGTCTTGTACTGTTGCTGTTGAACTGCAATGCTAAACACAAATTTTAGTCCTAATTGGGAATTGGGAATTGGGAATTGGGAATGGGCAATTGGAAATTAGTTATTTCCCTCCTGCCCCCTGCCCGATTCCCCAAAATTTACTCGTCTTCTGCAAACACGAAACGATATAACTCGCTAGGGTCTGGTTCGGGGCTGCTTTCGGCGAATTTAACCGCTTCGTCGATTACATCCTGAATTTTACGATCAATTGCTTTGATTTCTCCCTCATCCGCCAGATTTTGCTCCAGCAAATAAGCTGCCAACTTCTTAATTGGGTCACGGGCAAACCAAAATTCTTTCTCTGCTTTGCTTCGCATTTCATCAGGATCTGCCAAGGAGTGACCCCGGAAGCGGTAAGTAAGCGCCTCAATTAATGTTGGCCCCTCACCTGCACGGGCACGGGCTACAGCTTCTTGAGCCACGGCTCTAACTGCTAGTACATCCATGCCATCTACTTCCACGCCCACCATGTTAAATACACTGGCTTTTTTATAAATCTCTGGCTGAGAAGTGGCTCGTTCGTGAGACATACCAATGGCCCACTTATTATTTTCGACTACAAAAAGAATTGGCAATTTCCATAAAGCTGCCATATTTAGCGTCTCAAAAAACTGACCATTGTTAGCTGCACCGTCGCCAAAAAAGCAAGCTGTCACTTGGTCAGCATTTTTATCTCCCAGCACTTCTCGGCGGTATTTGCTTTGAAAAGCCGCCCCAGCTGCTACAGGAATTCCCTCAGCCACAAAAGCGTAGCCACCTAGCAAACGGTGTTCAGCAGAAAACATGTGCATGGAACCACCGCGCCCTTTGCTGCAACCTGTGGCTTTGCCAAATAATTCTGCCATTACCTCTCTTGCTGGTACTCCCGCACTGAGAGCATGAACGTGGTCACGGTAAGTACTACAAACGTAATCTTCACCCGGTCGCATTGACTGCACAACACCACTGCAAACGGCTTCTTGACCGTTGTACAAATGGACAAAACCAAACATTTTGCCTCTGTAGTACATTTCAGCGCACTTGTCTTCGAACAAGCGCCCTAACACCATGTCCTCATACAACCGTAACCCTTCTTCCTTAGTAATGTGCGTAGTAGCAGGATTAAAAGTGGGTAAAGTACGCTCTTGAACCATTATTTTTGAGTATCCCTGTTGTACAAGTTAAAAGTTACGGTCTTAAATAAGTTGGTCTGATAACACCTCAGCTTGTTAACAGGCTAGCGCTTGCAAGACTCAACAATCAAACTTTATTTATGCACCAAAAAAGGGTCTTAGGGAATAGCTGAATTTTTAATTGCTGATTTTTAGCTTTTCAGCCCATGCCCCATGAGGATTTGACTCTAACAACAATATCTGCCGTTTTGAGTGTTTCTCTCACTATTCCTCTTCATAGACTACCAATCAAGATAGATTGCTTTCTGCATATCCATTAACAATTTAAAAAAAAGGAGGCAAAAATCCATATTACCTAAATAGGTAATTGTAATTAAAGGTTAATTATGATATGATTTTTTTCTCTAGTTATCATGGTCAATCCCCAATAGTAGTATTTTTGTTACTTCCTGGTGGGAAAGTCCCAAAAAAATCATCAATAGATTTTTCCAACCACAACAATTATGCCGTAATTAAAAACGGTAGTTGTGGTTTGTGCTATCGAAGGCTGATAATAGTTGTGTTAAACAAAAATACTAAGAATTAAGACAAAAAATTGAGTATTTCTAGGCGAAAGCAAAAAATTAATACTAGAATGTGACTCAAAATTTCGGGAAGGTACAAAACAAGTTGTTGCAATATACACTTGTAGAGTAAATTCTATACGGTATTGTTATGGCACGGTTTTACAGGCCTGGAACGCTCTAGGTGAATTATGTTGATCACGGTGCAGGGGAAGTAGGCTGTGCGAATTCCGCTAGATTACTACCGAATTTTAGGACTACCGTTGGCGGCAAGTGATGAACAATTGCGACAGGCATACAGCGATCGCATTGTACAATTGCCTCGACGTGAGTATTCTCAGGCAGCAATTTCTTCTCGTAAACAACTCATAGAAGAAGCTTACGTGGTTTTATCAGATCCAAAACAACGCAGTACCTACGATCATCTCTATCTTGCCCACGCCTATGACCTAGATAACCTTGCTGCTGCCGCAGTAGCAAAGGAAAATCGTCCAGAAAGCACCAAAAGGGGTAGTGACATTCAGAGTCTAGGTATCGAAATTACCCAAGACGAATTAGTTGGTGCTTTATTGATTTTGCAAGAGTTGGGGGAATACGAACTTGTATTGAAACTAGGTCGTCCCTATCTGGTAAATAAAAATGGTGCTACAAGTGCAAGAAAGGGCAATAATTTAGCAGACGAAGAAATACACGAAAGTGCTGAACATCCAGATGTTGTTCTCACTGTTGCCCTTGCCTGTCTAGAATTAGGTCGTGAACAGTGGCAGCAAGGTCACTATGAAAATGCCGCCATATCCCTAGAAACTGGTCAAGAACTGCTAGTACGCGAAGGGTTGTTTTCCACTGTACAGGCTGAAATTCAGGCGGATCTTTACAAATTGCGACCATACCGAATATTGGAGTTGCTGGCACTACCTCAAGAAAAGACTGCCGAACGAAACCAAGGCTTGGAATTATTGCAAAATCTGTTAGAAGATCGTGGCGGGATTGATGGCACGAACAATGATGATTCTGGTTTAAACATAGATGACTTTCTGCGATTTATCCAGCAGTTACGCAACCACTTAACAGTTGCAGAACAGCACAAGTTATTTGAAGCCCAAAGCAAACGTCCTTCTGCTGTTGCCACTTACTTAGCTGTTTATGCCTTGATAGCACGCGGATTTGCTCAACGTCAACCTGCTTTAATTCGTCAAGCAAGGCAAATGCTTATGCGTCTGGGCAAGCGCCAAGATGTACATTTAGAACAGTCGCTATGTGCATTACTCTTGGGACAAACTGAAGAAGCAACTCGTGTTTTAGAACTTAGTCAAGAATACGAAGCTTTAGCTTTTATTCGGGAAAAATCTCAAGACTCTCCAGATTTGTTACCAGGGCTGTGTCTATATGCAGAACAGTGGTTGCAACACGAAGTATTTCCCCATTTTCGAGATTTAGCAAACCAACAAGCCTTTCTAAAAGATTACTTTGCTAACCAACAGGTGCAAGCTTATTTAGAAGCACTGCCAACGGACGCAGAAACAACTAATGAATGGGCTGTAGTTAATCCCCAATATTTTCCGCAGGCGAAGACAAAGAATTCTCCTTTCCTTAACAATTCAGCTAGAACTCCAAGGCAATCTAACTACAGCAGAACATCTGACCTAGATTTGCCAGAAACACCCGAATATTCAAACTTCTCACCACCAATATGGAATTCATCTGAGAGTGTAAAATCAGATGTTCCTGCTGCCGAACGGATGAGCAGAGGTACTAATCAGCATTTAAATGGTTCAGGTAAGACGGCAGCACCTGGCCATAACCAAAAGCGTCGGCGGAGAAAACCTACTCCATCTGCTAGCCGAGAGCGTATACCAGATAATCGTCCTCATTCTCGTCGTCCTCGGCGGCGGCGAACTTTTGCTAACACCATCGAAGGGAAAACACGGCTGGTATGGAGAGTGTTTATTTCTTTGGTGAGTATATTAGTTTTCTGGGTGTTAGCGACAACAACTTTTGGATGGTTAAAAAATCTGTTTTTTCCTCCACCCTCTCTGCGTGGTATAGAGTTGTTTGTACAGATAAATCAACCACCAATATCTATTCCTGATCCAAATAGTAAACCACAAGCAACAGATGGGCCTTTAACAAATGCAACGGCAGAGGAAGTTATTCGGACTTGGTTCTCGACCAAAGCCGCAGCTTTAGGGCCCAATCATGAGATTAATAATTTAGATCAGATTTTAACTGGTTCAGCTTTATTTCAATGGCGGCTGATTGCTCAACAGTATCGGTCAGACAATCGCTACGGCAAGTATGACCATAGCTTGAAGATAGAATCTGTTGAGAAAATTGATTTATTTGCAGATCGTGCCGCAGTGGAAGCCACGGTTAAGGAAGTGGCACAGTTCTATGAAAATGGTCAGTTTAAAAGGTCTTCTAACGATAATTTGCGAGTTCGGTATGATTTGATTAGAGAACGAGGTAAATGGCGTATTCAGAGTACATCTGTTGTGAATCAGATAATCTAATCAGATAAAGTTGAATTATTAAAACCCTTAGCTGCTACGCAGCGTAAATAGTTTTGATTTTCCTTTTAAAAATGGTTTAGGACTGCTATAATTACGCGAATTTAATATTACCTAGAACTTTCCAATACGCCTAACAAACTCTTCAACATTAAATAAGCAGAAGTTCCTCCCGGATCTGGATGTCCAATACTCCGTTCCCCCAGGTAGCTAGCCCGTCCCCTTTTCGCCTGCATCGGTATTGTTTCTTGTAACCCCGTTTGGGCTGCTGCTACAGCCTGTTGCATGGCTTCGAGTGTTGCCTTACTTTCTCTTACAGCCTGTCTAAAAGCGGCTACAGCCGGAGATAGCACGTCAACCATTGTTTTGTCTCCTAGTTGCGCTTTGCCACGTTGTAGCACGCCGTCTAAGCCTGCTTGGAGTAGCCCTAAAACATCTTGTTTTGTTAATTCTTGCTTACCAACTACTGCTGTACTTGCTCGTAAAAACCAAGTGCCATAAAGAGGGCCACTCGCACCGCCAATGGAAGAAATTAAGGTCATACTCACAGCTTTGAGAATGTTGCTGATGTCCTTATCTGTAAGAGTTGGTAACTGAGCGCTTACCTTTTTGAAGCCGCGATCCATATTGATCCCATGATCTGCATCTCCGATCGCAGCATCTAATTCTGTCAAATATGCTTTATTCTGCTCTATATCCGTTGCATAAGCCTGCAACCATTGCAATATCTGCGGCTGACTCAACATAATTCGTAATTAGTTAAATTCCCCAGCGCCAACTTGGTGTTTTTACTGGTGCATCCCATAGCCGGATTATCTCATCATCTAATTTCAGCAGGGTAATGGAGCAACCTTGCATTTCCAGAGATGTGATGTAAGGTCCTATTAAGTTTCGCACAATTTGCAATCCTTGCTGTTCGCAGATTTGGGCGAGTTTGCGGTAAACAATATACAGTTCAGAAATTGGAGTTCCACCCATACTATTGACGAAAGCTAACAAGCGATCGCCTTTGGCAAATGGTAGGTTTGTTAGTTCTACATTTACCCATTCTCCTTTGTCTTCATCCCACTCGCGCAGTGTGCGGCTGTATGCTGCATCTTCAAGGAGCGATCGCGTCAATATTTCGGTAATCTCATCTACTGGTTTGATGGCTGTACGTTCTGTCCCTGGTTCCCCGTGAATACCGATACCTAATTCAATTTCGCTATCGCTCAACTCAAATGTCGGCGTTCCATTCGCGGGCACTGTACAAGATGTTAGAGCAATTCCCATACTCCGCCCATTCAGATTTACTCGGCGACATAAATTTGCTATTTGTGGCAAATCATACCCAGCCTCAGCCGCCGCACCACAAATTTTTTCTGCCAGTATTGTTGTTCCCACACCCCGCCGTCCTTGGGTATAGAGGCTATCCTTCACTGCTACATCGTCATCAATCAAAATATTTAGCGATCGAATGCCCTCACTACGGGCTAACTCCGTTGCCATTTCAAAGTTCATCACATCGCCACTGTAATTTTTGACGATATAAAGGATACCTGAACCTCCATCTACAAGCTTTGCGGCTTCTAGCATTTGGTCAGGAGTTGGTGAAGTGAAAACCTCACCTGGACAAGCTGCATCAAGCATTCCTTTGCCCACGAAGCCAGCGTGCATTGGTTCATGTCCACTGCCACCACCAGAAATAATTGCTACTTTACCCGGAATAGGTGCATTGGCGCGATAGACAAAAGCGGGATCATAGTTCAGTTTAATTAAATCGGAATGAGCCGCCGCCATACCTTCTAGACTTTCCCGCACAAAGTCTTCCGGCTTGTTGATCAGCTTTTTCATAATCCGTGTTTGGTAAAAAGGGTGCTAAAACCCAGGTTATAGCGCTTCTGGTTTGTATGCAATATAATCTGACCTCTCTCTAAATCTCTCTACTAAAAAGCTACGGTGTAGACACAAACCCACAGTCATATTTTTATTAATAAATCTTTCACAGTGTTTCTATCCCGCCTCGGAATGAATTCCGAGTTTCATAGCTTAAGTCCACTCAAGTGGACTAAATGATCAATTCAGTCCACTTGAGTGGACTTTCGCTATCAGCCCTGAACTTCAGTTCTGGGCGAGATGTCGGTGAATATGACAGTTTCACTCAATTCAAAGATTCCATCCACTCAATACACTTGTGCATCTGCTGGTGCATGGTTTCCTTATCAGCATGAAATCTTCGCCCATGACCTGGTAGCACCCACTCAAAAGAGTAATTAGCCAAGTTACGCATTGATTTAATCTGTTTTGACCAAGAACACCAGCAGGCATTGTGGAATGCAGCCAGTTGGTGCAAAGTTTCTGACCAAGCGAGATGATCGCCAGTGAATAGAAACTTATTTTTGTAGAGTAAAACAGTTTGTCCTTTGGTGTGACCGGGAACTGGGATAATTAATAAATCTGGTGTCAAAGTAAATGCTTCAGAACCAGTTAACTGTATTTCTACATTGCGAGTATCCGCAGTAATATCATCAACGTGGAGGATGCGATCGCACTGAAAATGCTCGGCAAACTTTTGATGATCGGCCACATCATCCTTATGAGTTAGGTACATATAACGAATTGGCCCCAGTTCTTCTAAACGTTTGACTAAAGGCGCCGTAAAACGGGGAGAATCCACCAAAATATTACCTTCTGGAAGTTGAATTAAATAGCTAGCAGCACCGTAAGATTTTTCAGAATGATAGCCGCAGTGGTAAACATTTTCCGCTACTAATATTGGAAACTTTTCTTGAGCAACTTTGATATCTTTTGGTTTCTCAACAGTGCCAATAGAACTAGTAGGACATGCCAAAAGTGCTTCAAGCGCTGCCAATCTTTCCGCCTCATTCGATGGTTGATGATAAACAGCCGATTGATCATCAACATCATAAAATACTTCAGGAGCCATCCAGCGACAGGTATCACAATCAATACAGGTAGTATCTACATAAAAATCGCCGTTGACATTTTGGGGACGACGCTGATTTAAATGAGCCATATTAATCCTTTTGCTTCCAGGCGCTTACTGGGGAGCGATAAACCTTATATGACTACGCTAGCAAAAGTAACTTGAGACTGTAGACTTCTGAAGGTTAGATATAGGCTATCTTAGAAAAGACAGCCTATCTAGACTTGAAGTTAAAGATTGATCGCACCTCTAGCCAACGGCTGGAATAATATAAGCGCAATCGCTCTATTTCAGGAAAAAATAAACTTCGTCTAGATTACTGACAAAATTCAATTGGGTTTACCATAAAAGGAAGTTCTTTGGTATCATCCACAGCCATTTTTCTTACCCAACTCTTAAGTTCAGGAATCCATTTAAACCCAGCCTTTTTTGCAAGTTCCCTATTGTCATAGGTTACAAGAGCTTTAAACCAAGCTTTGGGTCTTAACGCCATTTGAAACATGACGTTTAGGTTCTCCATCCGATCAAAAAGATATGCGATCAATTGACAGTCTGTTAATGCCCTATGATTTCCAAAAATACCAACATCATGCGCTGCTGCTAATTCAATAAGAGACTGACCAGATCGGATTTGACGAGGCCATTCAAATTCAGTACAGGTACAAACCCAACGAAGTGGTTCATTTTTAGAGTTCAATAAAACAGGTAGTAGACTCTTCCCATTATTTGAAGAACCAAACCACTTCTGATCAAACTCAGCATTGTGTGCGACAATAACCTGCGCCTTCTTTGCCATCTCAGTTATCATCCACACACTTTCAGCCACTTGTTCTTCTGTTATTTCCATTAACGGTGCTGGTTTAATCCGGTTTATATGCTCTGCCGGATTATTCTGTGCTGGCAGAAGAGCTGAATATTGTTTGATAGTGGTTTGGTGTTTCACCGAATACAGAATAGCTCCTAACTCTATAACCTGCCCTGTCTTAATGTCTAAGCCTGTGGTTTCTGTATCAAGAATTAGAACCTGATCGGGTATAGGAAACTGAGCATTGGATGAAACGAAGGAATTTTGGGTCATAATAGAAGTAGAAATAAATAATTGAAAACATGCCTACCAAGTTGGAAGCTTGGGGGCATTTTTTTGGCTTTTTACAGCCCAATATATACACGTTACTTTGCCGATGTTACTTTGTCAACACTAGCGTGATTAGTTTAATTAGTGTTAATACGGTAGTGGACTTACTATTCACTAGCGCTATATTGTTATAGACTTCTTAATTAACGTTGTAGAGAATTTATGAGAAAAATTTGCTGTAAGTTAAAGCATTTTATGGAAAAACAGGATTTATCCCAATATCAACTAGCTAAAGTGACTGGTATTAGTGTTAATGCTATTGGCAGGCTTTACAAGGAGGAGTTTGACCGGATTGACTGTAACACGGCTGCGGTTTTATGCGAGTACTTCCACTGTGACTTAGGCGAATTGTTTCCACTTGTAGCTGGCTCCTCAGCACGAGTTAAAAAGGATGAAATTCTACACAAATATCAAGCTGGAGAGAGAGATTTTTCTGGAGTAGACCTGACAGAGGCAAATCTCAGTAGTGTAAACTTAAGCGGCGTAAACCTAACTAGAGCTATTCTTGCTAGAGCTATCTTACAAAAGGCTAATTTAAGTAAGGCAAATTTGGATCAAGCAGACTTGGGAGAAGCAGATATGAAAGAGGTAAACCTAAATTCTGCGAACCTAAGAGCAGCAAAGCTTAGTTCAACTAAATTAGTTTCTGCAAACCTGATCTATGCCGAATTGAGTGAGGCTGATCTCAGCGAGGCTGATTTAGAGAAAGCAGATATGAGATGGGCAAACCTTAGTAGAGCAATCTTAAAAGGAGCAAAATTAGATAATACAAATATAGTCAGAGCTAATTTAAGACAAGCAGACTTGACGAATGCCAAACTTAAGAAGGCAAATCTAAGTTGGGTAGACTTACGTGAAGTCAAGCTTATCAATGCTGATCTTAGTGATGCGACGCTAGAAGGTGGCAGCCTAACTGATACTGATCTCAGTAGAGTAAATCTTAGTAGAGCCAATCTTAATCAGGCTGATCTTAGCAGGGCCAACCTCAACAATGCTGACCTTACTAATGCCAATCTAACTAGAGTAAATATCAATGGAGCTAATCTTAGCCAAGCTAACCTGACTCAAGCCAATCTTAGTGAAGCCAACTTCAAAGACGCTGATGTAAGTAATATCATTTTGACTGGTGCTAATTTGAGCTACACAAACTTGAGCGGCTTTAACCTAAATAGCATTAATTTAAGTGGGGCAAACTTAAAATGCACTAATCTTAGTAATGCCTCTCTAAAGGGTGCGAACCTTAGTCACGTTAAATTTGATGATACAGATATAAAATGTGCTGACTTAACTAATGCTGACCTTGCTGAGACTCAACTTTCTGCTTATGACCAGTATGGTGTGATACAGATGAAAGCGGATATAAGGGGAACAATATCGCCTTCAGGAGATGTTTACAATGATGATACTACTAATGGTATAGATAATGAGCGCAGTCCTGAAGACGAGTTATCTGAAAATTTCTAGTTGTTAGGCTTCAATTGATTTTTGCTGAGAGAGTGATTGCAATAATTTTTGATCAAGTTTCTAGAATTAGGTAACTTCGTCATCAAGTATTGATAGAGTATGACCCAAACGCAATCCTAAAATAATCCATCCTTCAAGAGCATCTTGCAAATCTTCCTGGCAGCCTTCTAGTGTTGCAGCGTTTGCCCAAACTCCTTGACATTCTGGAATTTCACTATAAAAAGTTCCATCCTCAAGTAACTCGTAGGTTGCTTTGTGCAATGCTGTACGAATGTAATTTGTCAACATTTAGATTCTTACAACTTCATTTAGCTTTTTGATCGATTTGCCTATGACTAAAATTTTACTTTTAATCGCAAATCAGCGAAACTCTAATTATTATGTATATTTTTTAATTTCCAAAAATGCGATCGCGCCCCTTTACCAAACGCGATCGCTAAATTTTCCATCCCCTAACCAATAAAATGCAGATGATTACTCACCACACTAATTAAATTATGGGTAACGGGAAGACTATCAACTACCATCCCCAGACACAACAGCATCATGTATGAGATGGAGAAGAGAAACAACTCTTTAGCTACAGCGCGATCCTCTGGATTTTGCAACAAACGCCAAGATTTGTGGATAAATAATCCTCCCAGAATTAGGGCGATCGCAGCATAAAGAATTCCACTTGCGCCCAAGGGATAAACCAATAACACGGTTGCAAATACTGTTACCAGCGTATAGTACCAAATCTGCTTTACAGTTACCGTAGTACCTTCAATCACAGGTAACATTGGTATCCCAACTTTTGCGTAGTCATCTTTAATCATCAGAGCTAGCGCCCAGAAATGGGGTGGTGTCCATAAAAAGACGATGGCAAAAATCAGCCATGCTGACCAGCTTAATGTCCCTGTGACAGCAGCCCAACCCACTAAAGCCGGAATTGCCCCAGCCGCACCACCAACAACGATATTCTGAGGGGTGTGTCGTTTCAGCCAGTGGGTATAAACCAAAATATAAAAGACGATGCCAGAGAAAGCTAGCAGCGCGGCTAATAGATTGGCAAATACTGCCAAGAGTGTAAAGGAAATTGTCGCCAGTGCGATCGCAAAAATTAGAGCATCACGCGGCTGAACCTTACCCGAAGGCATCGGACGATGGCGCGTCCGCTCCATGTCATAATCAATATCCCGGTCATAGACACAGTTAATCGTCTGGGCGCTTGCAGCAGCCAAAGTGCCACCAGTGAGAGTTACTAGCAACAGCAATGGGTCTACTTCTCCCTTAGCAGCAATCCACATACTCCCAGCCGTGGTAATCAAAAGCAACGGAATAATCCGAGGCTTCGTTAGCTGGTAGTAACTTTGAACTACCTGTAAAAATGTTTGGTGGTGGCGAGAGACATTAGTCTCAATCATTTTGGCTCTGGTTCCTTATTTTTCAACAACTTATATACAGCCCCCGCTCAAGGTGGCTCTTTCAGGCAAATGAAACACAGATTTTCTGCACCTGCGTGGGTCGCAATACTCGCCGTTGCGGCCATAGTTTAGTAGAGACGCGATTAATCGCGTCTGTACAGGAGTTAGGAGTTAGAAATTTTTCCTTCCGTTACTCCCCCTGTTCCCTCACTCCATACTCAGCAGTCATTGCTCAACACTGTGATGTCGCGGCTAGTAGCCCAGTCACGCAGTGCGAGAACTGTGAAAGCCACCAAAGTACCCAGCAAAGCAGCTCCTATAACTTGATGAGAGACGGTGAGAGGCTCAACTTGGAGGTGTAATTTGAAAGTGGCGAATCCCAACAAGATTTGTAAGGTTAACAACCCACCAGCTATATTTGCCAGTCGCCGTAAGGCTGGATGTAGTGCTGGTGTCCGCCAACAGATAAATACCATTGCCAAGGTTGCCACTGTCGGCGGCACCAAACCAGCAATATGGCTGTACATTACAGTACAAAGTTGAGAACCGCCGAGGCATTGGTGTAGCGCCCAGCGAGAGCCTACCAAAGCACCTAGCAAACTTTGCAGGTAAACCAGAATAGCGGCAGTTAAACCGACCCAAGGCAACTTACCAACGGTTCCATTTCCCTGATATGGCGTGAGCGCTGTGCCGATAATCAGGAGGGTGCTAAAAAATAACAGCGCCGTTCCTAAGTGGGCGGTAACGATATCAAACCGCAATAGTTCGGTGACGGTGAGTCCACCCAAGATGCCTTGGAAGACAATTAAAAATAGGGCGAATGTTGATGCCCAAGGCAGCCATTTGGGTAAGAAACGCCGATGCCACCAGGACAAACCAAAGAGTGCGATCGCGCTTACACCAATTAAAGCTGCATCCAATCTGTGAAACCACTCCAAAAAAACTTGGAGATTCATTTGCTTGGCTGGTACCAGTTCGCCATAGCATAAGGGCCAGTCTGGGCAAGCAAGTCCAGCATTCATCACGCGGGTGGCGCTGCCTATTGCCATCAAAATTAAGGTGGCTATGCATATTTTCCACACCAAGCGACGAATCATTTCCTTGGGTTTTTGCTGCTCAACTGCCGCTTCATTTTGTTGTTGTAGGACAAATTCGCTCATGAAGGATACCTTCTGCCCGCTCTTGGTGGATCTCTTAAAATTTTCAATTTTCTTTTAGTGTCCCATCTCCACCCTAGCGTATAGGCTAAGGGTTTATAGATTAGCACTCACTTATACTTTGAATCACTCCAGAAAGGTTTTGCCTGAAGCTTTAGGTATTTTTCAAGATGTGAAAAATTGATTAATCACAATTAATTTAAACATTCTAAATTTTTCCTTAAGTTTTTCCACTGATTTTAGGAGAAGGCAGCAGGAAATAATTATGAATGAAAACTTTAGTTTTGGGTATAAAACCCAGTCGTTAAATCCCATACTTTTAAATGCATCTGGGTTACTCCTACCTTCTACCTCCTGCCTCCCGATAGTCACCTTGTACCCAAAATTAGTAAAATAGTTAAAAAAATTAATAAAAATTTCAGACCTTTGTACTCCATGCCTTCTAGCCTAGACTACCTTAGTAAGTGAGCAGCTTTAAGATAACGTAGTAAATTCAATTAAGTAAGCCGTGAAGATTCCAAGTTCAATCTGGACATTACTGATTGGCATCGTGCTAACGCTAGTCAGCCTTTGGTACGGTCAAAATCACGGACTGTTGCCAGCAGCAGCAAGTGATGAAGCGGTATTAGTGGATGGTCTATTCAACGCGATGATGATCATTTCTACAGGTATATTCCTGCTCGTAGAAGGTATTTTAATTTACTCTGCATTTAAATACCGTCGGCGTGCAGGTGACAATGAAGACGGCCCACCAGTTGAGGGCAATGTACCTCTAGAAATTCTCTGGACGGCGATCCCAGCAATTATCGTTATCGGCATTTCTGTTTATAGCTTTGATGTGTACAACGAAATCGGTGGCTTTGATCCCCATGCCATTCATGAAGCGCCGATGATGAATCAGGAGTCAATGGCAATGCCTGGAAGTGCGATGGCGGCAACTTTAAGCGATACTCCTCCCAGCACCGAACCCAACCTCAATCAAGAAAAATCTGATGAGGCAATGCAAGACCCAGCTACCGCAGAAGTCCGCAATGCTGACCAAATTCCCCAAAAGCGGAATGCTCCTGGTGTCGGTAGTGTTGCTCCGACAATTGGGGGAACTCCTGATAAAGCAGGCAAACCAGCAGGATTACAAGTCAATGTCACAGGCCTACAATATGCGTGGATTTTCACTTATCCTGAAACTGGTATAACTACAGGTGAAATGCACGTACCCATCGGGCGAGAAGTGGAAATCAATATGACAGCCAACGATGTCATCCATGCCTTTTGGGTTCCAGAGTTCCGCCTGAAACAAGATGCGATCCCCGGTAGGCAAAGCGAGATTCGCTTCACCCCCAATAAAGCAGGAGATTATGTCCTAATCTGTGCTGAACTTTGTGGCCCCTACCACGGTGCAATGAGAGCGCCAATAGTCGTTGAGCCAGAAGAAGCTTTTGACAAATGGATGCAAGAACAGCTAGTTGCCAGCAAAGAAACACTAAATCAAGCCGTTGCTGTTAACCCTGCGAATCTATCCCCAAATGAATTTCTCGCTCCTTACACCAAGGACATGGGAATTAAGCCAGAAATCCTCCATCAAGTTCACCATTAGTCATTGGTCATTGGTCATTAGTCATTAGTCATTGGCTTAAATAAATGACAAATGACGAAGGACAACTGACAAAGGACAAATGACAAAAGATAACTAACGACTATGACCCAAGCTCAAGTGCAAGAAACTGCCAACGCCCCTGCTCTTGTTGAGGAGCAAGGGATCAGAAAATGGCAAGACTACTTTAGTTTCAACACCGACCATAAGGTGATTGGGATTCAATACCTAGTCACTACATTCATTTTTTACTGTATCGGTGGGGTGATGGCTGACTTGGTTCGTACAGAACTGCGAACGCCAGAAGTCGATTTCGTCACCCCTGAAGTCTACAACAGCTTATTTACGCTGCACGCCACGATCATGATTTTCTTGTGGATCGTGCCAGCTGGTGCGGGTTTTGCTAACTTCCTTATCCCATTGATGATTGGGGCAAAGGATATGGCATTCCCACGCTTGAATGCTGTTGCCTTTTGGATGATTCCCCCTGCGGGTATATTGTTGATCGCTAGTTTAGTGGTAGGCGATGCACCGGATGCGGGTTGGACTTCCTACCCTCCCCTGAGCTTGGTAACAGGTCAAGTAGGTGAGGGAATTTGGATTATGAGCGTCCTCCTACTAGGTACGTCATCGATTTTAGGGGCAATCAATTTCCTCGTCACATTGCTCAAGATGCGTATCCCTGGTATGGGAGTTCATCAAATGCCTTTGTTCTGCTGGGCGATGTTTGCTACCTCGGCGCTGACTTTGGTATCTACACCAGTGCTAGCAGCTGGTCTAATTCTGCTGGCTTTTGACTTATTGGCAGGAACGACATTTTTTAACCCGACTGGCGGTGGCGACCCAGTTGTGTACCAGCACATGTTCTGGTTTTACTCCCACCCAGCCGTTTACATCATGATTTTGCCCTTCTTTGGGGCAATTTCAGAAATTATCCCGGTGCATTCCCGCAAGCCGATTTTTGGCTATAAAGCGATCGCTTATTCGTCTCTTGCCATCAGCTTTTTGGGGCTAATTGTTTGGGCGCACCACATGTTTACCAGTGGTATTCCCGGTTGGTTGCGGATGTTCTTTATGATCACCACCATGATCATTGCCGTACCCACAGGAATTAAAATTTTCAGCTGGTTAGGAACCATGTGGGGTGGAAAAATCCGGCTTAACACTGCCATGCTGTTCGCAATGGGTTTTGTTGGCACCTTTGTGATTGGCGGGATCAGTGGCGTGATGTTGGCAGCAGTGCCCTTTGATATTCACGTTCACGACACCTATTTTGTGGTGGCACACTTGCACTACGTTCTTTTTGGTGGTAGTGTTCTCGGTATTTATGCAGCGATTTACCACTGGTTCCCGAAAATGACGGGACGGATGGTAAACGAATTTTGGGGTAAGGTTCACTTTGCCTTAACAATAGTTGGTCTAAACATGACCTTCTTACCCATGCACAAGCTGGGATTAATGGGCATGAACCGCCGCATTGCCCAGTATGACCCCAAATTTACCTTTCTCAACGAAATCTGCACTTATGGCGCTTACATCCTAGCAGTTTCGACATTCCCCTTCATCATCAATGCGATTTGGAGTTGGTTATACGGCGAGAAAGCTGGTAATAATCCTTGGAAGGCACTGACCTTAGAGTGGATGACAACCTCGCCACCTGCGATCGAGAATTTTGATCAAACTCCAGTACTAGCTACAGGCCCCTACGATTACGGTTTGGAAAAGGCTGACGAAGGTGTACCTTTATCTGATCCCGATCCAGTCTTGTCTGGCGGTCCAAACTCAGTATTGAGAGCAAAACCCGATCCAGCCGTTGCTGCTAATCCCGAAGACCGTAAATAGAGTTATGAGTCAAAAGTGAAGAGTTATGAGTTATGAATGATGAGTTATGACAATTTCTAACTCCTAACTCCCACTCCCCATTCCCTATTCCCCATTCCCCACTTATAAAAATTCATGCAAAGTCAAACTATTGACCCAGCTAAAACCGAACTAAATCATCACCACGCGGCGGAAGCGTCCGTCGGCCATCACGAAGAACATCCAGACCATCGTATGTTTGGGCTAATTGTCTTTCTGATTGCTGAAGGGATGATTTTTATGGGGTTGTTCGGAGCCTACTTGGCTTTCCGTGCTACCTTACCCGCATGGCCGCCAGCAGGTACTCCAGAATTAGAACTATTGTTACCTGGAGTCAACACCATCAATCTAATTTCTAGTAGTTTTGTCATGCACAATGCCGACACTGCTATCAAAAAGAATGATGCGCGGGGTGCCCAGATTTGGTTAGCAATTACGGCTGCAATGGGTGCTATCTTCTTAGTGGGTCAAGTATATGAATATACCCATTTAGAATTTGGTTTAACTACCAATTTATTTGCTAGTGCATTTTACGTTTTGACTGGTTTCCACGGATTGCACGTTACTATCGGCGTTTTGGCAATTGTTGCCGTGTTATGGCGATCGCGCGTTCCGGGTCACTACAGTAACGAAAAGCACTTTGGCATTGAAGCAGCCGAAATCTACTGGCACTTCGTTGATGTAATTTGGATTATTCTGTTCGGATTACTGTATCTACTGTGAGTATTAATTATTAGTTGTTCATTCAATGCGGACAACTGAATAGGCCCCCACTAGGGGGCTTTTTTCATTAATAGAATGCTGTCGTTGCAGTTAGCTGCGCTGATATGAAATTATTATTTTATCTATCGGCTGGGAGCAAAATCTAAATTAGGACTGTTTCTAGAAGATTAAATATCTGGAAAGTTATCTAAAACGTTTTTTACTTTCTATAAAACAGTTTTCTCCTTTACCTAGTAAGAGTTGCAGAAAATATATTAAAATCAGCGTAGACTTTTTACACTATGAGTTTTGCTAAATGCAACTGATACAGCCACGAGTAAAAGGTGGGAAATGTTGGAAAAGTTGGATGTTTTGTAGAAACTATTGAATAAAGCTAGAGGATTGACAAATTACACCTATTTACCTCAAAATTCACCATTAGATATTTACCTCAAAGCCTTATCTGCTGTTTTTTCTATTTATCGAACGTTACGTTGATATTCCAGCGCGATCAGGGTTAGTAATGACTAAAATTTGGTGACAAAATTATGGCGGATGCTGTAAGGATATTTGTGCCTTTAAATGCCACTGTTTAAGGTTTTGTCAGCAATCAGACCCAACATTTAAAATAAATCTTCTAACTTTTGAAGCTTGTCTTCTGCCGAAAGTAATAAATACGTTTGACTAGTGTTAGATTTACTGAAATAATAAAATTATTTAACTATTCCAGAAATAAATTTTTATATTAAGATACCTATAAAGGTATTAAATGAATCAATCAGGCGGCTAACCATAAACATAAAACTGCTCAAAAGCATAGGTTGCCTGAGAAGTTGACTGCCTTAAATACTAACAAATCTCGCCACAAGTATTGATAATCTTACCCAAGCTCTGAATGGTCAACAAATTAACAAGTAGTATACGCCACATGAGCCAGAACCCTCTAGTCAGAAAAACACTCCGAAGCCGCTTTGAAACTGTCAAACTGGTGGGAAGCGAAGAATCTGGTGATACTTACTTGTTAGGAAGTGGTATACGTAATAGACATGGATACTCTTTCGCCAGAAAAACACTTCGGAATCGCTTTGAGATTGTCAAACACTTAGGAAGCGGAGGATCTGGTGATACCTACTTAGCCATAGACTTAGATTTACCAGGGCAACCCCATTGCGTCGTTAAACATTTTCACCCAAAAGATCCTAACCCTGCGGTTGTAGCGATCGCTAAAAGCTTATTTGATCGGGAAGCAGAGGTTTTATACCAGTTAGGTAACGACCACGACCAAATTCCTAGATTATTTGCTCATTTTAATGAAGATGGGGATTTTTATTTAGTCCAGGAATTTATTGACGGTCATGCCTTGACTCAAGAAATTGTACCAGGTCAGCATCTTAGCGAGAATGCAGTCTTAAATTTATTAAAAGACATTTTGGAAGTTCTAGCCTTCGTCCACCAAAACGATATTATTCACCGAGATATTAAGCCTCAAAACTTAATGCGGCGGTACTCCGATCAGAAGATTGTATTAATTGACTTTGGGAGTATTAAAAAAATTGGTGCTTTAGGAGCAGGCTTAACAATTGCTGTTGGCACTCCTGGCTATATGCCAAGCGAACAAGCTAAGGGAAAGCCAAAACTTTGCAGCGATATCTATGCAGTAGGTATGATTTGCATTCAAGCTTTGACAGGTTTAGTACCTGAGCAACTACAAGAAGATCCCAATACTGGAGAAGTTATCTGGCGCGATCAGGCACAGGTAAGCGACGCTCTAGCAGATATTTTAGATACAATGGTTCGCGATCGCTACAATCAGCGTTACCAATCTGCCACAGAAGCTTTGCAAGCGCTAAATTTTGCTTTGGAATTGTCACCATCCTTACAATCTTCTAGCATAAATCAAAAGGCTGATGATAGCTATTTCCTAAGTTATAAAAACTTTATTTTGTTGTTGGGAATAGGGCTTGGCGCGACCACGAGCTTGATAGTACTAGTTTTAATCTATACATTTATTAATACAGGTACATCGCCTCCAAACCAACCAACTCAATTAAATAATTTTAGAGAAAAATTGGTTGAGCCACGGATTACTAATGTTAATGTCAATAGTCTAGTAGCCAAATCAGTTTCTAACAGGGGAGCCTATAAAAATAGTTCCACTATTATAAAGACTACCAAAAAGAAAATTGAGCTTTACTACAATTAGAAATAGTTAATCATTTATTAGCAATCATAAAACTCGTTGTTAAATTGCTGATTCCAAGTTTGCTTTTAACCTAAATTTTTATAAATTCCTGTAGGATAAATAGAATAAACAACATTTAAAAATATGGACAATACAAATCAAAAAAAAGCTTTGATTAACGGTGAAATCGCCCTTTTCCTGAGAGGTTTGATTATTGGTAAAGTGCTGACGCTTATGGTTATTGGCGGGTTGCTTTGGTGGTTACTGAAGCCAAATTTAGCGTCTCGCACGAGCGTTAGCTCTTCCTCTAATCAGAATCTCAACGCCCTCTCTAGTAATGCATCAACTTTTCAGACAGTTGCTGATGTCCCCAATGCCTCATTTAACTATGGAGGCAGTACAGCTTGGGCATCTATCCGACAATTGGTAGATTCTCAGATCCAGAGCGATCGCCCTGAATTACAATTACGCTATGTAAACCCTGTTAGTGGTAGCCCTGGTTCTAGCTCCGGCATTCGGATGTTACTTGATGGGAAAATAGACTTTGCTCAGTCTTCCCGTCCTCTGACAGATGAAGAACAAGCTATGGCCAAAGAGCGAGGCTTCACCCTTGAGCAACGTCAAGTGGGTAGGGATGGAATAGCAGTGGTAGTCAACCCATCACTCAATGTACCTGGTTTAACTGTTGATCAATTACAGCAGATTTATTTGGGGAAAATTACTAACTGGAATCAAGTAGGTGGGCCAAATCTACCCATTACACCTTTGTCTCAACGACCAGAGAACGCAGATACAGTAATATTTCCTAGCAACACCAACTTAAAAGGGCAAACACTTGGCTCTAATGTGGAGTACGTCTACTCTACTACAGAGGCAGTGCGCCAACTCAGTAAAACTCCTGGTAGTGTCTATTACGCTTCTGCCCGTTCAGTATTACCTCAATGTAGTGTGAAGGCTTTGCCATTGGGTAGCACTTCTGTTCAGCTAATTCCCCCCTACCGCGAACCCCTGGTGTCACCTGAGCAATGTCTACGTCAGCGCAACCAGCTAAATACTCAGGCTATTAAAGATGGTAGCTATCCCCTAATCGCTAATTTGTTTGTGATTATTAAGCAGAATAAAAATCGGGAACAGCAGATTGGAGATGCATACACTAAGCTTTTATTAACTGATGAAGGGCAAAGGGCAATTGAGCAAGCTGGTTTTGTTGGAGTTCGTTAGTACAGCGATGTCTACGACGGGCTACGCCTACGCACTTTCCACTACAGATTATTCAGATCCCCGACTTCTTTAAGAAGTCGGGGATCTTTAGTTAGGGAGGATCTTTAGTTAGGCTAATCATCCAGTAGCAGTCTTTTGAAACCAGCGCTATCAGGTAGGTTATGATCCGTTAAAAATTGCTGATAAGCTAATTCTGACTCAATTTGCATCTTGATATACTCTGTTTTGGCTAGTGTTCCTCCTCGTAATCCTGCATATTCCAAATAGCTGGAAAACTCCCATTCTTCAGGTTGCTGCACCAGTTCTGCTTTCACCGGATTTAAATGAATATAACGTGAGAGGTTGAGAAGATAGTCAGTTTGTAAAATATGAATACTTTGAAACCTTCCCTGAAATAGCACCCCAGAACGATTAAAACGCTTATTAATTGCCTTTGTGTAAGAAAGAGAGAGGGATTTCATTGCATCAGACAGAGTTTCATCTCTCAGATAGACCAAAAAGTGATAGTGATTGGGCATTAAACAATAAGCAACAATATCTACTGCATAAGTTATGAGATGTTCCCTTATCAACTGGAGAAAATAAATATAGTTCTCACGCTCAAAGAAAATCTTTTGGCGATTGTTCCCCCGATTATAGACATGGTAAAAGTTGCCAGTTTGCAGAGGGGTTTGTCGTCGCGGCATAGGCAAGAATATGAGATTTTGCTTTAGTATGCCCTTCTAACCCAATCAGATCCCTAATCTAATCAGATCCCCGACTTCTTAAAGAAGTCGGGGATCTTGGGGAAGCGATGCCTACGGCTGTAAACTACGCACCATTAACTATTTATGTATTTATCATCTGAGTTGAAACTATTTACATTCACTCGACAGCATAAGAAGTAAATTGGCTGCTTTTTTAACCTGTTGATGGAATACGTCTTTAGCCATTTTGCTATCTCTACATTGGAGTCAGCTTAACCCAAAATAATGTTTTTGCTCTATGTAATGCGTTCCTCGAAGGGGTTGTCGTTCGCGCAGCGTGTTTTAGACAAGACATCGCACTCTCCATTATTCTGCATTGCGACGGCGAGCTTTTCTAGATTTTGGCGAACCGTCACACTACGGAGATGATCTACACCCCAGACTCGCTCACAAATATCTAAAGCTTGCAAATAAAGCGGTTCTGCTTCGCTGTAACGTCCAGTTTCACGATAAATTTCTGCCAGATTATTGAGACTTTCAGCAACATTGGGATGATTTTCTCCCAACAGGTGCTTATCAAGTTCTAAGGCTTTTATACATAAGGGTTCCGCTTCATTGTAACGCCCTTGCTCCCTGTACATAAAACCAAGAGCATAAATAGTATCTGCCAAAAGCGGATGCGCCTTTTGCAATAGACGTTCCTTGAGTTCCAACGATTCCAAAAACAAAGATTCCGCTTGATCGTAGCGTCCTTGAGCGCGATATATCAATCCTAAATTGTGTAAATCTGTTGCAACATCGGGATTCTCTTCTCCCAAAAATTGCTTATCTAGTTCTATTGCTTGTAGCGACAACGGTTCAGCTTCACTGTAACGTCCTTGATGATAATAAAGTAGCGCTAAATTATTCAGTATAAAAGTGAAAGAAAGATGATTTTCGCCAACCAAACGTTTTTCAAGTTCTAATGATTGCAGATACAGAGGTTCTGCTTCTTCATAACGTCCTTGTTCATCATATAGTAATGCCAAATTGTTAAGACTGGCGACAACATCGGCATGGTTTTCTCCTAACAGGTGTTTCCTCAGTTCCAAAGCATCCTGATATAAAAGTTCTGCTTTAGTATATTGTCCAGTAGATTTGTAGAGTCCTGCCAAATTATTCAGGCTAGTAGCGAAAGAAGGATGGTTGTCTCCTAGCAGGCGTTTCCTCAATTCTAAAGCTTGTTGATATAATGGTTCGGCTTCGCTGTAGTTTCCTGTTGCACGATAGATTCCTGCTAAATTGTCGAGGCTAGTAGCTAAATCTATCTGCAAACCCGATTCATTTTGTAGCTCAATTGCCTTACGCCAATACTTTATTACTAGTTCTTGTTCTTCTTGATAATTTTGAGACTCACCCCGCTCTAATCTGCTGCGGTAAATATCACCTAATCTTGAGTATAAAGTAGCCAAACTGCGATCTTTACTTCCCTGTTCCTGTTCTACTTTCTCAATTAACCCTTGTAAATCTTGGATGGGCAAGAAAAAGGAGTTATCTTCATTAGTATCTGTGCTAGCTAATTCTGTGTCTCTAAAAACAAAACGTATATGTTCTAATTCTTTACCAGGAATAGCATTCGTCTTTTTAGATTCAAACCGAAATACACCATTACGCCAACTCCAAAAATCAGGAGCTTTTTTAATCAAGTTGACTAAAATTTGGTTAGTTACCCAAAGTACGATCGCAAACGGAAACTCGCGCAATCCTTCCCTTGTCCATTGTAAGTAACCAAAAAATTTCTCCTGTTCCGATTGCTCGTTTCCCAATCTGAGAAAATAAAGTTGTTCAGCACCCGTTACAGTAATCACCGCCGGGTTATGCTGACGAAGATATTCTTCTTGTTGTAGCAGTTGGTTAAGCGCAGCTTTTAGGCTCGGTTCGTGACGTGCTAAAGTCTCTCGATATGCACGAAAAGCGGGTTGCAGTTCAGCTTCATACTGGGTAATAATCTCATCACGAAAGCTAGCATCATCGCAAACTGCAATCAATAAATTTAATCCTCGCTTTTGGGCTTCAATAGAAACAATTAAATCATCATAGGCATCTTGATTTTCTCCCTCATCAAATAATTCTTCATTTAACATTAATAGCTCCCTGTCTTTTCAAGCTCTCGATAATAATTGGATGAACATCGTACCAAGTTTCATCAGTGCGATATTCTAGAACGTACAGCCCATGTAGCAAATCTAAAAACTCTGCTTGTTTAGGATCATTAGGCATAAATTGTTCATAAACACTCTGCAAAATATCTGTATCAGCTTTTCCTAAACGTATAGAAAAGTCATTGCGTATTTTATTGATTGCCTGAAGGAGAATTTTATCATCAATAATAACTTCGGCTGTCGGATTTCGCCGGATCATTCGCAAACAAATGCGGCAACATTCCTTAGAAATCCGAATTAACTCTCGCAATACGCCACCACTGTAAATTACGATTTTCTCAGCAGTTTCTGCCGTGATCAATTCACTGGAAATTCGCTTTTGTAAAACTTCACCAAGAATCTTTGTTGCTTCCGGGCGAGGTTGAGCATTGGGGAAGCGATTTTTACCTTTATCAAAAATTTTTAATACAGGCATTGCCACAACTTGATCGTTGGTTTCAGTGGCAATTATTGTGCTGATAAATGTTTCTCGAAGGACTGCGATCGGGATTGTGTAGATAATTTGAAAGTTAGGTTGACAAAGAGCTTTAATGTTATCTCGATAGATTTCGTTAACTCTGCCTAAATCAAGCTTATCTAAATCATCAATAATTACTAAAACATTTTGTTTAGTTGCAGCTTGAATTAAAGCAGCTATTTCGTTAATTCTGGCAACTAAATCTGATAACTTGCGTTCAAACTCTTGCTTAATTTCATCCCGAACACTAGCATCAGCTTTTAATTTAGAGCTAATTAACTTTAAGAGGTCAAAACCTACACTAACTTCTGCTTGCAAATTTGATTCTTCAGTGCGAGTACGGGTAGCAAACCACTTATAAAGAGCTTCTTTAGTCGATTGCGGAATATCAACTTTGCGTGCTTCTGCCTCTGTCATTAAATTAACTGCGATCGCAAACAGTATATTAATATGATTAACTGCCGACATTTCAATTTTGTCAGCAATAGAAAACAGAACTACAAAATATTTATCTTGAATTTGTCGGCTAAACTCAGCTAACAAAGTAGACTTACCACATCCCCGATGTCCTGTAAAGACAATTTTGCCATCTCCATTAGGACTATCTTCCACTAATTGGTTCAGGTCTGCAATCAAATCATCACCATATTCGACTCGAAATTTTTCCATTTCGTTCCGTTCCATCAACGGAAACAGTTCGAGATTACTGTATGCTTCTTGAAAGGAGTTTAATAAGTCTTCAGACATAGAGAGTGCCATAAATGTGCTAACTATTCATATAATGGCTCATGATTTTTAAAGCACAAGTTCAGGCAATGTCTAGGATAGAGTATGCCTACATAACTTCTCAAATTTAATTAATAAATAACTACTAGGTGAGTAGTATGTTATGTCTTAAAAAGAGATGTCTTAATACCCAAATTTCAACCTATCAATAAGTAACAGAGGTCAATAATCAATAAAACTGAATGATAGATTATACATTCGATAATTCAGACTGAATGATAGATTATACAGATAACATCCTGAAAGCTACTTAACACATAAATAAAATAAAATTTTCAGTTATAAAAATAAATTTTTAGCGTGCTTCGTCTCATCCTCCTTTAGCCGATGCGATGGTAGCTGTTGTTACTATTGGTTTACTAGGCAGGTATCTCACTTTTGGAAATATAGCGCTTCTCGTTTGTGTGAGGTACACCCGTAGGGGCACGGCACTGCCGTGCCCCTACACCACGCGATATAATGTTGTACCACACCTCAATGGAACCGCTATATACCCAGTACCGCAAGGCGGAAGCTAAAAGTCAAAAAGCTTAAAAGACAGGCTTTTGAACGATTTGAAATAGTTGTTTTATTTACGCCGTGCTGTACTAGCGATTTTTATTGGCTAGGGTTAGGGTGGGGTTGTTCTGTTGAGCCAATTAAGCGTTATGAATTATTTGAACAACTTTCATCAAACCAGCTTTTGCGACATCAAAACTAGCTTTTGCGACATCAAAACCAGCTTTTGCGACATCAAAACCAGCTTTTGCGACATCAAAACCAGCTTTTGCGACATTAAAACCAGCTTTTGCGACATTAAAACCAGCTTTTGCGACATCAAAACTAGCTTTTCTCAACAAATTTCAGCAAATATACCCGCATCTATCTAGTTGCCTAATGCTATCCAATGCTCTTAAAATTCTGTAACTTCACTGTGGCTGGTGCATCTGGTTATTGCGTATTTTGATGATATATAAATAACTCAGTGTGTAAGATCAGGGTTATTTATAAATTAATTAATCCAAACAGGAAAACTATATGACGCAACGCAAACGAAACTCCATGTCACTCACCAAAGCTGAACGACGGATTGAAGGAATGGAGACAATTAACCCTAAGTTAGACTTTAATAATGGGTTTTCAATTGCTACTTACAACATTAAAGTAATTGAGTTACGAGAAAAGCTAGCCGCTTATAATCAAGCACAAACAATAGTAGATAAAACACACAATGCATTAATAGAAGCAGAACGTGAGTTGAATACTTATTCTGAGCAAATGCTACTGAATGTTGCATCTCGCTATGGCAAAAATAGTGATGAATATGGAATGGCTGGTGGAACGCGCAGGTCAGACCGCAAAAAACCACGCCCAGTAGTAAAACAAACAGTCCTAAATCAGTCGTGAACAATAAGATCCCCGACTTCTCAAAGAAGTCGGGGATCTGAGTCTCTCGATTTTCACAACTCATTTAGGATTGCTATAGATGGTTTGATATTTTCTTCCCCTTACCTGCTATTCTGATTCCAAGCTATGCGGTTATGAGATCTACAAATCTTGCCAACTGCTGAACAAGGCATCAGGTGTGTCATACTATGTCAATCTTTGACCAATACATTCATTCCTATTTACATTTTCCGCCTTGATGAACAAACAGGTAATGTGCTTATTTTGGCAGGAGATAACATAGAGATAGAAATCTATCGCAATGGTCTTTTGAGGTTCTTGTGATTGAGCCAGAATTTAGCAGCATGAGCAAAACCGAGTTAAGAGCCTTCGTCATTGCTCACTCCGACAACAAAGCAGCGTTTCGTGCTTTTGTTGACCGCTTTACATCTGAAGCGTCTCCAGAGACTTTTGACATCCCAAAATCGAATGCTGAGATTGAAGAAGTTGAAATTTTGATTAAACAAAAATTAGAACAATTAAATAATTCGTAATTCGCAATGACGCTCCTACGTCGCTACCGCTACGCTAACGCGATCGCCCAATTTTTTGCCATCTCACTGTGATTCTTGGCGCTTGAACTTCAGCTTAATCGCTCCTTTACTCCCAGCTTTGACACCACTACCAATTAATTTAACTTCCCCATCTGCATTAATTTCTACCGATAGCTCAATTTCATCTAGCTTCATCTTGGAGTTGACTTTTGCTTGCTGTTCAGCCTGACTAAACAAACTTCCCACGACTTTGAGGAAGTGAGTCATATTTTGCTCTAATGTTTGAGCGCTAACCTTAACGGCATCTCCTACCCCTTTGCTACCAATACTTTCCCTGATAGTTTCGTCTCCCCAACTGCGTGTATTATTACTCCCGCCTTTAGCACCATCAGGAATCGATATTTGAGGGGTATCATCCGTCACAATCCAAATACCGTCGTTTTGGGGTGTTTCTGACATATTATTTTAAATATTTACATTAAATCTTCCCACTAATATAGATACAACGCTAGAGATAGGGATTCCGATTACTAGGAAATCTTACTGAGCATTTTAGCGATCGCACTCAAATTATCTCAGATTGAGTGCGATGTCTACGACGGGCTTTGCCTACGCTTTCCCTAAATAGTCCAATCAAAAATCTAAATATCTGTAATCCAGTATTAAGTACAATTATTTGATAACTTTCAGTGCATTTACAACCCCATGATAAAACCCGCCGATGTCAGCACCAAACGCTTAATCAGCCTTGCACCTGATAACTGGGTAAAATGGGTAACGCAAATTCCTGATATTGTTGCTGGCGAAATTCTCAACTCAGAATTTCAGTGGATAAGTCGAGAAAGTGATGTTTTAATCCGTGTCGAAAGTCCTCAGCATGGAAAATTTCTCGTTCTTAACGAATTACAACTGCGCTATAAATCCGAAATGCCGCGCAGGATGCGTGCTTATGCAGCACTTGCAGAAGAAAAATATAATTTGCCAACATATCCAGTACTAATTAATATCCTCAAGGCAAGTGACGCTGAAATACCGACAAGTTATGAATTAAATATTGCTGGTTTACGTGCTATTCAAGATTATCGTGTCATTAACCTGTGGGAAGTTGATGTAAATATTGCCTTTGCACAACCATTACCATCACTACTGCCATTTGTACCCATCCTCAAAGGAGGTGATAACGAGTCTACGATTCGGGACGCATTGCGAATCTTACGTGCAGATGAACAATTGAATCAACTAGAAACAGTATTAGGATTTTTTGCTACGTTTGTATTAGATAGTGCAATAGTTCAACAGATTTTGATGGGATATGGCACTTTTAGAACAGTCGCCTTGGTATCAAGAAATTTTTAGCAAAGGGGAAGAACTAGGAGAACTGCGAGGAAGAAAAGAAGAGTTATATTCAGGAATTGAATTAGCATTAGAAATTAAGTTTGGCAATCAAGGTTTAGAATTGATGCCGATAATTTCTCAAATTACAGATTTGCAAAAATTAAAAGCAATTCAGCAGGCAATTAAAACTGTAAATACAGTCAATGAATTACAGCAAATTCTGTCAACCAACTTGACATGAAACACCAAAAACATAACCCCTCTCCGCCACCGGAAAGGGGTTAATCACTACTGCTAAAATTCAGCAATCTCTAATAAGCGTCTTGCAACTCGTAGAAATCAGGCGAGATGTAATCCTTCCGCAAAGGCCAACCTATCCAATCTTCCGGCATCAAAAGCCGTTTGAGATTTGGGTGTCCTTCGTAGATAATGCCAAACATATCGTAAGATTCGCGCTCTTGCCAATCTGCGGTCTTCCAAATCCAGTACAGAGAAGGGACTACGGGGTTTTCCCGTGGTAAGAACACCTTAACTCGAACTTCTTCGGGGCGATCGCTATTATCACCGACTTTAATCAAGTGATACACACTCACCAAGTCCTGTCCTGGCCCAAGGTCAACGCCACCTTGGAACTGGAGATAATTAAACCCATAAGCATAAAGGGCTGTAGCGGTAGGAAGCAAGAAATCTGCCCCCACTTTAATTATCTCTACACCATTCTTATCCGGTGTTAAAAACTCATGGTCAAAGCCATTTTCCGTTAACCACTGGGAAATTTTACCCGCTTGTACCAATGCCTCTTCTTTGGCTGCTGGTACTGGTTTAGATTCTTCTTCAGCCACGGGTTTGTTCCTCCTTTTGCGCCTTTTCTGTCAGCAGTGCAGGTGGTATTGGCATACCTATCGCTTCCGCCAATTCCTTCGGTGGTGCATAGCGAGTTTCTGACTGCAAATACTTACCAGTTAAGATTTCATCTACTGGCTTCAGGTTATGAGTCGTGCTGTAGTAGCGGTGAGTTTGCTTAATTTTATCCCGCTCTTGCATCGATTCATTGGAGATTTTCTTCCGCAGCTTAATGATTGCGTCAATAATTGCTTCGGGACGGGGAGGACAACCAGGCAAATACACATCCACAGGAATCAGTTTATCGACTCCGCGTACTGCCGTGGGGGAATCAACACTGAACATCCCGCCAGTAATTGTGCAAGCACCCATCGCAATTACATACTTCGGCTCTGGCATTTGTTCATAAAGACGCACCAATTGCGGAGCCATCTTCATCGTAATAGTCCCTGCCGTAATAATTAAATCGGCTTGGCGGGGACTAGAACGGGGAATTAGTCCAAAACGGTCAAAGTCGAATCGGGAGCCAATTAAAGCTGCAAACTCAATAAAGCAGCAAGCAGTACCAAACAGTAACGGCCACAGACTAGAAAGTCGCGCCCAGTCGTAGAGGTCATCAACCGTCGTCAAAATGACGTTTTCTGAAAGGTCTTGAGTGATTGTAGTCCGCTCAATGGGGTTGATGATTCGTTCTTTGCCCTGGGTTGTTAAATTAGAATTCAAGACCATTCCAAAGCTCCTTTACGCCACGCGTAAACTAAAGCGACTACAAGAATTGCAATAAAGACTAGCGCTTCAATAAATGCTAATAGCCCCAAACGGTGGAAAGCTACCGCCCAAGGATACAAGAATACAGTCTCCACATCAAAGACGACGAAGACCAGAGCAAACATGTAGTAGCGGATATTGAATTGAATCCAGGCTCCCCCGATGGGTTCCATACCAGATTCATAAGTGGTGTGCCGTTCTGGGCTGTAACCACTGGGTCGTAGAAGCTTGGAAGCTGAGAGCGCTAAGGCAGGAACTAGGCTACAGACTATGAAGAAGCCTAGAAGGTACTCGTAACCGCTGAGGACAAACACAATGAGTATCTACCGCTTATGGAGTGTTTTAAGTAGTGGCTGGGGATTGGGAACTGGGGATTGGGGGCTAGAGACTGGAGGACTAGGGAGATAAAAAAGACAAGGAGGATAATTAATGCCCAGTACCCAGACCCCAGTACCAAATCCCAAATCTCTACCCAATCCCTCAACTGCGTAACTTTCTTTTACATTATATCTATTTGGTTTTTCTGAAATCTGGGAAACAGACGCACTTCAGGTATTTGATTCGTTTTTGGTAGTGATAGAAAAGCCTAACAATTATGTCATAATTTTTAACGTATATTTAAGAATTCTCCTCTGCGAGGCCCTAGCCATGAGCGAACCAGTTGTTGAGACTCCGGTGTTAGACCACTACGAGTGTCGCGCCTGCGGTTATGTTTACGAACCTGAGAAGGGAGACGACACGCATGATATTCCTTCCGGGACACTCTTTGCAGAACTGCCCACAAATTGGCGTTGTCCAGTTTGTAGTGCCAAGAAGACCGCTTTTGCCAACATCGGCCCTGCGGGTACTGCATCCGGCTTCAAAGAAAATCTCGGTTACGGTTTAGGTGTCAACAACCTAACGCCAACCCAAAAAAATATCCTGATTTTTGGCGCTTTGGCTCTTGGCTTTTTGTTTTTTATTAGTCTCTACGGCTTACAGTAAGAGCCGTTAAGTAATTTAAAATGACGCTCACGGACTCGCTCTAAGCGAAGCCATGCCGTTGGCGCAGCCTCTCGTAGAGAAGGCTTTACGCTGCACTAACAAAATGAAGAACTCAGGATTGCCCAGCATCCTGACTGACGACTCCTACAAAAATTTAGAAACAATTAAGAAATACTGATGCATTCATTTGTGAAAAGTTGGCAACGAATAGCTGCCTTGTTGATAGTAGTCGTCATGTGCATAGGTTGTAGCAAAATTCCCTCTGTTAGTTACAACCCTTGGAAAGTCATTTCTGTGCCAACAAACTCGAATTTATTGGATATTGCTTTTACTGATAACCCTGAACATGGCTACTTAGTAGGTAGCAATGCCACCTTGTTGGAAACTAATGACGGTGGTGATACGTGGAAACCAATAACACTGCAACTGGATGAGCAAAAGTATCGTTTTGACTCAGTAAGTTTTGCAGGTAAAGAAGGCTGGATTGCCGGAGAACCTGGACTGTTGCTGCACACTACTGATGAAGGTGCTTCTTGGTCGCGTATTCCCCTAAGCGAAAAGCTACCAGGTAGCCCGATCGCAGTTAAGGCAGTAGCAAAAAACACAGCGGAAATGGCTACTAATGTCGGAGCCATTTATAAAACCACAGACGGCGGCAAAAACTGGAAAGCCCAGGTGGAATCAGCAGTGGGTGTGGTGCGTAACTTAGAGCGTTCTGCTGATGGTAAGTATATTGCTGTTTCCGCTAAGGGTAGTTTCTACTCGACTTGGGAACCAGGCCAAGATGCTTGGGTTCCCCATAACCGCAATAGTTCTCGGCGAGTAGAAAACATGGGCTTTGGTGACAATGGGCAATTGTGGTTGCTAGCTAGAGGAGGTCAAGTTCAGTTTAGTGACCCAACTAAACCTGAAGAATGGCAAGAGGCAAAATATCCAGAGTTATCCACCAGCTGGGGTTTACTAGATTTGGCATATCGCACACCTGATGAAATTTGGATAGGTGGCGGTAGCGGTAATTTGCTACGGAGTCCCGATGGTGGTAAAACGTGGGAAAAAGACCGTGAGGTAGAAGAAGTTGCTGCTAATTTGTACAAAATTGTGTTCTTAGAGCCAGAACGGGGATTTATAATAGGCGATCGCGGCGTATTGCTCAAATATTTACCAAACCCGGAAACAACTTCTCCAGAAGCAGCTTAATGGGGAATGAGGGCTGGGAATTGGGGACTAGGTAAGAGTTTTCCCAATAGCCTAATTTCCAATAGCTAATACCCAATCCCTAGTACTATTTCTGAGAAGAACGTTGCAACTTGTAACTCTTTCTTAACTTTGTAGGATAATAAACTCTATAACATTCTTTGTGAAGGCAGGAATCTAAATGTCAGGTACCACTGGAGAACGTCCGTTTTCGGACATCATTACCAGCGTTCGTTACTGGGTAATTCACAGCATCACCATTCCGGCATTGTTTATTGCTGGTTGGTTATTTGTCAGCACCGGACTGGCTTATGATGCTTTTGGCACACCCCGCCCCAATGAGTATTTCACACCAGCGCGGCAAGAAGTGCCCATTGTGAAGAACCGTTTTGAAGCTAAAAAACAAGTTGACCAATTTATCGGAAAGTAATTTGAGATCATGACTAGCGGCAATAACATCAATCAACCAGTTACCTATCCAATTTTTACCGTTAGATGGCTGGCAGTTCACACCTTAGGTGTACCAACTGTATTCTTTTTAGGCGCGATCGCCGCAATGCAATTTATTCAACGTTAGGAGTAATTATGGTAGAAAGATCGCCTAATCCCAATAATCAACCGGTTGAACTAAACCGGACTTCGCTATACCTGGGACTACTACTAGTTTTCGTTCTGGGAATTCTGTTTTCCAGTTACTTCTTTAACTAACTGGAAGTTCTGCTGTTAGTCTTTGTTTGTTGAACCTGTGTTGATTTGTTGTTAAGGGAGGAAAGAAGCTGTGTCTGGAAGTGGGAGAATTCCCCTGTGGGTCGTCGCTACGATCGCAGGTTTAGGTATAATTACAGTCCTGGGCATTTTCTTTTATGGTGCCTACGCCGGACTAGGTTCTTCGATTTAACATTAGTTAGTTTGAACCGAACACTATAAGTCAGAATTTTCTAGCATTTGTTGAGAAATCAACGTTAAAAAAACCGCCTGTCTCCATAAGATAGGCGGTATTAATTTTGGTCAATAGTCTAGAAACATATCCGACAGAATTGATGGCAATACGGTTCGGATAAGATCCTCCCGCCTGTGGCGACCCCCTTCAAAAGGGGGTACAGGAGGAAAATAGCCTCTCTTTTGAAGGGGAGCCACTGCAATCTTGGGGTCTCCTAAAGTGGAGCAATTGGCGTGGGTTAGGGGGATCTCCGCAGGGTAAACAAGCTAACTGAACTGTATTGGAATTAATAGCACTTGCTTATCCGAAAACTTGACTAATGACTAATGGCTCGTGACTAGATCAACCAATATCGTCTCTTTCAATGTATAAAAAGAAAAACGCGAAGGTAACAGCGGGAAAAACCAAACCAGTGAGCGGAACTAAGATAGAAGGCAAAAAGGAAGCTGCCATAGTAAAGGTTCCTGTTAAATAACACTACAATTCAAAATGAGCTTACTGCAAATGCTGCCAAGATTTTTGAAATTCTAAAGATTTTTAACACAGGGAATGTGGGGAGTGGGGAGTGGGGGCAAGGGGGAGAATAAAAATTAGCTCTCTCCCCTCTGCTCTCAGCAAGAACTGCTCCTCTGCCTCTTCTCCATGCCCCATGCGCCTCAAACCTGAGTTACATACCGAGGAGTTCATCTAGCTGCAAGCTTGGCAAGTCTGGAGGAATTACAGTCTTTACGATTGTAACTTTGTGACTCTCCTGTTGTGTTGTCAAATCAAGTGCGATCGCTTCTAAGCGAATTTCCAAACAGCCAAAGGGAATGTTTAATTGTGTTATCACCTCCAAACCTCCCGATACATTAGGTAGTAAATCTGTCAATAGATGAGGCCCATCTAGTAACCAGCGAGTTTGATAATCTTTTAGCCATAACTTGACAACAACTTGCGGAGGTACTTCAGGCAATACTACGCGCACCATTACAGGCTTGCCAGAGATTAGTTCGCCTTCTGGCAGATGCAACTGTGGAATTGGTAAAGACTCAATGGCCGCCGCAATTCTAGGCAAGGAAGCAGATAAATCTAATAGTGGTTGCTCCTCTTCTTCAAAAGGGTAACTTCTTTTTGTATCGGCTTCCAGTTCACTATATGTATCATCTACAACGATTTCTTGCGCCAACCAAGCCGAAGCTATATTTATTTTTATCGGAGGAGGAGGTGGCGGTAGTTGTCTCGACAGAGCCGATGATAGCGTTGGTTCTAATACTTTTTCTATTTCCGTATTTTCTTCTATCCCCAGATCCGCTTCCTTGGCTGTATCTACATCTTCCCCTAAGTTACCCAGATCAGAAACTAACCGTTGGACTTCTTGCCATGTATCTTGTTCGTGTAACATATCCGTGTTGACATCTAGGTTTAACGGCAAATTGATATCAACATTCGCAGTTTCTGCATCTAGAGAAACGGGCATCAGCTGCGCTGGAACATAGTTATCGTAGTCTTGAGGTTGCAGATCATTGGTGGATTCAGGCAAAGAGTAACCTTGGCTCTGCATCCACTTCCTGAGCAGAGGAGATGAGTAAAGATTGCCTGTTGTAATGAATTGTGCATTTTGCTGGGCTTCTATTTCCGCAACAGATTCTTCCTGGAATTGTTCATTTTGCTGAGTTTCTATTTCAACAACAGATTCTTCCTGGAATTGTTCATTTTGCTGAGTTTTTATTTCAACAACAGATTCTTCCTGGAATTGTGCATCGCCTACTACTAATTCAGGCGTATTTTCATCTACCGCTACAATTCCATCCAACTGCGGGAAGTCTTCAGCCGCTTTAACTTCCAATGCATCTGGGGAAACATTGTTTTTTACTTCTTCTTCTGCATCATTTGGTAAAGCTTGTAGCCGTTTCAAATATGGCAAAGTAGTGGCGAGTATTGGCATTCGACGTTGCCTGATGACCAACTGCTCCAAATTGATCACAGTGATAGTAACATCCTTTTCTAGAAGTTCTTTCTGTGCAGGGGGTTCTGTAACAACATCTGTGGGAGTGTTGGCATCGATTTGAACAGGAGGTAATTTTGGCAATTGAGGCAATTGAGGCGAAGTGGCTGAATTCTTTAGCTTAGATGTTGTCCGCAAGGTAGTTTCTCGCAGAACTTGCAGGTTAATTTGCGCTGGTAGGGATGTATTTGGGGATGGATCGAGTATCTGAGGCTGCTCTGTTTTTGGAATCTTGACCAGATTGAATAGTTTCAAGTCGAGCCTAACAGGTGCTTCTGCCTCTGCGAAAGCAGCAGATGAGTCTGATGGTGCTATCGAGTCATTTAACGATGTACTAGGTTTTGCTGCGGCAGTGATTGCCAGTAATTGTGTTACATCTGCTGTAATGGTGAAAGACTGGCTGGCTAACCGCATGATTTCACTATCATCGGTGAATTTACCATACAAACTGATATCTGCCAAAATTAATTTGGATTCACAGTCAGCAGGAATATCAATTGAGGTATTGATGGTGAAGGGCAACTGTTGATTTGGTAACGGTTGCCGTACCTGAGTCAAAATTTTCGAGTTATTGGGCGATCGCAGTTCAATTTCTAGTTCAAGTGCCCGTAGGCTTTTTGAGGATAATGTTTCAGCCTGATCTAAATTTATCTTTTCTTTGAGTTCTATGTGTCCGTTGATTGTCAGACGTTTTCCCCAACGGGCAATGTAAGTATCTTGACCTAAAGTTAGCAGTAATGGTGGCGGTAGTTGTGTTGCTGAAGAATCTGTAACCTTTTCATTTTTGGATAAAGGTTCAGAAGTGGGTAAATCTAAATCTATTAAATTTTGTAAAATTTCTTCTGCCGTTTCACCTTTGAGCCACACAGGACTCGCAGGCTCATCGATAACTATATCTTCTTCCGTTTCATTTAGCAGAATAGTATTAGTTGCCAGTTCTGCGGAAACAGCGATCGCATCATCTAAGGTAATTGTCGGTTCTTCTGGAGCAATGTATTCTAAGTTGCCTTCATCTGGCACAACAATGGTGGCAGAGTTGCTGTCTGTAGTAGCTGCCAATTCTGTGGAAACAGCGATCGCATCATCTAAGGTAATTGTCGGTTCTGCTGGAGCAATGTATTCTAAGTTGCCTTCATCTGGCACAACAATGGTGGCAGGGTTGCTGTCTGTAGTTGTTGCCAATTCTGTGGAAACAGCGATCGCATCATCTAAGATAATTGTCGGTTCTGCTGGAGCAATGTATTCTAAGTTGCCTTCATCTGGCACAACAATGGTGGCAGGGTTGCTGTCTGTATTAGCTGCCAATTCTGCGGAAACAGCGATCGCATTATTATCTAGTGCGGTTTCTGCTAGTGCGGGTGAATTTGATTCTACATTTTCCCCTTCTGCCACTTGTGACAAGACTTGCAGCTGCACTCTGTATTGCCAAGATTTACCGAGCAGCTCCGCCATCAAATCGCCGGAACAGCGCAACTCCCACACACCCGGCTGGAAGTAGGTAAAAGGAATTACCGCCATTAAGCCTTCTGAGTTAGTACGACGCGATCGCTTAAAAATTCGCCGCGTTGGTTGAACTTCCTCGGTTGAAGAGTGAGTTACCCGTACTTCCACATCTGTATTAGGAAGGTTAGAACGAGCTAAAACTCTATACTGTCCTTCCAAAAGTTCCAAATTTGGCGATTCTAGGACATGCCACGAGCGATCGCCTTGTTTCTGTATCAGAAATTGCCAGTGTTCCATTGTGAGTGATGCCCAGACCGACGAGCCGCTGAGTAATATTGTGATTAACTTGCTTGCAAGTTTACCTCAGTATTTTGTAAATGCATCACTTGAATAGCTATCAAGTTAACTAAGTTTTACTTACTTGACTTTTCTCACTTTAACTAGTCATGTCAAGGGAATTCCAACAGGTCGCCCTGTTGCTTGTGGGTAAAGCTTTTGTTATTTTCTGAATATTAAGTTTGACAAACTCCAGTGCTAAATTAACAGATATGCAATGGATCTCTTTAGTTGCCTTTGCTCAACCTAGTGCAAAAATTTTTGTATTATTTTTTACCAAAATTTCCAATTTGCAGTAGACACAACGTAGAATAAGTTAAGATTCACTTGAGAATTGTTATTGAATCGTAAATACCCACATTTTTGCTACAAAAAGGTAGGATGTGGCTCTTAAGTGTCCTCTGCGATCGCTGACTCTGGGTGCAAAGTGCGATCGCAAATCACAACACTTACGTATCCAATCTACCTGAAGCGGCTCGAACCGCTACAAAGCGTGTCCTCCCCTGAGTGAAATGTGGGTGAAAACGAGGATTTACAGGAGGATTCGATGCTAGTCATTTTAATGGACGATCAAATCCTTGCCCCTGGGCAAGTTTGCCAGTCTTGTTTACTCGCTGACGGAAGCGGTCAACCCCGTTGGCGTGGGGGTCAACTGCGTTGTGGTCAAGCCATTCGCAAACTTACTCAACAGCAGCCAGACCAGTATGAGTGCATGATGGGCTTTCGCATCGCCCATATAGAATAGTTGAATTTCTCAGCAAGACCAAGCAACTGCGTTATCCTAAGCTCAAGTAACTATAGAAATTTAACCACAGGAGAACGCATAATGTCTTGGCGTGGGTCTACAACAGTTTCAGATCGGATTTTTGCTTCCTTGCCTTATTTGCTTCCTCTAGTTGAGGTTTTTGTATTTGGTAGATACTTACTCACAGAGTTTCCACCACTACAACTGCTGTTTCTACCGCTTGTGCCGTTGTTAAATATTTACTACGGTGTGCGTTATGCAGGAATGATTATTTTCTTTGCTTTATTTTTGTTAGTAGTGAGAAACGAAAAAATTAGTCACTTTATTCGTTTCAACACTATGCAAGCAATTCTTTTGGATATAATTATTTTCTTGTTTGGCATCCTGACTGATGTTGTGGGGCTAGTTCCCTCTGGTGGTTTTGCCATCCAAACCCTATCCACAACAATTTTTATTGGCATAGTAGGAGCAGCCGTCTATTCAGTCATCCAGTCTGTGAGCGGACGCTATGCGGAAATTCCGGCGATTTCCGATGCAGTGTATATGCAAGTGCGTTAGAAGTTAACGGGATGCTACGGTGTTTTCCAGGCGACCAATACCTTCAATTTCTACGCGGACGCGATCGCCTGGATGCAATGGACTGACACCCTCTGGTGTACCTGTCAGCACTAAATCACCTGGTAATAATGTCATCACCTGACTGATATAGGAAACTAAAACATCGGGGGAAAACACCATCTGATCGATACAGGCAGATTGGACTGGATTAACGTTGTCATTTACAAAAGTCTGCAATTTCGCCCCTGGATTTAATTCCCGCACAATCCAAGGCCCCAAGGGACAGAAAGTATCAAAACCTTTGGCTCGCGTCCATTGACCATCGCGTTTTTGTAAATCCCGCGCTGTTACGTCATTGGCGATGGTGTAGCCCCAGATTTTGGTTTGGGCTACCTCTGGTGTACATTCAAAGGCATAATCGCCAATCACTAATGCTAGCTCTCCTTCGTAGTCAACTCTTTGTGAATGGGGAGGATACTTAATTTGACTTTCAGATGGAATGATCGACGTGGGTGGCTTCAGAAATATCAATGGCTCAGAAGGTACTGAAGTTCCCATTTCGGCTGCATGATCTGCATAATTCTTACCTACCGCCACAATTTTTGAGGGGGCGCAAGGAGCCAAAATTTGGTAATTTTCTGGTGTCAAAGTTAAATCAGTGGGTTGCCCATGTAACCAGGGCGGAGCATCTAGCACCTGTACATTAAGGGATAGCTGTAGTAAGCCATAGTAAATCTGTCCTTCTTGATTTTGAATTCGCACATAGCGCTGCGCCATAACCTTGATGAATATCCTTTTATCTGCTTTTTCGTTGCTGTGAGTGGGTAACAATCCTCAGTTAGCTCTTTAACAAACCGATTGAGTCTTGAGCAAAAGCTATAGATACCCTTAGAGAAAGATACCCCTTGGCGAAGCTGATAGTTAGATCAATCTTGCTAAAGAAATATCAGGGTTGCCCCCCGACCTAGTTTTCATTATGGACATCCAAAAAATCCAAACTTCGGCGGTTTGGCTAATGATTCAAATAGAAAACTGGTAAGATTATAATTCCTTGTTGCTTCAGATGTTGATCAATACTGGCATTTTCAATAAAAAAGAGGTATAAATTAACATCGGCAGCCACTTTTGTCCATGAGGAAACTGAAAAATATGACTACAAATTACGAAACAATGTACATCCTCCGTCCTGATCTGGGAGAGGAACAGGTAGAGCAAGCAATTACTAAATATCAGAATTTGCTTCGCGATCAAGGCGCTGAGGATATGCAAATTCAAAATCGTGGTAAGCGTCGTCTGGCTTATGAAATCAAAAAACACCGCGATGGCATTTACATCCAGTTAAACTACAGTGCGCCTGCAACTGCGATCGCTCCTTTTGAACGTGCCATGCGCTTGAGTGAAGAAGTGATTCGTTATTTGACAGTTAAGCAGGAAATTGGAGAGGAAAAACCCCCTAAAGAGGAAAAGGAAAAGCCTACTAAAGTAGTTGCAACTACAACAGCAACAGCGTAAGGAATCAGGAATAGGGAGATGAGGGAGATAAGGGAGAAATAATTAATGCCCTAATCCCCAATCCCCAATCCCTAATCCCATTCAATAAAATTTTGTCTTTTTCTGATCTCGTGGCTTGTTTGGGAATGCTAAATTAACAAATACTTGCCAAAGGTAGTACTCGCGCAGTTATACCTAAGAGTGGACAAGATTCTGAATGGGAGCTTTAAGCTACTGTGAGCCAATCTGATACACCTAATATTCAAGTTCTCTCTACGGAAGTATCGCAACTGCGCCAAGAGTTGCAACTTCGCGATCAATTAGTGCAACAGCTATCTCAAGAACTCTTCCGGCTGGTAAAGGGTAATACTAGTTTTATGCCCCAGCAGCCGGAGCCTGAGCGCGATCTAAGCCACTTACACGCTTTACAAGAACAACTCCAAGCTGTAGAGCAGCAGGTGGCGTTCTACCAAGAGCAAATTACAACTCGTGACTCCGAAATTTACCAATTGCGACAGTCAGTTCAAGAACTCACCGATCGCACTCGGATGTTGGAGCAAGTAGTACAAGAGCTACCTCAAATTTACCGCAGGAAGTTTGAGGAGCGGATGACACCAGTGAGAGAAAAAATAGCAATGCTACAACGGGAAAATCGGCAACTACAAGCAGAATTGCAAAGTGTAAGTTACCGTTTAGCACTCAAAACTCGCAATGCTAGTCACGGCGGAATTGATTTGCCAAATTTCCCCCGCCCAGCATCCGAAGAAACTAATATTTCGACTCCCCAGAATGCCTAAAGTTATCATTATGATGGAGTTTAAGAGGTAAGAAATTGGTGTGGCAATGGATCTTGGAGACATCCAAGTAGTACATCAAAGCAAAAATAACTATAGAGTTAGAAATAACGCAAACGCTAATCTTGTGACCTTTCTTACCTCTTGCTTCCTTGCATTACATCTAAATATAGAACAATTAGCTATTGGCATCTCCCACGGCTAAAAAAAAGCCAGCTGATGGGACTTGAAAGGCTGGGGAGTATCACAAACAATTGCAATCACTTTGACCAATTTCTGGTCATTTTCTACTTTATCGCTTTAGTGTAGATGGTTTTCAACAAGCACATTCATCTACCGTAAATGTTACCTAGTTAAAAACCATCAGTTTTTCTGAACATTCTTCTCTAGACAAAAAAGAAAATCAGTTTGCTAGCACCAAACTGTTATCTTAAGAGAGAGAATGTGAAAAAATGCAAATATTGCTTGACTCCACCATCCATCTAAAGGTAGATTTATTAACTAGCCTGCTAGCACCAGACTGTTGTTTTTGTCGGTAGTGAAAATGTCTTGGTAAGTTTGAAAAATTTCAAACACTGTATCTAGTTGAGTAAGTTCTAAAATTAACCGTACAGGAGCTTGTACGTTGCATAGAACCAAGCGGCAACCACTTTGACGTGCAGCTTTTAAAGCTTTTACTAAAGGAACTAACCCAGAACTGTCCATAAAATTAACTTCTGCTAAATCGATAACCCACAGTTGATGAGGTTGGGGGACGATCGCAGTCATCTGCTCACTTAAAGCCTTACCGCCTTCCAAATCTATGATTCCTTGGGGTTTAAACAAAATTACTTGAAATTCTTGTGTGAAAGCCATAAATTTAACAGGGTAGTTGGAACACTTGGCAAAAAATTGAAAAAAGACATTAATACATCTTCTCTTTCAACGGTAAAACAACCACTCTACCTAGATATCTGGGTAATTGCAGTCGTATAGTTGAGAGAGATGATTTCAGTATTCATGCCGTATAATTTGTGATAACTTTCATCAATATAGGCATAACCGCCTAACAATTTCGGTATCAACCGTATCTTTTACAAAATTTTTATCATTTAACTCGACTTTTATAAAGTTTATATAAATTTTTTATTTTTTTAAAAATAAACATAAAATTATGGTAATTACACCATAGTTTGCGTAATTAATAGTCAAAAAGTAGTAGCAACCATAGACTGTAAGTTATGGATTATCCAGAATTAAATTAATGGCTTAATGATTGAATGTAGCGGTTTGATTGACACCCTACCCAAAAACAAGCAAAGATATAGTAAAAGTAAAAATTTGTAAAGACGGCGGTGCGGGATGTCTTTAGAGCTGATTTCACTAGAAAACATCCAGGAAGTCGCCCATACATACGGGTATTGGGCAATCTTTTTGGGAATTTTGCTAGAAAATTTAGGCATTCCCCTTCCTGGTGAAACCGTGACCTTAGTAGGCGGGTTTTTAGCTGGCAGCGATGAACTAAATTTCTGGCTGGTTCTCAGTGACGCAATTATAGGTGCTGTAATTGGTGGCACTTGTGGCTACTGGATTGGTAGAGTTAGCGGTTGGCCTTTTTTGGTAAAAGTTGGTAGCATCTTTCGGATTTCGGAAGTGCGACTAATGAGTATTAAAGATCAATTTAGTCAGAATGCTGCTAAAGCAGTCTTTTTTGGACGTTTTCTTGCATTGTTACGAGTTTTTGCTGCACCACTAGCTGGTATAGCCGAAATGCCCTTCGGAAAATTCTTTTTATACAACTTTTTAGGAGCAGTTGCTTGGGCTAGTTTGATGGTGACATTAGCTTTTTTTGCTGGCAAAATTGTCTCTTTAGAACAATTGGTTGCTTGGGTGGGTCAATTTGCGATCGCAGCGTTACTGATCCTCGCTGCCTTAATTGTTGTACCCCTGTGGATAGAGTCTCGCCAAGTTAAAAAAGTGAGTGGTGAGGAGTAAAAAATCAGGGGTGAGGAGTGAGGAATAAAGTTAAAAATTGTTTCTTTTAACTTTCATTTCTTCTGTTTTATCGAACAGAATTCAGGAGTCAGGAATCAGGAGTCAGGAGTCAGAATTCAGAATGAATTCTGTATGACTGGCGGATAGCGCCGATGGCAAGCGAGTCCGCGAACGTCTGAATAATCGGCGTTTTTGCACTCCCACAAATTGAAAATTTGGTGGTCAACAAGAAAGTCGCGGGTTTGAATCCCCGACTGATTTATTCTGACTCCTGAATTCTGACTTCTGAATTCTTCTTCAAATTTTTAACTCCTAACCCCTAACTCTTAACTGCTAACCTCTTACTTGCTGCGACCAAATGCGAGTTGGTAATCCCCAAACGTAAATAAAGCCTTCAGCTGCTTTGTGATCAAATTGGTCTTCTGCACCGTAGGTTGCCAAATCGGGAGTATAGAGTGAATTATCACTCGAACGCCCAACTATCGTAGAGTTGCCCTTGAACAACTTCACTCGCACAGTTCCAGAGACTCGCTCTTGTGTCTTTTGAATAAAGGCATCAAGTGCAACTTTGAGTGGACTGTACCATAAACCGTTGTAAACGATTTGGCTGTAAGTTTCTTCAATGCCACGCTTATAATGGGTAACATCTGCCGTTAAAGTCAAGCTTTCTAAATCTCTATGTGCCTGAATTAGCACTAACATTGCGGGTGATTCGTAGATTTCCCGCGATTTGATGCCTACCAAACGGTTTTCAATCATATCAATCCGACCGATGCCGTGATTTCCTACCACCTGATTGAGTTCTTCAATTAGCTCAACTGGCTCCTTCGCTGTACCGTTGAGGGTGGTGGGAATACCGCCAGAGAAACCAATTTCGATGTATTCTGGCTGATTGGGAGTGTCAGCGATCGCTTTGGTCATCTCATAAATTTCTTCTGGTGGCTCAAATGATGGATCTTCGAGTAAACCAGCTTCAATACTACGACCAAGCAAATTTTTATCAATGCTGTAGGGAGAAGATTTTTTGACTGGTGAAGGGATACCAAACTTTTCACCATAAGCGATCGTTTCCTCACGGCTCATTCCCCATTCTCTAGCTGGTGCGAGAATTTTCAGGTTGGGGTTCAAGGCGGTTACAGAGACATCAAAACGAACCTGATCGTTACCTTTGCCAGTGCAACCATGAGCGATCGCATCAGCACCATATTTTTCGGCTGTTTCTACTAATGCTTTGGCAATCAGTGGACGGGCAAGAGCAGTTCCTAGAGGATAACGATTTTCATAAAGGGCGTTGGCTTGAATCGCTCCAAAGGCGTAATCTTTAACGAAACTGTCTTTGACATCCGCCACGAGGGATTCACTTGCACCGGATTTGAGAGCTTTTTCTCGAACTGGCTCTAATTCATCTCCCTGACCTAAATCTGCTGCTAGGGTAATCACCTCTTCCACACCCCACTCCTGTTTGAGGTAGGGAATGCAAACGGAGGTATCCACTCCGCCAGAATATGCCAGGACAACCTTTTTGGCGCGACCCATTAATTTCTCCAGTTAGGACAACAAAGAATGAGTCATTATTATATCTGAACTAATCCAGGTATATTTTCTTCATCTCAATCTCCCAGGAGACGACCACTTACCCGTAGCTGCAACACCTAATCTCGGTTAGTTGACTCAGAGCCTGGAGTTTCCACTTCAAAGTTGTCTCCCCGCTTCTTTACTGAAAAGTCCGGCTCATTTTTGCTATTTTGAGCTAATCCAGCAGCACCTGCGATCGCTGTTCCGGCAAGTCCAAGTCCAGCAGACCATTTGGCATCAGTGATATTTGGCGAGACTAAAACAGCAACACCAATAACCGCTCCAATAGTCGCCATAAACATGGGTGTTATAGCCCTAATTATTTCTGGGGTGAGAGATTTCATAAAAGTAAGTTATAGAATTGGTTCTGTTCATGAGGTAAATACACAGCGTCAAATTCTCATTCCAGAATTGTGAACCAATTTAGCTTTAACCTTGACTATGACAAATAAATCAAAAAATCCCTTAACGTATCTTAGACTCATCACCACTGAGGATTTGTCATAATTAATTCCGCCGCCTGAGAGCTATCTAGTGGATGGGAGAAAAAATATCCCTGCCCATATTCACAGTTCAAGTTTCTCAACAGTGCTAGTTGCTCTTCCGTCTCCACCCCTTCGGCGGTCACATCCACACCTAATTTGTGTGCCAATGTAATAATTGTCTCAACAATATTTAAATTTTCATAATCAATAATGCCCCGGCTAACAAATGAACGGTCTATCTTCAACTAATTAATTGGAAAGTCGTGGAGACGACCTAATGAGGAATAGCCCGTACCGAAGTCGTCAATTGCCAGCTTAATTCCTAAATTTCTCAGTTGCTTTAGCCTGATGATGGCTTTATCGTTGTGTTCCATAATTACGCTTTCTGTAATCTCCAGCGTCAAACTCGCTGCGTCTATTCCAGTGTCTTCTAGGACTTTATTGATCTGCGATAGCAAGTTTTCTTCACTGAACCTACTACTACAAAGATTGACACTAATACTCAAGCGCCACTTATCCAGATCCCCAAAGACAGAGGATAATTGCTCTTGCCACTGCTGTATCTGACTACATACCTCATGCAAGACCCACTGCTCAATAAGGATAATTAGCCCGGTTTCTTGGGCAGTTGACATGAAATACTCTGGCAAAACAATGCCGTGTTTTGGATGTAGCCAGCGTACAAGCGCTTCAAAACCAATTATTCTGCCACGACTAAGTGACACTATTGGTTGATAATAAATGCGAAACTCTTGAAGCTCAATGGCTCGGCGCAGTTCGTTAACCAACTGCAAGCGTGTCATTGCTTGAATATGCATATCTGTGTCAAAAATCTCATAGCACGCCCTGCCTTGTGTCTTAGCTCGGTACATGGCAATATCGGCATCACGCAAGAAGTCTTCTGGTTGTTCACAATCTTTTGTGCTTAAGGCAATGCCAATACTCGCTGTAATAGAAACTTCTTGCTCGCCTAGAACTACCGGAAGTGCCAGTTTCTTTTGTATTCGCTCAACAACCCCGATCACTTCTACTACATCTTTAATTCCCACCAGCAAGATGATAAACTCGTCTCCTCCGAGGCGTGCAGCTATATCTATAGAACGCAAGCATTCTTGAAGCCTTTGAGCAACGGTAAGCAGTAATTCATCTCCACATGTGTGTCCTAGGCTGTCGTTGATCAACTTGAAGCGATCTAGGTCTACAAACAAGACAGCAAATAAATAATCTGAGTGCCGTTTGGAATAATTGACCGCATGTTTTAAGCGGTTCATAAATAAAGTGCGGTTGGGGAGACCCGTCAGTACATCGTGAAAGGCAAGATGCAGCAGTTGTGACTTGGCTCGTTTACGCTCTGTAATTTCACTCAGCAATTGCTGATTTGCTTTCGCCAGTTCCTCTGTGTGTTTTGCCACTTGTTCTTCAGCTTGTTTAGCTTCGCTGATATTACGCAGCAACCAACGCCAGCCTACCAACTTTTCTTGTGAATCATACACTGGAGATACCCTGATACTAGCAGGAAAGGGTGTACTGAAACGTGGCTTTAGGTCAATTACGCAGTCCTGCATCTGCTGCGAATTATTTATCAGGGAGCTAAATATCTGGCGGTCTTGTTGAGCAATAAACACAATTAATGGTTTACCTACCAGATATTTTTGGCGCACACAGAGCATAGTTGCTGCTGCATAATTAGCCTCTAGGATCTTCCCTGCGGTATTAGTTACCAAATAACCATCTGGCGCAAAATCGAATAATTCTTGGTAACGCTGGCGTTCTTTCTCTGCTACCGCTCTTGTTGCCTCTAGCTCTTCGGAGGCAACCAATAGTTCTTCCACTGCTATTTGGAGTTCCTCGAAAGCCACTATCATTAGCTCTTGTTCTGAGTTCGGTTCAGTTGCAGTGCGCTGCCATATTCTCCGTACCCGTGAGCGCAATTCGTTTATCTGTTGGCTAAATTCATCTACGTCCATATTGCTCAAGCTGCAAAATTAAGAACCGTGGGCGTAAGTGGTTATACTATCAATGTATAAGAAGTATACCCATCTATAGCAGGATATAGTTTTCTTTAGGATAATGTGAAAGATTTAAAGCCCTAGAGAAGTTTGTTGTAGAGAAGTGTTATTGAAGAATTCAGGAGTCACAATCAAGACGCGTAAAGCAGGCAGACTTGCTAACGCTACACGCTTTTTTATTCAGAATTCATGCTGAATTTTAACTCGTGACTCCTGAATTCTGTTTGGAATTCACCTTCAAATATCAACATAATCTGTTATAAACATTAAAATAAGTTTACACAAAATTTATATAGAGCTAACAAACTTAAAGGTTTAACGAAGATAATCTTTTGTTTGCTATTTCTTAACCTACATACATTGGTTGAAAGCTTATTTAAGTGAAATTACAAAATTATTCATTTTTTAGCTTCGGAGCATTTTCTGATGAAATTAGCCAAAAATATTAGCATTGCTGCTTTTGCTGTTGCTATCTCGGTTGCTGCTGTTGGTAAACCGACGCAAGCTGCCTTGGTTAATTATGGTTTCACTGTAAATGCGACATCTGGCGATAATCCCGGTCAGTATTTCGGCTCTTTTCAATACGATGACTCAGCCTTAACCAATACAGGTCTTGAGACATTAGGAGTTGAAAATGGATTAGCAGTTGCATTCAACTATTTAGGTACTAATTATACACAGGTAGATGATACTGATTTCGACAGTTTTCCTATAGCCAGCTTTAATAATGGCGAAGTTTTGGGACTAAGCTATTTTGTTGCAGACCAGTTTGCGATCGGGAGTGATCCAAATACTCCAGATGTAGGAGGAAACAATTTTTATCTCATTGACCAATCTGTAAACACAACACAGGTAGGTACTGTAAGCTACGCTAAAGTACCCGAACCGTTAGCTGTTGGTGGTACGGCTATTGCTGCTGTTATGGGATTGTGGATGCAACGTAAGAAGAGAGCAACGAAAGTTGTAGGTTAATAACTGCAAGTAATATCATATCAGCTCGATTAATCAAGTAGGCGTGATATAAATCCAATAAAGTACTCTTCACCTCTGATGTGGTCTGAGAAAAGGGTAAGAGATGAATTTAAACCCTTCCCCTTTCTCTTTACCCTTTAACTGAGAAGTATTTTAAGCAAACAAATCACCTTAATCCTCACCCATGTTTAGGGTTAAGGATCAAGGTGATTTAAAACTATTTAAGATACTGTAGCGACAAAGGAGCGATCGCTAAATAAATCTGTTCCTATCGTCTTTAAAGACCACCAACAACGCCACCATCATTACGGGTAATTACTACCACTGATGAACGTGGGCGACCTGATGGGCCATAACCTTGACTGTGAGGCCAATTGCTGGCGAGCGTGGGATTCGAGGCATCCCCGCGATCGCCTGGGTGCTGGATGTTGATAAACATCGCTTTGCCATCAGGTGTGCTGGTAATACCAGTTACCTCACAATCCGTAGGGCTAGTTAAGAAGCGCCTAACTTGTTTGGTGTTGGGGTCAGCACACGACATGGTGTTGCTACCGATGTTTACTAAATCACCGATACCATCGCCTGAGTGGTCGGTCTGAATCCAAAGGCGACCGAAGTCGTCGAACCACAAACCATCTGGTGAACTTAAATCGTCACCTTTAATGTTGCCTTTGAGATTTGGTTCGGGTCTAGTTTTGTCGCCAGCTTCAAAGAAAATATCCCATTTGAAAGTTGTAGCCGTAACACTGTGTCCATCTTCGCGCCAGCGAATGATGTGACCGTAACGGTTGTCAGGGCGTGGGTTGGGAGGATTCACAGGAGGACGCGCACCACCTGCTGCTGTTGTGCCGTCTGGCTGGTTGGAGGAAACTGGAGTTGTGCCCCGACGATTATTGTTGGTCAATGTGCAGTAAACTTCAATCTCCTTATATCCGCCGATGCGAGGACGTACAGCAACCCACTCTGGGCGATCCATCATAGTTGCGCCGACGCGATCGCTAGCTTGTCTTGTCTTGATAAGTACCTCAGCTTGACTTCTGAAACCATTTTCTGGTGTCAAACCACGCTGACCGTAGACTAAAGGAATCCACTCACCAGTACCATTGTCATTAAATTTGGCAACGTACAGAACACCGTTGTCGAGCAAATCACGGTTAGCAGAACGATTTCCGGGATTGAAAGGTTGGGTACAAACGAACTTGTAGATATACTCGTTGCGCTCGTCGTCACCTTGATAGAAAGCAACACGGTTTTTGTCATCAACAACAACTTGAGCGCTCTCATGCTTGAACCGACCAAGAGCAGTGCGCTTGACTGGTTTGCTTTGTGGATTGTAGGGATCAATCTCGACCACCCAGCCGAATAAATGGGGTTCAAGTGGGTTGGTGCTGGCATCGAAGCGTGGATCAACCTCCGGCCAGCGATAGCTAGATGATGTTGAAACGCCGTACCGATTTTGTCCTGCCAGGATATCAGACTTTTCGATGCCTGGAATTGCAACTACATCTCGTGTAGGGTTGGCAAAGTAGCCGTTCCAGTTCTCTTCACAGGTCAAGTAAGTACCCCAAGGAGTGTAGCCATTGGCGCAGTTGTTGAGCGTACCATAAGCGGTATAGCCGTCGTTCAGTATCCCAGTGTCAACAGAGCCAGTTGGCTGAATTGAAAACTTCTTCGACTTTAACAGTGCATTGCCAGCCGCAGGCCCCGAAACTCGCATCTCCGTGTTGCCCGTAATGCGGCGACCATAAGGCGAATTGCGATTGAAACTCCACTCATTACCCTTTTTGGAAATTTCTACAACAGACACGCCATGAGCAGCCTGAGACTTGCGTACCTTGGCAATAGTGACTACATCCAGACCATCGGGATGCAAAATTGATTCTTGGGTATACTCATGGTTGACGCACAGTAGACCAGTATTGATGGGCTGGTTTAAAAAGCCTCTTAACGATCTTGTTTGTGAACTTACTGTCCGACCAACAACCTTCCCTGGCTGTAAAGGGAAGTAGTACATCCCGTCATTGTGCATACCAAACTGCTTTTCTTGAGCAGCTGCATCTTGGGAGACATCTGCTAACCAAGTCGGGCCACCAGGTGCGATCGGATCTCCCCAAGCAACTAATACTTTAGCTGTATAACCTTCAGGAACACTGACAAGATCCTTTTGCAGGAGTCCTGTAGCTGGGTTGAGTAAATTCGGTGGGATGCTCTTAAAGCCTATGCCAGCAAATCCCGTTCCTTTGGGAATTGGAGCTGCATCAACACTTTGGAGAAAGCCACCGATAGAAACATCGCCCATAACAGTTAGCACCGATGTACCTACAGCAGTCATGATGAACCGCCGCCGACTCAAACTAACGCGGTCAATCACATCACGAATTGACTCGTTACCGGATGTGTTGAGGGTCAAATTGTTTCTAGGGTGAAAGCGTCCTTTCATTCTTTGTTCTCCATTTAAGACTTAAGAGGTTGCTATTCAGTCCATCTCTCAATAACATTAGTAATTTGGTAAATAAAAACTTTATATATTTACAACAATTACTTAGATATTTCTTGAGATTTGACACATTTTTAACAGCCAATAAATAGCAGTGAATAACAAATTAAGACTGGCTGATGCTGCTTACGCAGATTAAAAAATCATATTTTCCTTAATTTAAGTACTAAATATTAACATTAGGTTATATACTGATTAATTTGAATTTATCAACAATGTTTTTGATGAAAATAGGCTTTTGATAAATAAGTAACAATTTTTTCATGAATACGCATGGTCAGATGAAACCGAAATTTCAGCAAGCGATAATCGTAGGATGAACGCTGCCAAAAATATAAAGTTAAGGTTTTCGCCAGCAATAGACAGGCTTTATTCTCGAAAATTGATTTATAAAAAAAGATGCAAGATGTCAGGCTAAACTAACATCTTGCATGAGTCGTAACAACCGCTTAGTAATTCATTACTCAGCTAATACCTGAAGTCGTCTTTAGACGATTTGTAAATAGTTTGAGTCCACTCAATTGGACTTTAGCTAGCATTGCGCTCAAAGTGCAAAACGAGCTAGGATGTCAATCAAAAATAAGGTTTTAAATTAAATAAACCTGTTGCGAGGATTTTTAGGGCGGATACCAATTACAGATGGTCGGGGAACACCTGTAGATTGTTCCTTACCACCATCAGATTTTGAGATATTACTCGGCCAACTACTGCCACGAGGTAAACTCCGAGTTTGATTGAATGTAGTACCATTCAAATCTAGTAATTCAATGCTGCGACTCAGCATTGTGCCATCGTTAATTGGACAATCTTCACCAGGATGTTGTATTGAAATAATCAGTGTATTTCCAATAAAAGTTGGCCCTGTCATTTCACAACGCACTGGCCCATGAGCAAACGGTGTTACTTGTCCCGCATTAGCACCACTAGTAGGGATAAAAAATAGCCAGTTATTACCAAATACTCCTGTAAAATCAGAAACGTTACCACTAGTAGTGTGATCGATTTTGGTTTGCTTACCTTCAGCACCAACATCAAAACCATTGTGAGTGTCGGTAGACATATCTGTAACACCCCAAACATTTCCCTGATTGTCAAACACTAAATTATCGACATTAGCAAAACCAGCACCATTAACAGACCCGGCTTCGCCACCTTGGGCAAATCTCTGCCACCGGAAGGTTAAACCTGTTGCATCGGTACTATCTTCAATAATCTTGTACAATCCTCCTGATTGCTGCGTTGCGTTCGCATCCGTGCTTAACTTAGCAACTTGAAAAATTCGGGAATCAGGATAACCATCGCTTCCCGGCGCACCATCGGTATAAGCAATGAAAACTTCTTTGGTCGTTGGATGCACTTCTATATCTTCAGGACGTGCTGTGGGAGTTCCGCCAACTAAGTTTGCAGCCAAAAAAGCATCACTAAGTACAGCACCTTGGGTAGAATAAAAGTCAGATAGCTTTTTATTTTGATAATCAGGTAGTGCTTTTGCTTCGTTAGTGCGATCGCATTTAAAAGTACCACCATCTTTGGTTTCACCTGCAATGCCATTACGTTTCGGTAGCGGTAAAAGTCCTTCTTTTTGTACTTTCTCCAACGCAGCAAATTCTACAGAAGATAGAACTGTCGGCGTAATGGGATTGGTAGCAGTAGTTAAGAGTAACGGTATCCATTTACCTGTACCGTCTGGATTGTAACGGGCAACATACAAAGTCCCGTTTTCCCATAAGCTACTGTTAGTTTTACTGCTGGGTGAAGAAATAGTGCTGGTACTGACAAATTTCCAAGTGTGTCCCCCGCGTCTGTCATCACCCAAGTAAGCAACTAATTTCTTACCTTTTTCAACGCGCAGGGCAACATTTTCATGGCGAAAACGACCTAACCAAGTGTGTTTCCGGGGACGAAATTTCGGATTTTTCGGGTCAATTTCGACAATCCAGCCGTATTTTTCGCCAACCAAACCAAAAGTCTTGCCAATAGTTTTCTCTGTGTAATCGGTCTGAGTACCATTAGCTTTGACTGCTTCTGTAACGCTATTTTGGAAATTCTCTTCCGCAGTTAAAATCGTTCCCCAAGGAGTTTTACCACCAGAACAGTTGAAGGCAGTACCAATAATTTTGTTACCCAATTCATCAGAAGAAAGATTAAAAACTTGGGTTGCAGCTGGGCCAGTTCCGATTAAATAATTTTTGTCACCTTTTTGGTGATTGCGACTTCCCCAAGCAGTGATATTTTTGTAATCATCATTGCGTTGGCTATTGATTGCCAACCCAGAAAGACCATGAATGCGGCGATTTTTGGCATCTTTAACCACAGCAAAACGTTTGTTGGCGTTACGGCGAGAGATGCGGACGATCGAGCCGCCTTGATTATATAAAAATTCTCCTTCAACTTCAATATTTTTGCTGGAGGGTAAAGCCCAACCAATTACATTTTCAAATGCGTCGGGTAGTTCTTTCAGATCAGAGGAATCTCCCACAACTAAAGTAGAAAATGGAAAACTAACGTATTCATGATTTACCCATAAATACCCGACATCATTAGTTTTTCTCAGGGGAATAAAGCCAGTAAAATCATTGTTGTAACCAAAGTAATCATCCTTGTTAGAAAAGACGCGATCGCCCCAACTGACAATTACATAACGTTCGTAGTCTGGCGGCACTACCACATCATCAATAACGTTATAGCTACCTAACTTAATATCCGCAGCTGCATCGACTATTTCTCCTTGACCAATTCCTGTTGGCAAGAAATTTTTCTGCTGCTGATAAATTGGTAGGGGATGTGGTAAGCGTACAGGTGTAAAGGTAAGTGGCGCGGTTTTTATTTCTGCACTGCTGACAACACTGTTTAGGAGTTTATCTCTCAAAATAGCAGCACCAGCACTGCCGACAAAAAATATTAAAATTTCTCTACGACTTAATTTAGACATCAAACTTTCCTCTGATGTGACAGAAAAAATTTAGTAGAGGGAACTCCAAGAAATAATTTACTACTACTTGTAGGGTGGGCATCTTGCCCGCTCAGTTTATATGGCGGGCGAGACACCCACCCCAGAAGAAATAATTAAATATTTTTTATTTGTAAGTCCCAGAAACAAATTCTATTTAATTAACATAAAAAGATATTAATTTTAGGAAAATCGCTGTATTTTAAATTTTTAATGACAAATTAAAGATAAATTGCCTTGTTTATACACGCATAAATAATTAGTTAGGTACTAATTCTAGTTTTTGAAGATTAAGCTTAGATTATATATTGATTAACTCCAAATTATTAAACCTTCCATTCTACGCAACCAGAATCAGCTAAGGAACAGTGTCAGCGCCCCATCTGTCCTATCCTGGAGATGGATAGATAGTGTTGTGGGTGAGACTGTGTTTTTCAGCGTTGTGATACCGACTTATAATCGCCAACCGATTTTAGAAAAGTGCCTCCGCGCCTTAGAGGTGCAGGAGTTAAGCCAGGGAAGTTTTGTTACTGATTACGAGATTGTCTTGGTGGATGATGGTTCTACTGATGGCACATTGGAGTGGTTAGCAGCACACAAAGAGGAGTTTCCTCATGTGCGCTGGTTTCAACAAGATCATGCTGGGCCGGCTGCGGCTCGGAATTTGGGAGTAGAACAGGCACTGGGAGACACAATTATCTTTATTGATAGTGATTTAGTAGTGCTGAAAAATTTCTTGCAAGCTCATGCTAATGCATTATTGCAGGGACAGGAGAAATTGGGGAGCGATCGCTTCTTCACTTACGGCGCAGTTATCAATACTTGCAATTTCGACAATCCAACGGCTGAACCCTACAAAGTCACAGATTTTTCCGCAGCTTTTTTTGCTACGGGAAATGTAGCAATCTCTAAACATTGGCTAGAGAAAGCCGGACTTTTTGATACTAGCTTTCAACTCTATGGCTGGGAAGATTTAGAATTAGGTGTGCGCTTAAAAAAACTAGGTTTGACACTAATTAAATGTCCAGAAGCCGTAGGATATCACTGGCATCCAGCATTTAAATTAGAGCAAATTCCCCGATTGATTGACCAAGAAATTCAACGCGGACGTATGGGAGTTTTGTTTTATCAAAAGCATCCTACATGGGAGGTGCGAATGATGATTCAAATGACTTGGCTGCATCGCTTACTTTGGGGAATTCTTTCACTCAATGGCACACTGAATGAACGGACGATGGCTCCTTTATTGCAATGGCTAATTAATTTAGATAAACCGCAATTAGCTTTAGAAATTGCCCGAATTTTCCTCAACTGGTACAACGTTAAGGGTGTTTATGAAGCCTATGCTCATATTAAAATGAGATCCTCGTAGTCTTTGTAGGTTGATTATTCTTGATGTACTTGATTATAATGCAATGTCAAAATGTGAAATAATCAGCAACAAAAAAGACGGGGGTTAGCCCGTCTTTTGTATAATAAGTAAAAACATCTTGGTAATTTCTGCAATATATCAGGATACTTTACTTGCCATCTGCCAAATTGCCAACTACTTATTAATAAAATACCAATATTACTTTTTATTTTATTGGATATTCTTAGCCGCTAAAATTTTTGGGCATTCCCAGCCGAAGACTGGGAACGAAGTAATCTTTCAAGGGGTTGTCTAGTCAGGCTTCTGGTGTATTTTGTGTTTTCTGCATTAACCACCAGCGACAGCTGGGACAATACTTACTTCGTCGCCATCTTTAAGAGTTGTGTTAATACCATCTAAATGGCGGATATCTTCGCTATCTACGTAAAAATTTACAAATCGACGTAGCTTGCCTTCTTCATCGCACAACCGCGATTTAATACCAGGAAAGCTTTGTTCTAAAGATTCCAACAATTCAGCAATGGTGCTACCGCTGGATTCTAGAGTAGCTTGATTATTAGTAAAACTCTGAAGAGTCGTAGGAACTAAAACTTTTACAGCCATAGAAGTACAAAGTGAAGAATGAGGAGTGAGGAGCTAGGAATAAACTTAAGAGTTATAAATCAAAAAACTTATAACTCTTAACTGATAACTCTTAACTAAACGAGAACTTGTTGCCATTCCAAGCGATCAAGAGTACGCGATCGCTCTAAGGCACGTTCAAAACTATCGAGTTTGGCATCAATAGTCAAGGGTTCGCCAACGTAGCCTTGAATTGCCTCTTGGGTTTTTAAACCGTTACCAGTGATGTAAATTACGGTAGTTTCATCTGGATCAATTTTGCCAGCTTCTACCAATTTCTTCAGCACGGCTACAGTTGTACCACCAGCCGTTTCGGTGAAGATGCCTTCAGTTTCTGCCAGTAGCTTGATGCCATCAATAATTTCTGCATCATTGACTGATTCAATGTTACCACCAGTCTTCTGAGCTAACTCTACAGCATAAATGCCGTCTGCTGGATTGCCGATCGCTAGCGATTTGGCAATTGTATTCGGTTTAACTGGCTTAATAAAGTCGCGTCCTTCTTTGAAGGCTTGGGCGATGGGTGAACAACCTTCAGCTTGAGCGCCGCTGAAACGGACTTTTTTGTTTTCTACCAAACCAACTTCTATAAATTCTTGGAAGCCTTTATAAATTTTGGTAAACAGAGAACCAGATGCCAAAGGAGCAACAACATGATCCGGTAGTTCCCAACCCAGTTGTTCCGCAACTTCAAAACCTAGCGTCTTAGAACCTTCAGAGTAATAAGGACGTAGATTAATGTTGACAAAACCCCAACCATGTGTGTTGGCAACTTCTGAACAGAGGCGATTTACTTGATCGTAGTTACCCTTGACGGCCATCAGCGTGGGACTGTAAATCAAGCTACCGATAATTTTACCGGCTTCTAAATCTGCGGGAATAAATACACAGCAGTCTAAACCTGCATGAGCTGCGATCGCAGCTGTAGAATTTGCCAAGTTGCCAGTGCTAGCGCAAGAAACAGTAGTGAAACCTAACTCCCGCGCTCTGGAGAGAGCGACTGACACCACCCGATCCTTAAAACTTAGGGTGGGCATATTAACGGCATCATTTTTTATATAAAGCTTATTTAGACCCAGGCGACGGGCAAGACGGTGAGAACGAACCAACGGTGTCATCCCCGTTCCCACATCTATAACATTGTCAGTTGCGACAGGCAAAAAGGGGCGGTAGCGCCAAATTGAATTAGGCCCGGCTTGAATTGTTTCACGAGTGACAGTTAGACGCAGAGCATTGTAGTCATACTCAACTTCTAACGGCCCAAAACACAACTCACAAACATTACTGGCTTTGAGTTCATATTCCGCACCACATTCCTTACACTTCAAGGCTTGAAAGTAGGCAGTGCTGGCTTTGGTTTGGGTTGTGATTGCCTGAGTCATAAACTAGCTTTCCCTGTTTTGTCTGTCACTGTCGCCTGATACTAACACGAGCAAAAATACCAGTCAAACATACCCGATAAAAATTGTCGGGTATAGGTAGTACTGAAAGGAATGATCCTTGTAAAACTTTAATATCAGTAATTTCTGTATTGACATTAGAGATATGAGCCAAAATGAATGTAGGGACGTAGCACTGCTACGTCCCTACAAGGGTTTCAGGCAACGAATAATTAATTTCTGGAGATGTCTATTGAGCCAAGATCGGTGTAAAGACGTAGCTAGAGGCTAAAAACCTTTTTCTATATAGCTTTCAGCTTTTTTCCTCTCCCGTTTTACCCAAACAGAGTAAGGCTTTGGCAAAAAGTAAGCGAGAAGCTTCGTAGAGCTAGCTAAATGGTAAATCTGCATTAATTGCCTCAATCTCCTGCTGTTCGAGTTGATTCACTTCCTTAATATAGGGACGTAAAATTTGTCCTAAACGATTATTGTAAAAGCGGTGCAGACTGTGATTAGGCATAGCGGGGAAACCACGGCGTTTTTTATGGCGGCCACCCGCGCCAGGATCAAAAATTTGGATTCCGTTAGCGATCGCCCACTCAATTGGCGCATAATAGCAAGCATCAAAATGTAAACAATCTATTTCTTGAAAACTTCCCCAATAGCGTCCATAGAGTTTGTCACCTTTAAACAAACAAAACGACATTCCTAAAGGATGAGAATTATCTTGTTCACTATATGCGGCGAAAAACAAGACTCGATGACGATAATCGGCCTGTAGCTGCTCAAAAAACCGCTGTGTGAGATACTTGCTACCCCACCAGCCAAACTTATCACAGGTGTCAGCATAGAACTGGTACATCAAGCGAAACACAGACTGAGGAATTTCATCGCCAGTCAAAGGTTGTAATCGTAAACCTGCTTTTTCCACAGCTTTGCGTTCCCGCTTAATATTACGGCGCTGATTGGCGTTAAACACCTTTAAATAGTCATCAAAAGTTTTAAAGCCAGCATTTTCCCAGACATAGCTGTGGTGCAGCCAAGTTGTAAAGCCATGCCGTTCCAGCATCGGACGCCATTGGGGATCGACGTAGAGAAAATGACACCCAGAAATTCGATTTTTTGAGCAAAAAGTGTCAATTTCATGCACCATCAGCGCTGTAATTTCATCCTCATCTTCTCCTGGGGCGATTAAAAATCTATAGCCTTCAGCAGGAGTAAATGGTGTCATTCCCAGCAATTTTGGGTAATATTGGACTCCGATGCGATCGGCTAACTCTGCCCATTGGTGATCGAAAACAAATTCACCAGAACTATGTCCTTTAAGATAAAGTGGCGCAGCAGCAATCAGCGTTCTATCTCGCCACAATGTCAAGTGATTTGGCAACCAACCAGTTTTAGCCGTAGTACTCTGGGAGGTTTCGAGATTATTTAGCCACTCCCATTCTAAAAATGGCGTTTTGAGTGGCATTGCCAAAGCATTCCAGGCATTTTGGGGTACTTCAGCGATTTTGTTCGTCCAAACGACAGAATAGCGAGGCTTAAGTTGTTCCACTTTTTAGGGACTGGGGACTAGAGACTGGGGACTGAGGACTGGGGACTGAGGAGTAGGAGAATAAGGAGAATACACCATACCCGATGCCCAATACCCAGTACCCAATCCCTTATTTAGCGTAATCTAATCTACTGGTCGTTGCAGGCGATAGTGCAAAAACACTTCTTGCTCAACTGTATGAACTTCTATAAGTTGCAACTTGGGAGCTAAATCGGGTAAAAATCCTTTCCCTTCGACGGGCGTGGGTGCAGTATTACCACCTAAAATCAGCGGACAGATAGTCAGCCATAATTCATCAATTAAATCTAATGCCAGTAAAGAAGCTACTAATTCACCTCCACCCAAGATGACTAAGCGTGTTATATGTATAATGGCTAGATGCTTCAAGGCTGCGAGAATGTCAATTTCTCGCGTTGGTGTTTCAAAAACCAGAATCTGCTCAAATTCTGGAGGGCACTTCTGTTCTTCGGTTCCCAGAGTTGAGGCAAGCGTCTGTAAGCGTCCTTTCCATGAAAGCGCTCCTGCTGTTGTCGTGAGTAGCCAGCGTCTAACTGGTTGCTTAAAAAAGCGAATTTCCGGATTAAGATTTGCAGAGCTTGTAATCACTATATGAACTGGCTGCGGAGGCTTCCCTTCTTGCACCCGATGTTGCACCAGAGTTGGATCTGTAACGGTAAGCGTTGTTCCGTAGGCACTTAAAGTACCAGCACCAAATAAAACGGCATCAGCGGCAGCAATTTGTTTTTCTAAGTGGGCTTTATCAACCTTGGAACCAAACCGAGCAGGCGATCGCCTAAAATCTGCTATCTTGCCATCTGCACTCATTGCTAAAACAACTGTAGTATTAGGACGATGTTGCAACATTAAATTGATTTGATAGTTTTATCATTTTTTTACTAGTATGTAGATTCTCTAATAAATCTATGCTTATAAGCTACTCTTTCGCTATTCCACCACTGTATTTGTATGCAACACAAGTCGCTTTTACATTTACTAAACAAGGGTTTTGGTATACTACGTTTCTTTTTAAATTATATCAATTTGTTATTTTTAAACATTGAAAATAAAACTCTCATAAGTTAATAAAATGTCTCATCTAGCTCGTCTAATTGCATATCTTCGCTGTAGTGGTTTGCAGGTGCAAAGTGAGACACTTGATGACTAATTCCCGCCAATCTTCCTTTCGTCGAATTTTAGTAACGAGAATATTGCTTCTGTTTGTCCCAGTTTTACTTATAGGCGAGATTGTTGCCTTGAATAAGGCACGTTCTAGCATATTAGGAACTGCACGTCAAAATTTAACAGAAAGCGCCATCAGTAAAGGGGAGAGAATTGGAGATGCGATCGCTATCTTAAAAGCTAATTTGCTGAGTGTAAGTAAAACGACGATGATTCCGTCGGGTTCGCCTATACAAGAACAAGAAATTCTCACGCAGTTTAGGCAACAACTTCCAGCAAGTATTGAGTGTATCCAATTAACAAATCTCCTAAACCAGAAAATAATTGCCAGTAGCTGTGGGGATCAACCTATCAAAGAAGTGACATCACCTTCGTCTAATGAAGGAATTGATGTCAAAACAATCTTTCCCTCAAAGACAGGAAGAACTGGCAAAAGAAACACACAAAATCAACTGCAAGTAGTGTTATCTGCACCAGTCTCCGATAACCGAAAAAACTCAGTTTATAGATTAAGTATTCAGTCTGCATTGTACCAACAAACCAGAAATGCGCCGGGATCGCTCACAGGCGCTATGGTAGTGATTGCTGAAGATGGCACAATTTTGGCGCACCCATTCACAGAGTGGGTGGGAACTAATATCAATCAGCACCCTTATGCTTCTCAGTTCAAAAGCATAATTAAAAATGCCATCGCCAGACGAAACGATTCGATAAATTTGTCTTTTACAGATGGCAAAGAATTAGTAGCTGGCTATACAGCTATTACAAATCCACTTAGTCAACAGCAGCAGGAAAAATGGATAGTTTTAGCTGTTACTAGTGTCGAAAATGCGCTTTTTGGTTTAGAGGAAATAAAACTAATTCTCATCGTTTTGACAGTTGGGTTGATTGGTGCAAGTTTGTTAGCATCTCTATATTTAGCTCCTTACTTGGCACGCCCTGTAGAAGAACTGCGAGATTACGCTCTCAATATTCACTCTCACCACGCTGCACAACCAGTTCCACACAATTTTCAAATCCGGGAATTCAATCAACTGGCCCAAGCCTTAGATCAAATGGTAGAACGGCTCAAAGCTGGGTCAGAAGAACTAGAAATAGCTTGGAAAGAAGCAAAAACCGCTAACCAGATTAAAAGCCAGTTTTTGGCTACGACTTCCCATGAATTAAGAAATCCATTAAATATTATTATTAACTGTATTCGCCTGGTTGAAGATGGCTTATGTGATGATCGGGAAGAAGAAATGGACTTTCTCAAGCGTGCCGATGAAACAACGATTCACTTGCTAGGTATTATTAATGACTTACTCGACATTTCTAAAATCGAAGCAGGTAAGCTTTCAGTTGTTTCTACACCTATTGACCTCCGACAAACATTGTTAGAGGTGATTAATTTACAATCAGTTAATGTTCAACAAAAAGGCTTACAGTTGAAATGTGAGTTAGATCCCCAACCGATACCAATTCAAGCAGACGCGGCAAAACTGAAGCAGGTACTGATTAATGTTATCGGCAACGCCACTAAGTTCACCGACACAGGAAGTATCAGCATTAGTACAGAGATTCAATATAGTGGTGGTAAATCTCAGGTAGTAGTCGCTGTTAAAGATACAGGTATAGGCATTGATCCAACTCAACAGCACAAGCTATTTCGCCCCTTTGTAATGGTGAATGGCACAACTACGCGCCAGTTTGAAGGTACTGGATTGGGATTAGCAATTTCACGAAACTTAATTGAACTCATGGGAGGCAGCATTACTCTTGAAAGTGCGGGGCTTTATCAAGGTACAACACTGAAAATTACTTTACCTTTGATTGATATCTCGCTGTTAGCTGTTCCCAAGAAAGAAGAAAATGTAGGGGATCTTGACTTTTCCTCTGAGAATGAGGGCGTAAAAGCAAGCAATTACCCTAGCCAACAAGAGTCTGGGGTAAGTCCTCCTTTGGGGAGCAATAAATCTGTGAAAGCAGGGGTAGACAAAGAGATGTTGCCGAAGTCCCTGGTGTTACTTGGGAAGGAGACTTGTGAGATTCGTCTTTCGCCGTTGCAAACTATCTTGGTAAGTCTTCCAAAAGGGGGAGTTTGTGCGAATGGGACTGTCAAGAGGTAAGAGACTTACAAACTCACAGTCCCATTTTTTCAGGGTATCCGTGATTATTTCTCTGAGTTTTTTTAGGATCTCTGCGTCGATAGCTTTTCTCCGATATACAACCAATACGATGTGAGCGTTAAGTTTGTAAATAGACCGTGAAGAAGCAGTAAGACTCGTTGGTACTTGTACCAAAAAGCGTGTTTCTGAGAAACAAGAATCTCCCGCCACACCGTAACCTTGGCGGCATAGTGTCAAATTCAAGAGTCACTGAAACTATCGTTTAAAAAAACAGGTTTGCCACCTTGCTCAAGAGATGCTGTTAGAGCAGCAAGAATTTCTACTAACTCAGTGCCTACCCAGCCAGATGAAACCTCTGAGGGAGTATTGTTAAGAATAGAGGCAACAAAGCGATCGCAAACTCGCGCCAATGGTTCCCCTGGCTCTAATTCCAGCACCACCTGCTTTTGATTAACAGGAATAAATTGATTACCCTGCTGTTCAAACTCCCCATGTAGCAGGGTGAGAGGTGATGATAGTGACATTTCATCAAAAATCAAACTGCCAAGGCTCCCGACAATCCCCAATCGTCGCTGTTTATCAGGATTCAGCCAGCAGAGGTGAATATAAGCTTGAAAGCCATTTGGGTATGTTAGTGTCAGCCATACTAAATCAGCTAGTCCTTGAGATGGGGAGTAGGTCATTTCCCCACTCCCCTCCCCTTGTAGCCACACTGTACCCGTCGCTTGTACTTTCAGAGGAATTTGACCCAGCCAAGCGTTAAAGATAGCAATATCGTGAATTGCTAAGTCCCATAGCGCATCAACATCTTGCCGGACAGGCCCTAAATGGGTGCGGGTGGCGTAGCCATAGCGTAAATCACCTAATTTACCCGCCTGTACTACAGTTTTTCCTCGCTCAACTGCTGGGTGAAATAAATAAGTATGGTCAACCATAAGTATTAAATGATGCTGCTCTGCCAACTGGCAAAGTTCCCGACATTCAGCGGGATCGAGAGTTAAGGGCTTTTCAGCTAAAACATGGTATCCCTGTTGAAGAGAGTCTTTAATTAAAGCATAGTGGGTGGTAGCTGGAGTTGCGATCGCCACTCCTATCAACCCTGGCACTTTCTTTAACTCTTCCCATTGTGTTGTTAATACAACATTATTATCTAAGTTAAACTGCTGCTTTATCGCCACTAATCGCTCTGGATGCGGGTCTATTACAGCAACTACATTTACCAGAGGATGTGCTAAGAAATTTCGCAGCAGATGCACTCCCCAACGCCCAACTCCGATGACAGCAATTTTAATTTGATTTGTCATTAGTTATTAGTCATTTGTCATTTGTCATTAGTATGCAAGGGACTAGGACAAATGACCACTGACAATTAACTGATTCTCAGTTTATTAGCCGTATTTTTGGTTTAGGGTATTTCCGGTTTAGGAATTGCTAAAAAAGCTACCTTAGCCGCGGCTTGTTCAGCAGTTTTGATCGAGCGCCCTTTACCAACTCCTAGCTTGTTTCCGTGCAGCCACACTTCAGCCATAAAACGTTCTTGATTGCGATGCGGTTGACTGACTTCCACAACCCGATACTCTGGTAAAACTTTAAATTGTGCCTGAGTCCATTCTTGAAGAGCAGCTTTGTAATTAAGTCTGGCAGGATCGAGGCGAATTTCTGTTGCTAGTTGGTGGAAGTGGGGATCTAGCCAAGAGCGGATCAATTCCAGATTTTGAGTACTTAAGTAAAGCGCACCCAAAACTGCTTCAAAAGCATCTGCCAGTCGTGACTCTTGACCAACTTTATCGGCGGTAGCACTGCCAGCGACTAGTAAGTATAACTCTAAACCATAAACTCTGGCTAATTGGGCGAGGATGCGATCGCTCACCAACACCGAACGAATTGCCGCAAAATCCCCTACTGGACAATCAGGATAATTTTCCCATAACACAACAGCCGACACCAGCCGCACCACAGCATCGCCAACAAACTCAAGTTGTTCATAATTTGCCGAATCAGAGACAGTGGGATGAGTTAGCGCTAAATCCAGCAGTTCCCACTTTATAGGTGCTTCTAGGGGCAAACCTAATTTTTGGATTAAACTTTCGAGTTGCCGCTGACGGCGTGGATAAGCAAGGGGCATTACATGACGAGGGGGAGGGGGCAGGGGAAGCAGGGGAGGCAGGGGAAAAATACTAACTTCTAACTTTTGTACAGACGCGATTAATCGCGTCTCCTAACTCAGCATAAAAAAGGGGGGGGAGAGAGCAGGACATAAGCCGGGTTCTGTTCTCTTGCGAGGGCAGTTATCTATCTGGGACGTTTGTTACCAAACGCCTCAAGCGGCTCTCATTGAGCGGAACTGGTAAAAGACCAACCGTAGTTCCTATCGCCTTGCTCCCAACCGGGGTTTACCGAGCCAGCACCTCTCGATACTGCTGGTGCGCTCTTACCGCACCTTTGCACCCTTACCAGATCAATTAAAAATGTAAAATTAAAAATTAAAAATTGATTGCTCATTTTACATTTTTAATTTTTAATTTTTAATTGTCCTGGCGGTATCTTTCTGTGGCACTATCCTCACGATCGCTCGCACTGGACGTTATCCAGCAAGTTTGGTCTTTCGGGAGTCCGGACTTTCCTCAAACCAGTAACTATGACTGATCTGCAACCGCCTGCGCCTACTCTCTCCTTAGATCCAGTGTACTGTTGACGTAGCATGTTGACATGGCATTACTTTTTTTTATTCCAAGGTAGAGCGTAAGTCCAAGGTAGTTTCCTGACTGTGAAAGGACAATTGATAATGCTAATGGGAGGAAAATCACGACCTGGGGCTAGACCTAAACGTACCTCAGATATCCTTAGTACCAGTTGCAGCGAAAAGTCCAACTCTTTTTTTCTGTTAATAAAATCGTTGTATAACTTTTTTTGACCTTTTTGTAGCCCGTTGATATCAATTAATGGTTTTTTAGCTGAATAGGTTCCAGCTACTTGATCGCGCTCGAATACATCTTCTGCTGTCACCGTTTCCGAAAGTGTTTTTTTAGGCGCAATCAAGCTAGGACTTTGAGGTACTGCTAAGTCGCGGGTTAAGTCTGGTGATTTCCGAATTACGCGGCGCGATTGTTTGCTATGTTCAACGACTAAAGAGCTATTGTCCCAGTCAACGTATACGGCAACATTATCCGATTTATTTTCAATGCTAATTCCTAAATCTTTCAAATCGTCAATTGGGTATGAGGATTTGAGTTTAAAAGAAATCCCAATTTTATCGTCGAGGTTGTTTTCTTTTAGTTGCTCATCAACGATCCCTTTTTTAAACTCAAACTTAATTTGATCATCAATGGATTCAATCATGCGGTTAAAAATGTATGAAACACCGATAATATAAATTGTCAAAACTACTAAATTCTGGTCGCTACTCTTCATCACTCAGAATCTTAACTCCCGGTGCTAATGAATATATATCTGACTCATAGCTCATCTACAATTTTTAATTTTGCTTGATTACTACAGAATTTTGTAGCCAGCCTCTTCGCCAAAAAAAGAATAGTAAACCAACTGCGATCGCTAACATTACTGCCCAGCAAAGTGGATAACCCCAATACGAATTTAGCTCAGGCATATTATATGGCGATTTTTCAGTATTGAAATTCATACCATATATTCCGGCAATAAAAGTTAGTGGAATAAAAATTGTTGAAACTATTGTTAGTACCTTCATGATTTCATTCATTTTATTACTCACTGCCGAAAGATATACATCCATTAATCCAGATGCTAGTTCTCGGTAAGTTTCCACCATGTCCATCACTTGCACCGTATGGTCATAACAATCTCGCAGGTAGATTCGCACTTCTTCACTAATCAAATCGGGAGCATCTCGAATTAAAGAATTAATTGCATCTCGCTGGGGCCAGATAGCACGACGTAGTTGCAGTAATTCTCGCCTAATTTGATAAATGTTTTGTAGTGTTTGTGGAGTAGGTTTAACTATTACTTCCTCTTCTAACTCTTCGATTCGCTCTCCATAAAGCTCTAGTACTGGGAAAAAGCCATCAATAATCGCATCTAACACGGCATAAGCTAAATAATCGGCTCCCTGTTTGCGAATGATCCCTTTGCTTTTTTCAATTCGCGATCGCACTGTTTCAAAACAATCATTTTCTGGTTCCTCTTGTACTGTTAGCAAATAGTTTTTCCCTAATATCAAACTCACTTGCTCGCTGTGAAAACCACATATTCTTTCCTTCGGTACTACCATGCGGGCAATGAATAGCAATTGGTCTTCATAATCCTCTGTTTTGGGACGCTCTGGCACATTAACTATATCTTCTAAAACTAGAGGATGTAATTCAAAAACCTGACCTAATCGTTGTAGTATTTCTTGACTGCCTAAACCTTGTACGTCTACCCAAGAAATCGATTCCCCATCCAGATATGGGATACATTCTTCTGGAGTTGCTATTTGTTCACGGATAAAATTAGTTTGGTTATAGTCAATCAAGAAAATTATCGGTGGTGGAGCATCTGCATCAATAAAAATGGTTCCAGGTACAGCCCCTGGTTGATGATAGAACTCATCTTCATACGGTCTTGTGATTAATTTGGGAAGGCGACTCAGTTTTCGTGCCATGCAATATTACCTAATAGTCATTAGTCATTTGTCATTTGGAAATAACAACGGAGATAAAAATAACTTACACGTTATTTTACAAAAAATAATATAAAGACGGTAGTTTCTAAATTATGCAATTATTTAGGTTACTAATTTAATCATTAGTCAGATTTAATTTCACGAATCTTAATTACGAATTGGTATAGCATATTGCCTCTGAATCAGCAATGCTACAAAAAAACAGTTTGCCTTAGTAAGACAAACTGCTGAAAAAATATTTATCTGGGTGAGCAGAAGTTAGAACATGCCCATGCCGCCCATGCCACCCATGCCACCCATGCCGCCCATACCGCCCATGCCGCCCATACCGCCCATATCAGGGGCAGCAGCTGCGGATTTCTTCTCCGGCTTTTCAACAACGATCGCTTCGGTAGTTAAGACCAAACCAGCAATGGAACCAGCGTTTTGCAAAGCTGAACGCACGACTTTGGCAGGGTCGATAATACCAGCAGCAATCAAGTCTTCAAATTCGCCAGTAGCGGCATTGTAGCCAGTGTTGATGTCGCTCTCACGGACTCTAGAGACGATTACAGAACCTTCAGCACCAGCATTGTCTGCTATTTGGCGCAAGGGGGCTTCTAGCGCTCGTTCGACAATATCAGCCCCAATTCTTTCTTCGTCATTTTCTAGGGTCTTTTTAATCTCTTGTACCTTCTTAGCTAAGTGAATTAGAGTTGTCCCACCACCAGGAACAATACCTTCTTCCACAGCAGCTTTAGTAGCGTTCAGCGCGTCTTCAATCCGCAGCTTACGGTCTTTGAGTTCGGTTTCGGTTGCCGCACCCACTTTAATCACTGCCACACCGCCAGCGAGCTTGGCGATGCGTTCTTGCAGTTTTTCTTGATCGTATTCAGAATCGGTTTCTTCCAACTGTCTGCGAATTTGACCAATTCGCTTTTGTACTTCTGGCTTGGTGACACTGCCAGCGACAATTGTGGTGCTTTCTTTGTCAATGGTGATTTTACGGGCAGTTCCCAGCGCTTCTAGAGCAGCAGTATCCAGACTTAAGCCGATTTCTTCAGAAATCAACTGTCCATCGGTGAGAATAGCAATATCTTCTAACAAAGCTTTGCGGCGATCGCCAAATCCAGGCGCTTTAATTGCAGCTACAGCTAGTACACCCCGCGCTTTGTTCACTACCAAAGTTGCCAAAGCATCACCCTCGACATCTTCAGCAATAATCAACAAGGGCTGACCAGAACGGGCGACTTTTTCCAAAATCGGCACTAAATCTTGAATGCTGCTGATTTTTTTATCTGTCACCAAGATTCGGGCATTTTCAAACTCGACGATTTGCCGTTCGTTGTTGGTGACGAAGTAGGGAGAAATATAACCCCTGTCAATCTGCATCCCCTCAACTACTTCTAGTTCGGTGGTTAGAGATTTAGATTCTTCAACGGTAATGACACCATCTTTGGTGACTTTTTCCATTGCTTGGGCTAACATTTGACCAACTTCTTCATCGTTACCAGCAGAGACAGTGGCAACTTGAGCGATCGCACTTCCTTCTACTGGCTTGGCTATCTTGGTAATTTCTAGTACCAATGCCTCAATAGTTTTGTCGATCCCCCGTTTCAAGCTAACTGGGTTACTACCCGCCGCGACGTTCTTCAAACCTTCTCGAATCAAGGCTTGTGCTAAAACTGTTGCGGTGGTTGTACCATCCCCAGCGACATCTTTCGTTTTTGAGGCCACTTCCTGGATGAGTCTTGCACCAGTATTTTCCAAAGGATCTTCTAATTCAATTTCCTTGGCAACAGTGATACCATCGTTGACAATTTGAGGTGCGCCAAATTTTTTCTCTAAAAGGACATTGCGACCTTTGGGCCCCAAGGTGATTTTTACGGCATCGGCAAGGGCGTTAACACCCCTTTCTAGAGCTCGCCGCGATTCCTCGTCAAATGCAATAATTTTCGCCATGTTTTATTTCTCTAGCGCTTCCATTAGACAATTTAGCACTCACAGCGCCAGAGTGCTAATCTCCCAAGCGGCTCAACTTACAAATGGAAATAAAAAAATTGATTAATATACAGGTGATGCTCATATTAGATACAGGCAGTAATGCTTGAATTGGGAGATGAATCTAGACAACTCCCTTAAGTTCCTTGGTATTGCCGAACCTAGCGGCACCGGCTGGTTGGCAGTAGTATTTACGTTCCTCTTGGCTTGGCTAGTAACTTGGCGTTTAATTCCGACAGTACGCAAATTCGCCTTGCGGGTAGGTTGGGCTGATCAACCCAACGCACGGCGACTCAACCGAGAACCTTTACCCAACGCAGGGGGGTTGGCTATCTACGCGGGTGTAATTGCCGCGCTGGTATTAGCTAGCCTCTTACGACCTATCGAACTGCAAACCGTATTGGCTCAGGTGCTCACTATTCTGTTAGGGGGTTCTATATTAGTCCTTGTAGGCTTTATTGACGATCAGTTTGGCTTACCGCCCTCTGTTCGATTGTGGGCACAAATTGTCACGGCACTGTTGCTGGTAGCAAATGGCATCAGCGTCAAAGTCCTGTTTGGCACGCCCATCGACTCGTTCCTGTCCATATTGCTAACAGTACTATGGGTAGTAGGGATTACCAATGCCATCAACTTGATGGATGGCATGGATGGGTTGGCAGGAGGGATCAGTTTTATTACCGCCATGAGTTTGTTAGCTGTTGCAGCTCAATTTAACAACCGTGCAGCGGCAATCTTGGTACTCGCAGCCTTAGGAGGTGCTGCACTGGGCTTTTTACGCCATAACTTTCATCCTTCACGAATTATTATGGGTGATGCCGGAGCATACTTTTTTGGCTATGTGCTGGCAGCAACTAGTATTTTAGGCAAACTGCAACAAAACACAATTTATGCGCTAATTCCTACGGTTTTATTTCTGCTGTTACCAGTGTTAGATACTACTCAAGTATTTGTGCGACGGCTATTAGCAGGAAATAACCCTCTGAGTACTCCTGGCAAAGACCACTTGCACCACAGCTTACTTGCTTGGGGACTCTCCCAGCGCCATGCTGCGTTCACGCTTTGGTCAATTACCTTAGTTTTCAACTTGCTGGCGATGAGAATACAAGGTATGAGTTTGGCTGTGATGGTGACTACCGCTAGTAGCATTATTATTCTTTTGGGCTTTACTATCTGGCAAAGGATACGTCAACAGCCTTAATTGCTTGTAGGGTGGGCATTGCCATGCCAGCCCTACTATGGTTTATTCTCCGCATGGAAGCGATATTTACGAGAGCTAGTACACAAAACCTATAACAATACTTGTCGGTTAAAAGAGAAAGGGGAATGGGAAAAGAGAAAGAAAAAACCCTTAACCCTTACCCAAAACTAAACTTTGAGTTCAAAATGCAAAACCCGAGTAGTATTGAAACCTATAAAACTTGAGTAAAGCTTACAAAAAAATTTATTCAACTATAAAGCATATTAAATTTACCTGAATTGGCGGGTTTCGGGGAAAAGGGGAAAGAAAAAACCTTTAACCTTTACCCTTTCCCCAAATCCAATGCCGAGTTAAAAATGCAAAACCCGAGCAGTATTGTAACGCACCCTACTGGTGTAACACAGCTAAAATAGTGCAATTAAAAATCTCTGGAAATTTGATTTGAGAAACATAATCTAATTTTTCTATTGCAACATTTTAGCCTTGCCACGCCATGACAAAAATCATTAACTCCTAACTCAGCATTATTTACGCCATGACCATGCCACCATCGACGTTAAAAACTTGTCCAGTGACGTAGGCGGCGGCGGGATCGGCAGCGAGGAAGCGCACCATCCCAGCGACTTCTTCGGGTTGACCGAAGCGGCCGAGTGGGATGTATTTGAGAATATCTTCGGGGTTGTTGAGATCGCTGGTCATATCGGTGGCGATGAATCCAGGGGCAACGGCGTTAACGGTGATGCCACGAGTAGCTAGTTCTTTGGCAACGCTTTTGGTGAAGCCGATTACACCAGCTTTGGCGGCGCTATAGTTTGATTGCCCTGGGTTGCCCATTTGCCCCGCAACGGAGGTAATGTTGATAATCCGCCCTGATCGCTGCTTAAGCATGATTTTACTGACGGCGCGTGTACATAAGAAAACACCAGTTAGATTTAGGTCTATCACAGCTTGCCAATCTTCTGGCTTCAAACGCAAAAGCAGGGTATCGCGGGTAATACCTGCGTTATTGACTAAGATATCCACACGGCTAAACTTTTCCATAACGGTGTTAACTAATGCGTCTACTTGATCGCCTTTAGAAACGTCTGCTTGGATAGCGATCGCCTGACCTCCCGCACTTGTAATTTCTGTAACAACTGCCTCAGCAGCTGCACTGGAACTGGCATAATTGACAACTGCGATCGCTCCTTGTGAGGCTAATTCAATTGCGATCGCACGCCCAATTCCTCGTGATGCACCTGTAACAATTGCAACTTTATCTTGTAATAATGTCATTCAATGTTCCTCAATCTTAGAAATACCGCGCTAATTATCTTATGGTGATTTCGGGAACATCTGAATATTGTCTGAATAAAATCTAACTCTTGCGGGATGACAATCTTGCCGTCATGTTGCAAATTAAATAGCTAATAGATAAAGTTATACGTCGTATTTAGCTAAATATAGCAATTCCAAGCCATTTGTGAAAAATAAGATACCCCACTTCTTAAAAAAAGTCGAGTATCTGGGCGTTGCAATTCTCACAAATCAAATAGCATTGTTATATAACTTGAATAACACGAATTAAGGTTTTACTATAATTAAATATCTATAGTTATTTGTCTGTAAATGGATGAATAACTTGAAATAATATATTCGCTTGACAGGATAGGCTAAGAACTTTTACAGCTAGTCTCTTCGTAAACATCACTCTTGTGAACGTCTCTATAATTATTTGCCTGGTCAGGATAGGTTTAAATACATATCTAATACAGATGCATAACCTAAAATAAAATACATATTTTATTATAATTATTTAAGATTGTGGGCTAGAAATCAGTTTATATTAACTAATCTAATCTTTTCCCACCAAAAACCCATGAACCTATACCGCTTTTATTTTCTAAGAATTACTATTGAAACAAACAATTGAAAATCGGTGTGTGTCACATGGCAACTAAAAAGCAATTTAATAGCTTTGAAGAGATGCTATCTGCTTCTGATGTACCTGTATTAGTAGATTTTTACGCTGACTGGTGTGGCCCATGCCAAATGATGGTGCCAATTTTAGAGCAAGTCAATATCCAACTTAAAGATCGCCTGCGGATTGTCAAAATCGACACAGAAAAATACACAGATTTGGCTACTCAGTATCAGATTGCTGCTCTACCAACTTTAGTACTATTCAAGCAGGGTCAGCCTGTGGATAGGATAGAGGGAGTAATGCAAGCACCGCAGTTGGTGCAATATCTACAAACAAAAGTTTAAGCTAACACTTAAAATTTGAATTTTAGGTGCCAGAGGCGCGGAATATCGCGTCTTTTTTAGTAGGGTAGCACAGCTAGCTGTTGCCCTACGAATCACTGTGTAAAATCTTAAGTAAATATTAAGCATATCTACTTATATGTCTAGAGAAAGTAGTTTAGAAATTGAGATGGCTATATTGTATAGATATAACAAAATATCTTGACAAGTAAAGCAATATATGGATTACAAGCAGCAAAGACCTGACAAAGCTTATATTTGGGTGAATATTGATTTTGACAAGGTTAAATATAGAATAGATGCGGTGACTTGCCAAATTGAGCGGGTTATACAAAAGCACCAAATTTCAAATCAAACTGGTCAATCAGGCAAAAGAAATAATTACTAATTATGTCTTTTGCCTGATTGACACTCATTTTCACGAGTGTTATTTCTGCGAGGATATCTGCTTGCTAATTATGCTGTGAAAACGTGTGAGGAAATTATGGGATGGCTATTTGAGAGTGTAGCTAAGGAGGTTGTAAGAGAAAGCAGTAACGGAAGTAGCTAACTTGTTTGATTATGTTTTTGGTACGTCAGCCGCTCCCTACTCTCAATCTCTTAAAATGTAAAAGTAGTTCGAAGTACACCTACAGTCGTAGTCTCATTGTTGCTGTTACCTTCTGGGTTAAAGAGAACAAACGCACCAGGGGTAATGCTGATATTATCGGTAACTTGAAGGCGGTAATAGGCTTCTAAATGGTAAGGAGTCGCCCGATTCTCGCCTGCGGGGGTAAGTTGAGCAGAACCACCAGTATCACTACGAAAAAGCGGCTGACCAAAAAGAAGCCCGGCACTGTTCCCTGACTTGAATAAATCTTTGAAGTGAACTCCCGCCATCCAACTTGTAAAGGTGGTGGAAGCATTCACGCTATTTGAAGCAGCATCAACAAATAGTGCTGCACCGTAGCCAGATAAGGCTATCTTGGGAGACAATCGCCATGTTACCGTACCCCCAACAGAGTTGAGTGTAACCGGTGTTTCTGCTCCAACCCCTGCTAAAGCACCGATATCACCACTAATTAATCCTGTACCCAAAATATTGATTTCGTGATAACTGTGGGCATAGTTTAAACCAATATCCAGAGCAGTACTTGGCTTGAAGGTTAACTGTGTGGCAATAACACTACTACCACTAAATAAACCTGCTCCCAAAGGTGTAGTAGAAACTCCTGGTAGTCCCTGAACCTCACTTGCAGATTTTTGGCTTAAATTAGCATTTGGATTGCCGTATAAAGCTCTTAAATCCAAATTTGGCGAAATGTTAAAAATAAATCCCGCCGCCGATGCTAAACCAGTACCCGAAGTCCCACCAGAAATCCGTACCACAGGATTCAAGCCGCCAAAACGAGAAATTGACTCTTGTCCTTCACCATAAAAAGGCGTAATTGCTGGGAAAGCATCTGATGTTTCCGCCGCAGTTCCCGCAAACAAGGTTAATTTATTAGCGACGGGAAAGATATACACCAATTTGTAAAGCTGAACACTGTTTGCGCCAACACTGGACAAAGTATTGACATTTAACCCCGGAAATTGTGGCTCAAAACTGGTACGAGCGCTACTTGCACTTAAAATCGGCGAAGCTAATCCTAAATTTTGTTGCAGGCTACCTTGTCCATCGGCTCCACCCAAAAAATTATAGGCTTGCAATCCAGTAATCAATAAATCTTTACCAGTAAAGCTAGTGGTGAGATTTAACCGCACTCTATTGACTAGGATGATGTTCGAGTCGCTGTTATTAGGAGCGCCACCGCTAGCACCAACACCAGCAATAATTACCTCTCCATTAAGTTTAGTGGTCGTAGAAAACTGATTTGCCTCTAGTTCTGCTGTGCGAGCTTCTACAGCATCTACTCGACCCCGCAATGTTGCCAATTCCGCCGCAAATTGTTCTTGTAGTTTCTGCAACGTGGCTAAATCTTCCTTCTTGACCAAATCACCAGTTGCAGTGGCAATCAGTTCGTTGATTCGGTCTAAACAAGCATTTAAGCCAGCAGCAAATTCATAGCGAGTCATCGCCCGATTACCGCGATAGGTTTGATTGGGATAACCTGCGATACAACCATAGCGCTCGACTAAAGATTGGAGTGCCTGAAAAGCCCAATCGGTCGGCTGTACATCAGACAACTGGGATACGGATGTTACTTGTGCAAGTTTGTATGAGGATGGAGATGAACTTGCAGATTGTGGTATGATTGGCTGCCAAAATTTAACAGCAGAATCTACTTCTAAATCTTGATTTTTTTGCTGTTGATTGACTGAAGATAAATTTTTTTGACTCTCATTAGCTATCAGCAATTTACTGGAGATATTATTCGCTAAATTGCTTTGATGAAAATCATTTTTCTGATAGCTGTCATCATCTTGATTAACAACTACGTTTTTATCTGCAATTTCTAGACTAGGAAGGGCTTGCACAGGTGATAACCCGGCAATTAAACATAAAAATCCCATCCCACTAGCAGAAGCTAGTAGATATTTTGCCATCATAACTCCCAACACCTATAAAATAGTGCAAAAATTAATTGCGATTTCAAAATAGATTGATAAGTAAATTTAAAGTAGATTTAGCAAGAGAATCTTGTTAACTTTAAATTTTGCATTTCAGGATTTTTCTGAATCTGCTTACCAGGAAATCAGCTTATATCGCAAGTATTAAATTATAGTAAATACTATTTTTAGAGAGAATTAACAATAATTATTATTGATAGTTTCTATAGTTACTATTGTAAATACTAAATGGTTTGTGAACAGTATGTTCCGTAGGATGCCTGATCCATAAGCCTTCCAAATTTTCTCTGTTCAAATTTAAAATCGAATTGCTATATTGACAAAATAATAACCATGCCACCAAAGCTTAAACCGTTTTCATCTGGTGCAAAGATTGGTTTTGTGAACAGAAAGCTTGCCCATAAATTTCTGTGGCTGGAAAGGTCAGTAATAACTTCTTCGCCATCAAACTCATTAAACCGACGCTGCCAAACCAAGGCAGCAAAGAGTTCTTGAGGAGAATAGGATTCCGCAATCGATTGGATTTTGCCTAAATCAAGCATCACATCTACGGTAAGTAATATTTTTAACAAAACATTTGTAACTACCCTTGCAGTTTATTTACCCAGTGCCTGCTATTCTTATAGTTACTTCGGTCTGTCATAGCAGATAGATTATCCTCGATAATGTTTTTATTTATGAGCGCTCATATACCATCGTGGTAATATGGGTGCTTTTACTTTATTCAAACAGAATAAAGGTGTCAGCCGTCAGAATACAAGAAGAGTATTCTGTACGACTGATGGATAGCGGATAGATTTTTCCCTAGTTTTAAAACCTGTCAAAAAGAGGAAAAGGGGCAGGGAGCGGGGAGCAGGGGGAAACCCTATAAATTCAGGGGATTGAAACCCTTATAGCAGAGGAATCATGAATCCTCTCCCAGCTTTTGGTTGGACAGGAAGCCTACAGTGGCGCTTTGCGTCACTGTAGGTAGTTCACTAAACCCAAATTTAATGTTGCTTAGATGATACGCAAAGCAGGTCAAAAATCTAAAATTGGCCAGTCTGGTTCACGATAATAGCGTGTCATGTTGTCAAACTTTCGCAATTCGACGCGATTGATTAAAAATTCTGGCAAATTCAATAGCCATTGTTCATTCAATTGAGAAAGCATTGTACTGAAGCCTGTGCGGTCTAAGTCAGATGAAACCTCCCCAAAATAGGCTAATGTAACATGGGCTGTGAAATGATAATGCTGCTCAATACCCAAGGCAATTAACTTGGGATTTTGATAAATTGTTCGGCGAAATTTAATAATTTCCTCGTAACAGCGTTCATCTTGGGGTACTAAACAAACGGCTATAGCTCTTGGCATGAGTATCAGCCCCAGTATTTGCCATTTAATCGGATGACTCCTGTTTGTCATCAATTGTTGATATTGCTGAAATATTTCGGCTAAACAAGAGTGTAACTCTTCGTCAAATTTGGGATTTTTTTCGCAGGCATGAAGATAAGCACTGTCCCAAATTAAATCTGCTAAAGTCAAATGGAAGCTAGCAGAAGGTACAGGTACAATCAAATTACGGTTTACAGGCAACTGCAAAAGTTCCTGTTGGTAAGTCTGTAATTTGCTATAGAAAGCAGAGTTTTCTGATTCTTCTTCTGCCGCAGGCGGGGTAATTAACGTATATCCAGGAAAGGATGCTGCTTCTCTCAACCCAGAATTTGGCTGAAATTTAGAAGATTCCTGAATATGCTGGACTTGGGATCTGTAAGTTTCTGGCAGCGTCAGTCGCGCTAACCGATTTAAGTAAGTTTGATAGTTGTCGTCCAATCTTCATAGCCTCACGCTCTCACTTGATAGATTTTAGGGAAAATTACCCCGATTAACAGAATGATTTCAAAAGTATTTAATTTTTGGGAGGGGGGCTGGGGGAGAAGAACTATTAATTATTGATAATGCCCCATGCCCAATCCCTATCTACTAAGAGGTTTATCTATGCCAGTTTATGTTTACTGGGGTGAAGATGATTTTGCTATGGAAAAAGCGATCGCTATGCTGCGCGATCGCGTCCTCGATCCCCAATGGATAAGTTTTAATTACACTGCATTTTCCCCAGATCAGGCTGATGCTGCCATTCAGGGGTTAAATCAGGTCATGACACCCACTTTTGGCGCTGGTGGGCGCTTGGTATGGCTGATAAATACTACTCTTTGCCAGCACTGTCCAGATAATGTGTTGGCAGAATTGGGGCGATCGCTACCTGTGATTGCCGAAAATTCATTTTTATTACTCACTAGTCGTAACAAGCCAGATGAACGCCTCAAATCCACGAAATTGTTAAAACAGTTTGCCACTGAATTCCGAGAATTCCCCCTCATTCCCCCTTGGAAAACAGAATTACTGGTGCAATCTGTTAATCAAGCAGCCCAGACTGTAGGCGTAAAGCTGACTGCCAATACTGCTCAGTTGTTGGCAGATTCTGTAGGCAATGATACACGGCTTCTCTACAATGAATTAGAGAAATTGCGGCTATATGCCCAAGGTAATAATAAGCCTTTAGACACAGATACCGTTACCAAGTTAGTAAGAAATACTACTCAAAATAGCTTACAATTAGCAGCAGCAATCAGAACAGGAGATACACCTAAAGCTTTGACAACACTGGCAGATTTGAGCAATGCTTCCGAACCAGGATTACGGATAGTTGCCATGCTGATTGGACAATTTCGCACGTGGCTGTGGGTGAAGATTATGATGGAAAGTGGGGAGCGCAATCAACAAGCGATCGCCCAAGCTGCTGATATCGGTAATCCCAAACGGATCTACTTCTTACAGCAAGAAATCAGGCTGCTTTCTGTGCAACAGTTAATCTCTTGCTTACCTCTACTACTAGAGTTAGAAGTGAGTCTCAAGCAAGGATCATCACAAATGTCAACACTCCAGACTAAAGTAATCGAACTTTGTCAAGTTTGCCGAGGAAAGTGACAATCAAATATAAAAGCTTGATGTATTGAGCAGTTGCTGGAACTTCCAACTCCGAAAATAATTCAAAGTCCTTATAATATCCCTGATGTAGTTTTGTGTCACATACTATATGAAGAAAATTTCCGATTTATTTTCCCGTTCCAGCCGAAAGCGAATTCTTTGGCAATCATTCTTTTTCGGCGCGATCGCTTCTGCTAGTCTGATTTCTAATTCTTTTTTATTGAGTTCAAAAGCTGACGCTCAAACTCCAGCACCAATAGTTAACAATACTGAAATTAACAGTTACGCTCAAGCTGTACTAGCAATGGAACCAGCCCGTCAAAATGCCTTTGAAGAAATTAAAAAACTTATTGGCAACGGAGAAATTCCTAAAATTGTTTGTAACGATTCAAACAGCATAAATGGTCTTCCCCGGAAGGCTCAAGATATCGCGGTAAATTACTGTACTCGCTCTCAAAAAATTGTCGAAGATAATGGTTTAAGCATTGATCAATTTAATAAAATTACTATAGAGTTACAAAACAACAATATGTTAAAACGGCAGGTTTACAACACCCTATTACGCTTGCAACAGACTCCTGAATCTCCGTAAGGAGAAGGATTAATTAAATAGATTCTGATTGCAGTAATACTATTTAAGCTACAAGATATGCTTGTCGTTTGGTGTGAATATTTTTCATGTGCTTTTTCACTGTATTGATTGTGATGTAAAGCTTAGTGGCAATTTCTTTGTAGCTGTAGTTGTTTCTATAGAGAAACCAAATTTCAGCTTCTCGCGGTGTCAAGTCAAATTTTTTAACTTCAGTGATTGCTAAACTTTTCAAAGACTCATATTGATTTTCGATAGTCAGTAATAAGCAAGGCACTTGAAACCCATCTATATGTAGCAGTCTTACCTTGATACGAAAAACATTTGACTTATCAACTACAATTTCATCCGACAGAAGGATCAGTTTATCAGAAAACAAATACCCACTGCTAAGTAACGATTCACAAAGATTCCAGATGACTGGCGGTACAAAATTTTGGTTGAAATTGCCTTGCTTGAATTGGCAACATAGGCGAAGAGCAGATGCATTAGCATGAATGATTTCACCTGTTTGGCTTAAAATTAATATCCCCTCTTCTAAGCCTTCAATCACTTCTTGTAAAAAATCAGCCCGCTTCGAGTCATGTAATTCAATAGCATCTAGCTGTTGTAATTCAACTACTGTTTCTTTCACTAATGTCTTTGTTAAAGCAATCATAGGAGGTTTATTAATGTATAAAATATTGTTTATTGGTGAAATTCATAATATTTGAAATATGCGCTATCTATTTTTTACATAATTAATGCGTTAAGGAGATTAAAAGGCAAACAAAAAGTGTCTTAACAACGTTATGCAAGGAGTGAATAGTACAAACTAATTACGCTCGCTAAGGGAAAGGAAAGTCTAATTTTTACAATTAATCTCCTAAAGTACCTAAGTTCCAGTTGATGTAGCCTAGTTGAATTGTTTTAGGCTACATAATTTAAATACAACTCTGAAATTGCCTATTTCGGAAACCTCATTGAAGATGTTTCTGCTCATATCTCCGTAGCTATGTCGACCTCTTTTTTAAGAGCTTAAAAGAGGAAAAGAGCAAGTTTTTTAAGAGAGGTTAAGGGAATATTCTCGTAATAAACAAGCTAGCCGAACTATATTGAAGCCGCTGATACTAAGTACTCATCACCCTAATAGACAATAATTATTTACATTGAAATAAAAATACACACATCAATATTTATATAGTGTAGGTATTCACCAACTACGCTAAATTGCAAATAAAAAAACTGCTTTTTGGTGAGGGACTTGCAAAAAATAAATTATCCAAAATTTCCCAATACCCATTCTCTCTAAGTCCGTCCCACAAGGCTGGCGACTACTGTAGCTAACTCAGCAGCTTCAATAGGTTTAGGTAAATGTAGCTGATAACCTTCTTGTATAGCTCGCATCCGATCTTCTGCGTTAGCATAAGTTATCAACGCGGCGGCGGGAATATTCCCCCCTAGTTCTGGTAGTTGCGATCGCACTTTACGTATCAAAGAGTAACCATCTTCCTGGGGCATACTGATGTCGCTAACTAGAGCATCTGGCTTCCACTGTGTAATTACTTGCAATGCTTCTTGAACTGATACTACAGCTTTAACTTCGGCTTGGCACTGTTCGAGTACTGTGGTTATGAATTCACGGGTATGGGCTTGATCATCTACCACTAGCACGCGCACGCCAAGTAGAGAAACAAAGGGAGAGGCACAAGGATTGAGGGGTACAGGAAGAGGCGGGGAAGCACTCTTTAAAAGCGGTAGTTTGACTGTAAACGTCGCTCCTTGCTCTTTACCTGGACTATCTGCGTCGACAGCCCCACCATGTAATTCTACTAAATGACGGACGATCGCTAATCCTAACCCTAATCCACCGTATGTTCTAGTACTAGAACTATCAGCTTGACGAAAGCGATCAAAAACGCAGGGAAGAAAATCAGGACTGATACCAATGCCTGTATCAACCACCTGAATTTGGGCATATTTATCCGTTGTCTGTTGTTTTTCTTGTCCAATGACCACTGACAATCGCACCTCTACCCTTCCGCCGACGGGTGTGAATTTGATGGCATTGGATAGCAGATTCCAGATGATTTGTTGCAAGCGGTCGAAATCACCAGAAACTAAGAATTGAGAATTTTCGCCCAGCTTGCTGTCCTCTGAGTATTGATTAGTTTGAGATTGTGCTTCTGGAAATTCTAGATTTTCATGATTAACTCCTAATCCCAAATCGGAATTTGGCGCGAAAGTTACCACGGGGAGTATCCCTGGTGGCGCATTTCGCGTTTCTTTTGAGGGAATGAGGGAAAATCTCAAATCGATTTCCTTAGACTGGGCGGCTAGACTAACAGTGTCAATGGCTGACTCAATTATCGGAGCTAAATTACAAGTACTGACATTGAGGCGTAACTTGCCCCTAATCATCCGCGATATATCCAGCAAATCTTCAATTAACTGGGTTTGCGCTTTAGCATTGCGTTCAATTGTCTCCGTAGCCCTGGCCATTTGGATATCACTGAGCTTGCTTCGTTGTAATAATTGCGCCCAGCCAAGGATGGCATTGAGAGGCGATCGCAATTCGTGAGATAATACACCCAGAAACTCATCCTTCATGCGGTTGGCCTGTTGCAACTGCTCTGTTTGTTGTTGCAAAGAAGCAATTAAGCTAGCCCGTTCCATTGCGATCGCTATTTGGTCGCAGACTGCTTGCATCATCCCCTTTTGATTCTCGGTGAAGCTTAACAGAGTGCGGCTGCCAAAACAAAGAGTGCCCAACAGCCGTCCTTGGGCGAGCAATGGGTAGGTATAATAAGCAGTAATACCTAACGAGCGAATCAATTCTGTTTGCGGGTCAGTGGATTGCTGTACATTCTCTACAGCGATAGGATGGCGTTTTTGGGCGGCAGCACCACAAACCCCTTGGCCAAGTGCTAAACACTCAATTTCCTTTACCATCTCTTGGGTAATGCCAGTGTAAGTTCCTAAGCGCATTACCTGAGAGTTATCCTCAACCAAATAGTTAAAGTAAATATCTAAATCAATTTGGTCTCTTAGTTTTCGGTAGACGCTATCGATTAGTGCTACTGGTTGCTGACTCAATAGTAAATCGTTAGCTGTATCAAATAGTAGTTTTAGCCTTTTGTAACCTAACGAGAGTGCTTTTTGTGCCTCCTTGAGGTTGCTGATTTCTTGGAACACCAAAATACAGGTAGCCGGATGACCATGCATTGCTGGCAAGGTATCAGCAAATATTAATAGAGAACGCACACCACCGGGAGTATGCCAGTCTACCTCCACTCCATTCAGGCGTTCGCCACGGGCAACCCGCACTCCTGGCATAAGTTCATTGGGGATGCGATCACCAGCCGCATTTGTGTAGTGATAAACTGTGTGATACTCTGCGGCTGGTACACCTTTGGGAAATTCGCCCCCAGCTAATTCGTTAGCAGAGCGATTGGCAAAAGTTACCCGCCCTGTTCCGGGTTCGATAAATAGCAACGGTCTTGGCATCAGATTTAACACATCCTCTAGCCATTTTTGTTGATTCCAGAGAACTTCCTCTGTTTGCTTGCGCTCCGTAATATCTAAAAATGCACCAACGCTTCCTCTGGTTTTACCCTCTTCGTCAAACAGGGGTGCAACGTACTCCAAGAGCTTGACGATTTTGCCATTGTCATGAACTACATCAACTTCAAAATCCAAAACTTCAACACCATGAGCAGCAGAGTACTGCATTGGGAGTTCTTCTGTTGAGAGTTCCCTTCCTTCTTGGTAGATTTTAAAACTTGTTGGTTTTTCGTCCAACGCAGCACTGAGGGAGGCATTTGTATTTGGGGATATTCCTAACTGTTTGGCAAAAGAAGGGTTGACTTTGATATTTTGGCATTCTGGATCTTCAGCAATACCAATTCCAATCGGAATTACTTCCAACAAAGTTTGTAACTCAGTAATGCGGCGCTGTAGATTCCTATTTAGTTGTAATATTTGTTCCTTGGCCTGTTTTTGTTCGCTGATGTTGCGAGTTACAGTTGCTAAGGCAATTGGCTCACCTGTCTTCTTGTCTGTAACAGTGAAGATGTTGTAATCAACTGGTATCGGTTTACCTGTTTGAAGATGGCAAAAGCAGAATTCTCCCTGCCAGCGCCCTTGTAAAAGCACAGTTGGCAGTATATGTTCTTGAAAATAGGGTTTGTCTTTGGGCATGACGTAATCTAATACTGCCTTTTGCCTCACTTCTTCAAGGTTGGCAAGCCCTACCAGTTTTTGACCTGCATCATTTATGTAGAGTAATTCACCCTCAAGAGTGGCAATACTGATAAAGTCAGAGCTATTTTCTACCAGCGATACTAATTTTTGTTGCTCTGCTTCTGCTTCCTTGCGTTCGCTTAAGTCGAGAACAAACGCTACTGACTCTTTCCGGTTTTCTCCTAGTAGCACGTAACCAACTAAAACCGGGATGCGGCTACCATCCTTGCGGATATATTCTTTTTCGTAGGGTGTACAAGCAGCGTTGGTATTTTCTTGTGCTTCAGCAACACTTCGCTCATCCAAGTATAGATACTCTGATGGTGTGATATTGCTCCAATTTAACTTACCTGCTAACAAATCCTCCCGTGTGTAACCAATCATCCTCAGAAATTCGTCGTTTGCCTGCTCGATACCGCCAGATACGTCGCCAAACAGAATGCCGATAACGTTAGCATCGACAAAACTCCCCAGTTTAGCTTCGTAGGTTCTCAGTGTTTTTTGAGCGTAGTCGCGTTGATTGCTAAGACCTTCAATAACCGCCGCGCTTTGCCAAATTAAAATAGTAAAAATTACAATCAGGACGATCGCAAATATCGATATTGCAAACGCCGGATCGTATTGTTCTGCTCGTTGACCTTCAACAATTACCCAGCCTAATACAAAAGGTACTGCGATCGCAGCAACTAATAAACGACGTGCAAGTAAGCCACCGTAAGTATCACTTGTAACTACTTTCATTAACCCCTGTTCTGTCCGCGCCCATAAAAGGCCCATACTTAGTAAGCTGAACAATACCGCTGTATGTAAGGTCATTGAGGTTGTATAAGGGGCAAGTCCATAGAGAACTTTCACTTTGTAGACATAGCTCATCAGTGCTTGAAAAGAAATTAAGGTAGCTATCAGAGTAATAATCTGGGCATACCAATAACTGCGGTGGGTTTTTGGATGAATCAGAAACTGTAGGGCGACGCTGATTAGCATCAAGTTTAGTGCTGTGTTCGCCCCCATTCGCCCCGGATGCGATATCGCTATACTAGTTGGCACACGAAACACCAACTCATCAATACCAAGATTCCAGCCGAACAGATATTGACAGAGTGTGAGTGTCGCAATTGTGGTGACAGCTATTGCACAGACGCTGGAAATTAAAATAGAGGGAAAGTGGGGGGAAATTTTTGAATTGTTTTTTCCTGTTCCCTCCTCCTTGCCCTTTTCTTTTAAAAATAGCCACAGCGACACACCACACAGCAAAAAACACAGCGCTGTGTTGACTTTCATTGTGGCAGGACTATCGTTAAAGCCGCGCTTGAGAACTTCAATGTCAAGCCACCAGCCAACTAACACCAAACTGCCAACCATTATAGAAATTGCACTTGCGACTTTTGCCACAAGTAAATTTGTAGAGATTTTAAATCTATCTTGCAGCCGCAAGCGGTTAACATTTAACATTTAGTGTTCTCTAACCGCATCTATCTAGCGTAGTAAACTTTTGTATTTCTTACGGGTTAATCATTAATACTATTTGTATTTTATGTTACCTATTGACTTGGTTTTCATCTATCTCTGTGCATATTTTTTTAGCACAATCAATTTTGAGTAGGAAATAATGGTGGCTCAAACAACCACCTTTGCGAGTATTTTCAGAATTGCAGGCTATGTCGCTTACCATCATCCTGAAAACGCTGCTCTCCAACACCAACAAGTTCTACAATTACTTCACGCGGTGGAGGTGTCCATTCCCCAACTCTGGCTCCAATTTCCACTACTGTTTGATTAGAGTCAGTAAATACGCTGATATTTGCTAGCGAAAACTTTTTATCTTGATACTTGTTTGTTTGTCCATCATCTTCAAATAGTTGATATTCGTTATTACCAGGCCAAATCCGTAACCGGATCTCGTCTAGTGGGGCTTGATCAACGTATTGCTTGACAGGTTGCATAGGAACGATCGCACCACCACGGACATACAGTGGCATTTTTTCCAGTGGTGCATGGGCCAGAATGTGAATCGGGCCTTCATAGCGATCGCCAGTCCACCAATCATACCAAGTGCCAGCGGGTAAGTAGACAGCTCGATGCTCAACTCCAGGACGGTAAATTGGTGCAGCCATCAGCGACGCACCTAGCAATACTTGATCGTAGAGGCTATAGGTTTTCGGATCGTTAGGGAAATGGTACAATAATGGTCTTAAAATCGGTGCGCCCGTCGTTGCCGCTTCCCAAAAAAGACTATAAATGTAGGGAAGTAGCTGATAACGTAGATTAATGTATTCTCGACAAATATTTTCAACGCGATCGTCAAATACCCAAGGTTCATGACGAGCAGTAGACATTGCCGAATGACCGCGCATCAATGGGTAAAGCATTCCTACCTGCATCCACCGAGCGAATAATTCAGCTGTGGCGTTACCAGCAAACCCGCCAATATCGCAACCCACAAACCCCACACCCGAAAGTCCCATATTGCAAAGCATCGGCAGAGACATTTCTAAATGCTCCCACAACGATTGGTTATCCCCCATCCACACAGAAGACCAGCGTTGCACACCAGCATAACCCGATCGCGTTAACACAAACGATCGCTGTGAACTTCGATGCCGTTCCAACCCTTCATAGCAAGCTTTAGCCATCATTAACCCATACAAGTTATGCACTTCTGTATGAGTAGAACCAGGCACAGAGAATTCTTTCCCCCCTGCCTCCTCACCCCCCTGCGGTGCATCTAAGGGAAACCAAATCTTTTCACCATCATCACCGAAAGGGCGATCGTTTATGGCAGGTTCATTCATATCATTCCAAATTCCTGCCACACCAATATCAGTTAAGCTTTTGTGTAAATTACCCCACCAGTTAGACACATCAGGACGTAAAAAGTCAGGAAAAACAGCTTTTTCTGGCCAAACATACCCGTGAAACAACGTACCATCAGCTTTACGCACAAAATAGTCGTTTTCTATTCCTTGGTCAAAAACATGATAATTACCTTCTGGTTCATACTTCACACCAGGGTCAATGATTGTGACTGTTTTGAAACCATCCTCTGCTAAATCACTAATGAGTTTTGCTGCGTTGGGGAAACGTTGAGGACTCCAAGTAAAGACTCGATAGCCCCGCATATAGTCAATATCCAAGTGAATAACATCGCAGGGAATGCGGCGTTGGCGAAATTCCTTTGCTAGTTCCCGCACAACGGTTTCTGATTCATAACTCCAGCGACATTGATGATAACCTAGCGCCCATTTCGGCGGTAATGACATTCTCCCAGTTAGCTGAGTGTATGTGTTCAGGATTTGAGCAGGTTCGGGGCCGTAGATAATGTAATAATCCAATTCACCGCCACGAGTTTCCATCTTCCAAATACCTGGTTGTTCAGCGCCGATATCGAACTGACTCCAAAAAGAGGTGTTGAAAAAGATGCCATAACCTAACTCTGGGCGCAAAGCCATAAAAAATGGAATTGCTTGGTACATTTCATCAGTGAGTGAATCATAATCTAGAGCATCCGTTGTCCAGTTGGTTTTCACTTCGCTGAGTTTATCCAGAAAGCCTGTGCGTTCACCAAAGCCATAGAAATGTTCATCAGCTGCAATTTCTTTCCACCCTGCAACTGCACCCATCCGCCAACCTATACCCATCTCTGCATCTTGGGCAAAAGGGCGATTAGCTTTATCGAAACAGGCAATGCGACACTTTTCTCGCTGGATGCACACACGAATCTGTGCTGTTTCAATTTCTATTGTTGCTTCAGTTTCCTGCACTGTAAAAGGTGTTGTTGCCCATTCTCCATCATCTAGCGTCACTGCCCAAGGACGGCGAGGCATAAATTCCCCAGTCGGTGCGAAACGCACACGGAGTAAATTGGGCGCAAGTACGCTGATAGTAAGGCGTGAGTCGCCACAGTCAAAATTAACAATATTATTGTTCCAGGTTACAGATTTTACATTACTAACAGTTGTCCAAGGTTGGTTAGTTGTGGGTAGTTTTCCGAAATATTGGGGCATATCAGTTATTGAGCAGGTTAATACTTGTCCGCATTCATGATTACAGAGATAATCAGCCTTAAACTCTTTCTTTCGCTAGAAGTTGGGTTAAATATGAGCAGATATTTTTTGCTTAAGGTTCGCTTTTCTGCTGCTAATTATCCTAGTTTTTGCCGTACCTTTGAATAATTTTTTCTGGGACACATCTCTGGACATTCAGTCCGTTTAATTTGCTAACAGTAAAACTTCACCTAGTAGTACTGACTTCTGACGTTTACTTGCATCTTTAGATAACTTTATTTTGTTGATTTTATTTTTTTTGCAGTTATTTCTAGTTTTTTCAATGTTTGTTCAGCATATTTATTTGGCATAGCGCAGCATATCCAATTTTACCACTGCAATAAGCTAACAATGTCAGTATCAATAAACAGATCCCAATTTACTAGGATCTGGCATTTATAGACTCGCCATAGCTAAGAAAAAAATATTTTTTTCTTATCCTGCCAACAGCCCACATCTCTCTAACGGAAGATTTTATTAGATATAGCTTCAGGTTTAATATTTGTTTTTCAGAATGTGTTGTATCAATAGAATTAACTTCAAAAACTCTGATAATAGTTTCATTTTTAGTGATAGGAGAATCTGCCTTAAGAGTCAAATATTTTACAAGATAATCTAATTGTTTTCAAGTATATAAAATTTTTGCAATTTCATCCCCTAATAAGCATATTTTTACGTCTATCATGATGCAGATACGTTATTTACAATAAATCGTCTAGGCTTATACAATAACAAGCTGGAATACACATTTTAGCTTGGTTGTGGCAAGGTTGAAAGACACACAAAGGCACAATCATAGAAGGGAAAATATTTTGATATTTTTCCTTCTTATTTTCCTATCCCCTTTACCTCCATAACCTTCTTTCCAGCAGAATAAGTTAGGCTTGAGACTCTAAAAAAATATGCAAAATGACTCAGGTAAAACTATTTCTATTTGGATGACAACGGCAGAAGTCCCAGATCAACCAGTGCTTACCGAAAATACCCATGCAGATGTGTGTGTTATTGGTGCTGGGATAGCGGGGATGTCAACAGCCTATATGTTAACGCGCGAAGGTAAGTCAGTAGTTGTACTAGATGATGGCCCTATTGGTGGCGGTCAAACGGCAAGAACAACGGCGCACATATCGGCTGTGCTAAGTTATCGCTACTACGAACTGGAGCAAATGCACGGTAAAGAGGGTGCAAAACTTGTTGCTCAAAGTCATACAACAGCAATTAATACTATAGAGGCGATCGCTATCCAAGAAAATATTAACTGCGACTTTGAGCGAATTAACGGCTATCTCTTCCCACCAGACCTCAAATCAATAGATGAAATTCAGCATGAGTTAGAAGCGGCACACCGGGCTGGACTCATTAATGTTGAAATGGTGAAGAAAGCTCCGTTGACTGGCTTTGATACAGGAGCGTGTCTACGCTTTCCACAACAAGGGCAATTTGACCCCCTGAAGTATCTAGCTGGACTTGCAGAAGCCATCCAACGCCGTAGGGGTAGAATTTATACGGGGGCGCACGTAGAAAAAATCAAAGGTGGTTTACCCGCCCGCATTGAGACAAGCAGTGGTAAAGTCGTAACAGCTGATGCTGTAGTAGTAGCGACTAACTCACCCATCAGTAACTTGGCTACTATGCACTTCAAGCAGGCTCCATACATCACCTTTGTCATCGGTGCAAAAGTACCTCGTGGTTCTGTTACTAAAGCACTTTATTGGGATACTCTCGACCCTTATCACTACGTGCGAACGCAAAGCATTGACGAACAACACGATCTATTAATTGTTGGCGGCGAAGACCATAAAACCGGACAAGCTGACGATGCCTCCTCACGATATGCCAGACTCCAAACCTGGACGCAAGAACGTTTCCCGATGGCAGAGAAGGTTTTATTCCGCTGGTCGGGTCAGGTAATGAATTCTGATGATGGCATTGCCTACATTGGCAAAAACCCCTTTGATGAGGAAAACGTTTACATAGTTACCGGTGATACAGGCATAGGAATGACCCACGGCACGATCGCAGGGATACTCTTAACTGATTTAATTTTAGGGCGAAAGAATACTTGGGCAGAGCTTTATGAGCCATCGCGTGTGAGAATTGGGGGAATAGGTGACTTTATCTCCGAAAATCTCAACGTTGCTGCCCAATATTTAGAGTGGGTCAAACCAGGGGATGTTGATTCCGTCGAAAAAGTCGCTCCTGGTACAGGTGCAGTCGTGCAGCGTGGTTTGACAAAAGTCGCAGCTTACCGAGACGAAGACGGCAAATTGCACGAGCATTCTGCAATCTGTACTCACCTCAACTGTATCGTCGCCTGGAATTCTTCAGAAAAGACCTGGAATTGTCCGTGCCACGGTTCCCGGTTTAATACACAGGGACAAGTAATCAGCGGCCCAGCGATTAATGGGCTGACACCAGTGGAAAACAATTAAAAAGGTAGGAGGCAGCAGGCAGGAGGAATCCCCATAAATAATTTTAGGGATTTAATAAAGACACTCCATTTCTTGCGCTGCGCGTCACTACATACATCTTTTTTGTTTTTCATAAATAAATTTAAGGGCTTTATAAAGAAAGTGGCAGAGAGCAAAAAATATATTTTCTTCTTCCTGCCTCTTGCCTGCTGCCCTCTACCTTCCTTTGGTAAAAATATTCACAAATGTTTTTTGAGTGGGCAACAGCCTACTTTTTTATTGTCAATCAAGTAAATATACGGGAACTTCGAGTTCTACGTTATGGTCATTTGATGTCACTATCTAATTACGCGTAGACATAGCCCGACGCAGTGCTTTGTGTCCAATTTAACTTACCTTAACTCTTCGGCAAGCCACTGTACGAACATTGAGATGCGTACAAATGCTGTTATCCGTCGTCATATCTTCTTAGATTGTCTTTATATATACAATAATTACACTTTGTTAGTCAGATTAACGCAGACTTTAAATACTTTCAAATGCCGAAAACGGCTGTTTGCTTATAGAAAAAATTCGCAATATTCAACCAAATATTAGCATAATTCTTTATATATATCCTAAAAGTTTATGAAAGCTATATCAAACGACACCTCAAACACTTTTGCACCTAAAAACCTATATACTAGACTAGACTTTGATAAATTTGAGAGCTTTGTTAATTGCAACACCAAAACTATTAATTTTTAGATGAAATACTAGCGTATCTTATAGTCTATAGTTTTTAAAGTTTAGTCAAAACTATATCCAGTATCATCAAAAAACTGCAAACTTCATGTGGTGCAAAAATCAATCGGGGAGTGAAAACATGAATTTACGTAGAGATGCATTGCAAATCCTCAAAGAAACTAGCCGAACTTTTTATATTCCAATTAGTCTTTTACCGCCAGGATTACAAGAGGCAGTAGCATCAGCATATTTGTGTATGCGTGCCATTGATGAAATTGAAGATCATCCCGAATTAGATAACGCTACTAAAGCGAAGCTGTTAAAAACAATTAGCCTGACATTACAGGCAGGGGTAGATGGCTTCCCGCTAGATGCTTTCTTAGCAGGATTTAGTGGGTATGAGAATTCATTAGAAGAAGTCACTTTGAGCATTAGAGAATGGTCACTGCTAGCACCAGACACCATTGCACCTCGAATTTGGGATGCGACTGCTGCAATGGCAGACCGCATGGCTTATTGGGCAGAAAGAAACTGGAAAATTTCTACAGAATCTGATTTGGATCGCTATACTTTTGGGGTTGCTGGTGCAGTGGGATTGTTACTTTCGGACTTATGGGCTTGGTATGATGGAACACAAACGAACCGTACCCAGGCGATTGGATTTGGTCGGGGTTTACAAGCAGTTAACATCCTACGTAACCATACTGAAGATTTAGGGCGTGGGGTAGAATTCTTCCCAGAGGGTTGGAGTGCAGAAAATATGCAAGAGTATGCCCGGCGAAATTTAGCCTTGGCAGAAGCTTACGTTAAAGACCTTCCTACCGGCCCAGCCTTAGATTTTTGCCAAATTCCCTTAACCTTGGCTAATGGCACTCTTGATGCCCTTGCTAATGGTAAAGAGAAACTTAGCCGCAGTGATGTTTTTGCACTTATCGAACAGCTGATTAGTGTGAACATGAAAGCCAGCTAATGGTCTCTTAACGAATAACGGAGACGATTTTAAATTGCCTCCAAACTTGGACATCCAAATTCTACAGCGATTTTCTGTAGGGGAGCCAGTGGGTGAGGCTGTGTGATCTTAGGGATCTCTCCCGTTCGCGCAGCATCCCGTTGGCGCAGTCTCTTGTAGAAAAAGAAAGAGAATAGGATAAACACTATTTTTAAATGTTGAGTATAATAAATTATCTTTTTCTAGCGATCGCTTTACGTAATATCAGTTAAACTTTAAGAAATCTTCACACGATTCCCAGCAAAAATTACCTGGCAAAAGTTGATCAATATCTAAATAATTGAAAGAGAGTATAACAGTCCCCGTGATTATTCGTGCAGCGAGTTAACAGTGCATGAGCTACTGCTTAAATCCTACCTGTCCCAATCCAGAAAATTTGGTATATAGCCAAAGGTGTCAGTCTTGTGGCTCGCAATTACTGTTGCGCGATCGCTATCAGGTGATCAAACCATTAGGTCAGGGTGGCTTTGGAGCAACCTTCTTAGCCAATGATCAAGGCTTACCAGGAGAACCGAGTTGTGTAATTAAACAATTACGCCCATCAGGAAGCGCCCCACACGTTTTACAGATGGCCAGAGAACTCTTTGAGCGAGAAGCCAAAACTTTAGGTAAGATTGGCAATCATCCCCAAGTACCAAGGTTGTTAGACTATTTTGAAGATCAAGAGCAATTCTACTTAGTTCAGGAATACATCAGTGGTGATACCTTGCAGGAGGAGGTCAAACTTAACGGCATCTTGAGCGAAACTGGAGTCAAGCAATTTTTGAGCGAGATTTTGCCACTGCTGCAATATATCCATGAGCAAAAGGTGATTCACCGTGATATCAAGCCAGCCAACTTAATTCGCCGCACTCAAGATGCCAGAATGGTACTCATTGATTTTGGTGCCGTTAAAAACCAAATCAGCCAAGGTACGACAAGTCCATCAGGACAGACAGCATTAACTGCTTATGCCATTGGTACTCCTGGTTTTGCACCGCCAGAGCAAATGGCTATGCGTCCAGTCTACGCTAGTGATATTTATGCACTGGGAGTCACATGTATTTATTTACTGACTAGCAAAACTCCTAAAGATTTAGATTACAATCCCAATACTGGCGAGATGATGTGGGAGCAGCTTGTGCAAGTGAGCGATCACTTGAGCAATGTATTGCGAAAAATGTTAGAGGTGTCTGTACGTAATCGCTATCAGTCAGCAGCAGAAGTTCTCAGAGCATTAGAAATAGAACCGTACTTAGATAGTTTAGCCAAGGGTTTACTAATTAAATCTGATAGTGGATCTAAAGAGCGAACACATAACCACCTAGAAAATTCTGCTGTTTTATGTAATAACCCTGCTACTGCTACCAGTACAGGAGTGGCACAAGTAGCGGCAGCAATTCGTGCTAGAAGAGCCAAAGCAGCAGAAGCGGCTGGATTACACCAGGGTTCTGGGATGGGCAAATCAACTAGTTTAGCCAATAGCAACAGTAATAGTTCACAAATTCAAAATTCTAAAGTTGAGCGTAAGTTAGATACCCAAAGTTTATTAACCGCCTATCTGAAGGGAAGACGAGATTTTGCCTTACACAATTTAAGTTTGTTGAATCTGCAAGGCGCTGACTTATCCCAAACAAATTTCCATTCCGCTCAATTGCAAAAAACCAATCTTCAAGGAGCTAATCTCCACAATAGTGACTTTGGCAGAGCCAGTCTAACTCGAGCAAATCTTAAGGATGCTAATTTGAGCAAAGCATACTTTAACCATGCCGATTTAGAAGGGGCAGACCTCCGAGGTGCTGACCTTAGCAATGCTTATCTCAACAATGCTAATCTCCGAGGGGCTAATCTGTGTGGTGCTAATCTCACCAGTGCCAAAATTTCTGATGAACAGCTAGCATTAGCAAAAACAAACTGGATGACCGTGCGCCCCAATGGTAAACGAGGCTTGTTGTGATTTGAATGTTTAAATTTGGAGGTCACATCCTTGCTCTAATTCCATCTTTAAAAATGATGGAATTAGAGCAAGGTTTTTGAAGGGTTTTCAACTCACCAAATTTTTTTGGATTGATTGCAGTAAAAAAAAATAATATTTTAGGTTGTTGTGTGGGAAATATAGAGCCATATTATAAAAGCGATTATTTTTATTTGAAATAAATGTTCGTATCTGTTAAATCCTAAAGAAAAGGAGTCGGTTGTCAATGGATGACATCCTTAAAAGAACATCTTGAAATAATCAATATTAAGACGGGACTAAAATCACGGCTAACCACTTTTTAAACAACCTCTCAGGCTCTTAACGAGAAATTATGATGTAGTTGATGATAAAGCTCGGCTCTAAATTTGACAACAGGATTGTTGGTAAATAAATAGTTAAAAGTCAAAATATAGAAAAAAAATTAAGAATGTGATTAAATATCATAGCAATCATTTTGCAGTGGCATCTTTAGATCACAATAAAAAGAAAGCGATTCAGAGATTCAGTGAGCAGGTTATGCTCTATGATGGCAACAGGATGACACTCAAGGTCTACCAGCACTAGCAACAATAGTGATCCAAGTGGTTCATTGCAGTGATGTAGGCAAGAAATACGAGCAATGTCTAACCACAAGCCCTGATGCTCGAAAACTCCTTCGTCGCTAACGCAAGAGGCTAGTTCGTCTTTGACATATCTCCTTTTCCGAAAGGAAGAAGCTAGCGCCAAGAGAGAAGACTCGCTAACGACAGGAAGCGCCCAAACTGCTACCCCTTCACCACAAAGCATCTATGCCAAAAAAAACCCCCAGTGAGCGTTAGCCAACCAGGGGAGTTAGTTATCAGGGTGCATCTACCAATTAAATGTTCTTAAGTTGAACACCATACTCCGGATGAATTTGTCCAAAGGCTAAGTTATTTTTTTAAATAAAAAAACCCCAGTTGGTGTTAACCTACAAGGGGAGTTAGTTATCAGGGTGCATCTACCAATTAAATGTTCTCAAGTTGAACACCATACTCCGGATGAATTTTTCCAAAGGTAAGTTATTTTTTTAAATAAAAAAACCCCAGTTGGTGTTAACCTACTAGGGGAGTTAGTTATCAGGGTGCATCTACCAATAAGCTTTTCTAGGGGCAACCAGTATTTTCCGGAAAAAATGGTTAAAATCAGGGTTAATGGCAGTGTCTACGAAGGGCTACGCCTAAGCAACTAGAAAAAACCCCCAGTTGGTGTTAACCTACTAGGGGAGTTAGTTATCAGGGTGCATCTACCAATAATCTCTTCTAAAGTGAATGGGTGGCTACCGGATAAATTAGCAAACGTTAAAGGTGTTACTGTTTGTTTATTCAGAAAAAAACCTCAGAGGGGTTAGTTATCAGGACAGACTTACCAATTAAGTGACCAGTGTGCTGCCTTACAAAATGCCTGTGTCAGGGTTAATCAACATACCCGCATCTCCCCTTATTTACATCAAAGCGTCTTTCTGAGGCTAAGAGTTATGCAACTTAGGGACTTCTAGTTAAAAAAACATCCCATCCCTGCGGGACGCTCCGCGAATGTAGAGGCGCAAGACCTTGCGCCCCTACAAATCTACAAGTAATTGGGATAATTTATTTTTTGTAAGTCCCTTAAAAACGGATTGGCTTACTTCCTGCATAAAAAAACCCCCCAGTGGGCGTTAGCCAACCAGGGGAGCTAGTTATCAGGGTGCATCTACCAATTAAATGTTCTAGGCTTAACCACCATGCTCCGGATAAATTTATTGGAAAATTAATTGTTGTAGTGTGTGAAAAAAAAACAAGAGTGGATGTCAACTGAATTAGGGAAGTTAAAGATCAAGGGACATCCATCTATATAATCAAGTATTCTAGAATTAAGCACTATTTTCTGGTAGAGAATATCTGCGTCAGAAGTTGCTGTCGTTTGCCAAAATAAAAAAACCCCTAGTGGGTGTTAGCCAACTAGGGGAGTTGAAGATCAAGGTGCATCTACCAATTAAGTGTTCTAGTCCCAAGTAATCTGATCCGGATCAAAGTTGTAAAGGCAGGAAAAACCAAAACAGCACCGAATCAGAAACATTCAGGGGCGCGATGCATCTAAATTATCAGAGGGAGCGAAAAATCGACTTGAAACTTTCGCGTTTCAAACCAGATTTAGGAGGCGAACACGAGAAACTGTGACCCAGGAATTCCACATTTCGGTAACTCCTGTAGGGCAAAATGACTACTTGGTGCGGACGGAACAAGTCGCGCCTGGGGTACCATTGGCAGAAGAATTGGTGACTTGGCCTATAGCGGATTGGTTGATGGCTGCTGGGCATTTAATGAATGACCCGTTGAAGTCGGTTTTGCAAGGAGATCCCTATGCTTCTGGTGGGCATGAAAGCGACATTGCCAGAAACTCTGTTAATTTGGTGGCGTTGGGTCAACAATTTTATAACGCCCTATTTCAAGGCACTCTCAGAGATAGTTGGATTACTGCCCAAGGTATTGCCCAGAACCATCAACAAGTACTACGCCTACGTTTGGGGCTAAAAGACACTAGGTTAGCTCGTTTGCCTTGGGAAGTGATGCACGCAGGCGATCGCCCTTTGGCTACTGGGCCTTATGTGGCTTTTTCTCGCTTCCAAAGTGGAATTTTGGGGGCTTCGCCTTTGCGATCGCATATACCCACACCACGAGCAGAAGGTGGTGTAAAAGTATTAATGGTAATTGCTTCTCCTTCAGATCAAGTCCGTCTTGATTTACAAAAACAGGAAGCTATCAAACTGCAAGCGGAACTTCACCGTCAAACATCACGACTTGCTGAAGGTAGCAGTCGTTTCCCAGAAATTGAACTCACTGTATTAGATCAACCAGGACGGGAAGAACTGACGCAAGCCTTAGAACAAGGCAGATACCACGTTCTACACTACTCTGGTCATAGTAACTTAGGCACTAATGGCGGAGAAATTTATCTTGTTAGTCGCAGAACTGGCTTAACGGAAATTTTGACTGGGGACGATCTGGCTGGTTTGCTTGTCAACAATAATATCCAAATGGCAGTGTTTAATTCCTGCTTGGGGGCGTACACAGCTGCATCTAATGCCTCTGGAGATACTGGCGAACGAAATCTCGCAGAAAGTCTGGTAAAGCGGGGAATTAGAAGCGTTTTGGCGATGTCAGAACGGATTCCAGATGAAGTGGCGTTGACGCTTACACAATTGTTTTACCGCAATTTGAGCCAGGGATATCCAGTAGATTTGTGTGTCAGTCGGGTGCGCCAAGGATTAATTTCTGCTTATGGTTCTCACCAGATGTACTGGGCATTACCGATTTTGTATCTCCAGCCAGAATTTGACGGTTTTCTGAGCCAGGAAACTGAGTTATCTCAAAGTGCCGAGTCGCTGAATCAATATAGTTCGCCTTTAGGCATAACTTCCACAATGTATTCTGCGATGTCTACGACGGGCTACGCCAACGCTGATGATACTGAGATGGCTTTAGGAATGGAGGATATGATTCCTTCTGGTTTGACGCGTGATTCTTCTGGGTTCGACTGGCTGGGTGAAGATACTTGGGGCGATCTGGTTGATGAAATTGAGTATGATGACCCAAGCTATGAAGAAGATTGTGCCATAGTTTCGGATTTGTTTCGTCAGCTAGATAACCAAAAAGTCTCAACTGAACCGGATCAACAAATCCACGAAAATAGTCTTTACCAAAGCCAGGTTTCAGAGGAAATGACTTCTTTGCCAGAGGAAGCAGATTTGTGGGGCGAAGTTCCACCGCCGCCACCTGCAACTCCTGGGAACCTTGAAGAAAATTGGCAAAATTCTAATTTTTTGCGTAGGCATAGCCCGCCGCAGGCATCGCAATCACCCCCACCAAGAAATCGTACTCGTCGCCGCAAGCTGTGGCCGATTGTCGGTATTGTGGGGATCAGTGCGATCGCAGCTGCGATCGGTTTAAATTGGTGGTGGCAAAATCGACCCCAAGCAATGCCGAAAATACCAGTAATTCCTACCCAGTCTCTACCAGATTCTCGACCGATTCGAAAGCAGCCGAACATCGATTTAGAAACAGTAGCTACTGGAATTGTCACCGTTACTGCTACGGAAAAATTGAGCCAGGGTGAATTGCAAGGTGGGTTATTGGCTGTAGAAGAATTACTCAATCGGGGCGCACTGGCTGCGGCTGAAACTTCCTTAAAACTAATTCCCAATAAGCAAGCTGACGATCCATCTGTGAATTTTTACAAGGGACGATTGGCGTGGCAGTCTATCCAAACTGGAGACAATAACTATAGCGTCGATGATGCCCGCCGTTACTGGGAAACTGCTGCCAAAGCTAAACCCGAATCGCTTTTGTATAATAACGCCTTGGGATTCGCCTACTACACAGAAGGCAATCTGAATCGCGCCAATGATTCTTGGTTCAAAGCTTTGAATTTAGCTCTCAAAGAACAGAATACAAATTCAACATCCAGAAATACAGTAGTGCCTCAAGATGCTTTAACTTCTTATGCTGGTTTAGCTCTTGGATTGTATAAATCTGCACTTAGTCAATCTAGTGGCAAGCAGACGCAATATCTGAATGAAGCGATCAAATTGCGGCAAATGGTTCTCAAGTCCGATCGAGAAAATTTCCAGGTAGATAAATTAGCTAAAAATTGGCTGTGGACGGAGAAGGCGATTGAAGATTGGCGATCGCTCCTTAAAGAAAAAGGTGAAGAACAGTAATATGTTGTGGTGGTGCGATCGCTTCGCTCTGTTGATTCACGCTGGCGATCGCCGTGATGGTTGTGTTCGCATCTGAAATAGGCTTGGACTCCATAAAAGAATAGAAGTAATACAAAAACAAACGCTGCAAATGCCCCTGTAGCTTTAATAGTTCTACTCAAAGGTACGTGTGCTTCTAAATACTGAATCACCTCAATTCCCTTCGTTGAGTCTTCTTCTCGGAGTTGATAATTTTGGTTTTCAATCTTCTTTGCCAATGATTACTTCTAGTAGTGTCGTTAAGGGACTTCCAGGAAATAAAATATACAAGTTGTGAAAATTATAATCGAGAATTGTTTTCTCCTCCATTATCTTGATTATGTGCTTCTTGTACCCTGCGAGAAGCTAACGCAACAACTGGGGTGGTCACTGAGCATAGCCTAAGTGTCGAATCCCAATTCTTTTCTATCCCCCCTGCTCCCTTGCCTCTTGTTCAAGTGGCGCTTTTGCATAATTCTGTCGTCGGCAACCTTGAGAAATCAGGTCAAAATAAGCCAATGCTGAGTTTCTGCAAAACAGACTTTATTAAAAGATGCCGAAAATATCACAATCTTGGAAAATAATAAAGTAAGTCGAGTATCACATGACTCACTTAATATCCTCATTTCTTCTAGGAAAATATGACTCATCCTTTCCTTGAACGCCTGCGTAGTCCAGATAGCCCAGTCCTCGTTTTCGATGGGGCGATGGGAACCAACTTACAAACCCAAAACCTGACTGCTGAAGATTTCGGCGGCCCACAATATGAAGGTTGTAACGAATACTTAGTTCACACGAAACCCGAAGCTGTCGCTAAGGTTCACCGTGACTTTCTCGCTGCTGGTGCAGATGTCATTGAAACCGATACCTTTGGCAGTACGTCCCTTGTGCTGGCAGAATATGACTTGGCAGACCAAGCTTATTACCTCAGCAAGACAGCCGCAGAATTGGCGAAGCGTGTGGCGGCGGAATTTTCCACACCAGAAAAACCCCGGTTTGTGGCAGGTTCCATTGGCCCTACAACGAAACTCCCAACTTTGGGACATATTGACTTTGACACCATGAAAGCTACCTTTGCCGAACAAGCAGAGGCGCTGTGGGATGGTGGTGTCGATTTATTTCTAGTGGAAACTTGCCAAGATGTGCTGCAAATTAAAGCGGCGCTGAATGCCATTGAAGAAGTGTTTGCCAAAAAAGGCGATCGCCGTCCGTTGATGGTGTCTGTGACAATGGAAAGCATGGGCACAATGTTGGTTGGTTCCGAAATCAGCGCTGTGCTGACAATTTTAGAACCTTACCCAATTGATATTCTCGGTCTAAACTGCGCCACAGGCCCAGACTTGATGAAACCACATATCAAGTATCTGGCAGAACATTCACCTTTCATCGTTTCCTGTATTCCCAATGCGGGTTTACCTGAGAACGTCGGCGGTCAAGCGCACTACCGCCTGACACCGTTAGAATTACGTATGTCATTGATGCATTTTGTTGAAGATTTGGGTGTCCAAGTGATCGGGGGTTGCTGTGGGACACGTCCAGAACACATTCAACAATTGGCAGAACTTGCTAAAGGTCTGAAACCAAAAGTTAGACATCCTAGCTTAGAACCAGCAGCAGCATCAATTTACACCACTCAGCCTTATGACCAAGATAATTCCTTCTTGATTGTTGGCGAACGTCTCAACGCCAGTGGTTCCAAGAAGTGCCGCGATTTGCTAAATGCAGAAGATTGGGATGGACTCGTTTCAATGGCGAGGGCGCAAGTAAAAGAAGGCGCACACATCCTCGATGTCAACGTGGATTATGTGGGACGCGATGGCGTGCGTGATATGCACGAATTAGTTTCGCGCATTGTTAATAATGTGACATTGCCTTTAATGCTTGACTCCACCGAATGGGAAAAAATGGAGGCGGGTTTAAAGGTTGCCGGTGGTAAATGTTTGCTTAATTCCACCAACTACGAAGATGGGGAATCGCGCTTTTTGAAAGTGCTGGAGTTAGCGAAAAAATACGGTGCTGGTGTAGTCATTGGTACTATCGATGAAGATGGAATGGCGCGGACAGCCGAGAAAAAGTTTGCGATCGCTCAACGCGCATACCGTCAAGCTGTAGAATATGGCATACCACCCACAGAAATATTCTTTGATACCCTAGCGTTACCCATTTCCACCGGGATTGAAGAAGACCGAGAAAACGGTAAAGCCACAATTGAATCTATCCGGCGGATTCGTCAAGAATTGCCTGGATGTCATGTGATTTTGGGTGTTTCTAATATTTCCTTTGGTTTGAATCCAGCCTCGCGGATGGTGCTAAACTCGGTGTTTTTGCACGAGGCGACGACGGCGGGAATGGATGCAGCCATTGTCAGTGCTAACAAAATTTTACCGCTCTCGAAGATTGACGAACGCCATCAAGAAATCTGTCGGCAGTTGATTTATGATGAGCGGAAATTTGAGGGTAATGTTTGCGTTTACGATCCCTTGGGAGAGCTTACCACAGCGTTTGCCGGGGTGACAACTAAGCGCGATCGCTCCTTAGATGAAAGTCTCCCCATCGCAGAACGTCTCAAACGCCACATCATCGACGGCGAACGCATTGGCTTAGAAGAACATCTGAAAAAAGCCTTAGAAGAACATCCCCCCTTGGAAATTATCAACACCTTCCTGCTAGATGGCATGAAAGTTGTCGGGGAACTATTCGGTTCTGGACAAATGCAGTTACCCTTTGTCTTGCAATCTGCGGAAACCATGAAAGCGGCGGTGGCGTTTCTAGAACCGTTCATGGAAAAATCAGAATCAGGCAACAATGCCAAGGGAACCTTTATCATTGCCACAGTTAAAGGCGATGTCCACGACATTGGTAAAAACTTGGTAGATATCATCTTGTCCAACAATGGCTACAAGGTGATTAACCTGGGAATTAAGCAGCCAGTGGAAAACATCATCAACGCTTACGAACAGCACAAAGCTGATTGTATTGCCATGAGTGGTTTGCTGGTAAAATCCACCGCCTTCATGAAAGAGAACTTGGAGGTATTCAACGAAAAGGGAATTAGTGTCCCCGTGATATTAGGTGGTGCGGCGTTGACTCCCAAGTTTGTCTATGAAGATTGCCAAAATACCTATAAAGGTAAGGTTGTTTATGGCAAAGATGCCTTTTCGGACTTGCACTTCATGGATAAATTAATGCCAGCAAAGGCTACTGGTAAATGGGAAGATTTGCAGGGATTTTTGAACGAAATCGAAACGGCTGGAGTTTCGACAAATGGTCACAAAGAATCAAAAGCTACAACTGCTGAAGAAACATCTGCTGAACCAAAAGTAGTAGATACGAGACGTTCCGAAGCTGTGGCTGTAGATATTGAACGTCCTACACCGCCTTTCTGGGGAACGAAGTTATTGCAGCCTAGTGATATTCCCATCGAAGAAATATTCTGGCACTTGGATTTACAAGCTTTGGTTGCTGGACAATGGCAATTCCGCAAGCCAAAGGAACAATCTAAGGAAGAATATCAGGCTTTCTTAGCTGAGAAAGTGTACCCAATTTTAGAAACTTGGAAGCAGCGAATTCTTGAGGAAAATCTGTTGCATCCCCAGGTGATTTACGGATATTTCCCTTGTCAAGCCGAGGGAAATTCTCTACATATATATGATTCAGAGAACCAATCACAGCAAGTTACAACTTTCGAGTTTCCCAGACAGAAGTCTTTAAGACGGCTGTGCATCGCAGATTTCTTTGCACCGAAGGAATCAGGAATTATTGATGTCTTCCCAATGCAGGCGGTGACTGTAGGGGAGATTGCAACAGAGTTCGCCCAAAAGCTGTTTGCTGCCAATCAATACACCGATTACCTGTATTTCCACGGTATGGCGGTGCAGGTAGCGGAAGCTGTGGCTGAGTGGACACACGCCAGAATACGCCGAGAGTTAGGCTTTACTGCTGAAGAACCCGACAACATTCGGGATATATTAGCACAACGCTATCGTGGCTCACGATATAGTTTTGGATATCCAGCTTGCCCGAATATCCAAGACCAGTATAAGCAACTCGAGTTATTGCAGACTGACAGGATTAATTTGTATATGGATGAAAGTGAACAACTTTATCCAGAACAGTCTACCACTGCGATTATTACCTATCACCCGGTAGCAAAATACTTTAGCGCGTAGAATCCTACCCCTTATCCCAATACGCTTGGCGTTAGTGATATTTTGCCTCTGAAGAACCCCCCTTAAAAAAGGGGGGTTTCTAATATCTTCATAAGGCTCGGTATTTCTCAGACATACCTATGAAGCTTTACAATAATGATTATCATTTTAACCAAAAAATTCTATGTTGCCTGCTTCTTCAACTACCTACAAGCCGTTGAACCCGTTTCAACGCCCTCGTCGTTTACGTCGCACTGCAACCCTGCGGCGGATGGTGCGGGAAAACACTCTGACTGTGGATGACCTCATCTATCCCATGTTTGTCACCGAAGGCGAAGCACAAAAAGTAGAAATCGCCTCCATGCCAGGATGTTATCGATATTCTTTAGATTTATTGCTCAAAGAAATAGCAGAAGTGTTTGAGTTAGGAATTAATGCGATGCCTACGGCGGTAAACTACGCATTATTCCCCGTTATCCCCGAAAATAAAAAAGACGACACAGCCACTCAAAGTTACAACCCAGAGGGATTAGTACAGCAAACCGTCAAAGCCATTAAACAGGCAATCCCAGAAATTGTAGTCATTGCCGATGTTGCCCTTGACCCTTTTACAACTCATGGTCACGATGGTTTAGTTGATGAAAAAGGGACTATCCTAAATGACCCGACTGTAGAAGTGCTAATCAAAATGGCACTCTCTCAAGCCGCCGCTGGGGCAGATTTCGTTGCACCCTCCGACATGATGGATGGTAGAGTCGGCGCGATTCGCAAAGCTTTAGATACAGAAGGTTATATTAACGTCGGGATTCTAGCGTACTCTGCAAAATACGCCTCCGCTTACTATGGCCCCTTTCGTGATGCTTTGGATTCTGCGCCGAAATTTGGTGACAAAAAGACCTATCAAATGGACGCAGCTAACGCCAGAGAAGCTTTAAAAGAGATTGAACTGGATATTGCCGAAGGTGCAGATATCATCATGGTAAAGCCTGCCCTAGCTTATTTAGACATCATCTGTCAGGTAAAAGAAGCTACAAATTTACCAGTTGCAGCCTACAACGTCAGTGGCGAGTACGCGATGATTAAAGCCGCAGCCCAGATGGGTTGGATTGACGAAAAACAAGTAATTTTGGAATCCTTAACCAGTATGAAACGGGCTGGCGCTGACTTGATTTTGACTTATTTTGCCAAACAAGTAGCTCTGATGTTGATTTGACACTCCCCGAATTTCTAATTCGGGGATTCTTGCTTCAAAGGGATTCCAATGAATTTACCCTCAGCAAGCATCTTGACCGTATGCCCTACGGCTGCAAGCCCCCTTTGGAGAACTACTTGAGCGGCTGCAATGTCTCTATGAGTTGTATAGCCGCAATTTGAACAAATATGAGTACGTTCTGAAAGTTTTTTTTTACCTGTCTCGACTCTACAGTTAGGGCAAGTCTGACTGGTTTTTCGTGCATCTACTTTCTGAAAATAGACATCACGCTTGAAACAAGTTTGTTCAAGAATGCTGAAGAATTGACCAAACCCTGCATCAAGGCAATGCTTACCTAGCATTCCACCAGACAAGCCAATTAAATTTAAATCTTCAACAAACACCATTCCTGCACGATCACAAATCTGATGAGACAGCTTTCTGTGCCAATCCTTACGACAATTAGCAACGTACTCATGCAACGAAGCAACTTTCTTTTGTGCCTTTTTCCAATTATTTGAGCCTAATGGTTTTCTACTAACACGCTGTTGCAGTAATTTAAGCTTGCGTTCAGCATCAACAAAAAACCTTGGACGTTTGACTAAAAGACCATTGGAAGTTGCAACAAAACTAGTTAGCCCTACATCTATTCCTACTGCTTCTCCATGCGGCAGGGGTTGGGGTAAGTTAACATCCCATTGGACTATCAACATCACATACCAACCAGAAACACGTTTCACTATACGCGCAAGTTTAACTACACCACCATCAGGTATTGCTCGTGATTGACGGAATTTAACCAAACCAATTACAGGCAAATTCACCATTCCCGGATTCAACTTCTGAGACTGTATTTGTGGGAACACAAAAGACCGCATCCTTCCAAATTTTTTGAATCGGGGGAATCCGTGGTTTCTCTCCCACATTGCCACAAATGCTATCTCAAGCCGCTTTAGAGTTTGCTGCAAAACCTGAGACTGTACTTTTTTGAGTTCAGGAAAGTCTTTTTTGGCAGCAGTTAACGCTTTGCACTGGCTGGCGTAGGTTGGACGAGGAGTCTCAGCAGGAATAATATATTCATGTTTGAGCGAACAAGCGTTAATCCGACAACTACGCGACAAATACCAATCCTTACGTTCAGCTAAAGCATAGTTGTAGACACGACGATTAATTTCTAACCACTCTTCAAATATCTGAGCTTGTGCATGGGTTGGCTTTAACTTAAATTCGTATGTTAGATTAAACACTTATTTTTCACACTCCGGTCATATTATAAACCATGCCTACGCTTTGTAAAAGTCCCAGCCAAATAAATTTGGCACATTTGCTTATATCCCCCGGTTAGAAACACGGGGGCTTTACGCATCACGACTCGTAATTGGGGAATGGGGAAGAAGCAAGGGAGCAGGGAGCAGGGAGCAGGGAGCAAGGGAGAAGAATTTTCCCCCTGCCCCTCTGCCTCTTTTGATACCCAATCCCCTATTCTCAGAATCACCTTGCTGGACTGATATTCCTCAGATAGAATGATAACTATTATCAAAAAAGCCCGATTGTCTCTCCAGCAATGCAATTTACGACAACTATTCCCGCAACAATTGACCTGGCGATTATTGGTGCTGGGCCTCATGCTTTAACGTTGACTACCCATCTGCTGCAAAAACGGCAAAGAATCAGGGGTAAATTCTTGGTATTTGACCCCAGTGGCAGGTGGATGAGTCAATGGGAAGACCAATTTAAAGCTTTGGAAATCCCTCATTTACGCTCCCCTGCCGTCCACCATCCCGACCCAAACCATTTTGCTTTAAGGAAATTTGCTCAATCTCGCCCTGATGAGTTATTTCCTCCCTATGATTTACCAGGAGCAGAATTATTTGAAGATTTTTGCCAAGATGTGATTCGAGTTTGGCAGTTGCAAGAACAAGTTATCCCCTTGAGAGTTAAGAGTATTCAACCCTTAACTCATCATTCACGTCCTCGCTTTTGCCTCGGCTTGCAAGACGGACAAGAAGTTACGGCGCGGCGGGTAGTGTTGGCAACTAGTAGCGCTCAAATTCAAATACCTGATTGGGTGAACCAGATTCAGACAGCCTACCCACAAGATAGACTTTGCCACTCAAAAACTATTAATTTACGAAAATTGCAGTTGATGGGTAAAAGAGTATTGATTGTGGGTGGTGGCTTGACGAGTGGACATTTAGCAGTAGGTGCTATTTCACGCGGTGCAAAGGTGCATTTGATGATTCGGCGGCAGTTAGCAGAAAAGTTGTTCGATGCGGAACCAGGTTGGTTGGGGCCGAAGTATTTGAAAGATTTTTTTGCTGAATCTGATTGGGAACAACGGGTAATGATGATTCAGCAAGCTAGAAATGGTGGCTCTATGACACCTGCGATCGCTACCCAATTACGACGACAAGCCCGTAGTGGTAACATCAGAATTAACGAGAACTGTCAAGTAGTGAAAGCCGAGTGGTTAAGTGAAAATTGGCACATGGAATGTAGTGATGGTAGTCAGCATGAGTGTGATTACATTTGGCTTTCCACCGGAACCAAATTCGATGTCACCACAGAACCCTTATTAAAAGATATTTTGGAGACTTACCCCATCAAGATTGTTAAAGGCTTACCAGTTTTAGATACTTGTCTGCGTTGGCCTGGTTGTGAATTATTTATCATGGGTGGTTTAGCCGCTTTACAAGTAGGGCCAACAGCACGAAATTTATCAGGTGCGAGAATGGCTTGTGATAAAATCGTCCCAGCAATTATCAAGCCAAGTGTAGCTTTTTCCCACACGTTTAGCAGAGTACGAGCAGGCTAACCAAAGACACAAAAATGGAAAGTGTAAGAATTTTCCTTAATCAGCAGCGCCGCTTCTTGAGTTAATGAATTCCATCGCAACCCTCGAATAACGTACCTAAAGTTAAACACTTCTATCTTTTCTTCATCCAGGTTGCACCATCAAGCTTTTTTTAGGCTACTATGATAACGATTCTCGTTATTGATGGCGAAGTTTTACAAAAAGGTATTCTGGCGCGGGTTCCACCTCCACCCGATTCAGATGAGAAGATTAAAAATAGTTAGTGGAATTTTTCTAACTAACTATTAGCAATTACTAATGATTACTAAAAATTTGAAACTTAGGGAAGTTTTAATTGATTATGACTCAACTAACTGCACCAACGTCAAATCTAAACCTTGATATTCCTAAACAAGGAATGCCTGTTACTATTATCACAGGATTTTTAGGTAGTGGTAAAACTACACTGTTAAATCAAATTCTCAAAAACAAAGAAGATTTAAAAGTTGCCGTACTAGTGAATGAGTTTGGTGATATTAACATAGACAGCCAATTGCTAATTTCTGTAGACCAAGATATGGTCGAACTGACTAATGGCTGTATTTGTTGTACTATCAACGATAATTTAGTTGATGCAGTTTACCGAGTTTTAGAACGAGAAGACCGCATTGATTACCTAGTTATTGAAACGACTGGTGTTGCTGACCCACTGCCAATTATCTTAACTTTTTTAGGTACAGAATTAAGGGATTTAACAAACCTCGACTCTATTCTCACAGTGGTAGATGCTGAGGCGTTTAATCAAGAACACTTCCATAGTGAAGCTCCTTTAAAACAGATTACTTATGGAGATATTATTCTTCTGAATAAAATAGACCTCGTTACCCCAGAAAAGCTAGAAAATGTAGAAAATTTCATCCATGATATAAAAAATGGTGCGAAAATTTTGCACACCAAATACGGGGAGGTGGCATTACCATTAATTTTAGATGTCGGTCTAACTCCAATAGATGAGTATACTGCCAAGAATGCAGAAGATACTCACGAGCATGAACACCATCATCACGAACATCATTCACATCATTTAGAAAATGATGGATTTGTTTCGATTTCCTTCCAGACTGATAGACCGTTTGATGTCCATAAATTTGAGAATTTTCTCACCGAAGAAATGCCACAGGATGTATTTCGGGCTAAGGGTATTTTGTGGTTTAGCGATAGTGACTTACGCCATATTTTTCAACTGAGTGGCCCTCGCTATAGTTTACACGCTGATGAATGGCAGACTCCACCTAAAAATCAAGCCGTTTTTATTGGCAGAAAGTTGGATATTAGCCAAATTTATTCACGACTTAATGAATGTTTGGCATAAACAATCAGTATTAATTAATCACTAAACTTGGTTAGTAGTTAGGCTAAGGAATGAAAGTGAGATTTTCCAGATAAGAGTGAAAAGTCAGACTGGCATTGAGTTAGATACTTGTACCCATTCCCTACGGGACGCTCCGCAAACGGGGAAGCAAGCTAGACGCAGATATCCCCTTCTCTAAAAGATGCTACGCGAAGGAAGTAGCAACTGGCGTGGACTTGTAATTGTCCGGTCAAGATGCTGTTAATTTCACGATTTTTCCGGGAATCCTGTAGTTGTATACCCATCATAGTTTGTCAGTCCATCAGCTTAGGCAGACATTATTTATGCAACTCATCACCTCCTTAGATATTAGAAATTCAGAATATTTATCCAAAAATCGCCTCATCAGCTACCATCACCAGTTGCGTTTAATTTTTTCACTAGGTAATCAAGTAAAAAACGTTCTGGAAATTGGGATTTTTAATTCTCTGTTAACAGACCTATTAAAAAATAATGGATACAACGTCTCTACTGCTGATGTTGACCCCAACCTCAAGCCAGAAATAATTTTGGATTTAACTACAGATTTTTCCTTACCGAAAGATAAATTTGATGCGATTGTCCTGTTTCAAGTATTAGAACACTTCCCCTACGAACAGTCAGAAGAAGCATTGAAAAAACTTGCCATTGCAACCAAGAAATTTTTGGTGATTTCCATTCCCTATTGCACCCAATACCTCTCGTTTCAGGTGAAAACCTCTTTCTCCGGCAGACCAAGGCATTTACTACTCAATATGCCAAAATTCTGGAGTACAAAGCCAGTGTGTGACGAACACTGCTGGGAAATGGGTTTAAAAGGATATCCGAAAACGCGGATTTTAAACTCTGTTGCCAAAGCTGGGTTAACTGTTAAGCAAGAATTTATCGATCCCACTTATCCATACCATTATTTTTTGGTGTTAGAAAAGAATTCTAGCAAATACTTAGACAGCAGCCTCAACTAGACTAATATACCTGCGTTGAAAATCGGGGGTTGGGAGTAGGGAAATCCGAATCATAAAATGGGGGCAAACAACGCTCAAAAAAGGTGCGATCGCCTAAGCTATGCTTTTAAAATCCTAATTGGTATCATGCCCTTCTGTGCTCTCCGGGTTTATCCTGGAAAACAGAGGGTGAGGCTGTATTAGCCACTATCATCATTTCAGATACGAAATCGAAAATTACCAATTATGCTAGAACAAGGTACTATCAGTATTCATACTGAGAATATTTTTCCAATCATCAAGAAGTCGCTTTACTCAGATCATCAAATCTTCTTACGGGAACTGGTATCCAACGCTGTAGATGCTATTCAAAAGCTGAAAATGGTATCCCGCGCTGGAGATTATGCTGGAGATATGGGCGGACCAGAAATTGAAATTGCCATTGACAAAGATAAGAAAACTCTATCCATCTCCGATAACGGTATCGGGATGACCGCAGATGAAGTTAAGAAATATATCAATCAAGTTGCTTTCTCTAGTGCTGAAGAATTTATTCACAAGTATGAAGGCAAATCAGATCAACCGATAATCGGCCACTTCGGTCTTGGTTTCTACTCTTCCTTCATGGTGGCACAAAAGGTAGAAATTGATACCTTATCCTACCAGGAAGGAGCGCAGGCGGTTCACTGGTCTTGTGATGGTTCTCCAGCTTTCACTCTCGAAGAATCTTCTCGGACAACTCGCGGTACTAGTATTATTCTCAGCCTGCAAGGAGAAGAGGAGGAATTTCTTGAATCAGCACGAATAAAGAATCTTGTCAAGACATACTGCGACTTTTTGCCAGTCCCGATTAAACTGGACGGTGAAGTAATAAATAAGCAAAAAGCACCGTGGCGAGAGTCTCCGAGTAATCTTACTCAAGAAGATTATTTAGAGTTTTACCGCTACCTGTATCCTTTTCAGGAAGAACCTTTGTTATGGGTACATCTAAATACAGACTATCCCTTTATCATCAACGGGATTTTGTATTTCCCGAAAATGCGACCAGATGTAGATGTTACCAAAGGGCAGATCAAGCTATTTTGCAATCAAGTTTTTGTTAGTGACAACTGCGAAGAAATTATCCCGCAATTTCTGATGCCGATGCGGGGTGTGATTGATAGTACCGATATTCCCCTAAACGTATCGCGCAGTGCTTTGCAAGGCGATCGCACCGTGAAGCGAATTGGTGATTATATTGCCAAAAAAGTAGGCGATCGCCTCAAAGAACTTTTCCGCGATAATCGTGAACAATACATTAGCGCGTGGAAGGATCTTGGTACTTTTGTAAAATTCGGCGTTCTCAACGACGAGAAATTCAAAAAACAAATCGAAGATATCATCGTCTTCCGCACCACCACCAAGCTGACAGAAAAAGTTGCTGCTGAAACTCCAGTGGTTGAAGTCCAATCTTCAGATGGGGATGCTTGGCAAGATGTGACTCCCTCACCCACTTCTGAGAACTCAACACCCAGCGCTCCCTATACTACGCTGAAAGAGTATCTAGAACGCAACAAAGAACGCAACGAAAACCGGGTTTTCTACAGCACTGATGAAGCAACCCAAGCAACATACATAGAACTGCACAAAAATCAAGGCTTGGAAGTCCTGTTTATGGACTCCTTCATCGACACCCACTTTATCAACTTTCTAGAACGGGAATATCAGGATGTCAAGTTTACGCGAGTAGACTCAGATTTAGATAATACCCTGCTAGAACAAGATAAAGATAAGGAAATTGTTGATCCTAAGACGAACAAAACCCGGAGTGAGACTATTAAAGAGTTATTTGAGAAATCCCTCAACAAACCCAGACTCAACATCCGTACTGAAGCGTTGAAATCAGACGATCCTCAAGGTACACCACCTGCGATCGTGCTTTTACCAGAGATTCTCCGCCGTATGCGGGAAATGAACGCCATGATGCAGCAGCAGTCAGCAGAGTTTCCCGAAGATCACATCTTGCTAGTGAATACTGCTCACCCATTGATTCAAAATCTGGCAAATCTGAACCAAGGTATTATCATTCAAGGTGATGGTGAATCGCCTACAGATCAGTTAGTAAACTTGATTTGCCAACACGTCTACGATTTAGCGCTGATGTCTCAGAAGGGATTTGACGCTGAGGGAATGAAATCTTTCGTCGAGCGATCAAATGAGGTACTTACCAAGTTGACAGAACAAGCAAGTAAATAGTGATGAGTGGGGCATTGGGCATTGAAAAGAGACAGAGGGGCAGGGGAGAAAACTCTTCTCCCTTATCTTCCCTTGTTCCCTCTGCTCCCTCATCTCCCCACTTCTGTTGCCTAAGACCTAAAATGGAAAGGCTGTATTAAAATAACAATCTGGAGATAGTTGCTATGTCCCGTCGCTGTGAACTAACTGGTAAAAAAGCAAATAACGCTTTTGCTGTTTCCCACTCTCACCGCCGTACTAAACGCCTTCAGCACGCTAATCTGCAAGACAAGCGGGTTTGGTGGGAAGGCGGAAATCGTTGGGTGAGATTAAAGCTATCAACCAAAGCAATCAAAACCTTACAAATTAATGGGTTAGAAGCAATGGCAAAAGAAGCTGGTATTAACCTAAATCATTACTAAGTAATGTGGATTTCATAACCCGAAACTTTTGTAGGGTGGAATATAGGTGATTCATAGGGTAGCACAGCTAGCTGTGCTACCCTACATCTTGAGTAGCAAGCAGGCTTTCTATATTTTGAATTCTGTTGGCAGCAAGAGAGAAATATAGCAATCCGCTTTGATTTGGAGAAGTTACGCAATTAATCAAGATTTTCCATCAACTAAAACTGCGCTCAAGTTGTTGTTGCTCTACAAAAAAGTTTAATTAAGAAACTTGTGTAGAAATAAAGTACCAATAAGAGTTGAATAACCCTCTTTTAAGAAACCATTCCACTTGCCAATTAAATAAAGGTAGGTATCTGGTTGCTACAGTCGGGGTGAAAAATACTAAGCTGGTAGATAGCACATTTAAAATTTAGCGGAAATTCACGATGCCTGCGACGGGCTACGCCAACGCATTCATCGGCGGTTTAGAATTTCCCATCGGCGAACTACCTGTAATTACATTATGTTTGATGCATTATCTGACCGTTTAGAATCCGCCTGGAAAAAACTGCGGGGACAGGACAAAATTTCTCAATCCAACATTCAAGATGCATTGCGCGAAGTGCGCCGCGCCTTGTTGGAGGCAGATGTTAATCTCCAGGTAGTCAAAGATTTTATTAGCGAAGTCGAAACCAAAGCACAGGGAGCCGAGGTGGTTGCCGGCGTGCGACCTGATCAACAGTTCATCAAAATTGTTCACGATGAACTGGTACAGGTGATGGGAGAAGAGAATGTTCCCATCGCAGAAGCCCAGGAACAGCCTACTATTATTCTCATGGCTGGGTTGCAAGGTACTGGTAAAACCACAGCTACGGCTAAGTTAGCCTTACATCTGAGAAAATTAGAGCGTAGCTGTTTGTTGGTGGCGACAGACGTATATCGCCCAGCCGCGATCGACCAGTTGCTAACGTTGGGTAAGCAAATTGACGTACCAGTATTTGAACTAGGAAGCGACGCAGATCCCGTAGAAATTGCCCGACAGGGTGTAGAACGCGCCAGAGCAGAAGGTGTTAACACAGTAATTATTGATACTGCTGGACGCCTGCAAATTGACGAAGACATGATGGCGGAATTAGCCCGCATCAAAGCAACTGTCCAACCCCATGAAACTCTGTTGGTAGTGGACGCGATGACTGGTCAAGAGGCAGCTAATCTTACCCGCACCTTCCACGAGCAGATCGGAATTACTGGGGCAATTCTCACCAAAATGGATGGTGATAGCCGTGGTGGTGCAGCGCTTTCGGTGCGAAAGATTTCGGGAGCGCCGATTAAGTTTGTGGGTGTAGGTGAGAAAGTCGAGGCACTACAACCGTTTTATCCCGATCGCATGGCATCGCGGATTTTGGGAATGGGCGATGTGCTGACTCTGGTAGAAAAAGCCCAAGAAGAGTTTGACTTAGCCGATGCTGAGAAAATGCAGGAGAAAATTCTGTCAGCAAAGTTTGACTTTACTGACTTTCTCAAGCAGCTGCGGATGCTGAAGAACATGGGTTCTCTGGGAGGCTTGATCAAGATGATTCCAGGGATGAACAAGCTTTCAGACGATCAACTCAAGCAGGGAGAAACCCAACTGAAACGCTGTGAGGCGATGATTAACTCCATGACTCGCCAAGAACGCCATGACCCGGATTTATTAGCCAGTTCTCCCAGTCGGCGGCGGCGGATTGCTGCTGGCTCAGGCTACAGGGAGTCAGATGTCAGCAAACTGGTGGGTGATTTCCAAAAAATGCGATCGCTCATGCAGCAAATGGGTCAAGGCGGCTTCCCTGGAATGCCAGGAATGTTTGGCGGTGGCGGTATGGGCAACGCCTTCGCAGGTGCTGGCAATCGTCCCCCTGCCCCAGGATGGCGGGGTTATGATGGTGCGCCAGGCACGAAAAAGAAAAAACCCAAAGATAAAAAGAAAAAAGGCTTTGGCAATCTTTAATTATTGGGAGGAGCATTGGTAATTTGCTAATGACTAATGACTAATGACCAATGACTAATAGCACCAAATGCTAGACGAGTGCTAAAATTAGCATTTCGGCATACTTAACCAATCAGGAGAACGATTCTTCAACCATGATCAAACTGCGCTTGAAGCGATTCGGTAAAAAACGGGAAGCAAGTTACCGCATTATCGCCATTAACAACCTCGCTCGCCGTGATGGCCGTCCCCTAGAAGAATTGGGTTTTTATAACCCTAGAACTGATGAAGTGCGACTAGACGTTCCCGGTATCGTCAAGCGACTACAACAAGGCGCTCAACCCACTGACACCGTCCGTCGCATTCTAGTAAAAGCTAATGTTTTTGAACAGGTCAGTGCAACAGCCGCATCATAATTTCGGAACAAAACTCCCAACAGCTAGCCCTAACTATGCTGGGCTAGTTCGGTTTTTAGTGCATCCGTTTTTGGAATCTCCAGAGACATTAAGCGTCGATTGTGAAATTTCTCAGGCCCTTAATCGGGTTTGGGTTCGCATCGCTTTTGAAAGCACAGATAAAGGAAAAGTGTTTGGTCGAGGGGGACGCAATATTCAGGCGATTCGTACAGTAATTGCCGCAGCCGCAGCCGCAGCTGGGCAATCAGCATACCTGGATATCTACGGCAGCACCACTCCAGGCCGCGAGGGTATGTCTTTTGATGAAGACACAGAAGAGCGATCGCCACCGCCGACTAAGAGAGAACCGCGTGCAAATGATGGGCCTAAACCCATTGTTAAACCGCGCCTCCGCTAGGTTGAAACTAGAGAGCAAGTCTGAGCGGTTGTTGTTAACTCCGCTCAGAATTTTTGTAAAAATGGAAAGTAGCAAAAAGATTTTTGGATCTTTTTTTGGACTATTCACCGAAGAGGCAGGGGGCAGGGAGAAAGAAACTGGGATTACTCTGCCACAAGGGTTAGAGAGTAACTAAATTTATTTATGCCCAAAAGTAAAAGTGTTTGTTTCGAGATATGTAACACAAGAAATAATACGTCTAAACTTTCAGTAACCCTAAATTTATGTATGCCGATTTCCCCCCCTGCTCCCCGCCCCCTGCCCCTTTTCCTCTTTTTGACCAGTAGGGATGTACAGATTTATACCCCTACAGCGATTAATTTATTGCAATATTGTTTCAAAATTTAAGTAGTAAAGTATAATTTCGCCCTTGGCGAGAAAAAATTAACCTTTGTCAAACACAGATCCTCACCAATTAAGAAATACTATGGCAGGTGCCTTCACAATTCAGCTGCCGAATATTCCCAGTGCGATCGCTCTTGCAGGAGATGGAGAAGAAAATCTCAAATTCCTATCTCGGCAAACAGGAGCCACTTTAGTCTTACGCGGACAGGAATTAGTGATTTCTGGCACTGAAGGGCAAATTGATCTGGCTTCTCGATTAGTGCGATCGCTTGAAGACCTCTGGATTAAAGGCAATACTATCTCCAGTGCCGATATTTTAACAGCCCGTCAAGCTATAGATAGCGATCGGCAAGGGGAACTGCAAGATTTACAGCGAGATATCCTCGCTAAAAGTCGCCGGGGCGAAGAAGTTCGTGCCAAAACCTTCCGCCAGCGTCAATATATTGACGCACTCCGTCAACGCGATCTCACCTTTGGCGTTGGCCCTGCTGGTACCGGCAAAACTTATCTCGCTGTTGTTGTCGCCGTGCAAGCACTTCTTGCTAACCAGTTTGAAAAGCTAATTTTAACTCGTCCCGCCGTCGAAGCTGGTGAAAAACTCGGTTTTTTGCCTGGAGACTTACAGCAGAAAGTTAATCCCTATCTTCGCCCACTTTACGATGCCATTTATGAGTTTATCGACCCCGAAAAAGTACCCAGTTTAATGGAACGCGGTGTAATTGAAGTCGCACCACTCGCCTATATGCGGGGACGCACCCTCAATAACGCTTTTGTAATTGTGGATGAAGCGCAAAATACTACACCCGCTCAAATGAAAATGGTTTTGACTCGTTTGGGCTTCCGTTCGCGGATGGTAATTACGGGCGATATGACACAAACTGATTTACCACTTCATCAACAATCGGGTTTAGGGGTAGCTTTACAAATTTTAAAACACGTTGAAGGCATTGCCTTTTGCGAATTTTCACAAAAAGATGTCGTGCGCCATCCTCTAGTTCAGCGCATTGTTGCTGCTTATGAACGATATGAAAAATAGTCAATAGTCATTGGTCAGTAGTCATTGATCATTAGCAAAAAAATTAATAAATGACGAAGGACAAATGACATAGACGCGCCAGCGGCTACTCTTCGAGTTCTCCAACGGAGTACCCGTAGGGTAGGACAAATAACAAATGACAAAGGACAAATAACAAATGACCACAACATTGAAAGAATTTTTAACAGCTTGCGAGACTTTAGGAACTTTACGTTTAATTGTTACTAGTAGTGCTGCTGTATTAGAAGCGCGAGGCAAAATAGAAAAGTTATTTTATGCAGAATTGCCTAAAGGTAAGTATGCGAATATGCACACCGAAGGCTTTGAGTTTCACTTGAATATGGATAAAATTATTCAGGTGAAATTTGAAACAGGTGAAGCGAAGAGGGGAAATTTTACAACCTATGCTATTCGGTTTTTAGATGATAAACAAGAATCGGCTTTAAGCCTATTTTTGCAATGGGGTAAACCGGGAGAATATGAACCCGGTCAAGTAGAAGCTTGGCAAGCTTTACGAGATCGTTATGGAGATATTTGGCAACCTTTAGCAGCAGAAATTTAATATAGCTAAACTGATAGGGGTGGAGGAAATCGGATATCTGCACTGAATTGTTCCATATTAGTGCTGCGATGAATCGGTAAAATATATTCTAAATTTTCGTGGGGGCGGGCAATAATATGAGAAGAAAGCATCTCGCCACCGTTAACTCGTAGCACTGCCTTTAGTCCTACTGTCACCGCCACATTCACCTCGCCCACAACCCCCCGAATTAAGACGGTAATTCTTCCCAAATCGGTATTCTCATAACCAACAAGAGTTACACGGGCAGCTTTACACATAGCATCTCCCACTTCCACAGCTGTGGGAACCCCATAAACTTCAATCATGCCTAATGCCAATGTCATGCTATCACTATAAATTCGGGATAGGGCTAATTATCTCACTACAAAGTTTTAATTTTTAATCGATAAATCATAAACATTAAAGACAAAACTGCTAATGCTTGTAATGAAGGGGATTTGGAGTTTTTGCTTGCTGTTTTTTTTCCTATTATGGAGTGGTGAAGCTTTTGCAGCAGAGTTAGCTGAACGATTAGCAAATTTTCCCCAATGGGAAAAATTAACTTCAGTGCAGCCAGCTTCGGGTGATTTAGTTTACCCTGAATGGATGGCTGGTTATTGGCAAGTAACAAGTACTTTGGTAGATTTAGCTGCACCTTTAGCACCAGAAATCGTAACTCCAGGGTTTGAAGGTAATCGCCGACAATTAAATCAGCCTGTGAGTTTTGTAGTAAGATTTGTGAAGGAGAAACCACACCCTCCTGGGTTAAATATATTACCTAAGATAGACAACAAATCCCCCATCTTAGTAGCAGATAGAGCATTTAATAGTTTGAATTTGGCACGGGCTTATTTAGGGGATGAAGCAGTGTTATCAGTCAAAGTAGATCCAGATTCACCTAATCGTCAAATTACGTTCTTGCGTAGCAGTCGGCAACTAGTTTCCATTGTGACTGCACGGGCCACAGAAACTACCTCTGATGGCAAATTCATCACTACAGAAGTGTTTCAACAACTATTTAAAGGCGGTTCACGCCCCTATTTAAACTCTGTAGAATCTACTACGGCTTATCATAAACTTCCAACGTCTAATCCGGCGATTGAAGCAGACCAAGTTACTGCTGTTTATCTTTCACCCCAAGATCCAGATTACTTTCAAGCTGCCTCTCAACCAGTTGCTCTCTACCGCTATCGCCTCGAATTTTTTCCCCAAAAACTAGCAACTACTCCCAAAGAGTGATTTGTCACCTAGCTCTTGACTACATTCGTATTACAAGCGTAGTATATAAATTCCAAGTTTACGATCGCGCTCTTGGATGGTGTGCATCATGGCCAAATTTCAAGATATTGTCAATTACTTTCGCTCTGATTGGAAGCTGAGTGTTTTTAGTATTACAGCATCCAGCATTTACGAAATTATTGATTTGGTTGTCCCTTATGCGATCGGGCAGATTTTAAACGTTTTGTCTGATCAACCTTTGGATAAACCACTTCAAAGTGCGATCGCAACTTTTTCTGACATCACCAATTACCCAGTTAATAAAACTCTATCTTTAGGAGTATTGCTGGGTTTAATATTCATTGTCACCGTAGTGAGAGCGCCCACACAACCCTGGTTAAGCAATTGGTTTCACTGGGATATAGCTTTCAGATCGCGTCGAGATAAAAGTGAAACAGCGATCGCTAAAGTTCTTACTCTCCCACTAGAATTTTATGATGAAAATAACCCTGGACGTATTGCTGGCAGAGTAGCTAGAGGTATTGCTAACCACACTTGGGCATATCCCGAAATCGCCGGACAGTTGATTCCTAAACTGGCTCGTGTACTGGGGATTTTTGTGTTTATCTTGTTTATTGAGTGGCGGATTGCAGTTTTATATCTAATTTCCTTTGTAATTATTCTCAGCTTCAGCTTGAAGAATTTACAGCAGTTAATTGAGTACGAAAGTCGTGTGGATAAATATGGAGAGGACACAGAAAGCCGCACTTCCGAATTGATCACTAACATCAAAACGGTGAAAGCATTTGCTACAGAAGCTAAAGAACTGAAACGGCAAAAAAAACGTTTAAATCGTGAACTAGTGGTGCTTAATTATCGCATCCACAAAGGTTATACGATACTAGGTACTTGGCAAAGAACTGTAATTCAATTTTGTGTGTTTACTATCTTGGGTTTAACTTTAGCAGCAACAGTAAACGGGAGAATTTCTCTCGGTCACTTTATCATGACCTTGACTCTTTCTAGCATGGCTTATGCCGAATTAGAACCAATTAGTAGCTTGGCAGAAGTTTTTGCCCGTCGTTATTCTTCTATGTTGCGGTTTCACGAATTTTTGCAAGAGCCAACTCCATCTGATTCAGCTAGTCTTTTAGAAGAGAGCCACCAGACAGAATCACCTTATAAATTTACTGGAAAAGTTGAGTTGTCGCACCTGAGTTTTGGATATGATGCCAACCGTCAAGTTTTACAAGATATCAACTTGTTGATTGAGCCATACCAAACAGTAGCATTAGTGGGGCGTTCCGGTTCTGGTAAGTCTACTTTAATGAAATTGCTGTTGCGATATTTTGAACCTCAAGCAGGTCAAATTCTGATTGATGGTCAAGATATTCGCACTTTGGATGTGGGTAAATATAGACGGAGATTAGCGATCGTTCACCAAGAAGTAGATGTTTTCAACGGTACTATATTGGATAACCTCACCTATGGTAAAACAAATGCCAGTTTGGAGCAGGTTAAGGAAGCTTGTAGAATTGCCAGAGTCGATGAAGTAGTGCAGCAGTTACCACAAGGTTATTACACCGTCGTGGGAGAACGAGGTGTCAGGTTATCTGGAGGACAAAGACAACGCTTGGGAATTGCTAGGGCGTTGTTAGTTGAACCAGATGTGCTGATTTTTGACGAAGCCACCTCTAGTTTAGATTATGAGTCTGAGCGTTCAATTCAGCTAGCGATGCGATCGATTCAGGGTACTTGCACCACCATCGTTATTGCCCACCGTTTAAGTACAGTCCGGGAAGCTGATAAAATTGTGGTTCTAGAGCAAGGAAAGATTGTAGAAGTGGGTAGCCACGATGAACTCTTGCGCCATGAGGGTATTTACCGCCGTTTGCATTCCCTACAAGAAACAGGAGAACTTCTGAGTTAGAAGATATACACATTTTGGATTTTAGATTGACTCCACGAATCAATTAACTTGATTAAATCGCAATACGCTTGGCTTTGTGAAAAATAGTAGGTTGGGTTGAGCAATAGCGAAACTCAACAAATGGTTGATAATATTGGGTTTCGTTCCTCAACCCAATCTACACTACTACACTACTTTTCGTTTTTACCATTAACTAAACCGTATTGGCTTAAATCGACCTTATTATATTGTCAATAAGGTCGATTTTTTTAATTATGAGAATACTAATCAGTAATCCAAGTTTTCTAATTACAAAAAACTAAGATTTACTCTTATCTGCTTCTTTCTGTGCCGCCTCACTGTATTTCTTATAAAGTTGAGTACGAATCTTAGCTTCCTGATAACGACTGTGTTTTTGTGGCACCGTACTCATTAAATCTGAAGCCCGTTGCCATTTAGCAGCTATCTCTAACCACTGAGTTGAGGCTGTAGCTGTTTTACCAGATGCAGAAGCAAGATTTGCAATTCGCACCGCTATGGCAAATTGGTCATCAGATGGAGCAGAAAGGTTATTCTTAGCAGAACTAAGTGGTGTTTGAACTTTTCTATTGCTTGTATTTTCTGTAGTTAAAGATTTAGAAGTTTGGAATTGCATTAGGCTTTTCAGATTATTACCTAATTGGGCATAAACAACCCAACTAAGCAACAAGAGTGAGCATAAACCAACCGCTGCTAATATCTTTTTATTAGGTTGATTTTTGGGTTTTTCTTTGTTAACAAGTACTAAAGGGCGAGAGACTTGAGTTTTCGGAAAATTTGACTTTCCTAGTCCAGCTTGAGCTTCTGTGAAATCTTTAATTAGTTGCTTTATAATATTGGGCTGAATTAACGTAATTTCCTGTGACCAAAGCAATTGATTTTCGCGATCGCTATCTATTTCTTTTAGCCACAGTAATTGTTGTTCCCGAACAATCCGACTGTTGATATTGACTCGGCGAATATGACGCGGGGCGATGGAATCAAGAATTTGCTGAATTTCTGCGACAACGGGAGATTGCTCAAGTTGTTCTACGCTAGCTGCCTCGCACAGAATTTGTAAGATACCATCAGAAAAAATGGCTCTAGTTCTGACACCAGACTTAGCTAGCTTTTCGTTCAATAGCTGAATAATCGCCGCAACGCTACCTTGGTGGGCTTGCCAAGCGATATCGTTTATTCGGTCTACCATCTGAAATTTAGTGATAGCTCTTCCACCCTGACTGATTAACGTACTCATTAATTTAGGGACTCTTTTCTACTGACCTTGATCTTGTCTTCGATTTTACGAGTAAAAAGATGAGTTGCCAAATAAAATCATAAATATAGAGCCTCACTTTTCAATTCGCTAAGGACGCTCGATCGCACTCACTTAATTTGACACTCCCACGCCTTGAAAGCTTAGAATTCCTGGGCTGAAACTGCACTTTCAGGGTAACGCCCATGCAGGCGGACGAGCTACCTGTTTGACATAGTACATTATGATGCCTTGATACGATCGCCTTTGGTCAACTTGAGGTAGGTGAAGCAGCCACGATGTGCGATCGCAAATGTATGCAAAATACTGATAGTAGCTAGACAGTATCAGTACCAAACAAAATAGCCCTATGGAGATTATTTCGTGATTAATTATCGCTTTTTTTGCCTTTTTGCCATTCTGGCAATCATAAACAGCATAGCGATCGTTACATTAGAAGATATATAACTAAAAATCATTGTTGATTTTCATTAGTCCGCAGTTCACACAAAACCATGAGTGCAAGTACCATCATTTCCCACAACCCCCTACTTCAAGGCACAGGATTACCTGTCTTTGCAGAGATTAAACCAGAACGAGTAGTACCAGCCTTCAATCAGTTGCTGGCAGAACTTGACCAGCAGCTTGCCACCTTAGAGGCTAATATACAGCCTACTTGGAGTGGTTTAGTAGAACCCTTAGAAAAGCTGACAGAACGGCTTACCTGGAGTTGGGGGGTGGTAAATCATTTAATGGGTGTTCAAAATAGCCCGGAACTGCGCGAAGCTCATGAAATTGTACAGCCACTAGTCGTACAGTTTATCAACAAGCTTGGTCAAAGCCAACCTATTTACAATGCTTTTAAGAAACTTCGTAGCAGTGATAGTTGGGCAACTTTAGAATTAGCCCAACAGCGCATTGTAGAAGCTGCCATTCGAGATGCAGAACTTTCTGGGGTTGGCTTAGAAGGAGAAGCAAGAGAGCGTTTCAACGCCATTCAGATGGAGTTGGCAGAACTTTCGACTAAATTTTCTAACCATGTACTTGATGCCACAAAAGCCTTTAGCTTAACCCTGACAACAAAAGCAGAAATTGACGGCCTACCACCAAGTTTAGTGAGTTTAGCTGCTCAAGCTGCTCGTGCGGCTGGAGAAGAGAACGCCACACCAGAAAATGGCCCTTGGCGTATTACTTTAGACTTCCCCTGCTACGGCCCTTTCATGCAGCACAGCACCCGTCGAGATTTGCGTGAAAAACTCTACAAAGCTTATATCACTCGCGCTTCTGCTGGGGATTTAGATAATAACCCGTTAATTGTACGTATTTTTGAGTTACGGCAAGAACTTGCAGATTTACTCGGCTTTAAGAGTTTTGCCGAGTTGAGTCTTGCAAGTAAAATGGCTCCTAATGTTGAGGCAGTGGAAGCACTATTAGAAGAACTACGCCAGGCCAGTTATGATGCTGCTGTCAAAGACTTAGAAGAACTTCAAGCTTTCGCTGCATCTTATGGAGAAGAATATCAAGATTTAAAACACTGGGACATCAGCTTTTGGGCAGAACGCCAACGAGAAGCAAAATTTGCCTTTACTGCTGAAGAATTGCGTCCCTACTTTCCCCTTCCCCAAGTGTTAGATGGCTTGTTTGGACTTGTGAAACGGCTGTTTGGTGTGACTGTAACCCCAGCTGATGGTCAAGCCCCAGTATGGCATGAGGATGTCCGTTATTTCCAAATAGCTGATGAAACTGGTTCTCCCATAGCCTACTTCTACTTAGACCCCTATAGCCGTCCAGCAGAAAAACGTGGTGGTGCTTGGATGGATGCGTGCATCAATCGTGCCAAAATCACTGAAAATGGTGTAACTGCCATCCGGTTGCCTGTGACTTATTTAATATGTAACCAAACTCCTCCAGTCGATGGCAAGCCGAGTTTGATGACTTTCTATGAAGTAGAAACTTTGTTCCACGAGTTTGGTCATGGATTGCAGCACATGCTCACCAAGGTTGACTACGCTGGAGCCGCAGGCATCAATAATGTGGAGTGGGATGCAGTGGAACTACCTAGTCAGTTTATGGAAAATTGGTGCTATGAGCGACCCACTTTGTTTGGCATGGCTAAACATTACGAAACTGGGGAAGCCCTACCGGAGCATTATTATCAAAAGCTGCTAGCGGCGCGTAATTATATGAGTGGTACTGCGATGTTGCGGCAGATTCACTTTAGCAGTATTGATTTAGAACTGCATTATCGTTATCGTTCCGGTAGCGATGAAACTCCGGCAGATGTGCGTCAGCGTATAGCCAAGACTACGACTGTTTTACCACCACTTCCAGAAGATTCAATGTTATGTGCTTTTGGACACATTTTTGAGGGTGGTTATGCAGCAGGTTATTACAGTTACAAGTGGGCTGAAGTATTGAGTGCTGATGCTTTTGCCGCTTTTGAAGAAGCTGGATTAGAAGATGAAGAGGCAGTAAAAGCCACAGGTGTGCGTTATCGAGATACAGTGCTAGCGCTCGGTGGTAGCAAGCATCCGATGGAGGTGTTTAAAACTTTCCGGGGTCGTGAACCAAGTACGATCGCTCTGCTGAGGCACAATGGTTTGGTGAGCGCTGCTGTCAATTAAACAACACCTTTGTAGAGACGTTGCAATCCAACGTCTCTACATCAAAATTTTTGCAAATAATCCTTGAGTGAAGTTTTTTTCCCTGGTTTAAGGCGTTTCTACGGGAATGGGTTCTCCTGCAACATCATCTAAGCGGATGCTGCCTAATAAATTCCGCCACTCTGCTTTCAGCGCCGCATCTTCAGGATTTTTTTGACGCAGTTCAGCCAGCGTCGCCAGTGCCTCGTACCATATCCCCTTTTGGGCATAGATAGCATAGCGCTTTCGAGGTTCTGTGGTTTGTAGCTCTTTGACTGTGGCTGGATTCAGTTCGATTCTTTTTATTACCCCTTCAACAAAAGTTGGGGGAGAAGTCTTTTCCTTGTCACAGTTAATGGTTAAAAACCAGCGATATTGTTTGTCTACTGCTAAAGCGGGAACAGTGGTAGGCAAAGAAACGCGGATGACTCCTGGCTCATCGGGGAGAGCGATCGCTTTTCGATAAATCTCCTTAGAGTCCTTAGATTCAGGATATTCTTGCACTACAAATTCAACCGTATAAGGCAAATCTTTGCTATAAGGCACATAGAAAAACCAACTTGGACGTTCTACTGTTGTCTGTCCCCAGACATTAATCACTAAGTCAGCTTCTTCAGTAAAGGGTACTAAAGCAGTCAGATCGGGTTTAGTCGGTGGACACCCAGCTATTTCCCCGCGCTTCGCTCCACCACGAACACGACCGCCAGGAGGGGGGCCAGGTGGAATTGGAGGTTGATTAAAGGTTGTGGCTTGAGCTAGGGTCGTTTTAGCATCAGAGCGATTAGGAGTTGGTTTCGCCAGTACTGGAATCAGGCTAACTAGTAGACTTGTACAGCTAAAAGTTACTATTAAAAACAGTTTTATAGGCTGTGAATTTAAATTCATAAAAACCTTACCTCATACGATTTTAGATTGGGCATTAGTTATTCTCTCTTATCTCCCTCATCTCCCTCATTTCCCTCACCCCCTCACTCTCCACCTGCGCTTCTGTTTTTGAATTATGGATTGACATCAAGCCCACCATAGCTGCCAGCGATAAAGCTGACGGTACAAACGGTACCCAAGCACCCGAAATGAATAGACCAAAACAAAGTCCATACAAAACACCAGAAGTAACACCAGTTGCCAATGCCAACCAGGGTAACGAAAGTCTGCGCCAAGCCAAGATTCCCCCTACCAAAGACCAGCCCCAAATCCAAACCACTTCAGCCCACAATGACCAAACTTGCAGCAACGGCCGTCCATCCTGAACTGCGCTAAGGATCTGGCTGATCATGTGGGCATGTACCAGCACTCCTGGCATTTGTTCATCTAAAGGAACGCCATAGGGTGTAGGCCAAGTGTCTGGAGAATCCCCCTTTGCTGTCACACCAATCAAAACAATCCGGTCTTTGATAGCGCCAGAGTCAAGCGGACTAGATAAAAAATGCGTTAGCTTCACCTGTTCAGCTATCTGTTTTGAAGAACGGTAGTTAAGTAAGATTTGGCCGCCATTAGCATCAATATTTTGATAGCCACCAGTGCCAGAGTTCAGGTTCGGAAAAATAGTTTTACCCACCTGCAAATTCCCTTTAGGGGTGAACTTAGTTTCAATTCCTAAAGGGCGTAGATAGAGGGATGCTAATTGTAGACTAAACGAGTAGCGGGCAGGACACAATGATGTCGCCTCTTGGTTCATGAATAGGAGATGCCGACGAACAACTCCATCGCGATCGTGAATAAAGTCGCTAAATCCTAAGTTTTCTCGGGGTATTTCTGGTGGTGGCCCGTTGCCTGGGATATTTACAGTGCCATCGCTCCCCTTACATACGCCAATCAAGTTCTGAGTTTTTTGGAGACGAGTAATTAAATCTGGGTCTTTGGCCTTAAAATCACGGTAGATATCCAAGCCGATCGCCCGGGGTTGGTATTGCTTTAGTTTTGCCAAAACTTTGTTAAGAGATTTTTCCGAAAGGGAAGCTCCAGTCAAGGACTCGTCATTTTTTCTTTGAATTGCCAAATCATCATCGTCAATTGTAATTATTAACAGTCTAGAATCAAGTCCTGTAGCAGGGCGCGATCGCATCATCAGGTCAAAGGCTTGAATCTCTGAATTTTCCAGCAATCCCACCAATCTCACCCCACAAACCAAGACTGTAATTGCCAAGCTGGATAACAAAGTTGTCCGAAATCTGCGTCTGTTAGGCAAGGGTAAATTGGGTATCTCTTCAATTTTTACAGACCTTAATTCATCCCAAGTGGGTGGTATCTGCGCTGGATTTTGACAAATCACTGGTAGCCAAGTCGCACAAGGAAATCGATCCTCAAGTCCTTGCAAGCGTTCCCGCGCTTGGCGTACTGATTGATATAAAGACTCGCCACCGGCAAAGCCTTCAAGAAAATACTTTAAAAACTCCTTAGCAACCTGGTCTGGCACAGGTTCACGCATGACGATTATTTGAGGAATTTGCAAATCAGCCAGTTCTCGCGCCAATCCCAATCCATCACAGGAATTGAATATAGCTAATTGCAAACCATTTTCAATAGCTTTTTTGAGAGCAAATTTTAACTCGCCAATGGTCAGACTATCAGTTTTATTCAGGTAAATTCGTCCACTTTCCCCATTTCCGTGACTGGAACTGTGTCCGGCAAAGAAAAGAATATCCCAGTTTTTCCCCCAGAGATGGTCAGTCAATTCTTTACGCTGTGGTTCTACTAGAAAGCTGACTTCTGCGTTATTACACTGTTGCAGTAAAGCTTGATCGGCTTGGGTGTCAATCCCCTTACTATTGCCCACAATTGCCAAAATGTTAACTAATTCATTGGCAATGCGTGGCTTGTGAATGCGATCGTAGGATGGTGAAGAAAGGGCGATTTCAGTTTTAGGGTAGCGTTCTAACAAGTCCCACAGATGCCAGGGTAATAGCTGCAATTGGCTATTTTCTGTTTGCAAAATTACCCGCACTTCGTCCGTGGAGGATAATCTTTCTAACCATTTTTCCCTCAAAGGGCGAAACTCTTCTGCCCGCAACCAGGTATTAAAACGTGCCCGCAAAATATGGGAAGTGTTTTCGCAGTCTTGAACCATCGATACATTTGTCACCTGCATTTGGTCAGCATGGAGGCGATAACGATTGCCTATCTGCCGATAACTAGACTGCCAATGACTATAATAGAGCGGCATTTCTGGGAATGAAGGTAGCCTCCCTGTGATTTCTGTTGCAGCACGCTCATGTTCTTCACCAATTTGGAGGGTGACAGCAAATCCCTGCTCAAAACTACCCTCTCCGAATTTTATGACTACTAACTTACCCATAACCGTCGTTATCTCCCTGTGCAAGATCACGCCTTGTTTTAATTTCTCATAACAAGCTCCACAAGCATCTACAGATTTTTTCAAAATCCCCAAAAGCTAGCTTGAATTTTTAATTTTTAATTAACAATTACCACTTAATAATTTACCGACCAAGAGGAAAGATAGCTATGTAATTCAAATTCGGAAATGTTCGGTAATACTGGTATTTTCAAAAGCTACCCTAACGCTAAATTGCTCTGTGGGTTCACCACGAAACTGCAACTGAATGTAGTTGTCTGATTTTCTAGATTGAGCGTCTAGAAATACTGCTCCCGAACTATCTAGAACGGTGAGATGAACTCCTGACGGCAAGTAGATTTGATTCCCAGTGGCGTGCAATTGCAGATGAATACTGGTTTGTTGATCCTTTTCGGGGCTAATTTCCACAATCAACATAACTGGTTGGTTAAGAATTTGGATCCCCAAATCAATCAGTTTTGCCCGTTTAGTAATTGATTCTGGTTGGTTAAGGCTATCTAGTTCCAAAGTTTCAATACTGCGAAAGGCATAAGTTGGTCTGAGTTCCGGCACGTTCCACAGGGATTCAATAGTCTGCCAGCCAGTCTCAAATATACCAGCAAACCACTGACTCAAATTCACTAGTGAAGTAACTGGAGATTGACGCAGTTGCCAGATGTGGTCGATAAATGCTTCCAATGGTTGCAGTTGCGCTAAAGGCAGTATTTCATCTGTGACACTAGGAATAAAACCAAGCAGCTTCGCTTCTTGCAGGAATTCATCAAATTGAACTGCTAAATAACCCACTCGTTCTTCCCAAGTTTCTGGAGGAATAGAAAATATCTGCTGATGGCAATGGACAGGGCGACATTCCAGACGACCAATTGAGGACACCTCTAAGTCAGCTACATTTCCACAAAGGCGCATAATGGGGTTCCAGCTATCACTAGCTTGAAGATCAGTAGGAATATTCATCATCTGCAAGTAGTCATTCACCACCCATACAGCCAGAGTATTCAGCCGGACTTGCTCTGCTTTTTCAGGATTTGGCTGCTGTTTAGCAAATTGCTGGGCAGTTGTGCGAGCTGTTTGGGAAATCGGCAATGTCAAAGCGTAATCGTCTAGCTGATAGGTGGAGTTATTCATAAGTCAATTTCTAGTGATCAATGCTGCTATGTAGATATCATCCGCATTCACTAAATTTATGCCACAAAATTAAATACTGGAAAAAGATAATTGGGGATTGGGGATTGGGGTTTGGCTATTGGGTATTAGGTAAAAATATCTCACAAAATTGAGAGATTGTATATTGAGATGATATAGCAATACTTCTGGGTTTTGCATTTTTAACTCGGAATCGAGTTTGGGGTAAAGGGTACTGAGTTTGGGTTAAAGGTTTTTTCTTTCTTTTTCCCCTTAACCGAGAAGTATCGGATGATATGGGAGATAGAGGTTTTGAGTCTTTAGACTTCTATAAAGATAGCCAGAAAGAGGAGGCTTTGCCTCCTAGAATGGTTTCCCAGTTTCGAGCCTGGGAACGAGGTAAATCCTCAGTGCCCAATCCCCCAATTACAACCAATTTCCAATCAATACATAGGCAGACCAAAAGCTTGGTGCATGATAATTAGGATGTTTCAGCAGCTTTAGCTGGGCACGATGGACTGCTTCGGCTTTAGTGATTTTGCCACTCTTGAGTTCTTGATAGAAGGCGCTAACAAACATTGCCGTCGACTCATCATCAATTTGCCACAGGGAGGCTATAGTACTACGTGCCCCAGCTCGTACAGCTGCTCCTGCCAAACCGAGTGCTGCACGGCTATCTCCTGTTGCTGTTTGGCAAGCACTCAAAACTAATAGTTCCACTATGGTTTTACCCTGGCTGCGGAAGAGAGTATCAAAATCCTTAACATTTATCCGGCCATCGTAATCCAAAATAAAAGTTTCCTCAAGACGGGAACTAAACTGACCGTGGGTTGCCAAATGCACTATGTTAAATGAAGCAGCACCAATTTCATTCTCTAAATTCTTTTTCTTAAAATCTCCATCTAGTAGACGAGTTGTGGATACTCCTGCTTTGGTAATGCCGTCGAATTCAGATTTGATCCCCAGCAATGGCCCATACTTGGAAAATTTTGGCGGGGGCTGAGTCAATCCTGCGGTAAGAGCTACTAGCTGCTGTTGCACCAGTGGTTTTGGGTTTAGGAGTTGTAGACCTACACTCAGAGCAACTGCATATTTCTCTATCAAGTATTCTTTACCATCGTAGAGAGCTGCCATTGGTAAGTTGCGTAATGGGCCATCTAGGACGAATACTAAGGTATCGACACCACTTTTTTGCAATTGTGACTCAATGGGTTTAAGCAGCCAGTTGTAAACTTCTTGCGATTGGGTTTGGACGAGCCTAGTAGCAGTGGGATTGACAAGATTTCTTCGCAGTTCTAGTAAGAGTTTTTCTACATCTGCTTGCAAAATCTTGGTACTGTAGCTTTGCAAGCGTTGTTTAGGAATTTTGACAATTACGTGAAGCTCGTCACGAAGAATAATCGGATAAAGGATAGCAGCCTGGGAATTATTTTGGTCTACTACTTGATCGAGGGCTACTCTCTGACCTTGCAGGCAGGCTTCCTGGAAGAAGTCATCCAATTCTGCTAGTTGGAGTGCTTCAATCCGTTCGCGTGCTTTCTCCAACGTTTTTTCATCTGGTTTTCCTTGTTGGGATTGCAGCAGTAACTCTACTGACTGTCGGTAGACGGGTTCCACGCTGTCCCGGAAGTTGAATTGCACATCCTGGTTTACTACATCTTTATTTGCTACTAAATCTCTGCGGAGAGACTGGAGTGTGTTTACAGCAGCATCATAAGCCGCGATCGCACCATTAATATCTTTTTTTTCCCTGAGCAATCTACCTAACTGCCACTCTAAACTATAGGTAATTTCTGGTGCATTACTGCTCTGTGCCAAAGCTAATCCTTCCTGGGTAAGCTTTTGCGCCTCTGTCCACTGTTTAGTTTCTTCGTACAAGCCGCCTAAACTCTTCAGAGCATAAGCCTCTGCTCGCTTGTCTCCTAAATTGTGGGATTGCTGGATGGCTCTAGCAAGTAATACTGCTGAGTCTTTTTTACTAGATGCTAAGTAATAACTACTACTAGACGCGTGCAAAATACCACTCTTGACTTTTGCCAAACTTTGTGAAAAGTTAACATGAGCGTAAATACTAGCACGACTGAGGGGGAGTTGGTCGAGTTGGGACTCAATTAACGGTAAGAGAGTTTGAGCCTTTGCCCATTCTTGGTCTTCAATAAGTAGTCCCAGGTGATTCAGTTGGGCTTGGATTTTTGTGAGGGGTGAGGGAGAAGCTTCGACTGTTTGTTGATAATAAGCGATCGCCTGTTGCTTTTCCTGTTGTTTACGAGCATTATTCCCCAAACTAAACAGACTAGCCCCAATATCAGCACTTGATTGCAGGTTTCGAGCAATCGTCAGACTTTGTTCTAGTGCTTGTCGTGATTTTTTCAAATCGCGTACTACCAAAAGGGCATCACCAAGCGATCGCAAACTTACTGTCTTTTCTATGGAATCTGGTTGAGATTCTAACGTTTGTTTTACTTGGTCTAGTGTTTTGACAGCCCTTGGGTAAAATCCTTGAGCTTGCCATGCCTGTGCTTGATTGATTAGCGATCGCACCACGCCACTTTTATTATTTGTTTGCTTGTAGATTTCTTCCGTCTGCCGCCAAGTTTTTAAAGCCGCCTCGGGCTGCCCCATCGCCAGTTGCAGACGACCTTGAATATCTAACGATTGGGCAAATATTTGCAGATTTTGATTTTCATTCTGTCCTTTAAGCAAATTTAAGCTCTCTGTAATTGCCTCCTGTGCCTGACTCCATGCACCGAGTTGCTGATGAGCTAGGGAAAGATTACTCAATGTCGCTGCCAATGTGAGGCTTTCCCCTTGCTGTCTATATGCCTGGACAGCTTGTTGCAACACTTCTACAGCCTTAGTATAATTTCCATTGCTGTATAAAACTTTACCCTGCTGCAATAGTGAGGCTGGGTCAGCAGTGACAGCCAGCGATGTCAGACTGTTAACTGGTAATTGGGATGATGAACTAATTGGGCTAGGAACTTTTGCCAGCAAAGGTGATGTGAGAATGCATAGCAAGGCGATTAAGAAGTATAAAACCAAACATAAAAACTTAGCCAGCGTTTTGGCTCCCCGTGCTGGGAGGGTTTCCCTACTTATGCCCCTACTCTTAAGCAAGCTACGCGCAGCATCTCCCGTAAGGGTTTTTTTGGTTTTTGAAATGAGTGACTGACAAACTCTGAAGGGGTTAAAAGTTTTGCAATGTAGGCAAAATAGGCGATGCCTTGGCTCCCTTTGCCTTTTAACTTTTACAAAATTCGCGCCAAAAATCCTAGTTATTTTAGCCATAAGACATGACGAGAGGTAAGTAACGCATTCCCCACAGATCAATCTTGGGGCTTTTAGCAGAGAAAGAGAAACAGCGGCTTGGAACGCGCACAGGTTCCGAAACACTATCCCCCAAACCTCTAGGTGCGGTTACGATTAACAGAGGATGTACTCATCCCCACGCCCAAAAAACACATTGGTTTGCCTAGAAGCAAGTAATATGTTTTTATCCTAATTGAGACTACGCGACAGTATCTTGTTTAGTGGACAGGTTTTTTCTGCGTAGTTACGCAGTGTTTTATCCAATTTCAACATATCAATATTATCTCATGAAATACCCTGATTTTTTAGACTCTAAACTTGATGGGCAAAGTATAGTTAAGTATATACTTAACATAGCAAGGTAGCACATTTGTACTATCTTGCTATGTATCTATTAAATCCGTGAACAGTTATCACGGTTTCAGTTAGATATTTGACTCCGACTGAACACGCCATTTTTAGAAATGGGGGACTCTCACTCCCAACGGAAAAATTAACTGGTAACTAATAACTGTTGAAACAAGAATCCCTATAACAATCCCTCCAATTCTGCGAATTTACGCAAACGGGGTAGACATTGGCGCTGATAAAAACTGCTTAATGTCGGAATTGACAACCCAAATTCTTCAGATAATTCTCTCCAGCTTACTTCTGGGGGTAAGCGTTTGAGAATTAACACCTGACAGTTGACATCTGGATGCCCTTTAATGTGAGTAGCGCGTAGTTCTCCATCAGAATCTGTCCTCGCCCATATCTCTAGGTTTTCCAAAATCGGAGGCGCTTGGGGGCTAGCCGGGAGATTATCTACAGGGTCAATAGTTTCACTTGTTCCACCCGATGTAGACTGATGAATTCTCAGAGGGACTATTGTGGCTTGTTCCCGGTTTTGGTTAAGGTAAAAGTCTTGTAGTCTCCTTTTTAGGTAAGCATTCAGCCAGGTGATGACGCTGCCATGAGTGGGGTCATAGATTTGACCGGTCAAACCTTCACAAACATTGCGACAAAAATACAACCAAGTTTGTTGTAGTGCGTCTTGATAATAGGGAGTACTTTCCCTCCAAAGTCTACTTGCTGTCAAGCGAATAATTTGCGTGAGCAGCTTTTGACGCTGAGGACTACCAGGTTGGTGTCCACAGGCTTCTTTAACTAAGCAGCGTAGCTGTTCATCGTGAACCATGACAATCTTGGAGAACAAAGCAAGAATATCTTAGTATTGCGTATAACAACGCCCTAAAAAATTACCTTTCGTCAAGATGCCAAATTTTTTTTAGAGGGAACGGGGCATGGGGCATTGGTGGGTAAGATTTCTGCCGTTAGAATAATTAATAGCCCATACCACCACTCTTCACCCCATTGTCCCGGCGAAACCCAAGCATCGGGGGTAAGAATTAAGGCAGATATGATGCCAAAATTGGCGGGATTGAAAAAATGCTTATCACCTACTTGAAAGATAAATTTACTAGCGATCGCAAGAACTGCGGCTATTGCCATTGTTGTCCAGTGGTCAGCCCGCAATAGTAAACTTAGCCCCAGTGAGGTAATTAAAGCACTGCGAAGATTGGGCATTTGTTTTTTGTCATTTGTTATTTGTCCTACCCTGCGGGTACTCCGTTGGAGAACTTGAAGAGTAGCCGCTAGGGCATCTATGTTGTTTGCTAATGACCAATAACTAACGAATAATCGGTCGGTTCGCTCATTTCACAAACAGAATAGCCAAATAACAGCCTGAAAGTGTAGTCTGCAAAGGTGTTCACTAATAATTGAGGCGGCTAGATAACAGTTGCAAAACACTACATCAGAGCGAGTAGATGATCTTCCAGTGATCATTCATTGGTTGTTACAAATGCAGATCCAGTTTTTGCTAGACCTTGAATTACCAACGCCGCATGGCAATCGTCAGGGTTTGAGTTACGGTCAACTGGCGGTATTATTATTGACTTACATATTGACTCAAGCAGATCACAGGCTTTGTGCAGTCGAATCATGGGTACGCCAGCATCATCAAAGTTTAGAAATGGCAACAGGGTGGTCCATTCGGGATAAAGATTGTAGTGATGACCGATTAGCTGACATGGTAGGCATCTTAGGATCATCGGAAAATGATGCGATGATTCAAGTCGAAACAGTCTTGGGACAGCACTTGGTCAAAGCTTATGACTTGTCTACAGATATCGCTCGTTGCGATACTACAAGCTTGAGCGTATATCATCAGCCACAAGTGGATAATCAGCAGGTTGAGCAAGCATTATCCCCACCATTGCTTCACAAAGGAC
>NZ_JACJSI010000120.1 GCF_014698065.1 Nostoc flagelliforme FACHB-838
TCCCTGCACCTCCCACGGCTGCGGCGATAATGAACATATTGTTTCTGCCAAGCTGCTGAACTCCGAAGTAGCCAAGGGCTAACGCTGCTGCTGTTGCTCCAATGCCTAAAACCGTGTTTCTGAATGTGGTTCTGCTCATGCTGCCCCTTTAAAATTAGTGACCATTGCGCTAAGTGCCAATTTATTGGGCTGGGTAGATTGCGGTGTTTCAACTTTGGGCGTTGTTTGCACATTACCGTGTTGAAAAATCAGCTTCTCTACACCTGCTGAAAGTGCTTGTGTTGGCGCATCTTTGGGTAAATCAAACATCTTGCACAATTCAATTACTGCTAGGTAGGAGATGGTTATACGCCGAGATTCATAATTCATTGATCAGGCTCCCCTCGATATTTGAGTTAATAGTTTCAACCCCAAGGCATTGATAAATTGGGGATTGTTCAAAATCACAAAGCCTAAACCGGCTAAGTTTTGATCCACCACTGGCAAGGAAACACCCCCACCCCAGGCGACAAGGTATTTAGCACGGTCTAGATAATTACCAGCAGTCACAAAGTTGGCGAATTTCTCAATCCTGTTACTCCACCACTCATCTAGACATTGGCTGTACTCGGTTTCAAACTTCTTGCCTGTGAGGTGGTTGCCGCCATAAGTGAAAGTGCCTTCAATAATCCCCTGGTTCACCAAGCTGGGCGAGTGTTTCACATCCTTGGACAGCAGACTCACTCGGTCGTTTCGTTTGTCTAGTGCCTCTGCAATCATCGAGTGCAGTTCACCGGCTCCACCTTCAATCAAGTGACGGTCAATCACTGCACCACTGCCGTTAAAGACAGTTACCAACCAAGTCGATGAACCGATATCGAGTGCGATCGCTAATTCTGAGGGGTCAAGTACCAGGGATGCTTCACCGAATAAGCAGTGGGCAATGCTGCCGAATCCTTCGGGATAAATGCCTGTGACTACGATTTCAACTGTCTTGGTGACAATGGAACGGGTTACAGGGTGCAGATGCTCAAAGGTGTGAGTCCCTTCAACTCTGCACTTAATCTCAGTCGCCCAGCGATCGGGGTTGTGGTTGCTCAAACTAATTTCTAGCTTGACCCCCGAAGGAATATTCAGAACTGCTAAGTCTGCAAGGATGCTTTCTAATGCCAGTTCTGCTTTTTTGGCTTTGTCCTCGTGTAACAGGGTGTGGTCACTTTGAGCTAGAGCCGCACTGCCCCAGAAGAATTGAACGTCTTTTAAGTCCAGGCGTGAACCTTCTACATATCGCAGCCATGCCCCATCTTTTGAGATGGTTTCGTGGTGCATGATGTTGCGGTTGCGAACAAGTGAGTATGCGGCAGGCATCATGATCGAAAAATCACCGATGATTGCCTTGCCATACCCTGCACCTGAGTCTTTTCCGGCGATGAGGTCAGTTAGCCCTGATTTGGCTAACAAATCCGCTTGAACTAGCCAATTTTTGGCATTGGAATATATAGCTGTCATGGTTCTGATGATTGTTAAAGTCTTGATTTTCCTGGCTTGGTGTTGATTTTTAGCTAAATCTAGACAAATCCAGGTATCCAGTTAGGGGTTCGCCTTAACTTCACTTTCTGGCTTCTGTTGCCTTTGTTGGGTGGCGTTTTTTGGCTGATACTGCTATAGTATCTACAGGTAATGAACTTTGTCAACTAGTAATGCACTAAGATGACAAACGTTATGAAGCGAGGGACAATAATGAACTGTAACTACTTTCAAATTTATGAAGTGCCTACAAAAAAGCCTAGAACCACGATTTATCTTGAGCCAGAGCTAATGCAGGCTCTTGAAGAGAGAGCGAAAGAGGAGAAGCGCACGGTTAGTAACTTATGCAATTTATTAATTGAACAAGCAATGAATGAGTGGTTAAACCAAAGGAAGAAGACAATCGGCTGACACAGCAGCCTTGAAGAAAACTTCCTTCCTTGAACAATGATCAATCTTTATTGAGTAATTTCAAGTAAAAAATCACAGTCTTATTTTATATAAGAGAGCCAAAAGTTCTGTAAAATCAGCGAATAGTGAAATGAAGCGTAAAACGGAGGTAAACAACAGCACCAAAAACTAAAAAGACAAAGCGCAACTAAGTAGTGAACGCTTTGCCTGATGTATAAAATTAAAGATTTCAAATATTGGGAAGCGGGGTTTATCTCTCGAAGACCAAAGAAGTGGACGGAAATTGAGAAGTCTAACCACTAATTGGCAATAGAGATTAGTCCGCGCTGCTTACTCATATTATATTAGCTGCTGTGGCAATTTATAAATTTCTGCTGGCAGATTTTGGCAGAAAAATTCATCAAATTGTGATTTAATCGTCCAAAAATTGGCAAATTAAAGCAATACAGCGAATTATGTAGATATAAGGTAAAGCAGCGCGATAACCCCTCCAAATAGTGAAAAACAACGTATTTGAGGGAAAAAGCTGTGAAAAATAGTAACTGTGGACTTAAAAAAATTGAAGTTACACAGAGGTACGAGATCATATCCCGTCCCTCTGACATAGAAGCGCACCATTGGAATGAATGGTTAGCCAGTGCTGTTGACCCTGGAATTATTGCGCTAAACGTCATTTCCGTATCGGGTAATGCCGCCTACGATTACCTGTTTTATGGTCAAAACGTCCCCCGCCGTAACGATGGACGACTCAGAGACGGGGTACTCAAGAAGTATCGCCACATCGAAGGACTCAACTGGTGGTGCAGTGGCGTTGACCCGCTTAACGATTATAGCCCCATGATGTGGGGCGGCATGAAGCCCGACCACCCCAGGCGCGACCTGAACAAAGTTTTTAAATTCATCAAGTATGAACACCCTCTAAGAGTGCCAACACGGGCATTCTTCCTGGCAGTACCAGATTACATCTGGGAGAGTGTGGCCGCACGATATGACTTGCCCATTAGCGATGAAGATAGGGCATTAGGCTTCTGGCATTGGGTATGGAAGTACAACATCCCAGTTGTGATTTGTGAAGGGGCCAAAAAAGCTGGGGCATTGCTCACTATGGGCTATGCAGCGATCGCCCTTCCTGGGATAAACAGTGGCTACCGCAATCCCAAAGATGAATTTGGACAGCCCACAGGTAATTTACACTTAATTCCAGAGCTACAACACTTCGCCACTCTTGCACGTAAATTCATCATCTGCTTTGACCACGACACCAAGCCAGAAACAGTTCAACGGGTGAATATTGCCATTAGCCAAACCGCTAAACTGTTAACGAAGTGCGGCTGTCAAGTCCTAGTGACACAGTGGAGTTACCCCGAAAAAGGCATTGATGACTTAATCGCCGCTAGGGGGCCAGCTGTTACTGATGAAATTATCTCACTAGCACTGACAAAAGAAAAATGGCAGGTCAAAGAGTACAGCCGACTCTCAATTGAGGCGGCACTCGTCCTCAATCAGCGTTACCTGGGAGCATTGACCATCCCGGAAACCGCTAAACTGATTTTACTCAAATCCGTTAAAGGTTCTGGTAAAACCGAGTCATTTGCCGCGATCGTTCAAGAGGCGATCGCCAACGGTCAACCCGTTATCCTCTTATCGCACAGGGTACAGTTAGCCCAAGCGATCGCTGACAGGGTAGGCATCCCCTACATCACCGAAGTCAGAAACAGCGAAACCGGGATTTTACTTGGTTTTGCGCTGTGTGTAGACAGTTTACACCCCAATGGACAAGCCAGATTTAACGCTGCCCACTGGAAAGAACCCTTAGTAATCATTGACGAATCTGAACAGGTGATTTGGCACTTGCTCTCTGCTAACACTGAAGTTAAGAAGCATCGAGTGGAAGTCCTTAACCAACTTTCCCAGTTGTTCAAAAACGCCTTCGCCCCAGGACGTGGTAAAGTCATCCTGGCTGATGCTGACTTATCTGATTTATCGCCAGAAATGGTTATGGGTCTAGCAGAAACCAACGTTACCCCTTGGGTTGTCGTCAACAACTGGAAGGGACAACCCTGGAACATCTACCACTACAAACAAACTACCCCGGTTAATTGGTTAGCTGCTCTGGAAGCCCACATCAAAACCGGGGGTAAGCCCTTTATTGCAGTTGATTGCCAAAAAGCTAAATCCAAATGGGGAACCAAAGTCTTAGAGGCGAGGTTTAAGAAACAATTTCCCGATCGCAAAATCCTTCGCATTGACTCCGAAACGATTGCCGACCCGCAACACGAAGCTTACAACTGCATCTCAAGATTAAACAAAGTGCTGCTGGAATATGACATTGTGCTGGCCTCCCCATCCATCGGCACAGGGGTCAGCATTGACATTTGGGGGCATTTTACCAGTGTTTGGGGATGCTTCCGGGGAGTAGCACCAGAAAATGCCACTCGCCAAGCCTTAGCCCGTGTCCGAGAGGCGATACCGCGTCATCTTTGGGTAGCCAGTCATGGCTTAGGAAAGATTGGCAACGGAGCAATTAACCTCAAATCCCTGTTAGCCTGTGAGCATAAACGCTTTCAAGCTAACTTGAAGCTGCTACAAAATGCTTCCTTGATTATTGACGGCGATGAAATCAACATTAACCGCACTGCCTTAAACGTTTTTGGCAAAATGGCCTGTCGCATTAATGCGGGTATGATTCATTACCGCGACACTGTGCTAGAAGAATTAGGCAACGAAGGCCATAACATTGTCGATGTCAATGACAACAAAATTCGCAAAAAGTTAAACAACGAAATCACCGCCCAAACAAATGAAGTTTACAACGGCGAATGTCAGGATATCATTGCTGCCGATACAACTGCGATGACTGCTGCCAAATATGAGGCGCTGCAACAACAACGGGCTAAAACCACAACTGAACGCCACATTGAGCGCAAATATAAGCTAGAACAGCGTTACGGTGTGGATGTTACCTCAGAACTCGTCAAAAAAGATGATCAAGGTTATTACCCACAACTGAGATTGCATTTTTACCTGAGCTTAGGCAGAGCGAAAGTTGCTGACCGCGATCGCAAACTGGGTGAAAAGATGCTTGCCTGTAAGAGTGCTTGGCTACCAGACTTTAACGGCGGTCAACTGGGTTTGGTAATTCATGCCTTGGAACTGTTCAACATCCCCCAATTCATCAAGGGCGATCGCGAATTCCGGGGAACTGATGCTGACCTAGTACAGATGGCTAACAATGCCTTGAGCGTGAAGTGGCAGGTGAAAACCGTTCTGGATATCACCCTCAATGACAATGACAGCCCCATCGTTATCTTAAGGCGATTGCTGAAGAAGATAGGGCTGAAATTGAAATACATCTGTCGTGATGGCACGGGCGAACGCCAACGAGTTTATCGTGTGGTTGAGGCTGACGATGGACGTGAGCAAATTTTCCAGAACTGGCTGGCTAAAGAGAAAGCCATAGCTTAACCGGAATCCTTAACTGTAAATCTATCAAAATGCTGTGCCAGTTGTAGCCTTTACCTACAGCTTAGTTGCCTCATGGAATAGTTGCGACTTTCGTACCATTTCCCCCAAGGCAAGCTTAATAATGTGGCAGTTAGGACTACCATTCGTCCCAAAATGCCTGTTTTCAGTTCCGTCCACTAACGGTAATTAAATAGATAAACAAATTTACTGGACAATCCACACTGGGCCAAAGTCATTGACCCATTAATCCCCAATAATGGATTTAAAGCCAGCCAGTCAGTCAGCCAGATACATCTTCGGCTTTTAGCGACTCAAAGGTGTTAACAGAAGGAAAGAAACTCAAAAGCTCACTAAAATTCGCTTATTAGTAAACTTCTTCTTCAAGTTCAAACCAGTGTTCTGCCCACTTTCGAGAAAAGAGCGACCCGACACGAGAGCAAAATGCTTTCAGTTGTTGTACCTCAGTATTACTGTATTCCTCTTTGGATAGGCGCTCCAATAAAAAGTTTGAAATCTCTGTGGGGGTTGGGGAGGTGTCATCTGACCAAAACTCTTCGTCGTCATCGATAATGCATGGGCAAGCTATTTCAAACAGAATCATCGAGCGCAGTAAGTAGTCAACTTCTGAAGTTGATTTATTTTTCAGGACAAGGAACAGAATTTCCTGATCTACAAGACAAAATATGCGATATAAGTCGCACCAAATATCATGATTATTCTGCCTAATATCTGAACAGACAGTAGATATATTTTCAATAGTTTGTGTATCAGTGGGGCTGAGTGTCTCCCGCCAGAACAATCTTGAGATAATTGACTCGGTGTTTTGGTCGATGGGAATCTCGATTTCATCTCCCAACGACTCGCTAGAGTTGCTCGTAGTAAAAAGCTCCCAACATAAGTTGTTAGGTAAATTGATTAAGGCATTTAGCAAAGGTGATATATCATTTTGTATATTGTTTTTGGTCAACTCACGAGCTTTTCCATAATTAGGGTCTAAAGTTCTGCGTCGTTTGGCTTCACCCATGTTGTGTTTCTCCTTAGAATAACTAGCTGTATCTGTTTGACTTCAAACTAAAAAAGAATAGCTGTAAGCTTCAGCGTTGCTATAGCTCATAAGGGCAAGAAATTTTGGTTATTAAGCTGATGTTTCCGTTGTAGCAGACGGCGATGAAGTAGCAGGTGGCTGTTGATTGGCAAGAGAAAGATTTTTTTTCTTACCCCTTCTGCTATTTGTAGGTAAATCCTGAACCTCACTAGCACTATCTACAGGTTCAGACTGAACCTCAGCAGTAATAATCTCGCCCTGGTTTTTCTTTTGACGGCGATGAGTGCTTTTCTTCAACTCACCCAATAAATATTTAATCCGTCCACCACTCAAGTTAATGCCCAGACCTTTCAGCATCTCTGAGACTTCATCATAACTATAGCCATACTTATCAGAGGTCAGCTTCTCAATATACCGTCTCATTTTCTTGATAGTCTCTCTGTCCGATACAGCTTCTCGTTCTTTCGGCTTCTGTTCTTTCAGCAGATTGATAGCCTTATCAATCTTCTCTTTCGTGATTACTTCTGAATTCTGATGTTCACTCATGGTTATCTCGTGAATCCCGATTAACTGATAATTATCGGCTATTTGAAATAATTTGTACCAATTGGTTTTCAAAATCCTACAAAAATCGGCTATTGCGGCTACGCCGAATTACCTTTTTGTACTACGGCTACGCCTTATATTTTTTAGTGTGGCAGCTTCGCTGGTAGTCTTATTCAAGCTAATGCTAAAAAATCTGACTATTACAGCTACGCTAAATCAGATAATTTTACTTAAAACAGCTACGCTGAATTATTTTTTCGTATTGCGGCTACGCCGGACTATTATATTGTGTGGCAGCTTCGCTGAATCAGAGAATTTTAATATAGCGGCTACGCCGTTTTTACCGACTCTGTATTGGCTACGCCAAACCAGAATTTATCTCCTGCTTGATTTGATTCAAATTCCTGCTACGCCGTTGCTATCCTCCTCTGTAAGTTGTAGGATGGACAGCAGCACGGCTATGCCTTTATACTTTCGCCCTCAGCCTCCTGCTGCGCCCTCCGTATAGCCGTAGCATTTGACACCTCACCCACCCAAAAATGGGCTAGAAGCCACCGATGCCTCAAAGCTTACGCTTTGTCTCGCTGCGCTCGAACGGCAAAGCTGGTTTAGTGGGGTTTCACCCCCCTAAAAACCCCCCTCGCAATGTCCCTCAATCTTCTCCACTTATGGCGAACCGCAAGCAGTCAAAAGCTCTAGTCCGAAAGCATATTTTTTCAGTTCCCTTGAGCGATATCGAACTGGATATGATTCGTATTAAATCACAAGACGCGGGGATGTCAGCGAGTGAACTGATGAGGCGCAATGCGTTGATGCGTCCATTACCCAAACGACTAAGTAAAATTAGCCTGCAAACATATTGGGAATTAGGACAAATCGGGAACAACCTAAACCAGCTTGTAAAGGCAACCAACACAGCTATAAAAATTGGGCGAACTTTACCTGCTGATCCAGAACTATTAAGAGAACTTTTAGAACTGCTGCATCAGTGCAGACGAGACATTGCCTCGGATGATGTTGATGATGAAGATTCGGAAGAGGAAGAGGAAGAGGATGATTGGGAAGCAGACTAAGGGTAGAGGTTTTCGCAAGCTGTTGGATTATCTAGAATCACGCGAAGATGCCAAACTCATCGGCGGCAATATGAGCGGGAGAAATGCTCGTGAGTTAGCGCGGGAATTTAAGCTGTCGAGACAACTAAATTCTGACGCAGAACGTGTTGTTTACCATGTCTCGTTGTCAGCAGCTAAAGACGATAAATTAGATGATGAAAAGTGGAGCGAAATCGGCGACCGTTACATGAAGGAAATGGGCTTTGATGCCAATCAGTTTGTCATCTTTCGCCACCATAACACCGATGACGACCACATCCATATTGCAGCCAGCAGAATCAGGATGGATACTGGGCTTTTAGTCCATGATTCCTGGGATTATTTACGCTCTGAGAAAGTCCTGCGACAGATTGAGCAGGACTATGAATTAGTACAAGTCCAGGGCAGTAGAGAGAAACTGAATCGTACACCCAGCACCGGACAAATTAGACGCATTAGACGAGAACAAGAAGAATTTTCACAGGGACAACGCGACTCTCCTCCACAACGCACCATCAAAGAGTCAGTTCAGCAGACAATTGATAGGGCCAGAGTTGATAATCCCCAAATGCCAACGCTGATCTTGCGGTTGCAACAAGCTGGCATTAGCGTCAGAACAGGATTCACTAGGAATGGTAAGTCTAAAGGTATTTCTTATGAGAAAGATGGGCAAGCTTTCAGTGGCACACAATTAGGCGCAGCTTATACCTTCCCCGGTTTGCAAAAACATCGCGGTGTTGACTACCAACCAGAACGTGATGATGAACCTATTCATAAATTGCTGCTCAAACCTGTTAAACCACTCCCAGTTGAGCAGTTAGAAAAACTCTTTCAAGAAATTGAACGCAAACAACAACAGCCTCAGTTTACGCCACCACCAGAGGATAAAGTTGTTTGGCAAGTATTACACAAGTACTTAAGCGAGAAACGCTATATACCAGATTATATTCTCCAAGGATTACATAATAATCAGTTGCTTTATATGGATGAGCAACGAAATATTTTGTTTGTCAAGCGTGATTTAGATGGTGAAAAAACTGGCGCATTAGTTTGGTCAAAGCCTAGAGAAAATCATCGGACTGTGGAGTACGACCAAAACACCTCTACACAAAAAGGTTGGTTTTATCTGAGATTGGGAGGGCAACCAACGGACAAGGTAGAAAACGTCTTTTTGTGTTCTACACCAATTGATGCGATGTCAGCAGCCACTTATCTGATCTCAAGTTGTAAAGGGCTACCACCAACTAGAACCATGTTGATAGTAGCTGATGACCCGAATAACCTACCTATGGAATTTCTCAAGACTTTCAATAGGGTTGTCGTAGCATTCAATAATGATGAACTTGGTAATAAAACAGCTAGTGCAGTATTAGAATTGTTGCCACAGGGTAAAAGGCTCAAAACCCATAATCCTGATTGGAGCCAGGAATTAGAAGCTCATCTGTTGGAGGAGCAACAAAAGCTCAGACAGCAAGACCGTGGTTTTAGCCTGTGAGCCACGCGGAGCGTAGACCGAACTCGTTGCCGCGATCGCTCCGCTTTAGTTTTTACTAGCTGGGCAGTTAAGAGAGCAGTTTTTTGAAGTACGATTGCAACATAAATGTATTATTGATTCTCAATAATTTTGAAGTTATTGAGAATGAATCCAGCGTTCAAAATGTGCTGTAAGTCATTGTTAGTAAACATTACGCCAGAATTTTCTCTAAAAGTCTTATGCTCAACTGGTAGCAGTAGGGCTACTGTATAGCTACCAGTTGGGGAATCATCAAATTTTCTTTCAACTCGCTTTTTTACTGCTCAACTGGTAGCGGTGTGTCACCAGTTGAGCTACCCAACAGCTACCACTTGGGCAAGGTATTTAGAACTACTATTCCAATACTGGTAAACTACATAAAACCTATGTAATAAGTGGTGTTTACAGCATAGCTTTGGTGTAATTCAAAAGTGGAGTGCAGTTTTAGTACTACAAAAGTAGTTATTGAGTATTATTAGTTGACGTTGATTCAAAGTTTTTTTAGTTTTGGTTCAAAAAATGGGTTTTATTTTTTTGCGTACTGTGCGGAAGTTTTGGTCAGGAATTTTTGGCGGAGAAATCAGGGTGATAAATGAGGTTTTTGGGGTCTAAATCCTTACATTTACCTTGTGTTTACCTTGTAAATACCTTGGAGATGCCATTGCAGAACCTTATTTTTGGCAAAAAAGAAGGATTTTGTAAAAAACGGTGATTTTCAGTGTTGAAGGTGCAAATAAATCCTTATATTTGCCATTGGAATGCCATTGCAAAACCTTATAAATGCCTTTTTAAGAAAAATCCTTGTAAATACCTTATAAATTCCATTCGAGTAAATTAATGCTTCGGGTGCGAAGTTTTTCGTCAGCCAAAAAAATTAGTATGATTTCGCCACCTGCACGTAGAAAATCTCTAGGGGCAAGATGTCTATTGATAAAAAGGAACTGGGATGACCTGGATCACTTGCCCTTTGAACTCCTCAGAAATATCAGCAGAATTGGACTGGCATCTAATAACGATTCGCAGGGAAATGAAACATCTCTTGTTGTTCAGGAAAAGTTACCCCAGGCTAAAATAATTGCACCCAAGGGACAAAGTTGGAATGAGGTTTTTGTTAGAGAGCGGCGGCAGCAGCAAGAGATAGTGGAGCAAAAGCAACGCTCTAGGGGTTTTAGTTGGTAATCTAAGTAATCAACCCCCGTGGAAGTTAAAGGTACGCGAGGGAGGGGCTTTGCCCCGTCCCTCTGGACTCCCTCCCCAATGCCAGTTGTTGACCGAGCGCTGTACAAAATCCTTGGTGGGGCCAACTAGATACGGGAGCAGCGCTCAGTCATCGCTTTGCTACAACTGGCAAGCGATAGAAAATGAGGTAAGAAATAGCTTTTTTATAAAGGCTGTCAATCGCTTGTAGTAAAGGTTTAGGGCTGCCAGGGCTGCGAAGCTTCCTTAGCTCAGTCGGGGCTGGCAGAGTGGAAAAGTATTGAGCTAATGTTTCCATCTCTATTGTCCCATCAACCGATCCGTAGTGGATATTTATACAATATATTTCTTGAGACATATTGTACTAATACTTAATTGCTGATAAGTGTTAAGTAATAAAATTTTCTACCCAAGGTAAGTAGACGCATAGCTAACAACCGAAACACCAATTTCCTATTCAGAATTGAGGAGACTAACTACTGTGGTTAAACTTATAGTTCCCCCTAATGTAATTGGTACTTGCAGAGCCGACACTGTTGTAGGGAAAGAGAAGGCTGATACTTTGGCTATTGGTATTCAAGTTTTAAATGAGGGGATTATTGACACTTATTCAGGAAACGATACTATCACTGGTACTGGGACGCTCAGTTCAACTGTCGGTAGCGCTACAGGTATCTCCAACCGTGGCATCATTAAAAGCGGGAACGGAGACGACAAAATTAGGGGTATTGCTAGTAGAACCAACCTTTCCCCAGGAAACATTAGTAGTTTAATTGGTATTGAAAACTTCTCCGGCATAATTACGACTGGGAGCGGAGATGATTCGATCATCGGTATAGCTACTGGCGGTTTGTCTGATATTGGAATCTTCAACACAGGTAATGGTGTTATTAACACCGGGGATGGAGACGATAAAATTATTGGAAGTGGTATTTGCGAGATTAACGACGGCAACGTTGGAATTGGCATCTACCTTAATAATGGTACTCTTATCGATGCTGGGAAAGGAAATGATTCCATTATCGGTACTGGCATTAGTAACAAAAGCAACGCTGGACGCGGTATTAATGTCTTTATTGGGGCCGCTATCAAAGCCGGGGATGGGGATGATTCTATTATCGGTAGTACCACTGCCAGTCAAGCAATTGGCATTACCAACATAGGCAGCAACATTAGTGGCGGAAACGGAAATGATTTGATCATAGGTACTGGCATTGACGTTGGCGAAGTCATCGGTTATGGAATTGACAATAGTAACTTTCTTAATGAAGAAGATGAGGATTTCATCAAGGGTACTATCGATGGCGGCGATGGTGACGATTCCATTATTGGTATTGGCATCTCCAGCAGCTTCGGAGTTGGAATTAACAATCTGTCTGGAAAGATTGATGGGGGCAAAGGTAACGATAAGATATTTGGCTATGGAACTAATGTGGGAATACAAGGCGGAAGTGCAACTATCATCGGAATCGATGGCGGCATTGGTAATGATTACTTCAAGTCAAGGAAGGTAGACGGTCTTGATGCAGATGGCAATTCCATTGAGAGTGCAAATCAAGGTGGCTCTATTAGCAATATTCTCATTGCTGGGGGAAAAGGAAATGATATATACGATGTTGGCTATGGCAATGCCACACTTGATGGTGGTCAGGGCTTTGATACTTTGATATTACTTGGCTCCTCTAACAATTACAGCATTCAAAACAGCAACGGAAGTTCAACTTTTGTACGTGATGGTTATACCCTAACCGCCTTGAATATTGAAAATATAGTTTTCGCGTCTGAGCCGTTAGGCGCATTTGTTGTTTGAGGCAATATAATTCAATTCCTTTTCCCATGCTGGTGAACGCCAGTCAATTCCTGATTAAGAGGCTAAAAAACACAAGAGAGTAGTATTCTCGATTTCTCAAACATTTAGTGAAAGGAGAAACGTTTCTCCTAATGAACCGACAAACTCGTTGCCGCTTCGCTCGACTCATGCGGAAGGAAGAGTCGTGCTGCGGGGCGGTTCCTGGTACAACTATCCTCTGCACTGCCGTTCCGCGTCCCGCAACGTCTTCGAGGGGACGGAGCGCGACGATGTTCACAAGGAGTTTGGTTTTCGTGTTGTCTGCTCTGTTGGGAGGATTAATCGGTAGCCATTTATACTTTAGCCCTTTAGCCCTTTAGGGGTGAGATCAGTGAGCCTGACATTTGCCGCCACTTTACTCTCGAAAAGCTTGTCTGATAAAGCTTCTAGTCAAAAATCTTACTTTTACCCAAATCTATTGGATTTAGCCGACTTGACGTATCCGGCGAAAATAAAGGTTTTGGGTTTTGGGGGTATGTTCCACCTTCAAGCCACTTTCTAAATACTGCTGGATTTCGACCAAGGTAAGTTTTGGAAGTTTATCGACTTGAGGGAACGAAATCATCACGCACACCATCCTCCCCGCAAGTCCAGCGTCCTTGCCTAATTAAATCGGCTATAACCTAATATAATGATCGCATTTTCAAATAAAATAGCAGCGACGAACAAAAATAAACATTACCAATTGGCAGATTACCGTTATCTTAGGGTGTAACGGTGCAGGTAAACCAACTCACTTATGAGCCGAATCATCGCAGTTTTTAATCAGGCGGGAGGTGTTGCCAAAACCACCCTTACCCAAAACCTGGGCTACCAAATAGCGCAATTGGGTCATCGCGTTCTGCTCATCGACATAGATCCCCAAGCCAGCTTGACTATCTTTATGGGCTTGGTTCCAAGAGACATAGAGCAAACTGTCAACAATGCCATTGTGGATGAACAACCTCTGCCAATTCATGAGGGGATTCACGGCATGGATTTAGCCCCTGCTAACATCTCTCTTTCTACGGCAGAAATGCAATTGATTAGTGCTTCCATGCGCGATTTCCGCTTGAAAGAAGCCATCGAGCCAATCCAAGAGAATTACGATTTCATCCTCATAGATTGCCCTCCCAGCTTAGGGCTACTAAGTTACATCTCCCTTGTAGCTGCTACCCATGTTCTCGTTCCCCTAGAAACCCATTTCAAAGCCTTTGAGGGAACAGGCGAATTACTAAAAACGGTTGCTACAGTACGTAATAAACCAAACCGCAAATTGCAAATAGCCGGATTTGTGCCGACAAAATACGATGCCCGTAACTCTCAGGACACTCGCACCTTAGCAGCCATCACCGAACAGCTAGCAAGCGCCGGAACTGTCTTTGCCCCGATTCCTCGCTCTACTGCTTTTGTTGATGCTTCAGAGGAACGAATGCCCCTTGCAGTTTACGAACCAAAGCACCCATCTGTCGCCATCTTGAAAAAAATAGCCGTTAGTTTAGAATCATTGAAATGAGACGCACTAATAAAGCAAGCCAACCTCTCAAAAGCAAAATTGATGTACCTTGGGACACTACAGGCGTATCAAATGCTGGTTCTCCCCAATCCATGCCGTTAGACCAGATTGTTCTGCCTGCCACACAACCGCGCCGTTATTTTGACTCAGAAGCATTAAAGCAGTTAACTGAATCCATCAAACAGCATGGCATTCTCCAACCCATTTTAGTACGTCCCCTTGATGGAGAAAAACACGAATTAGTAGCAGGAGAGCGGCGCTATCGTGCTGCCCAAGGGATTGGGTTAAAAGAAGTTCCCGTTGTCATCAGACAATTAGACGATAACGCCGCTTTTCAATTTGCACTTATAGAAAACTTACTTCGAGAAGACCTCAACCCAGTTGAAGAAACTGAAGGTATCCTGCAACTGCTGTCTCTCAAACTAGGTCGAAGTGTTGAGGAGATGCCCCCATTACTGTATCGTCTACAACGTCTACAGAACAAAGCATCTACAGCTACCCATAACGTTATGGGCGCTCCCGTTGTTGATAGTGATGAACCTACCCATAACGTTATGGGCGGAGTTGAAACTGATTCTACCAATAACGCTATCAGCGACGATGAAGGCGATATTGAGCTATCTACCCATAACGTTATGGGCGAAACCGAAACGGATGATTCAACCCTTAATCATGAGCCTGCTGTAAACCAAGACCTCAAAATCGTTGAATCTGTGTTTGAAGGCTTAGGGTTAATGACCTGGGAATCTTTCGTTAAGAACCGTCTACCCTTGCTCAACCTCCCAGAAGATATCCTTGATGCGCTAAGGGAAGGCTCACTTGAGTACACCAAAGCTAGAGCGATCGCCCAGATTCAGAAATTAGATGAGCGTGTTGAGTTTTTAGAACAAGCTATTGCTAACAACTGGTCTTTAAGCGAAATTAGACAGCGCATTAGTGAGAAGAAAGCCGCAGCATCTACCTCTAACACCGAGTCGAACAATTACAAAGAACGTTTTACTGCTGCGACTACCAAACTAAGAAAATCGCGCATTTGGTCAGACCCGAAGAAGCGCAAGCAAATAGAAAAACTACTTGCACAATTGGAGACGCTGACAAAGAAAAGGTAAGCTTCGGTTGCTACTGCTCCTAGTCCTCCTTGGGCGATCACCTTCTGCCTCACTACTCCTTAATCACTTTAACCCTTGTGCGGGGTTTGGCTTTTAACTGAGATTTTTAAATAATTATGGGACACTTCTAACTGGATAATAAAGCTGTGTTAGGGTGTGAGGAATGATTCCAGAATTTGACGAAAGTGGTAATTTACCACCAGGGGTGCATTGGGCAGAATGGGATGAATTTAAAGAAATATTTGGTACAAATTTAACTAGACAGCGCATGGTAGATGGTTTAGAACTAGCAATGATGCAATTAAAAGCAGCAGGCTGTAGAACTATTTATATTGATGGTAGTTTCGTCACCAGCAAACAAAAGCCTGGAGACTTTGATGCTTGTTGGGAGGACAATGGAGTTGATATAAATTACCTAGAATCTATTGCTCCTGCTTTATTTAATTTTGCGCTGCGGCGTGCTGAACAAAAAATTAAGTACAAGGGTGAAATCTTTCCGTCAAATTATCCAGCTAATGATTCCGGTACAGCCTACATAGATTTTTTTCAATTTGATACCAGAACCAATACGCGCAAAGGAATTATTGCTATAGATTTACAAAGGTGGAAACCATGATGATCAAAAACGAGCAACAGTATCAAAATTCCTTAAATTGGTTGCAACGCTTTGAACAGTCTATAGCGGAATTAGATAGCAATGAACAATTGAAGGCAGAACCAGAACGGTGGAAGCTGCACCGAGACTCATACCAGAGTCAAGTTGACGAGTTAAAGTTAGAAATTGCCGAATACGAAAGACTTATTAATTGCGATACTAGCAAGCCTTTAAAAATTCAAGTTGATTCTTTAAATAAATTGCCAAATGCTTTAATCAAAGCTCGTTTAGCAGCCAAAATTAGTCAGCAAGAATTAGCTGATAGATTGGGAATTGATGAACAAAGAGTTTATGAGTATGAGGATACAGATTATCAATGTGCCAGTTTTGTAGAAATCCTCGAAGTCAGCACTGCTTTGGGGGTGGAATTTGAAGCCGCAACCGTCCAAGTGGATTTTGTAGAAATAGAGGCAGTTAAAAAAAGTGTGGACAAATGGCGCAAAGAAAAAATGAATGTAAAAACTAAAGCTTCATAAGTGGAGTTAACAGGATGACATTATTGAGATCCAAAACTGTAGTAATCGCACTGTGGCGGATTGCAAATTTAGTGAATGGCCTTTTATTGAAGTGCTGGAGTTCTACAGTATTAAGAAACTGAGTAATTAATTGCTTACCAAGGTGTGTCAGAATCCAGGTATAACAAGAGTTTAATCGGGGTGCGACAGCATAACCTTCTTGAGAGGTCGGGGCTGACAAAGTACCAGAAATCTGCTTAGTCTTCTCAAAAAATTATTAGCATTAGACTTGTCAGAAATATTAACTTAGGAAACCAAAACGAGAATTAACTCAACAGCAAAAATATGAAAATAAAGTTTTGTCCAGTAATCGGATATTTATTGAGCATTTAATTAGACTACTGAAAATATTTCGGGTTGCTTCACAAAGATTTCGACTAAGAATTGACACTTCTGAGCAGATTTTTTAACAGTTTGTGGATTAGTTAGATTAAGAATTGGTAGCTTATTTCTGCCAACTTAGCTACTAAGAATAGCCAAGAAATTATAAAAAATAGGAGTTAAGTTTTATGCCTTTAAACTAACAGTAACTATCTCAAAGCCTGATCGCTACGTTTTTACGCAACTATCAAAGTTTTGCCTCAAAGCTTTGAACGTCTGGCTTTGCAGTTTTCGGACAAGTCTATTATTAATTTAAGTTGCTGGTGCTTATGAGATAAATGACTTCGTTGTACAATATAATTGTTGGGAAATAACGTAAAAAATCGCTGAGAGGCTGTTTGAAAAGTTTTGAACAGTCAAATATTATGCTAGCCGCCTCACCATGATACGGATCATGGCAAGGTAGAGAAAAGTCTCTGATGTTTGGGGCAATAATTCATAGTCTCTGACCAATCGCCGACATCCCATCAACCAACCAAAAGTCCGTTCAACGACCCAACGTTTTTTAAGTACAGTAAAGCCCTTAGTTTGTTCTGGTCGTAGAACTACCTGCACAATTCAACGGCAAAAATTCATTACCCACTGCATAAACGGTTCCCCATCAAAGCCACCATCGACCCAGATCGTTGTCAATCGAGATACTTGCTTTTTAGATTGTTTGACTCTTTTAAGAACTTTTTTACCCCCAGAACGCTCACCTGCATTGGCAGCCGTAACCAATACCCGCAACACTAACCCCAAGGTATCGACCGTTAGAAATCGCTTACGCCCTTTGATTTTCTTTCCTGCATCGTAGCCTACGCCTTCGTGTACCATTGCAGCAGTTTTCACACTTTGACTATCGATGATTGCCTCCGATGGACTTCGATGGCGCTCAATATCAATCCGAGTCCAGTCTCGTAGACTATCGTGGATGTTCAACCACGTCCCGTCTTTACGCCAGTCACGAAAATATGTGTACACTGTTTGCCAAGGAGGAAAGTCTCCAGGTAACGAGCGCCATCTGACTCCCTCAACCAAGACATAAAAAATGGCGTTCAAGACTTCCCAAATATCCACTTCACGCGGACGACCACCCCTTTTAGGTTCTGGAATCATATCACTGATCAATTCATATTGGGCGTGTGTCAGGTTACTGGGGTATGCTTTACTCATGTCGCTCTTTCATTGCTGTGATTTTGCTATTCGCAGCTTACACTGAGAGAGCTTTTTTACATAATACTTGACTTTTCAAACAGCCTCTGAGATGCTTGTAAACAAAGGTTCCATGTATTTTGGTTCCTAACAGATGAAATGTATGCCATGACTGAGTTATAGACATTTTTTGGCTTAATTCCCAATAACTTTAATACTGACTTAATTGAAAAAATAATATACAGGTGTGAAAGTTTATGAAAGCAAGTCCTAAAACGAAAGTTGCTTTGACAGCAGGCATCATGCTAGGTGGTATGACGATGCTATTACCGAATGTTGCCCTTTCACAAAGCGCTACCCCAGGTAACATTACAGGGCGGTGGAGTGGAGTAGGCGATGACACTTCGATTACTCTCCGAATTACACAAACAGCAAACAATGTGATTTCCGGTACAATGATTGACAATGGTACAACATCACCAGTAAGAATTGAAGGGTTTTATATACCTTCTACACGCCGTATTGTATTTGTACGTATACCTGCTAATAGCAGCATTCCATTTCAATTCTACGATGGCTGGATTTCTCAAAGAGGGTTACGAATAGGAGGTCATTTAAGCGTGTGGACTATTGGAAATGGTGCTTCCGCTAATGGAGTTGATTTTCCCTTCAACTTTACTAAGGTTTCTGACTTTCCAAACTAGCCCTGTTTACTAAAACCCAATCACCGAAACAGCTTTTCGCTTTTGCTCTGGCGTGACCTCTAGATATCGCTGCAACGTCCCCAGGTCACTGTGACCAGAGATTTCTTGAATAGTTCTCAAAGGTATTCCGGCGCTGGACATCTGCGCTCTGGCAGTTCGCCTAATGATAGAAAGCCAGAATAATTAATATTCGTGCTGCTGACAGAGAAATTGGAAAGCTGACAACTTTTCATAACTAAAATCCAAGCGTATGCTCAAAACATACCCTTAATTTTTGGTTAATTATCTGAACTATCTGATATTTTTATTGTAGTTTATCGTAATCTGCTTTATTAATTTGTACAACATAATCCCAATTACCAAGACCTGTACTTAAATCATTTTTCAAAGATAAATATATATTATCTCCGTTTTCTTTTATTGCATATATAAACTCTTTCTTTTCGTTTACATAACTGGCAAAATAAGTCTTATTTAAAGAATTTAAAAAATATAATCTTCCATCAAAACCTTTAGCATTTACAACAATTGTAGTAACCGTTCACAGGATAAGAAACGCTACAGTCAAAAATGGGTTACTGAGATGGTAGATTAAGAGGCATGGATGAAAACTGCCTCGCCTACGGAATTGAAATTTCCGACTCAGATTGGGAAAAGACTCCAGCCAGCATCAAACAACTGGTGGAGAAAATGGGGCAGCATATAAAGCAATCAGAA
>NZ_JACJSI010000121.1 GCF_014698065.1 Nostoc flagelliforme FACHB-838
TTGGATCAAATCTAGAAATTCCAAATTGCGGTTCTGATATTTCTTGGCAACAGATACTACCAATCGCAGGTTAGCTATCACCATTTTCTGTTTAGCTTTTTGACCAAGGTGTACTACTGCTCGGATCTGTGCTTCGGTTTTTTCAACAGCGTTGGCTAATTCTGTCATTGTTGGTTCACGGTCTAGCTGTTGGGTAAGTTCATTTTTAGATTTCTCAATGCCAATCATTTCTTGTACCTGCCTACCATAAGCAATTTCTTCCTCTGGCTTTAATAAAGGATACTGACCAATTTCTTGTAAATAGATGCGAACCATGTCGGAACTCAGGCTGGACATACAAAATCAACGCTTTTTTTTTACCAGGGGATTTAAAAGTATAAGTCAAATAATTCAATAAACTTTTTTATTTTTAACAATTCAGTCCTGCCTGAAGTAACCTCTGCTTTAACCTTGTGTAGCGCTTTTGGTCATCAGTAGAGCGCACCGCCAGAGATATCGCTTTTTTTGCGCCAACTACGATCGCTAACTTCTTGGCACGGGTAAGCCCAGTGTAAAACAGGTTCCGAGTCAACATCATATAATGCTGCATATAGATTGGCAGAATCACCACCGGATATTCTGACCCCTGACTTTTATGAATAGTCACGCACCACGCAAGGGCAATTTCATTAAGGTCAGCGTAATCGTAAACCACAGTCCGCTCACCATACAGTACTGTAACTTCCTGCTCTACAGTATCAATGGCGAGGATAATTCCTAAGTCGCCGTTGAAGACTTCTCGGTTGTAGTCGTTGGTCAACTGGATGATGCGTAGACGCTCTTAGCGGCTTGTCGCAGACATCGCCCTCGCGTAACAAATTCCCACCTCTGTTAATCTCCACCTTGTCGGGGGCGGGTGGGTTGATCAATTGCTGCAATACTGTGTTCAGGTTACGAGTCCCGATTACTCCCCGTGTCATCGGGCATAGCACTTGGACATCAGTGGCAGGATTAAAACCTAAGCCGGGGAGCAAGTCTGTAATCAATTCGCAGATTGCTTGCACTCCATGTTCAGGCTGATGACCTCCGCCATGCCACAGACAATCAGACACAGGATTGTCAGAGATTGGCTCGATTGTGGGATAAATTCCTCGATTAATTTGGTGAGCAGCAGAGATGATTGCGCTCTGTTGGGCTTGGCGAAATACCTGGGGCTGTGACTGGGCCCACGCCTTTAATCAGCCCACTACCTAAGTATTTCTCAATTCCAGTGAGAGTGGCTGGTTTGGTCTCTTGATAATTGATGACTTGGAACTGTGGCCCAAACTGGGGATGGTCACGCCAAAAACCCGTAAGTTGTAGAGTTTGACCGGGTTGAATATTTGCGAAGTTGCCGACGATTGTTGTGAGTTCGGTGCTACGGGGACGGGTCAGCCTTGCCACAGTGTAACCCGATTCAGCAGAGTAAAAAGTTAGGCGTTCTACGACTCCGGTGATTGTTTCGTGTTCAGGAAAGGCGCTTACTTGTTGAGGGGAAAGATTAGGGGGAGTGGACATTGCTTATGATCAGATGCCACACATCATTATAATACTGGGAGTGGAGCCATTATAGTACATAAATACTATATAGCATACCCAACATTAGTGTCATCTACAACTTATCCTAATTTCCCTTCATCACTCCTATATGTAATAGCTCTAGGTTTCCTTTTCTTAAGTGAGACTACTGAATATTTGGGTGCTTGAAGAGGGCAGTAGCTTTCGCAGTAAAGCGATCCTGCTTATATCTATTATCAACGAGGTGAGCAAAAACGTTTAGAACAAAGTAGATGACACCTTGAATTGGTAACTCACTTTGTCGGGGATAACTATATTACAAAAACTGCTTACTACATCAGGGTTTTAATCTCATCGAGCTTTTCTTGAAGGACTTGGCGTAGTTTAATAAGTCGTGTCTGTTCTAATATTTTTAAATTTATTGACTGGATATCCTTAATAGTTTTGTCCATCTGTTTGTTCTGCTTGGCTTTAGAATTAGAAGTACTATACTGCTCTAGGGTTTGCTTAACTAGTGTTTTAGTTTGGCTCAATGATAGTTTTTCTTCGATGACTCGATTAGTTACCTGAGTACGAATCATCAAAGCTTTAGATTCATCAATCTTCATCTGTTCAGAGGATAATTTATTGAGTTCTCTTACTTTGCTGGTTTCTAACCCTTCAGAGCGAATGACAGTTTTGAGGTCTTCCGGCACTTTAAGAAGAGGAAAGATATTGTTATTAATCGATACCGGATTGAGCTGTAGTCCTAACAAAACTGAGACAATCTCATGTTCCTCATGTTCCTTGAAATCAGATGTTTCTAGCCATTCTTGCTGTGTCATCAAATCAGAATCTTTAATCAGTGCGAGATATTGAAGCTTCTTGCTGCGGACTAGTCGGTTAATGAAAGCATTCAAAAACTTTGGAATCTCGTCTTCTCGCCCGCTCAGATCGGGATACTTATAAATAATTAATCGAATAAGAGCAGTTGCTAAGTCAAGGTCATGAAGTTTTTGGGAGTGAATACTACTTACCAGTTGACCCTCAAAAACTACGACTTCATCTGAAGTTTCTTCTTTAGGTAGAAAGACAGCTTTCAGTTTTGTCATTCCAGCAAATGGAGCTGACCTCCATCTGAGTTCTCCATCAAATATTTTGTAGCGTCCATCAAGTTGTGGAATAAGCACTATTGGGTTTTGCTGACCTTGCCGACGCAGACTTTCTGCTCGTTCTTGGATTACTAATTGAGGAAAGGTTTGTCTCGGTTGAGCCGGATCGGGATCTATAAGATTTACTGCAATTTCATGTATCCCTCCTTGAGTAGCCAGTTGATTAGTGAGTTGCTCAATTTGTTGTTCTAATGTAGTTTTTTCTTCTGAACTAAATACATTTGTTCGCAGCTGTATAATTTCTACTTCGAGTTTCTCTATCTGACTTTTAAGTTGGTGAATTTGCTGAGACTGACCTGCTTGCCCAAACAGTTGACTAATTTCTATAGGTTTTTTACTTGGCATTACAGTTCCTCTGTCATCAATTTAATTAAACTAGTCACAATAGGTTTAAAGTCTTCACTAGCATCATAACCAGGTCGATATAAATTTAAGGGTAATCCAGAACCGCTAGCTTTAAGGTAGTAATTAGATTCTCGAATATAGGGAAAACATCGGATTCCCATCTGTTTAATTAGAAAGGGAAGAGTTCTCTCAGGCTCAATATCAGTTCTGAGGTTGCCTTTTTTGTCTAAACCTAAAATATCTCTATGTGCCCCAACGCCATATAAATCTACTCGTGTAGGTACAAACCCTAATATTTCAGGTTGAGGTTTCAATCTCAAATCGTCTACTTTACTATAGAACCAATCTAAAAAACCTGCGAAAGCTCCTGTATCTTTATATTCTGGTTTGATAGGAACAAGCACATGTGTAGAAGCTGCTAGTGCAATCAAACCCATAGGCTCTAAGGAAGCAGGAGTATCAAAAATAATCAAATCGCTATTTAAGGGAAAATCTTCTAATCTATCTTTCAGTGTGTAGTGACGGCGATTATAGTTATATATTTCTGCAATGCTTTCTTCGAGAAATTTTCCTCCTTGAATAGCCGTCACCGTGGGAAGATGTTCTGTCCAAAGTGGAACAAGTGGGTAGTCACCTGTAAATGTTTTTTTGAAGACAGCAGCTAGAGACTGCTCCATTGATGCTGGTGCAAGCCTTGCAAAAATACATAGTGAGCCGTTTTGATCGAGTTCTATTAGGGTAACTTTGTAACCTTTGGCACCTACAGCATATGCTAAATGGGTTGCTACCGTGGTTTTACCTGATCCGCCTGCATTACTAGCAATTGTTAGCCGGATCTGCTTTTTAACTGTTTTCTTTTTCATTACAATGTCTTTTAAAACTCAAATCTTTGATAGTGGCAACTTGAGACATAATATACAAGGTTATGAAACTAACATTAGTTTCATAACCTTGTATATGGCTAAGGTTAATTTCTTCTGCTCTAAGAGCCTGTCAAAAAACAACTTTTACAATTTGCCATCTAAAAAGCTTACTGAGAAAGCATTTCTAACTAAAAAGAAGGAAGGTTGTTTCGTGACAAGCTCTAAGATTCGCTAATTACTACTGTTCTAGCACCTACCAGTAGCCCACCAATAACATCTTTGAGGTGTAACTGGGGGAAGATATCAGAAAAAAAGGAACATAGCATTGGACTAGCCAATTACAAAGGTTAAACTTTTCCACTCCCATTTGTTGTAGATCAGTTGCCCCTTATTGAGTCAAATCCAGCAGTTATAGGTTATTCCAGCAATATTTTTTAGCTACTCCAACCTTCCCTTCTTTACGCACTGCACCCCTGCGAATGTCTCGGATGATGCAGGTTTAATTGAGATATTAACTCTCAACATCGCTTATTTCCAGTCGAAACCCGTCGCTACTCCCAAAATCACGATCCTGCTAGACCACGCTTATCACCCTGAACATCTTACAGAGGCATTGAAGTATAAATCAAACAGCCAACCATCTAATTTAATTTCTGCTACGTTGATAAAAAAGATTTCAAAAAATCTTGTTGGGGGCCAAATGGGTGTTATATGTACCCCAAAAATAGGTCAGGACTTTGATGAGATTTTGACTCCTATATAGGGTACATATAGGTACTAAATGGGGTACACTTGACTGATTGACATTTTGTGCCCCATTTAGCCCCCAAGGGGTTATGATTAGCTCTTGAGGCTGGAGAAAAAAGGGGTAGTTATGTTATTCTTCTTTCTCTTGCTCTGCCAAATCATTTGAACAGATAATTTTCACAAATTAAAGTGTATTACTTGGACCAGATGTCAAACATTCACACCTTACAAAAAATTTTTCCTGCGGGTTTCGATAACGGTTACGGAAGCCTTAAACTTTTAGTCGATGGCTTTGAAGTAGTTCGTGTCCCCAGCTATATAACCAATGCCGAGATGGAAGATGTGCCAGGGCGTGTAGTTTTTAACGGTACTGCTTACACAGTTGGAGAGTCAGCTTACCGTACAGGAAATTATTTTGACCGCAACACAGACAATAATGAAAATAAAGTCAATAATGCCTTGTTGACTTTATTGGGTGCATTGGCACATCTACCACACCGTAAGGCTTGGCACTTAAAATTAGTCGTCAGTTTACATGATGTTGCTTTGGCATCAGAACTACAAAAAGTACTCAATGGAGAATATCAGCCAATACTTGCTGGCAAGCAATCAGACGTGAAAGTAGAAGTCCTGAAAGTCGTACTAGAGGGTATGGGTGCATTGTTTGGGCATCCACTACCCAAAAAATTAACCATTTTAGACTTTGGCAATGGTACGACTTTGTATTCTCGTTATAACCAAGGGAAACGAGAAGTTCACACTGCCTACCCTATCTTCTAAGCGTTCTTGCGCTAATTCCTCCTTCTCAATTCTTTCTTTCAAAAGCCTTTCTCGCTCTTGGGTTTCTTGCTCTACCCTCTCCCTCTCAAGTCTGATTAATCCCTGTTCAACTCGTCCACAGTAAAAATCTAAAGCCTTGCCCGTCACCGCTCCGGTAACTGTACCACCCACTAGAAAGATAAGTCCGGTATTAAGCCTTCAATCGGGCTACCACTCCACTGCAAACTTTTTTGATTAAACCATACCAGCACAGAAAAGACAGAAATTCCAACTACTGTATTGATGAGCGCAAAAATTCTCGGTGTCATCTCAGTCTGGCGGAGAATTAGCCACTGTCTCAGCCAGAGTATTGCACCAAAAATCACCGCAGCAATCGCATTCATCACAGCATTATCTGGATATTTGAACGGATTTAGTATCATGTTAATAATTAATGGCACAAATATCAGCGCACAGAGCAAAGAGCCAATTAATAAGCCCACAACGCTTATCAAGCTCCAGTAGCGACCGAGATAACCAAGGCGGAATTCTAGTATCCACTCTTGTACGGGAAGCATTGTTATGTAAAACGCGATTCCTGCACTGACGTAATCGAGCATTGGCAGTTGTCTTACCTTTGTATTTAGCATATTTGGCATAGCCGTGCCAAAACGGACAAGAAAGATACTAACTTAAGACGAATTGAAGCGATTATTTCTGAAAGGTTTCTCAGTACACGCAATCGCCTGGGCATGGGGAATTATACCATCGCACTCTGGAAAAGGATTTGTCTTTTTACTGGTTGTTGCGTATCAGAAGCACTAACCTGGGTTAAGGGTCGATGTCAATGAGCAGAACACGATGACCCAATTGTACTTTTGTGGTATTCCAGTTTTTGGGTAAGCGTGGTTTTAACAACACTTCCCGCCTGATTAAAAATTACGATGATTCGGCATCCGCACGCATTGTATTCTAACTGAGCAACATGGTTTCCTTCCAGTACCTCTAGCGTGAGTTTGCAGCAGCCCAAATCGAGTGCGATTTCCTCCGCTTTCTGTAGCAGCAGTTTGGACAAACCTCTACCACGGTAGGGTAAAGCAACAATGACATCGTGAATATTAAGTAATGGCTTGCACGCGAAGGTAGAGAATCCTTCCAAGCAGACAACAAGCCCTGCGGGTTCGGCATCGACAAAGGCAAGAATAACATGAGCCGCAAATCTTTTTGCAAGCTCTGCTCTTATATTTGCTTTAACATAGTCAGACAGACCTTTACCACCACCCATCGGGTCGAGCGCATACTCATCCATTAATTGAACCATAGCCTCCGCCTGAGCAGGCATACTAAGGTCTGCTTCAACAATTTCAATCATCTATTAATTCTTGACTCTTCAAATATCAGGGCAAACGCATCTAAATTACTCTTGATCACAACGAAGGTTAAGAACCAACGAAAAAATCAGGATTTCGAGCTTGATTATTTTTTAAGCCCCAAAGCGATCGCCTAAAACTTTCGCAATAAGCAAAACTTAATGACATTGATTTTAAATCTATTCTCAATAAAGTATGCTTATTGACATGATGCGGCCGCCCTGCTTCAAATATTGGCATAACGTTCCTGGTCAGTGGCTGCTGGTAACCCTAGTTTTGAATAGTTTATTTGAATTTAACAATTATTTGGATACCGTTGAGTTTTAGTAGCTAGTCTGAACTTAGCACAAGAGAATAAACCTTGGGTGGATATTTGTAAAATGATTTTAGCAGTAGTTCTTAAATCAACTTAATCTTAATTATAAAACTGTTAATTATAGAGAAGATTTCAATTTAGAAATAGGTGCATTCTCTTTACTTGCAAAGTACTGGCTCTAGTTTATATAAATTCAGTAAATAAAATTACTTAATGAGTTAAAATTTTATATTTAATATTATAGTTTTAAGAATAGCTTAATCAATAGATAATCAACCTACTTTAAATTAGTAGTTAGTTGAGTATTTAACTTTGTTGATTATGTTAAAATTAGCATTTCCATTGAAGGTAGCAGGAGGAGCGGTCTTTCTACTTTCAATTTCTTCCTTACGAGCAATTAGCGCCACAACTTCAGAAGAGTTTGAGTCTGGTCAGAAGGGAGCTTATGCTGTGGCTGATGTTACCCTTAGTACAGGCGTTTGGAATTTGAATGATGCTCTGATTGGCAACACTTCCAGTGATGTCAAAAGCGGGTTGCAATCTACTCGCATTCGTAATAATGGCAAGGTGACGATGAAATTCAATCGCACTACAGGCGCTGGCACAGTTACAATCAAACATGCTAAATATGGTAGTGATGCTAGCACCACATGGGGATTGTGGTGTTCTACTACAAGCGGAACGTCTTGGACAGCAGTAGGTTCAACAGTTACAACTAGTTCTACATCACTTCAAACAGCAACTTTTACACCTAATCTTTCTGGCACAGTTCGTTGCGAAATCCGCAAGACAGATGGAACTTCTAATAGAACTAATATTGATGATATTGTAATTACCGATTATGGATCTTCTGGTTCCCCCTCTCTACCTGCTGGTTCTGTGCCATTCTTTGATAGTATAAACAATCCTGTATCTGGACTAGCATACGGCAGCCCAGCGGATGTTACTCCTACTGCTCCAACTCTGAATGCTTTTGACACCGCAGTTACCGATCTTTGTGGACAACCTGGTACAGTTGTCAGCCGTTCTAACTTCCAGTCGATGATGACAAATAACCCTACTGTTTTAGCAAATGTTAAGCAGTATGTAGGAGGCTATCTAGTTTTGGGGCGCACTTCTGATGCTGATTTCTTAGCTGACTTGACTAATGTTTGGTTTAATGCAGAAGGTTTTGATCATATTTTCTGTGGAGAACCTGTTGCTGGAGGTGCAATAGGTGGGTTGCACTTTGTTGGTCGTTATCTAGAACTTCAATCCAAGGGTTTAGCTGGACGACTAAATAACAATACATCCAGAGAAGAAGTTGTTCCCAATGCTATTTATACCATTGGTGCTATTGTCAAAGTCGGCAATTCTACTTCTCAGTCTTCTATCAAAGGTTATGCCTACACTCTCAATGCTGAAGAAATTCTTTCTATAGCAGCTTTAGCTTATAAAAATAACCCCAATACTAGTTCCACTAATACTGTTTGTAATTTGACTGTAACCGATCAGGGTAATACGTTTAAAACAGTGTTTGTCAGAAGAAATGGGGGAGTTCGTACTTTCTATCCTGATGCTACTCCTGATAGCAGCAACTTTACATGTGTGCAGTAAAGATAATTTAAGCCCCTAACGCACCGTCACATAACACGGTGCGTTAGGCTAAAGCCATAAAACATCCTAACTTCTGATTTACTTTATAAATAGTCTCTTAACCCAAAATCAACTGGAGCGATCACATTCCATGCTGTGCGATCGCTCTATCAATACCTTTGCCAAAATAAGAGCCTACAAAAGTTTTGACAAAAAAATGGCAAAATGACTCATACATGAGCATTTAGCTTGACTTCGCAGCTTGGGCGCTCAAACCCTTTATACTATAGGCAATATGTTAAAAAACTTTGTAGGAAACCTTGAAGGAATTTTTAGGACTTATGGTTTTTGCCAAGCCTTCGAGAGAAGTGAGTTAATACATCAGCTCACCCTCGGAAATTGGCCAAGGTATTGCTGATTAATAAGAACTTCTTTGCATTCGCCCAGTTCGTTGGCGCAGCCATCACATTTATAACTCCATACCACCAGATCGGACTGGGGATAGAGCTTGGTCAAGTTTTGTATTAGCCGCTTCAAAAGCTTGAATAACGTCATCTGAAACATGATTTACCTGTACTTTAGCTGATACCACCGCTAAAATTACATCTCCGTTTTTCTGTGTGATAGTTAAATTTTTGCAGTCAGAATTAAAATTAATATTATAAACTTTCCCGCTTACTTGAGTAGAACCATCAGGTGATGGCTTTCCTAAAACATGGCTAATCCTTTGAGCAATTTGAGTCAGTCGACTAAGACTTCGGTGTTGAGTAGTATCCTGATTCATTGCAGAGAGGGCTTTTGAAGATAGTGGTTGCCCTGATTTAAACGAGTTCGCTACTTCTACAATCCGATTTTTGTACTCCAATGGTTTGCCCAACTTATCTGCGGCATTGTACCAATTTCTCAAGTCATCAATAGTAACTGTCGGGAGTTTCTCTACGCCTAGAGGTTCGGTTTTTGTACTATTAGTAATGTCTGGTGTAGAAGGAGTAATGGAGAGTAATGGAGTTATGGATTGGTTAGGTGGGGATTGTGCTGTTTGTTCTGGTGGTTTCAAAAACTGTGGTCGTGTGGCAAGGGAATTAACTCTTTGCTGATACTCAAGAGTAGATTCAATGACAGCCCCAAATTTCTTAGTCATGTTCTCCAAAGTTTTGGGGGGAATTGAACTACTGACTAAGTTAAATACCGCTAGACCTTTTTTAGTTTCCCTGATAACACCTTCTATTGGTACTTGCTGCCATTCAACTTTTTGAGCAGTTAACCATTTAGTCACAGTCTCAGCTTTCTGGTTGTCAACAGCCAAGCCCATGACTCCAAGTTTTTTGTTTGATTCTGTCGAAAATAAAAAAGTAGGACGCTCTTTAATATGATGGAGAATTTTCGCACTACTATCTATCATCTCTTGTTGTTGAGGGTTAACTGATTGAGTCCCAAGAGCCTGAAATTCCTTCGTCCATTTTTGAGGATATTCAACGGTATTAGGGTCAATTTGAGCGCAAATAACAGAAAAGTTACTTTCAAGGATCGTGGGTGCGGGTGTAAGTTTTCCGGTTTTGAGTAGCCCAAATTGTCTGAGCGCGTCTTTGTCTTTTTTGAAATGTAATACCCCCAAGGGTTCACCATTCAAAAATACAGCATCTCTACTTTTAGAAGCTGAGGTTTCGATAGTCAGTTTTCGGTAATCTTGATCATTGAATGTCTGACCAGAAAAATCATAAAAGTTAATTTTATTAATTTTCAGGAGATGTACTCTGCTCTAATTGGTTTGGGCTTCTCGCCATGTTCCTGTTCAAATAAACTTTGATAGCGCTTAGATACTTGGTCTAAATAAGTTGATTGCTGTTCGATAGTCCCATAAGTTTTAAGTACCTCAATTTCCGATTCTAATGCTTCCAGTGCTGTCACTTGATTGTTGATTATGCCCACGCTGATGCTATCACTCATGTGGATAGCAATTTTTTCAAATGGGGGCTGGCTTCCATCTTCCAAATAAAATGATTGCTTTTTGAGCTTAACTGTGGGGGAATAGGCGTTTTGAGGAAGATTTCTTCGCTCTGCCTCTGCTGTTAAATTGGGATATAAGCTGGCTTTTGCCACACCAATGCAGTCGCCATCGTAGTCTCGCGCTTGGCGTTCTGATTCGGTTTCTGCCGGGTCTATTTCTTCAACATCAATCCCTCGTGCTTCTAAGTCTGTAATTCTGGCTTGTATACGCTTGTGGTCTTCGTCATTGACTACAATTATGCCTTCTAAGGGTTCACCATCTGGAGCAAGGCAGTCTTCAACGTGTTTATTAGTAGAGGCACACAATCCATTAGAGTTGAGGAAAGGAGAACGAAAGTTAAGAACTTTTTCTCCAAGTTCCAGCCAAGGGGCACAAATTTCACCATTTTTGAGTTCCTTGGAAGGAATAATCATTGCTCGGTCAAAAGTAAGGGTTTTCCCAATAGCAATATCTCGCCACTCACTTTGGACAAATCGGCTTAATTCTTGCTTGACCTTCTCAGTTTCTAAAAGCTGCTTATGCCCTAGTAAATCAGCTTTAATGAGTTTGTACATGAACAAGTCATCTTTGCCGGGATCATTATCCAACTCCTGATCTGCATCTAAGTCATCATTTGCCCCTAAGTTTTTAACATCTGTTTCTTGATTGATAATGTCTGATGCCTTTAATTTATTTTGGCTCAATGATTCTTTACGTTTTTCGTATCTTTCGCAATAGTAAGCAGCAACGTTTCTAGGATCATCTTGAATAAAGGCTAATCTTTGGGCTTGTACCTCTAGTTCCTCGACAAAATCTTTAAGCCCGTGAGGAAAAGATGCCAATAGTTGAGAGATAGACATCTGACCTTGTTGAGATTGTGCTTTCTCAGCTAACCAAATATTCTGCTGATATAATCCTGGCTTAATCTGCGGTTTAGTAGGCCCTTTGGGTCTATCTTTATCTGTTCCCTTAAAACTGCTTACGGGAAGAATTACATCAATTTTTGGTTCATTTTTACTATCTGCATATTTTATTCTATCTAGTCTGTATGGTCGCAGTGTTCCTTTGCCAAAACGATATTTAGTAGTATCTTCTCCAATTCCATCTACCCAACCAAATCGATGCTGAATTACACGATAGCTTTTATCCGCTTGGATTCTCTTAAGGTTAGCAAGTCATAGAGTTGTGTTGAAATCTGCCCATAACAATCGCCAACTAATTTATATGCTAAATTATTCGATAATATCCCTCCATTTTCACCCTTGTTATCAGTAAAATCATCTACTACCAAAATATTTAGCTTTTCGTGAATCGCATTTTTACAAGCCCCAAGGAAGATGGAACCATAAGCGCCCCGGTCTTTACTATCTGGACAAATTTTTTGAATTGTTTCTAAACATTCTTTATCTCCATAAAGTAAGCGAGTTTTAGAAGACAGTAATAAAATTTGTCCATCTGGATGATTTTTTAATTCTTCAGCAGTACTGTATTCATCTGAGTGTCCAAATGAGAATTCTTTGTTAGGAAAGTAAAATTCTAGTAAAGTATTACTGAGCTTTTCACTTAAAATTGATTGAGAGTCGCTTTTGCTATCGCCTATATAGATCCACTGATTTAAACGAGGGTCAAAATGCTTCAATTCCAGAGTCATAAGATTTGAAATTTGATGAACATTAATTAAATTTTTGAGAGGTTTGTATGTCAAGAGTTAAGCGTTGGATAAATATGAATAAAAAAGAATTCAATCCAGATGGAAGCTTGAAAAGTGAAGCTCGGCAAGAAATGTTATCTAAAGGTGAAGATCCAGGAGCAATTGATAGTTATGCTCGTAGGGCAAAAGAAGAGTATGACGAGTGGAAGCACCTGGATGAGACTGATCCAGAGCCGTGGCCAATCTACACAGCCTACGACTTCTTCACTGAACAAGAGAAAAAGGAGTTTAACCCAGATGGTTCTCTCAGACCTGAATATGTAGAATATGCTCAGAAAATTGGCATTAGTGAAAGTGCGCTGGAACAGCTTGAGTGGCGCAAGAAAATGGAGGTTGATCATTATAATAAAATGTCTGCCTCACACGTAGAACAAGGCATTAACTTTGGTGCATGGTTGATGAGAGGAAGGATTGAAGACAGCAGAACATAGGTCCAACGTCGGCAGCAGATGGAGCAAGACCTGCGTAACTTTGAGGATGTTGACAGTTTGCCTTTCGACAAAGACACAGCATTTTAGGCGTGAGCGATGCAGAACGAGTGATAATACAAGCTGAAAGCATTATTAAACAGCGCTTTCAGCTTTTTAGTAACATCCTTTTAACGAGCTTGAACAGCAAGCAGGTTAGCAGCAGCCGATGGTTTGGCAGAGCGAAACGCCCCGTTAAAAAAGGCAATCATTCCTAAAATGGCAAAGGCTGTAATGATTAATATGTGCAGTCAATTGAATGCCGAGTGTTCTCTGACTACTTCAGCCCACATTACTTTCAGTTAATCTTCCGTTGTCTGCCTGGGCGAAAAAGTGAATATTTGGTTAATTGGCTTGCCGTTCTATAGCTGGAGGGATTACCCCAGACGAGCGCACAACTGACTTGTTGGAAGCGGCGGTAAGGAACGCAAACATCCCTAAAATAGCAAAAGACGTAATAATCACTTGCTGTAGGGAGGCAAATACTGACCTTTCTTTTTCCTTTTGAACAGTAATGCGATTGATATTCTGCTGAAATGCCGACAAATATAGATAATCTAATACTTTCTCACACAAGGTAGGATCTTCACCTATCTGTACTTTCTGGCACAAGAGAATTTCTAGATGCTCTCGGCGGCGATCGCTTGTAGACAAATCGCGCTCATCCCACAGTTTTGCCTGGGTTGTATCTAAAGGTCTATTAATACCTAATATAGTCATACTATGGCCTCACTTGGTTTAGAAGTTAGTTGAGGGAACAGGTGTAATCGATAATTCAATTACACCCTAGTGTGCTTTTTGAAAAATGGAACTCGTATCTAACTTAAGAAGTTTAAATATGCTTTCAAAAAAGAACTAGCAACTTGAGTACTGAAAAAATCAAAGCTCAGGTTGCTAGTAAAGTTTGAGAATGTATGCTATATTTCCCAGTCCAAATCTTCAGTTGGAGATGGAGATAAAACCTGTGCTTTGGGTGGTGGCTGGGGTGTATCCGGCTGCAATGGATTTGTCCCATCCTGAAAAATCTCCTGAGCCAGAGTCCGCCCATCTGAGTCAATGTCGCTTGCGAGAAAATACTCTAAAACCTGCGGTGTAGCACCATCAATTGCTGCTTGTGCTAGTAGAGATTTGATGAATTGGGGAGATGCTTCACTATCAGCTAGTACCTTCAAGGTTTGCTCGGCATCTTGGATGGTCATTTTGGAGATATCTCTAACTCCGACTTCTTCCCAGACATCGCCAAAATACTGACGATATTGCTGATTGAAGTCTTGCTCTTGGGCAAATCGTGATAATTCTTGTACTTGTAATTGTGTCGTCTCTGACATATTAATTGACCATTGTTTGAATTCCCCGGAGGGGTTGACTAAGGTTAATTGTTCGCGTTTATTGTTTGACTCAACCATCTCGAGCAATTGTTGATTAAGCGCAGGGAAATACCATTCAAAGCCAGACCCTTGCATTTCAACGCTTTGGCGATGTTAGACAGACATTCTGTCTAACATCAGACAGCATTAGTAACAATAGTTGCCGTACAAATGCAAACTAGTCTAAATCCCAAGGCTTGTAGTGATATAACCGTTCCTTTGCCAAATCTCCATGTCTGGTTTAGAACTCTTGAATGGTTGAACATAATAATCAGGAACTAGGGATTTGTCTTGGCGGTCATAGCTCAATTCATGATCCAAAAACTTGATATGGCTAATATGGGATGCCCAAGCATCGGCTATCCTATTACCTAATCCCATTGTGTCTAAATATTTAGGTAGTTCCATTCCGCCATTCCAACAAATGGGGATACCTTCACCATCAAAATGTTCGGTTAGCTCTTGGCGTACAAAGGATGCTGTCCCACCACAAACTAAGATTTCATCCATAAGGGCAATATTTCTCAACCAGCGCCATAAAGCACGGCAGTACTCTTTGCGAACTATCGGTAAAATCCGGCAAAACAACTCTACATCAGCATTGATTTCTTCGATTCTGGTTTTGCGTGATAGAAACCGCAGTGCATCAAAATTGTTATTCGTGGTTTCGGCTAAAGCTGAAATTAGGCGTAAGTCATCTTTTGATAAACCAACAGCAGTACGTTCTACAAACTGATGCACCACCCAATTCATCCCTAAATCTGTAGATTCAGCTTTTCTGGATAAATCTGTGCTATCCCCTTCTGAGAACTTGTCCCTAAATCAATCGTTATCGCAACTTTTGTGTAGTCTTTAGAATTATTCTTTTTATTCATCTTCAGCCCCCCTCAAGGTTTGTCCCAGCCAAACATCCGCTTAATGTCGGTCATTTCTTGATAGTTTTGCGAGGAAAGAAATCCATCGTCGTCGTCATCGTCATCGTCTTCATCTTCTTCATCAGTAGAGCTTATCTGCTGATCTGCGGAAATAATTCCTAAGATAGATGGACTATCTGATGCCACTATGTCTGATGCTTGCACTGGTGTATTTGAGGTCACTACTAGCGGGTCTGGTACTATCCCACAAATTCTCCGAATTACACTAATTTGCGCTTCTAACTGGCCTATTGCCCAAATGCCAATCTGCCTTAATTCTTCTCCCCTCAGTCCCGAAGAAAACAAGGCAAGAGGTAGCCAGTGGTTTTTTAGCGTTGCTGTTATAACTTGCGAATAATCTGCTTCTAAACCAAATGGATTTGACCTTATGTAGCCAACTACTTTTCCATCTAAACTATCTTTCGGGCGCTTAATCGAAACTCTTATTTGTTCTATCTCTGCCATATTTTATGCTTCTCACAGAGGTAATGCAGATATTGAAAATTATGACACTTTATTTTTAATACTGCTGAACTTTATTTTTCTTAAAATTTAGTTTCAGTAGTTTTCGCTTTGAGGGATTTCAATTTCACTTTTTTTATCTGTGAAGTAATTTTGAAGTGCTTAAATTTTATTTCTACTTGTTCATTTAATCATTTTTTTTAGACTTCATAACGCAATTCCTTCAAAATATTGAATCTAGACTATTTAAGTCGGGTTTATTTTCTTTTTCAGTACGCTTTTGGTCAAAATAAATACTATGAATTTGGACGGCCAAAAGGACAAGAAATGCCGTTTTCTCTCCTTTTGGCCGTCCACTCTTTTTGCATTTTTTCTCTTGAAAGTCTTATCATTAATCAGCTACAGCCACTTTTTTGCCATATTTTTATTCTCAATAAGCTTGGGTCTTATTGAGAATGCGTACTACAGGCTTGTTGATTTTGTACTACAAAAACTCCCAAAAATTCTGAATTGGATTTGAAAACCTTGAGTAATTCTCAAAAAATTCTGTGAGCATCTCATTAATTCTCATTAATCAAGACTTGTTGACAGGTAAACAGCCCGAAAGCCTTGCTATTGCGTGGTTTTTTAGTCCAAGTCACAGAAAGTCTGATGTTCTCTACTTAGACTAAAATTGTGTCAAGAGGGACTATGCTACTAAGGAAATCTTGGGGATAGCGGGGGAATTGCCTGTGAAATGCTGTGGGGCGGCTTAGAATAGTCGTACTTACTACGGTTTTTTGCCCATTTCCGCATTTGAGCGATTTGGCTGAAAAAATGGCGTAAAATCGAGAAAAAACAGCAATAACTTGAGTGATATTTGTTTCTCGGTCAGTCAGCCCAAAAACTTGTATTTCCAAATTTTAGTGTATATAAAAAATGGCATACGCGATCGCGCGATTAAAAAAATTAAAGCGGGGTAACATATCAGGGAGTGCATCTCACACTGCACGAGAAAGAGAAACCCCTAATGCAGATCCCACTCAAAAAAATATTCGGTTCATCGGTAGCCTCGACCCAGAGGAACGACTAGAGGATTTAGTCTTAGCCAAGATAGGGGAACATGAGCAGAAGCGGAAGATTCGCACTGATGGGGTGTACTGCGTGGAGTTACTGTTGAGTGCATCACCCAGTTATTTCCGTCCCAACTGCCCCACTCAAGCCGGTTACTATGAACCCCAAAAGTTGGATGAATGGCTAGAAGCGACTCACCAGTGGTTAGCGGATGAATATGGATCTCGCATTGTCCGTGCCGAATTGCATTTAGATGAAGCCACGCCCCATATTCACGCTTACTTTGTACCTTTGGATGATGACGGGCAGTTACGGTGCAATCATTTCTTTGATGGACGGCAGAAAATTCATGAGTTTCAGGATTCGTACTACCAGACAATGCGGCTAATTGGGCTAGAGCGGGGTATCAAGGGAAGCAAAGCCCAGCACCAGGACATCAAAGACTTTTACCGCATTGTGGAGGAAGGGCGTGACTTAGAAGTTGATGAGCTAAGTGCAGCGCAATTGAAGGCCAAAGCTGCCGACCGAGACAGGGCGAATCAACGTAAACAGGAAATGGAAGCTACAGCCAAAGCTCTCTCATTTGAGAATGACCAATTACGGCGGCGGATAGAGCAATTGGAGCAAGATAATCAACAATTACGAAAACTTACCGAATGGTCAACTGATTTAGCTTTGGATAATATTGCTTGGGAGTTGGGACTGTGGCGTAAAGGGAATGAATGGATAGGAGGAAACCACATCATTAATATAGATAATATAGATGGCTCTAAATTTAGCGACCTTGCTCCCGGTTCTCATTTTGAAGGTAATGATGCAATTGGTTTGGTGAAACACGTTAATCAATGCAACCAAGTCCAAGCGATCGCATGGTTAGGGGAGCGATTTGGTGAAGTCGGCGCAAAACGTGCAGCGAGCGCTCATGCTCAAAAAGTTGCGGTTGACATTATCCAAACTCAACCAGTACCGCAATTCACTCCACCGATTGAGGATAAAAAACAGTGGCAGCAAGTAGAACATTACCTAACCCAGAAACGAGGCATACTTTCTGATTGCGTACAAATGTTACATAACCAGGGACTAGTTTATGCCGACTCAAAAGCAAATGTAGTTTTTGTGATGCGGGATCTCAACGGAAAGACCAAAGGAGCATTTTTAGAAGGGACAGCTAATGCATTCTCTGGTTATGAATTAGGTACTGTTCGCCGTGATAGCTGGTTTTACTTTACTTTGGGGAAAAAGCCTAACGAACAAACTAGTACTGTCGTACTGTCTGACTCTCCCATTGACACCATTTCAGTAGCCATGCTGGAATATCTCTTTAAAGGAATACCAGAAAACAGAACAGTTTACATGGCAGCAGATGACACTTCAAATTTACCTGTCGAAAGATTACGTAATGTTGCTCATGTAAAAGTAGCTTTTACTCAATCAACTGCGGCACGGGTTGTTAAAGAACTACCGCCACACTCGACTCAACTCAAGTGCGAAAGTGGGAATTGCAATACGCAGTTAATCAATTTCTCTCATCAATTGCAACAACGTTATTCACAACAAAAACACGAGGAATTAGAACTATAGTTGCAAAAATGTCAAGCTACTTTAGTACCGATTTTTTCAGTACTAAAGTAGCTAGTAAAGAGTTTTAGCTATCAATAATATTGGGGTGAAATTTAACTAAAGCCCTAATGAATAATGAGTTAATTAAACAAATATTTGGATTAATTAAGCTTAACAATAAGCTGATTGCTGTCGAGTCTCCATTGCAAGAGAGGGTCAAACTTTTGACAAATCTCGCCAGTGAATGCCACCAATACAATAATATTAACTGTTACCTGTGGACGCTGGAGGATGATGCGCTACAGCAGTTATCTACTAATGGGGAGGGATTAAGTTTACAAAGAGTTGACCAGTATCAAGCGATCGCCAAAAGCAGGCGCGAACATTACTTTGAAATTCTGCGGTTTTGGAAAACCACTGATTTACAGGGCATTCTCATACTGGAGGGCATATTCCCCTGGCTGGGAGAGTCTACCACTGACCCCGATTTCTTTCTGACTTCCGAGTGGATTAAGTCAGCCCTCATTAACCTGAAGCTGTACAATTGCAATGCTAACAAAGCAGCGATTCTCTTAGGGTCAAACGCCACCGTGTCATCTGACATTGCCCCCGAAGTTCCGAAAGTCATTCAACAACTGCCAGCTATCGAGGAAATAAGCAGTTACTTAGCCCAAATATTACCTAATAATTATAGTCATGGCGATATTCATGCGACGGCGATCGCCGGCTTAGGGATGTACTTGGCTGATATTGACTATGGAATTAGACAAGCAATCGCAAATCATGAAATTACACCGGATGAGTTAGTAGAAAAACTGTCCGCTTACAAAATTGACCTATTTAAACGGATTTATAATATTCAGTTCCTTCAACCTCCAAGCACACCCATTGGTGGTTTAGAACTGATACAGCAAGCGTTTAAAACTTATAAGCGCCTTCTATCCTCATTGGCTAAAGCTTACAATCTTCGTTTACCCAAGGGGATTTTACTAATCGGCCCACCCGGAACAGGAAAATCTTACTCGGCTAAAGCAAGTTCTGCACAATTGGGGCTACCTCTGATTATTTTGGAGTGGGGGAGTTT